>JANJXT010000018.1 GCA_024708885.1 Thiobacillus sp.
GGACGCGTTCCACCGCCTCGAAGCCGGCGTGGTGCGCAACCGCATCCTGTCCGGCCAGCCGCGCATCGACGGCCGCGATACCCGCACCGTGCGCCCGATCACCATCCGCACCGGCGTGCTGCCGCGCACCCACGGCTCGGCGCTGTTCACCCGCGGCGAGACCCAGGCGCTGGTCGTCACCACGCTCGGCACCGGCCGCGACGAGCAGACCATCGACGCGCTGGAAGGCTCCTACTCCGACCGTTTCATGCTGCACTACAACATGCCGCCCTACGCCACCGGCGAAACCGGCCGCGTCGGCAGCCCCAAGCGCCGCGAAATCGGCCACGGCCGCCTGGCCAAGCGCGCACTGCTCGCCGTGCTGCCCGCCAGGGAAGACTTCGGCTACACCCTGCGCGTGGTCTCCGAAATCACCGAGTCCAACGGCTCGTCGTCGATGGCCTCGGTGTGCGGCGGCTGCCTGTCGCTGATGGACGCCGGCGTGCCGGTGAAGAACCACGTCGCCGGCATCGCCATGGGCCTCATCAAGGAAGGCAACCGCTTCGCCGTGCTGACCGACATTCTCGGTGACGAGGACCACCTGGGCGACATGGACTTCAAGGTGGCCGGCACCGAAACCGGCGTCACCGCGCTGCAGATGGACATCAAGATCACCGGCATCACCAAGGAGATCATGCACGCCGCACTGACGCAGGCGAAGGAAGGCCGCATGCACATCCTCGGCATCATGAAGGGCGCGGTCACCGGCGCCCATGAAATGTCGGCCTACGCCCCGCGCATCATCGCGATGAAGATCAATCCGGAGAAAATCCGCGACGTCATCGGCAAGGGCGGCGCCGTGATCCGCGCGCTGACCGAGGAAACCGGCACGCAGATCGACATCCAGGAAGACGGCACGGTGAAGATCGCCTGCACCAGCATGGAAGCCGGCGAACTGGCGAAGAAGCGCATCGAGGAAATCACCGCCGAGGTCGAGGTCGGCAAGGTCTACGAGGGCCCCGTCATCAAGCTGCTGGACTTCGGCGCCATCGTCAACGTGCTGCCCGGCCGCGACGGCCTGCTGCACATCTCGCAGATCGCCCACGAGCGCGTCAACACCATCGGCGACTACCTGAAGGAAGGCCAGGTGGTGAAGGTCAAGATCCTCGAGGCCGACGAAAAGGGTCGCCTGCGCCTGTCGATGAAGGCGCTGCTGGACGCCGCCCCGAACGACCAGGAACCGGCAGCCTGATCGCACCGCGCCGCCGGGCGCACCCGCTCCCCTAAAAACGCGCCCCCGGCGCGTTTTTTTGTCGGGTTCAGCGACCGTCATCCGGCAGCGGCGGAAAATGTACCGCGACCGCCAGGCCCCGCCCGTCCGGCCCCGCCTCCAGCTTCACCCTCGCACCATGCAGGTGCGCGATGCGCTGCACGATCGCCAGCCCCAGGCCAGCGCCATCGACACTGCCCGACAGACGATGGAAGGGCGCGAACGCCGCCGCTCGCAGGCTCTCCGGAATACCGGGTCCGTTGTCGGACACGCGCCAGACCACGCCCTCGGCGGCGCCGCCAAGACTCAGCGTCACGCTCCGCCCGCCATGGCGCACGGCGTTGTCGATCAGATTGGCCAGCAACTCGCGCAGCAAATCCCGATCGCCGACCACCCAGACCCGCTCGCTTCCCGCCTCCTCGAAACCGATTTCCACGCCCTGTGCCAGCGCCTGCGGCGCCCAGTCCATGGCGACTTCGCGCATCACGTCGCGCGCGTCGACGGGGGTGAGCTGCAAGGTATTCCCGGCCGCATCGACACGCGCCAGGACGAGGAGTTTCTGCACCAGTTCACCCATGTTCTTCGCGACATGGGCGATGCGCTGCAGGGCCATCTGTGCGTGTTCGGGCTGCACGGCCGCCATCGCCGCTTCGGCCTGGGCACGAATGCCGGCAATGGGGGTGCGCAGCTGGTGCGCGGCGTCCGCGACGAAGCGCGATTGTGCCTCGACCGCTTCGGACAGACGCTGCAGCAGCGAGTTGATTTCGTCCAGGAAAGGCCGCAGCTCCGCCGGTGCCCCCTCCAGAGGAACCGGACTGAGATCGAATGCGGGCCGCGCCAGCAGGCGGTCACGCAGTTGCCGCACCGGTTCCAGGCCGCGCCCGACGCCATAGGCGATCACGCCGACCGCCGTCAGCGTCATCAGCAGCATCGGCACGACGATCGCCAGCGTGGCGCGCTCGACGATCGTCGAGCGCCGCGACAGCGTCTCCCCCACCTGGATCAGCACCGTCCCCGCGGCGCTGGTTCCCTTGAGCGAAAGCGCGAACGCCGCCACGCGTACCGGCTGGCCATCCTTCACGCCATCGTAGATGTTCATCTGGCCGGGCCGGACGGGGCGGTTTCCCGGAAGCGGCGGCATGTTCAGTTCGCCCTCGATCACGCGCCCCCGCGGATCGACGATGCGATGAAACAACAGGTCTTCCTGGTCGAACGCAAGCATTTCGCGCGCCGCGACCGGCAGATCGACCCGCACCTGCCCCCTCACGACTTCGACCTGATCGGCCAGCGCGTAGGTGCGCCGGACCAGCGAGCGATCGAACGCCGCGTCGATGTAATGCAGGCTGGAAAAATAGGCGGCCACCCACAGCAGTATGAGGATCGGCAGCATCATCGACACCATGCGGACGATCAGCTGCCGCCGCAGGCTCGGCGGGTGACGCCTCAAGGCGCAGCCTCCAGCAGATAACCGAGCCCGCGCAGGGTGCGGATCGCCACACCCGAATCGTGCAGCTTGCGGCGCAGCCGATGGATGTAGACCTCCACCGCGTTTTCGCCCACGCCGTCGTCCCAGCCGGTGAGGCGGTCGGCGATCGCCTCCTTGGCGGTGACCCGCCCCGCATGGGCGAGCAGGATTTCCAGCACCTCGATCTCGCGCGCCGACAGGGCCAGCGGCGTGTCACCGACGCTGGCCTGGCGCCGCACGCTGTCGAAACTCAGACGTCCCACGCGAATCTGCGGGTCGGCCCGCCCCTGCGAGCGTCGCAGCAAGGCGCGCAGGCGCGCCAGCAGTTCGTCCAGTGCGAACGGCTTCAGCACGTAGTCGTCGGCGCCCGCGTCCAGGCCGCGCACGCGGTCTTCCACCGTGTCGCGCGCGGTCAGGATGATCACCGGCAGGATCGCGCCGCGCCCCCGTGCCTGGCGCAGGATCGCCAGCCCCTCGCGCCGTGGCAGCCCGAGGTCGAGCAGCATGGCATCGTACGCGTAGCCGTCCAGTGCAAGCTCCGCCTGCACGCCGTCGCGCGCCCAGTCGACCGAAAAACCCGCTTGTCTCAAGGCCAGCATGACCGCTTCGCCCAGCGTCGGATCGTCTTCCACCAGCAGAATCTTCATGGCGGCAGTCTGCCACAAACCCGCGCGGCTCCGACGCGCGACCGGCACCACGAAACGAGGCGCCCGTAAGCTCTGTGTAAGCCGGCCGCGGGATAGTGTCGCGCATGCCGTGGCACGGTGCGACGGCATGGCGAATCAATCACTGCATGGAGAAAGAAATGAGCAAACTGATGTCTTCCCTGCTTGCCGTTGCCGTTGCCGGTGCGTTCAGCGTGTCCGCGATCGCGGCCGAGCATGGCACTGCCGGCTCCGGCGCAATGGCGGCGTCTGCCACAAGCAGCGCCCCGGCAGCGGAAAAACCCGCCGAAGCGCCGAAAAAGGCCAAGAAGAAGGAGCACAAGGCCGAAGAGAACAAGGCCGGCGCACCCGCCGCCGAGGCGCCTGCGAAGAAGTAAGCCGCACGCACGACGAGAAACCGCGCTCACGGGCGCGGTTTTTTCGCTTACGCAGGCACGCGGAAAGCGTCGTGTGCGCCGGGAAAGCGTCTGACGATGCGCCGCCCCGCCGCATGCCGGAGCGCCGGCAGCGTCTCTAGCCGCCCAGGAACGCCTGCCACCAGCGCTTGCGCTGGCCGGTGACGATGTGGCTCACCTGGATTTCGCGCGGCGGCGTCTTGCTCATGAGCCAGCCCGGCAGCACCGAGCTCTTCATGGAACTGGAACCGCACGAACTGCCCAGATGATTGGGATCGTAGATCTTGACGAAGTTGGGCGCATCGAGATCGTCGGCGTAGACGATGGCGCAGTAATCCTCGTGATGCTCGCGGCGCAACAGTTCGTCGAGTTCATGCGTGAACTGCCGTACCTTGCCGGCCGGTGACGGCGCCTGCGGCACCTCGTGCCCGACTGCGTAAAGATACCATCCCGCCTCGGCGTCGAGCTTCTGCCAGAAGGCGGCAAGCTGATCCCAGCGCATGACGCTGTAGAGCACCCCGTTGTAATAGCGTTCGAACTCGCTGCTGTCGGACATGGTCGGATTACCCGGCTGCTCGGCGCGCCACGCTCATTTGGCGACCTGACGCGCCACGTTCATTTGGCGACCTGACGCTCGCGGATTTCCTCGAGCGTCTTGCAGTCGATGCACAGGTTCGCGGTCGGGCGCGCCTGCAGGCGCTCCAGGCCGATCTCGATGCCACACCCTTCGCAATAACCGTAGTCGCCGCTGTCGATCTTGGCGATGGTCTCGTTGATTTTCTTGATCAGCTTGCGCTCGCGGTCACGGTTGCGAAGCTCCAGCGCCATGTCGGATTCCTGTGTCGCGCGGTCGTTGGGATCGGCAAATACGGTCTGCTCGTCCTGCATGGAATGCAGCGTGACATCGATGTCCTGCGACAGCTCGGCTTTCCAGGCCTCGAGCATTTTGCGAAAATGCGCGAGCTGCTTTGCGTTCATGTATTCTTCGCCTTTTTTGGCCTTGTAGGGCTCAAAGCGCATCAAAGTCTCAGCCATCTCGTCCTCTTCGTAAGTCAGTGTGTTCCGGGCCGAGCCCAAACACGATTAAATAACAGAATCCTCCACGCGCCGCAAGCCATATGACACTCCAAGCCCTGCTCTTCGACGTCGACGGCACCCTTGCCGACACCGAGCGCGACGGCCACCGTCCCGCCTTCAACCAGGCGTTTGCCGAAGCCGGTCTCGACTGGCACTGGGAGGCTGCCCTGTACGGCAAACTCCTCGCCGTCACCGGCGGCAAGGAGCGCATGAAGCACTATATCGACCAGTATCGGCCGGACTATAGGAAGCCCGCCGATTTCGACGATCTGGTCGCCAGCCTGCACCAGGCCAAGACCCGCCACTACAGTGCGCTCGCTGCGCAGGGCGGCATCCCGATGCGCCCCGGCGTCAAGCGCCTGCTGCTGGAGGCGCGCGCCGCCGGCATCCGGCTGGCGATCGCCACCACCACCACGCCGGAGAACGTCACCGTGCTGCTCGAACACAGCCTCGGTCCGGGCACCACGGAATGGTTCGAGGTCATTGCCGCAGGCGACATCGTGCCGGCGAAGAAGCCCGCCCCCGACATCTATCACTACGCCCTGGAAAAACTCGGCCTGCCCGCCGGAGCCTGTCTCGCGTTCGAGGATTCTGAGAACGGCCTGCGCGCAAGCCTCGGCGCCGGCCTGAAGACGCTGGTGACGATCAACGATTACACCCACGACCACGATTTCCGCGGTGCCGCCGTGGTGCTCTCCGACCTCGGCGAGCCCAGCGCACCTGCCCGCCTGATCGCCGGCTCCGACCTCGGACGGCCGTACGTCGACGTGGCTTACCTACGGGCGCTGCATCATGGCTAGAGATAAGGATCCAGGGGCCAGGATTTAGGATCCAGGGAATGAGCGGCCGGAGACCGCGAAATTCTAGCCCCTAGCCCCTAGCCCCTAGCCCCTAGCCCCTAGGGCGTGTGCATCAGCGCGGCTTCGAGCGTGTTTTCCAGCAGGGTCGCCACCGTCATCGGGCCCACGCCGCCCGGCACCGGGGTGATCCAGCCGGCACGCTGGACGGCGCTGTCGAAATCGACATCACCGACCAGCTTGCCGTCGTCGAGGCGGTTGATGCCGACGTCGATGACGATCGCGTCCTCGCGGATCCAGTCGCCCGGGATCATGCGCGGCCTGCCCACGCCCACTACGAGTATCTCGGCCGAACGCACGAAACGCTCGAGGTCGCGCGTCGCGCTGTGGCACACGGTGATGGTGCAGCCGGCCAGCAGCAGTTCCAGACTCATCGGCCGGCCGACGATGTTCGAGGCGCCGACCATCACCGCGTTCTTGCCGCGCAATTCCTCGCCGGTCGCGCGCAGCAGCGTCATCACGCCGCGCGGGGTGGAGGGGCGCAGGGTCGGCATCTTCACCGCCAGGCGACCGATGTTGTAGGGATGGAAACCATCGACGTCCTTGTCCGGCCGAATGCGCTCGATGACCGTCTCGGCATCGATGTGCGCGGGCAGCGGCAATTGCACCAGGATGCCGTCGATGGCGGGGTCGGCATTCAGCGTGTCGATCAGCGCCAGCAGCTCGGCCTGGGTGGTGGTCGCCGGCAGGTCGTGCGACACGCTGTTGACGCCGGCACGCTCGCACGCACGCTTCTTGTTGCGCACGTAGACGGCAGAAGCAGGATCGCTGCCGACCAAAATGACCGCGAGGCCCGGGCGGCGCTTGCCCTGCGCCTCGCGCTCCGCCACCTTGTCGTGGATCACTGCGAGGATGGTGTCTGCCATCGCCTTGCCGTCGAGAATGCGAGCGCTCATCGGTGCCGTCCAGAAGCAAAAGCGAGATTGTCCCGGAACCCCCCTGCGGACTCAAGGGGAATCACAGGAAAATTGACCCCACCACGCGACCAAGGTATAGTCTCGCCTCTCCGAAACGCGGCCCGTATTGGCCGTCGGATTTCGGGGTGTAGCGCAGTCTGGTAGCGCGCCTGCTTTGGGAGCAGGATGTCGGAGGTTCGAATCCTCTCACCCCGACCACCCCCATCCGACACGTTCAGAGACAGCGCCCGAGCAAGGATAGACTCTGCCCGTAGCTCAACTGGATAGAGCACCAGCCTTCTAAGCTGGGGGTTACAGGTTCGATTCCTGTCGGGCAGGCCAGGATTGTGTTGCCAGCCCGTGCTGGCGACGACAATGGTGGATGTAGCTCAGTTGGTAGAGTCCAGGATTGTGATTCCTGTCGTCGTGGGTTCGAGTCCCATCATCCACCCCATATTACAAGCGTTTCAGCGATAGTAACCACTAACACAAGCCCCTGAAAAGGGGCTTTTTTGTCCCCATAGTGTCCCCGTTTTGTCCCCGAAATATACGCACCTAAAGTCGTGGGTTGATGAAGTCAAAAAGGCAAATTGGGAGCAGCCATCGGACATCAAGGAACAGTACCGAAGTGCTAGCATCCTCAAGAACCGCCGAGTAGTCTTCAATATCAAGGGCAATGATTATCGCTTGATCGTATCGGTGGCATATCGCTACCAAGCGGTTTACGTGAAGTTTGTCGGCACGCACGCCGAGTACGACGCCATCGATGCTGAAACTGTTGAAATGGAGCACTGAAATGGAAATCCGCCCCATCCATACCGAAACCGATTACAAAGCCGCATTGCGTGAGGTTTCCACGTACTTCGAGAACGAGCCTGAACCGGGCACGCCGGATGGGGATCGCGTCGAGGTTTTGCTGACGCTTGTAGAAGCCTACGAAGCCAAGCATTTCCCTGTTGGTCTACCCGATCCGGTCGAGGCGATCCGGTTCCGAATGGAACAAGGGGGTCTGTCTCCGAAAGACCTGGTGCCCGCTATTGGCCAACTGAATCGAGTTTACGAGGTTCTAGCATACAAGCGCCCGCTGACGCTCAATATGATTTGGCGGCTGCATGAGAAATTCGGCATTCCGGCCGAAAGCCTGATCCGCCCATCCAAGGTGTCCACCCGCTCATCGTCATCATCCGTTGCGCTCCGACCAGCGGGGCACACTTAGCCGAGCTTCTTCGCCAAATCTTCAGCTCGCGGGTGGTAGTACCGGGCGAGCATCCGCGTGTCTTTGCGACCAGTCACGCGCATCAGCTCGTGGAGTTGCAGGCGGTCGGCGAGGCGGCTGGTCGCTTCGTGCCGCAGGTCATGGAAATGCAAATCTTCTAGGAATCCCGGGGCCGGCTCTCGGCCTTGCGCTTCGCAATCAGCTTCGTAATTCCGCCGCGCTCGGCTGACGGCGCGGGTAAACGATTGTTTCAGCGCGGACGCGGTGGTCGGGAACACCCGCCCTTTTCTCAGTCGCTGCACGTTACCGGTGGGTTGGATCAGGGCGACCGCCGCACTCGACAGCGGCACAGTTCGAGGCGTGCCGTTTTTCGTGTCCGTGAGATGCGCCATCCTTTTCTCAAGATCCACATGCTGCCACTCAAGCGCCAAAATCTCGCCCTGACGCATCGCGGTCTCAATCGCCCATCGCACAACCAGCGGCGTCCATTCGTTGCGCCTGTCGCCGTCCTTCGCCTTCACGGAATGACCGGGGTCGTCAACGGCGGCAAGCAGGTAGCGTGTTTCGTCATGAGACAACCGCCGCGACCTGGAATTGTCGAACTTCGGCTTAGTGATCTTGCGGACGGGGTTTTCAACTTCGATGCCCCATTCCTTACGCGCGACTTCAAACAAGTTCGAGAGCAAAGCTAACTGTTCAACCACGCTCGCCGTTGCGCAGCCGCGCGGAAATCGAGGCTCGCATCGAGCCGCTGGAAGCGGAGCGTGCGAAGCTGCGGGCCGACTATCTGCCGCAGCATCCGGCGATCCGCGACATCGATCGCCGCCTCGACATCCTCGACGCGCAGTTGAAGATGCTCCCCTGATCCGCCCCCAACCCGGTTGGCCGTCCGGGTTGCGACCCGGTTGCTTATCCGGCCGTGTCGCGCCGCCTACGCTTGCATCGTGTTCTGACGCACGGTGCGCAGAGCGTGAAGACAAGGAGCGGAGCATGAAGACGATGATGGTGGTGATGACGGCGGCCTTGCTGGCTGCGGGCACGGCGCATGCGGACGGCAGGTCGAATTCCGGCCCGGACTTCGACCGGGTGGGCCGCGTGGCGGCGGCGAAGCCGCAGGCACCGGGCGAACGGTCGGCAGCGCCGGGAGAAAGCCTTGAGGCCAGCGTGACGAGTTACCCGGCGCGCAAGCGCGAGATGGCGCGCCGCCTGGTGTGGCTGATGCTGAGCGCGCGCTGAGCGTTCAGGCCCGCATGTCGCCGTCGACGTAGAACCAGCGTCCGCCGATGCGTTCGAAGCGGCTGCATTCGTGCAGCCGGAACGCGCGCCCGCCGCTCCGGTAGCGCGCGACGAATTCGACCGTGGCGTGGGTCGTGTCGAGCGGCACGTGCGCCTTGACCGCGAGCCCCAGCCACTGCGGCTGCGGCTGCGCTGCCAGATCGAGCGCGGCGGGACGGGTCGCCGGATGCCACGTCGTGAGCAAATAATCCTCCAGCCCCATCACATAGGCGACGTAACGCGAACGCATCAACTTTTCGGCATCCGGTGCCGCCTCGTCTCGATGCCAGCACCCGCAGCAGGCGTCGTAGGCGCGGCCCGAACCGCAGGGGCAGGCGGCGACGGACGCTTTCATCGGCTGGGACAGCGCAGCTTCGGTTTCAGGTAGGGCCACACGGCGTCGAGCATGGCGTCCTGCGCCTGCGCATTGGGATGGATGCCGTCGGCCTGCATCATGCCCGCGTCGACACCGACGCCGCAAACGAAGCACGGCACGTGCACCGCCTGCTCTGCACGCGCCACTTCGCCATAGATCTTCGCCACCGCATCCGCGTAGGCGGGTCCGTAGTTGGGCAACACCGGCGCCTCGAGCAGGAGCACCCATGCCCCGCCCGCCCGCGCCTGCCGCACCAGCGCGGCAAGATTCTGCCGGATGACGGCAGGCGCAATCCCGCGCAGCGCGTCGTTGCCGCCCAGTGCAATCAGCACCCCCTGCGGACGCTGGCGCTCCAGCGCCGGTCCCAGCCGCTGCATACCGTTCTGCGTGGTGTCGCCGCTCACGCTGGCGTTGATCACGCGCCACGCCGGTGCGGTTTGTTTCAGACGGGCGTCGAGCCGGTCGACCCAGCCCTGCCCAGGCGCGAGGCCGTAGCCGGAACTCAGGCTGTCGCCGACGATCAACACGGAACACGTTGCAGCCACCGCCCATCCCGGCAACAAGGCCAACATGAACAGCAAAGCGCACCACAGACGATAATACAGTTTCATACGCAAACCTTAACCGAGCCCAGGCAATGACGCCACCCGATATCCCGAGGTTCCCCGACGGCGCCGTCGTCTCCGCCCGTGCACTCTCGCAGCGCGTGACGACCGCCGACGGCGAACTCACCATCCTGAGCGACGTCGACCTCGCCGTGGCGCCGGGCGAGACGCTGGCGATCACCGGTGCGTCCGGTTCGGGCAAGTCGACGCTGCTGGGCCTCCTGGCCGGGCTCGACCGGCCCAGCGCGGGTGAAATCGTGCTGCTCGGCGCACGCCTCACCGACCTCGACGAGGATGCCCGTGCGCGCCTGCGCGCCGGCCGCGTGGGTTTCGTGTTCCAGTCGTTCCAGCTCCTGCCCGCGCTCAGCGCGCTGGAGAACATCCTCCTGCCGCTGGAGCTCGCCGGGCGACGCGACGCCCGCGCACGTGCCGCCGACTGGCTGGCGCGCGTCGGCCTGGCGGAACGCGCGAGCCACACCCCGCGCCAGCTTTCCGGCGGCGAGCAGCAGCGCGTCGCGATTGCGCGCGCCTTTGCCACCGATCCGCAGATCGTATTCGCCGACGAGCCGACCGGAAACCTCGACGTCGACACTGGCGCGCGCATCATCGATTTGCTGTTCGAGCTCAACGCGCGTGCAGGCACGACGCTGGTGCTGGTCACCCACGACGACGCGCTGGCCTCGCGCTGCGCGCGCCGCCTGCATCTGGCCGCCGGACGCGTCGCCGACCGCGTGCCGGCATGAAGCTGCTGCGCCTGGGCCTCTGGCTGCTGCGGCGCGAGCGCGCGAGCGGCGAGTGGCGCGTACTGCTGCTGGCACTCGTCATCGGCGTGGGCAGCGTATCGACGACGGGTTTTCTGGGGGACCGCTTCAAACGCGCGATGCGCGACGAAGGTGCGCGCTTCCTCGGTGCCGATCTGCTCGTCACCAGCCCGCGTCCGGTCGAGTCCTGGCCGGCACATCGGCTCATACAAAGCGAGGCGCTCGAATTCGCCAGCATGGTGAGCCATGGCGACACGTTTCAGCTCACCACCGTGCGCGCCATCGACGCCAGCTATCCGGCACGCGGCACGGTGAAGATCGCGGCGCAGCCGTTCACGCCGGGCACGCCCAGCCGCGCGCTGCCGCCACCGGGCGCGGTCTACGTCGACCAGGAGCTGCTGCCGCTGCTGGGGGCGCAGGTGGGCGCGCAGGTGCAGCTCGGTGCCGCCGCCTTCCGTATCGCCGGTGTGGTGACGGAAGAGCCGGGCCAGCTCGGCGGCGTGTTCGGGCTCGCCCCGCGGGTGTTCCTGCGTGCCGACGAGGTTGCGGCAACACGGGTGCTGGAGCCGGGCAGCCGCGTGACCTACCTTTACCAGTTCGGCGGCCCGCCCGCCGCGCTCGCCGCCTTCACGGCGGCGCTGAAGCCGCGGCTGGCCCCCACGCAGCGCCTGGTCGGCGCGCGCGAGGGGATCGAGTCGCTGCGCGGCGCGTTCGCCAACACCGACCGCTACATCCAGCTCGCGGCACTGGTCAGTCTGCTGCTGGCGGTTGCAGCGATCGCCATCGCCGCGCACCGCCATGCGCTGCGCCACTACGACCAGGCCGGCCTGCTGCGCTGCATGGGGGCCACCAGCGGCGACCTGCGCACGCTGTATCTGATCCAGCTCGGCACGATCGGCCTCGTCGGCAGCCTCGCCGGCATTGCGCTGGGCGCGCTGCTGCAAACGGTACTGGCGCACCTGCTGCTGCCCGCAGCCGTCGCGCGACTGCCTGCACTCGGTCCCGCTCCGCTGGCTGCCGGCGTGGCAAGCGGCTTCGTGGCACTCGCCGGCGCCAGCATGCCGGCCTTGCTGCGGCTGGCGCAGGTGCCACCCCTGCGCGTGCTGAGGCGCGACCTGCCGCCCCTGTCGGGCTCGGCGTGGGCGAGTGCGGGCATGAGCCTCGTCCTGCTGCTGGGGCTGACTGCCTGGTACGCCGGCGAGCCGAAGCTCGTCGCCATCTTTGTCGGCGCGCTGACGGGGCTTGCGCTCCTGCTCGCGCTGCTCGCCCAGCTCGCGCTCGGTCTGGGCCGCCTGGTGCAGCGCATGAGCTACGGCCCGCTGCGCTTCGGTCTCGCCCAGCTGCTGCGCCATCGCTTCGACAGCACGCTGCAGCTCGCCGCCTTCACCCTGGCGCTCTTTCTCATCGCGCTCTTGGCACTGATCAGGAGCGACCTCGTCGACGGCTGGCGCCAGCAGGTGCCGGCCGATGCGCCCAACCACTTTCTCGTCAACATCGCGCCCCATCAGCAGCAGGATGTCGCGGCGTTTCTCACCCGCCACCACCTCGCCGCCTCTGAGCTTTACCCCATGGTGCGCGGCCGCTTGACGACGAAAAACGGACAAGCCATCGAGACGACCCTGCCGCCAGAGCAGACCGACGCCTCGACGCTGCGCCGCGAGCTCAACCTCTCCCACACCGTCACCCTCCCCGCCAACAACCGCATCATCGCCGGGCAGTGGTTCGGCGACCGCCGCGGCGCGGAGATTTCAGTCGAAACGGGCATGGCGGAGCGGCTCGGTCTCGCACTCGGCGACGAGCTCGGCTTTGCCGTCGGCGACCAGACGCTCCACGCCACCATCACCAGCCTGCGCAGCGTGCGCTGGGATTCGATGCAGCCGAATTTCTTCGTGATTTTTGCCGCGGGACCGCTCGATGACCTGCCCGCCAGCTACCTGGCCGGCGTGCGCATCCCCGACGACGCCACCGGTGTGCTGCCGGAGTTCGTACGCAGTTTCCCCGGCGTGACGGTGCTCGCACTCGACAAGCTGATCGCGCAGGTCGGCACCGTGTTCAACCAGATCATCGGCGCGGTGCAGCTGCTGCTGGGCTTTCTCCTCGCCGCCGGCATGGCGGTCGTGGTCGCCACCCTGCTCGCCAGCCTCGACGCGCGCCAGCAGGAGGCCGTGCTCCTGCGCACCCTTGGCGCACAGCGCGCCTACCTGGCAAAAGGCCTGTTGAGCGAATTCGTCGTGCTGGGGCTGCTGGCGGGTCTGCTCGCGGCCGCGTCGGCCGAAATCGCCATGGCGCTCATTGCCGAACGCCTGTTCGACCTGCCGGTGAAGCTGCATCCCTGGCTATGGCTTGCCCTGCCCGCGGCGGGCGCAGCGCTGGTCGGCATCAGCGGCTGGCTCACCACGCGCCACATCGTGCGCGTGCCGCCGATGCAATCGATCCGCGCGCTCGCCTGAACGGCCGGTGCGTCGCTGCGTTAAAATCGACATTCCCTTCAAGCAATCGAGCCGCCCATGAAAACCCTCTTCATCGCACTCGCCGCCGCCCTTTTCGCCACCTCTGCTCTCGCCGCAACCCCGGACTGTCTGGCGCTCGCCAAGGAGAAGAAGCTCGCCGGCGCGGCCGAGGCCAGCTTCGTACGCAAATGCGTGCGCGATGGCTGTGAAACCACTGCCGCCGAGAAAAAACTGGCCGGTGCAGCAAAAACCAGCTTTGGCACGAAGTGCCTGGCCGATGGCCTGCAAGGCTTCTGCGCCGAACAGGCCGACACCAAGAAACTGGCGGGCGCGGCAAGAAACAGCTTCATGAAAAAATGCCAGACCGGGAAGTGACGGCCTGATGGACACGGCGCCCGAGTGAGCGCACGGACACGGGTCCGGCCGATGCGCAGGACGCGTCGGAGCACGTCGCCACCGGCGGCTTTTTGATACCCTTCGGGCTTGCCACGCCCTGCCGTCGCCATGAACGAATCTTTCAAGACCTTCGAGCACGCCCAGCAAGTCGCCATCGAACTCGCGGTGCAGTTCGGGCCGAAACTGCTCGTCGCGCTGCTCATTCTCGGTGCCGGTTACTACGCCGGACGCTGGGTCGGCCGCATGACCGATTCGATGCTGGTCAAGCTCAATCTGGACGAGGCCTTGCGCCAGCTCATGGTGCGCATGGTGCGCCTGCTCGTGTTGGGGCTGTTCCTCATCATGGCCCTGCAGAACCTCGGCGTGCAGCTGCTGCCGCTGATCGCCGGTGTGGGCGTCGCCGGGGCGGGCGTGGCGCTAGCGATGCAGGGGGTGCTCGGCAATCTCGCCGCGGGGCTGACGATCATCTTTACCCGGCCGTTCCATATCGGCGAGTACATTTCCATCGTCGGCGAGGAAGGCACGGTCGATGAAATCAAGCTCTTCAACACCGTGCTGAGCCATCCCGACCGCTCGCGGGTGGTAATTCCCAACCGCCGGATCGTCGGCGAGATCCTGCACAACTTCGGCACGCTGCGGCAAATCGACGTGACCGTCGGCGTCGCCTACGACACCGACCTCGATCCGGCGCTCGCGGCGATCCGCGAAGTGCTCGCCGCGCATCCGCACGTTCTCGCTGAACCGGAGCCGGTGATCCGCGTCCTCGCGCTCGGCGATTCGCGCATCAGCATCGCCATCCAGCCATGGACGCCGGTCGAGCATTTCTACACGGCGTCGAGCGATGTCACCCAGGCGGTGCTGGAGATTTTCCGCGCGCGCGGCATCCGGATCCCCGTCCCGCAGCGCGACGTGCGTCTGCTCAACCCGGCATGAAGCGCGGCGCGCCCAAGGCGGCGTTCACCGATCCGCTCGCCGATGTGCTGCGCCCAGGGCAGTCGGTCGAACTGCTGAAGGCGTTGCACATCCTCACCCGCGACGGCAAGCTCAACCAGGACAGCCGCCGCAAGCTCAAGCAGGTCTACCATCTGTGCCATTTCATCGAGCCCCTGATCGACGACGTGCTCGGGCGGCAGGACACGCTCACCCTGGTCGATCACGGCGCCGGCAAGTCCTACCTCGGCTTCATCCTCTACGACCTGTTCCTGAAGGAACGCCCCGCCCACATCCACGGCATCGAGCGGCGCGACGATCTGGTGGACAAGGCGCGCGCGCTGGCGGCACGGCTCGGATTTGCGCGCATGTCCTTTGTCGGCGCCACGGTGGCCGAGTCGATCCATTCCGACGTGCTGCCGCAGAACATCGACATCGTCACCGCGCTGCACGCCTGCGACACGGCGACCGACGACGCCATCCAGTTCGCCCTGGCGCGGCGCGCGCACCACATCGTGCTGGTGCCCTGCTGCCAGGCCGAAGTCGCCGCCGTGCTGCGCCGCCACAAGAACACCGCCTTCGGCATGACCGCCTTGTCGGAAATCTGGCGCCACCCCCTCCACACCCGGGAGTTCGGCAGCCTGCTGACCAACGTACTGCGCTGCCTGCAACTGGAATCGCACGGCTACCGCCTGAGCGTAACCGAACTGGTCGGCTGGGAGCATTCGCTGAAGAACGAGCTCATCATCGCCACCCGCACCGGCGCGCGCCAGCGCAGCGCGCGCGAACGGCTGCAGCAGATTTTGCGCGAACTCGACCTGCAGGAACTCGAGGACCGCTTTCTCGGCCCATTGCCTGAGTAAAAATGCCCTATCCTGAAAAGAGGACGTTCAACCCGGAAACCGCGGTCGATTGCTCCATGCTTCGACCAACGCCGCATGAATACTGGTTTTTGCGCGTTCGCCGCGCCTCACCTGCCGGGTGAATCCGCTACGCATCCACTGGCGCATCCAGCCGCGGCTTCCAGGTTCAACAGGAGATCATGCATGCTCCGATTTCGTCACATCCTTGCTGCCGCAGCAACGCTCCTGCTCGCGGCGTGCGCCACCCCGCAGTATCAGACGCGCGTGCAGCTGATCCCGCCGGCGGACGCGGCAGGACGCGCCTGCATTGCCGAGTGCGAGACGAAGAAGACGGCCTGCCAGGATGCGTGTCAGGCGCGCTACCGGACGTGCGCGCAGGCGCTGGAACCCCAGGTGGAAGCGCGTTACCTCGAAGCGCTCAAGCAGCACGAACTGGATCTCGGGCGCTACACCGCCAACCTTCGCCATTACGAGACGCAGTTGCAGTTCGGATGGCTGCATCACCGTCCCTTCTACCAACCGTGGTGGGGGTGGGATCCGTGGCTGGCGCCATACTACCCGCCGCCCGCCCCCGTGCCGACCATGCCGACCCGCGATGCCGTACGCGCGCAACTGGAAAAGACACATTGCAAGGACGACTGCGGCTGTCTGCCGGCCTACGACGCGTGTTTCGTCGGTTGCGGGGGGCAGCGGGTGACGGAAACGGTGTGTGTGAAGAACTGCCCGAAGGACTGAGCTTTCAACCTGCATTCCGCACCACAGAGACACAGAGGCAAAGAAAAACCCGAAAAACAGAGACTCTCCGCGCTTTCCCCCGCCCACCCATCGGGTGAACCACGGAAAAAATGAAAGCACATGTATTTGCTCGCTGCTCTCTGTGTCGCTGTGGTCCAGCTACGGTTTCCAGGTTCAAGAGGGCCGCTGCAGCGCCGTCAGTTTCACCGGCACGTTGCGCGTTTCGGAGTTGAGCCACACGTCGCCATCCTGCACCAGGCATTGCAGACGCATGCTGCGCTCGGCCAGGGCGGCGAGCGCCTGGCTGGTTTCGGCAGCAAGCTGCAGCACGGTCAGGTTGGGGAAGCGTGCCAGCCTGCCCGCATTCTGTTTCCACCACACGCTGCAGCCGCTGCCGTAGCATAGCACCAGGACCGCTGCCGCACGATGGCACGCGCGGCGAACGCGCGTCTCGTCGGGTTGCCCGAGGTCGATCCACAAGCTGATGTCGCCAGCCAGGGTTTTCACCCACACGTCCGGTTCGTCGACTTCGGACAGCCCGCGCGTGAACGCGATACCCTCCTGCGCGTTCAGCGCGAACGCGAGCAGCCGCGCCATCATGCGCTCGTCGGTCTCCGAGGGGTGGCGCGCAATGGTCAGCGCATGGTCGACGTAGACGTGCCGGTCCATGTCGGCGATCTGCAGATCGGCTTTGTAGATGGTGGCCTTGAGCGCCATGGCTGCGTGCGTTTGAAAATCGAAGGCGAAAAAAACCCCGGTAAACCGGGGTTCTTTCACATCCGGCCGGGCCGCTTACGACACGATCTGGATGTTGGAAGCCTGCTTGCCCTTGGGGCCGGTCGTCACTTCGAAGCTGACGCGCTGGTTTTCCTTCAGGGTCTTGAAGCCGCTGGCGTTGATCGCGGAGAAATGCGCAAAGAGGTCTTCACCCCCATTGTCGGGAGTAATGAAGCCGAAGCCCTTCGCATCGTTGAACCACTTGACAGTACCGGTTTCCATCTCGTTTCCTATCCATCATGAAAAAAACGGGCAACACGCCCCGTCTATCGAATTTCAAGGAAAACGCTTACCAGAGGTACCGCAATTTACCTCTTGAATCCAACGGACGCGGCATTGATAACATACTCCAGAGAATTGTCAAAGCGTTTTTTCAGGCGCCGCCAGGCGGGCGCAGCAGCAAGGTGTCGCCGCGCTGGGTGAATTCGAGATGCTGCAACACGCTCATGCCCAGCAACACCTGATCGCCATGCATCCCGGGGTTGAGGCTGGCCGACACACCGCGCACCTCGAACGGTCCGAATGCCAGCGTATCGATGCGGGTCGCGCGCGTGGTGACGGTGCCGTTCGCGGTGATGCTGCGCATCGGCGTGCCCGGCTTCAATCCAAGCGGCTGCCCCAGGTGCGCGGGGACCGACACCAGCGTGGCGCCGGTATCGAGCAGGAACGTCACCGCCCGCCCGTTGATGGTACCGGGGAAGACGTAATGTCCGCCGCGGCTGCGCTTGAGCACCAGTTCGTTGCCGGGTGCGACCTGCAGGGCACGATTGGGCTCGTTCTGCACCTGCAGACGGGTGTCGAAGAAGGCATGGAGCGTTCCCAGCAGCGCCAGGCTCGCAACGAGCGCCATACCGCGGCCAAGGCCGCGGTGCGGATTCTGCGAAGGGGTGCCGGGTGGCGCACTCATATTGATGCTGACCGCATGAATGCCGCAACGTTCACGTACCGAGAAAGGTATGCGCCAGTCCCACGGCGGCGCATCCGGCGATCACACGCAGGATATCCTGCTTGTATCGCCACAGGGCGATGAAGGCGGCCACCGCGATGAGGGCGTAGAACCATTCGAACGGGCCGGCAAACGGCGCCGCCTCGGTCGCCCGCGGCCACAGCACGTGCCAGCCGAAGAACACGGCCAGGTTGACGATGACGCCGACCACGGCGGCAGTGATGCCAGTGAGCGGCGCGGTGAACTTGAGGTCGCCGTGGGTCGACTCGACCAGCGGGCCGCCGGCGAGGATGAAAACGAAGCCGGGCAGGAAGGTGAAGAAAGTCGCCACCGCCGCACCGGCGAAACCGGCAAGGAACAGCATGTCCGGCCCGAAGATCTCCTTGGTCCAGGCGCCGACGAAGCCGACGAAGGCAACCACCATGATGAGCGGACCGGGCGTGGCCTCGCCCAGCGCCAGGCCGTCGATCATCTGCGCGCCGGTCAGCCAGTGGTAGTGCTCGACGCCGCTCTGGTACACGTAGGGCAGCGCGGCATAGGCGCCACCGAACGTGATCAGCGCCGCCTTGGTGAACAGCGCGCCCATGTCGGTGAGCGTGCCATCGGGCAGCGCGGCCATCGCCGCCGCCCACAACGCGAAGCCGGCGGCGAGCAGCTTGAGCAGATGCGCGTGGCTATGGCGCACGTGTGACGGCAGCGGCGTGTCGTCGTCGATCAGCGCCGGGCCGTAGTCCCTGTCGGCCGCACCATGGCCGCCGCCGATACGAAACAGCTCAGGCCTGAGCCTGCCGCCGACGAAGCCGAGGATGCCCGCCCCCAGCACGATGTAGGGGAAGGGAATCTTCAGCGTGAAAATGGCGAAGAAAGACGCGGCCGCGAATCCCCACAGCAGCCTGTTCCTCAACGCCCGCGTGCCGATGCGCCACGCGGCGAACACGACGATGGCGACCACCGCCGGCTTGATGCCGTTGAAAATGCCCTTGACCAAGGTGAGGTCGCCAAAGGCCAGGTACGCGTAGGTCAACCCCGCCAGGATGAACAGCGAGGGCAGCACGAAAAGCGTGCCGGCAACGACGCCGCCCCAGGTGCGGTGCAGCAGCCAGCCGATGTAGATCGCCAGCTGCTGCGCCTCGGGACCGGGCAGCACCATGCAGTAGTTGAGCGCGTGCAGGAAGCGGCGCTCGGAAATCCAGCGCCGCTTCTCCACCAGTTCCTGATGCATGATGGCAATCTGCCCGGCCGGCCCGCCGAAGCTGATGAAGCCGAGCTTCAGCCAGTACCGGAAGGCTTCGCGGAAGGAGGGGTGGGCGGGGGGCGGCACGGGCGGGGTCACGGGGTGTGCGCCTTGTAGCTTTGCAGCAGCCAGTCGAAGACATCGGACGCCCTTGCGAGCAGGGCATCGTCGTCGGATTCGGCGGCGCGCAGCCCTGCCAGCAGGGCTCCCACACCGGGGGCTTCGGCCACGGGCAGGCCGCCGGCGTCGAGGGCATGCACCAGGTCCGCCATGCGCTGCAACGCCGGGTCGGATTCGAGGCCGAAACTCGCCGTCAGCGTCTCGAACGTCACGCGGACACCGACGTGGGCGAAGGACGCGCCATCGAAATCGAAGCCCAGCCAGTCGGGGCGGCAGTCCGCCGGCGAGGCCAGCCAGACGAAGCGCGCGTCGGGGTCGATGAAGCGGCGGATAAGCCAGGCGCTCGCCATCCGGTCGACCCACGGGCGCGCCCGCGTGGCCCAGGTGCGGCCGCGATAGTCCACCCGGTCACGCAGCGGCACGTCCGTCTGCGCCGGGCCGGGCTCGTCCGGCGACAGCATGCGGACGACCGCGACATGCAGGGCGCCCAACTCAGCCAGCGCTTGGCGCTGCGCCTCGCCCGGAAAGAAATCCAGGCCGACCACCTGATCGAAGCGGCGGCGCAACGCCTGCTCGCGATGCTGCGCCGCCGCGTCATCGAGACCGTGCAGCGCCCCACGCAGCGCGCGCGCCTCGGCGACGATATGGACGTAGTCCTCGCCGCGATCGAACAGCCCCTGCAGCGCCGCCGCCTGTGCCGGGTCGCGCGCGAGCAGGCGATAGACGTCTGCGCTGCCCCCGGCCTTCGCCGCCTCCGCGGCCACCTCGCCCAGCGCCGCATCGTGATCCGGCGTGTCCGGCAGCACATACACGCCGTCGCGCAGCGTGGCGCAGCCAAGCGCCTTCAGGGCGCGCCATGCCCGCATGCGCCCACTGGACGCGCGAGTGGGCAGACTGACGAAGAGGGCGAGATAGTCCACGACGGGGCTTTGGCGGAAAATGTAACATAGTATACATATATGTATTATCTATTACACAAACCATTGCAGCCATAAAAAAGCCCGGCATTGCCGGGCGTCCATGGCAAGACAAGCCGCGTCAGTGGTGCATGCGCGGCTGGCTGAAACGGCAGTGCGGGGCGTCACCAAAGAGTTCGCGCAGATAGCGCGTTTCGATGCGGAGCAGGCGCTCGTGATCGCCCGCCTCGAGGTAGATCTCGGGTTGCGCCATCAACGCGTCGTCCCACACCATTTCCACGCCCCACGCGTTGGGCAGGCCGGGCACGACACCGGGCTCGCATTCGGTGAAAAGGCGGCTGACGCTCACCTCGTCGGCCAGGGTGAAATCGACGCCATGGTCGTGCCCCAGGCGGCCCAGATGCACCTCCTGGTCGGCGGGAATCATCGCCACCATCTGGCACTCGCGCCCGTCCAGCAGCACCCCCTTCGCCACGCGGGAGAGCGGCACGCCGGCAGCACGTGCCGTCTGTGCGCTGGTCTGGCTGTGCGGATGCGCCACGAGATCGAACGGAATCATGTGTGCGTCGAGAAAGCGTTCCATGCGATGCAGTGCGTTCATGGCCAGCTCCTTGCAGAGGAATCGAAGTGGCTTTCACTATAGACCAGCGTCCGCGCCTGTCGCCCCGCCCCAAGCAGGGGTTTTGGCGCCGGCACGCGCCAGGAACGCGTTCAGCCGGCCGCGGCCGGCACCACCGGCGTGCCGCTCGCGACGTCGCCGCACTGCGCGCGGTGGCGCAGCGCATGGTCCATCAGCACGATCGCGGTCAGCGCCTCGACGATGGGGGTGGCGCGGATGCCGACGCAGGGGTCGTGACGGCCGTGGGTGACGACTTCGATCGGCTGGCCGCTGCGGTCGACGGAGCGGCCGGGCAGCCGCATCGACGAAGTCGGCTTGATCGCGACGTGCGCGACGATGGCCTGGCCGGACGAGAGGCCGCCGAGCACACCGCCGGCATGGTTGGAGAGAAAACCTTCGGGCGCGATCTCGTCGCGGTGCTCGGTGCCCTTCTGGCGCGCGGCCTGCATGCCGTCGCCGATCTCGACACCCTTGACGGCGTTCAGGCCCATCAGCGCATGCGCGAGGTCGGCGTCGAGCTTGTCGTAGAGCGGCTCACCCCAGCCGGGCGGCACGTTCTCGGCGACCACGGTCACCCTGGCACCGACCGAGTCACCGGATTTGCGCAGCGCGTCCATGTAGGCCTCGAGCTCGGGCACGATGGCCATGCCGGGTGAGAAAAAGGCGTTGGCGCCGACCGCATCCCACGACTCGAAGGGCAGGTCGATCGGCCCCAGCGCGCTCATGTAGCCCCGAATCACGATGCCGTATTTCTCCTGCAGCCACTTTTTGGCGATGGCGCCGGCACCGACGATGGGTGCGGTCAGCCGGGCCGAGGAACGCCCGCCGCCGCGCGGGTCGCGAAAGCCGTATTTCTGCGTGTAGGTGTAGTCGGCGTGGCCGGGACGAAAGGTGTCGGCGATGTTGCCGTAGTCCTTGCTGCGCTGGTCCTCGTTGCGGATCAGGAGCGCGATCGGCGTGCCCGTCGTCCTGCCTTCATACAGGCCGGAGAGAATCTCGACCGTGTCGGATTCGCGCCGCTGCGTGACGTGGCGCGAGGTGCCCGGCTTGCGCCGGTCGAGGTCGAACTGGATGTCGGCGGCATCGAGCACCAGGCCGGGCGGGCAGCCGTCGATCACGCAGCCGATGGCGGGGCCGTGCGATTCGCCGAACACGGTGACACAGAACAGTTTGCCGAGGGTGCTGCCTGACATGGGAGTGCGCAAGGAGAAGGCCGGTGAATGCCTCGAAGTCTAGCACAGGCGTGCCCTGGCGCCGGCCCGCGGGCCATGCCGTGAACCAACCGCATCCAGCGTGTTCTATCCTGATACGAACAATCAGGAGGAGCGCGCATGAACCCCACCCGCCACGTCACCACCCTCGGCCAGAGCCTGTGGCTCGACAACCTCTCACGCAGCCACATTCATGACGGCACGCTCGCCCGGCTGATCGCCGAGGACGGCGTATCGGGCGTGACATCGAATCCGTCGATCTTCGAGAAAGCATTCGCCAGCAGCCCCTATTACGCGGACGATCTCGCGCGCCTGAAAGCGACGGAGCCGGATGCGGAACGGCGCTACGAGGCACTGGCCATCCCCGACATACAGGCTGCCTGCGACCTGCTGCGGCCCATCCACGAAGCGAGCGGCGGACGCGACGGTTACGTCAGCATGGAAGTGGCGCCGCGCTGGGCCTACGACGCCACGCGCACGGTGGCCGAGGCGCAGCGTCTCGCCGAGCGTGTCGACCGACGCAATCTCCTCATCAAGGTGCCCGGCACCCCGCAAGGCCTGAGTGCATTCGAGGCGCTGACCCAGCACGGCATCAACGTCAACGTCACGCTGCTGTTTTCTCTGGAACAGACGCAGGCGACCTTCGACGCCTACCTGCGCGGGCTTGCCGCGCGCAGTGCCGCGGGGGGCGACGTGCGGCACAGCAAGGCGGTCGCCAGCCTGTTCCTGTCGCGCGTCGACACGCTCGTCGACAAGGAACTCACCGCCATCGGCACGCAGGAAGCGCTGTTGCTGCGCGGCCGCACTGCGGTGGCGATGGCCAAGCTCGCCTACCAGCGCTACCTGCATCGCTTTCACGGCGAGACGTTCGCCGAGCTCGCGCGCCAGGGCGCCGCACCGCAGTTTCTGCTGTGGGCGAGCAGCGGCGTGAAAAATCCCGACTATCAGGATCTGCTCTACGTCGAACCGCTGATCGGCCGCGAGACCATCAACACCCTGCCCGACAAGACCCTCGACGCCCTGCGCGAGCACGGCCGTCCCGCGCTGCGCGTGGAAGAGGGCGTCGCCGAAGCGCAGGCGCTGTTCGACGAACTCGCGCGCCTGGGCATCGACCTCGAGCTGGTCGGCCATACCCTGCAACGCGATGGCGTCGATCTGTTCGAGACCGCGTACCAGACGCTGTTGCAACAGACCGGGTAGCCCAGCCTCGCCCTCGCCACGGGCGAGGCGCTTCCAGCCACCGCGCGCCGACAAACTTCCCTTATGCCGACGTAAAAATTCTTGAATGGACAGCCCGACAATCAGGGCACAGCATACCCCAACCATTCCCCCGCGCCGTGCGCGCCAGGGAATCCTGGAAACGCCGATGCAAGGAGAAGCGCCATGAGCCAGTCGTACACCCGTCTGCCCTCCCGCAACCTGGACCGCACCGCCGGCCTGGTGCGGCCAGCCTGTGTGCTGCCTGATCTCGTCACCCTGGACAATCCCGCACTCGACGTGATGACGGATTTCCACCGCCTCACCGCGTTCATCGCCACACCCGGCGACACCATCCAGCAGGCGGAAGCGCGCATGCACCGGCGCAAGGTGCGCCTGCTGTTCGTAATGGACGCGCAGGATCGCATGGCGGGCCTGGTGACGCGCACCGACCTGCACAGCGAAAAGCCGCTGCTGGTCGTGCAAAGCCGCGGCATCCGCCGCGACGAGGTGCTGGTGGCCGACATCATGACCCCGGTGGAGCGCCTGGAAGCGATCGACTACGACGACGTCGCGCACGCACGCGTCGGTCATGTCCTGGAAACCCTCAAGGCACGCGGCCGCCAGCATGCACTGGTGATCGAACAGGTCGACGGCCGGCAGATGGTGCGCGGTCTCCTGTCGCTGTCGCAGTTGTGCAAGCAGCTCGGCATCGTCGTGCAGACCACCGAGGTGGCGAGCACCTTCACCGAGATCGAACAGCGCCTCGCGCACGCCTGATGTGCACGGACCGGGGCAGCCCGGTCTTTTCCCCGCGCACCGCAGGTTTTCCTGCGGCGCGTCTTGTGCTCAAATCCGCCTTTTGCCTGCGTGGCCTGCCATGGCGGTGGCCGCGCAGGGCGGATTGCAGCCCGAAACCATGAACATCTCCGTCAGCGAACTCATCGTCAGGTATCTCGAACGCCTGGGGATCGACATCCTGTTCGGCATGCCAGGCTCGCATGTGCTGCCCATCTACGACAGCCTGTACGGCTCAGGGGTGAAGAGCGTGCTGGTCAAGCACGAACAGGGGGCGGCGTTCATGGCGGGCGGCTACGCGCGCGCGGCGCTCCGTCCGTCTGCGTGCATCGCCACGGCCGGCCCCGGAGCGACCAATCTCGTCACCGGCATCGCCAACGCCTACGCCGAGCGCCTGCCGGTGCTGGCGATCACCGGCGAGACCTCGACGTATCTGTTCGGCCGCGGCGGCCTGCAGGAAAGCTCGGGCGAGGGCGGCGCCATCGATCAGGCCACGCTGTTTTCCAGCATCACGCGCTATCGCCGGCTGGTCGAGCGTACCGACTACCTCGGCCAGGTGCTGAACCAGGCGACACAGGCGCTGCTCGGCCGCGAACCCGGTCCGGTGCTGCTGTCGATCCCCTACAATGTGCAAAAGGAGTCCGTCGACGCGGGCGTGCTCGAGCAGATCCATTTCCCGCACAAGACGGTCTCGCGCGCCACCGGGTCGGCCGACGCGCTCGCCGAGCTGCTCCGTTCGGCACACTATCCCGCCATCGTCGCCGGCTACGGCTGCGTCGCCTCCGGCGCACTCGACGCCGTCGCCGCGCTTGCGGCGCGCTTCAACATCCCGGTCGCCACCAGCCTCAAGGCCAAGGGCGTGGTGGCGGAAGGCTCGCCGCTATCGCTCGGCTGCCTGGGCGTGACCTCCAACGGCGACGCCTACCGCTACATCGCCGAACACGCCGACCTGCTGATCGTGCTGGGCGCGGGATTCAACGAGCGCACCAGCCACGTCTGGGACGCCCGCCTGTTCAAAGGCAAGACCATCGCGCAGGTCGACCGCAACCCCGCGCAGCTCGGCCGCGTATTCCAGCCGCAGCTCGCCATCTGCGGCGACATCCGCGCCACGCTCGAACACGTCTGCGCGGTCCTCGAGCACGACGCGATGCCGCCCAAGGCGCTCGACCGCCTGAACGCCCACCGCGCAGCACCGCCGCCGCACCGGAGTACGGCGGGCAGCGACGAGGACGAGAAGTTCCGCCTCATCCGCCTGTTCTATGAAGCGCTCGCCCGGCGCTTCCCGCGCAACACCCAAGTTTTCGACGACAACATCGTGTTCGCGCAGAGCTACTTCGACGTGTCCGACCATAACCGCTATTTTCCCAACACCGGCATCTCCTCGCTGGGACACGCCATCCCCGCGGCGATCGGTGCGCGCTGTCACGCGCCCACCAGCCCCACCTTCGCAATCCTCGGCGACGGCGGTTTCCAGATGTGCGGCATGGAGATGATGACCGCGGTCAACTACGGCATTCCGCTCAACGTCGTCGTCATCAACAACGCGACCCTGTCGCTCATCCGCAAGAACCAGTTCCAGCTCTACGGCGAGCGCTATATCGACTGCGATTTCCGCAATCCCGATTTCGGACTGCTCGCCCAGTCGTTCGGCGTCCCGCATTACCGCATCGAAACACCCGCCGATCTCGACGCGATGTTCGAGCGCGCCGACCTCGTCGGCGGCATCAACCTCATCGAGATCGTGCTCGACAAGCAGGCCTTCCCGAGTTATCTGTCGACGCGCTGAGCATGGGGAGGCCGCAACGGAGGGTATTTTGTCGGATTTTTTTACACTTCCGGATCAGCAAAAAATGACAATCCAATAAAAACAACATGATAAAAATCTGGAATAAGTCTTGCTTCTTGATTTTGGGCAGTTACAAGCCTGTATTTCAATGACAGGATAAATAAATCTCAATTTGGAGGAGCAACATGAAATTGCATGCACTGGTCCTGGCGGCCGGCCTGATGGTTGCGGGTGGCGCCCACGCAGCAGTGAACAGCCTGAATCTCACCGACACCCTGCATCTCGGTTCGTTCAGCGCCGGGGCTACCTATGGCGACGCCTTCGCCGTGACGTCCACGGGAACGATCGACCACAGCCTGACCTTCAAGATCCTCACCGGCCTTTATGCCGGCTCAGGGGTTTCCGATATCCCCCTGGACGTGAATTTTGGCTCGTTTACCTTGACCATCACCAATATCGATAGTCTGTCGGCCAACATTTACGATAGCAACAATGCCCTTTACACCACCTTCGTATCCACCGGCGACCCGGATCACCTGACCCTGCCGGCAAGTTCCTACTTCGCCCCGGGCGACTACACGCTGAAAATCGGCGGCACCGCTACCGGCAGCAACGGCGGCATGTACACCGTCGCCGCGGTCACGGTTCCGGTACCGGAGCCCGAAACCTGGGGCATGCTGCTCGCCGGTCTCGGCCTCATCGGCCTGCGCCTGCGGCAGAAGCGCGCCGCAGCCGCCGCCTGACCCAACGTCGGAATTCCTTACACTCGAAACGCCGGTTCGCCGGCGTTTCTTTTTTGCTGTCCGCCGCTCAGAACGGTGCCGCCAGCTCGAATTCCTGCGTCTCGCCGCTCGCCGGATGTGCGAACGTCAAACGCCAGGCGTGCAGCATCAGGCGCGACGCACGTGCCTGCAATGCCGGCGGTGCGTACAGTGGGTCGCCCAGAATGGGATGGCCGAGCGCCGCCAGGTGCACCCGCAGCTGGTGCGAGCGGCCGGTCACGGGTTCCAGTTCGACGCGCGCGGTGTCGTCGCCCGCGTCGTATTGCGCGACGCGCCAGCGAGTGAGACTCCGCTTGCCGAGGGCATGATCGACGATCTGCCGCGGCCGATTCGGCCAGTCGCACACCAGCGGCAGGTCGATCACGCTCCATTCTTCTGTAGGCGCTTGCGGGCATCCGCCCACCACGGCGACATAACGCTTGTGCACCGTGCGCTCAGCAAACGCGCGCGACAACACGCGCTGCGCAGCCACGCCGCGTGCCATCACCATCAGGCCCGAGGTATCCATATCGAGGCGGTGCACCACCCGCGCATCCGGGAAACGCGCCTGCGCCCGCGCGGCAAGGCAGTCGGCCTTGCCGGGGCCGCGCCCGGGCACCGCAAGCAGGCCTGCCGGCTTGTCCAGCACCAGCAGGCTGTCGTCGACATGGACGATGTCCAGCGCCGCGGACATCGACGCCTCAGTGCCCGTCGTGCAGCCCATCCAGCAGGGCCAACGCCCACGCCACCCCAAAACCGTTGGCATCGCTCATCACCGCGCCGAGCCCCCCCTTGCAGCTGTGGCCCGACAGGTCCATGTGCAGCCAGGGTGTATCGCCGACGAAGCGCGACAGGAAGCGCGTGGCGAGGATGTGGTCGGCTTCACCTTCCATGCTGCATTGCCTGACGTCGGCCACCGTGGAGTCGAGGCTGGTGTCGTAATCCTCGGGATAGGGGAACACGACGATGCGCTCGCCGCTCGCGGTGGCGGCGCGCGACGCCTGATGCGCGAGCGTGCTGGAACTGGCGAACACGCCGGACATGCGGCTGCCGAGCGCGTAATGCATGGAGCCGGTGAGGGTGGCGAAGTCGGCGATGAGATCGGGCTTCGTTTTCGCGGCGAGCGCCAGGGTGTCGGCGAGCACCATGCGCCCCTCGGCATCGGTATGCACGACCTCGATGGTGGTCCCGTTCAGCGCCGTCACCACTTCATTCTGCCGATAGGCGGCGGGGCTGATATGGTTCTCGGCGAGCGCGAGCCAGCCGTCGAGCTCGACGGCGAGTTTCAGGCGCGACGCCACGGCGAGGATGCCGAGCACCACCGCGGAGCCGTTCATGTCCTCGTGCATGCCCTGCATGTACTTGGCGGGCTTCAAGTTGTGGCCGCCGGTGTCGAAGCAGATGCCCTTGCCGACGAAGGCCACGGTCTTCCCTAATCCCTGACCCCTGACCCCTGCCCCCTTCCTGGATCCCTGATACCTGATCCGCACGATCGCGGCGTCCCTAGCCGGCGAGCCCTGCGCCACCGCGCAGAAAGCGCCGGCGCCCATTTTCTTCAGCGTATCGAAGGGATATTCCTCGACCTTCCAGCCGTAGTTTTTGGCAAGTGCCTTGATGCGCCTGCGATACGCGCCGGGCGTGAGCTCATCCGGCCCCTGCACGGTGAGGCTGCGGGTGAGCAGGTTGCCGTCGGCGAGCGCCTGCGCGCGCACCAGGCCATCCGCCGATTTGTGGCCATACACGGCAATGGTTTTCAGCGCGGTGTCGGGCTTGGATTTGCGCGAGGGCAGCGGCGCGCCGTTGACCAGCGCGACATACGCCGCGGCCTGCGCCGCGCGCGCCTTGAAGGCCGCATCGCCGAACACCGCCAGCGCGAGCGACTTCGGGTGTTCCGCATTCAGCAGCGCGAGTGCTTTACGCAGACCTTCGTGCGTTTCGAAGGTGGAGGCATCGGGCTTCAACATGACCGCGACGACGAGCGTGCCGCCTGGCAACTGTGCGGCAAGCGGGGACTTCGCCAACTCGTCGGGTTTGAGGTTGCGCCGCTTCAGCGCGGCCTTCAGCGCGGCGGCGCCGGGCACATCGGGCAAGGCTTTGCCGTGGAGCAGTACGAGCAGGGCGTGGCCCGCCTGTTCAAGCAATTTATCGGTGATTTCGGCTTTGTTTTCAGTCAGTCTGGGCAACATCCGGGGGTCTCGGGGAAGGCGCGTTTCTTGATGGGTGGCGGGGTTTGCCGGATAATCGCGCGTTTGAGTTTTTTCTCAGCGCATTTTCCGACCCATCCGACAAGGGTAACCGAATGAAGATTGAAGACAAGAAACGTGTGCTGCGCGAAATGGTGCTGCACCGCCGTTTTGAAGAGCGCTGCTACCAGGCCTACATCGA
>JANJXT010000030.1 GCA_024708885.1 Thiobacillus sp.
CTGAAGATGCCCGAGGGCGAGGCGATCGAGCATCCGTGGGTGACGCGCGCGATCGAGAACGCGCAGCGCAAGGTCGAGCAGCGCAACTTCGACATCCGCAAGCAGCTGCTCGAATACGACGACGTCTCCAACGACCAGCGCCGCGTCATCTACGAGCAGCGCAACGAATTGCTGGCGAGCGAGAACATCGCCGACACCATCCGCGCCATGCGCGACGACGTGTTGAACGATGCCATCAGCCTGCACATCGTCCCCGGCAGCATGGAGGAACAGTGGGACGTGGCCGGGCTGGAGAAGGTGCTGGCCGCGCAGTTCACCCTGGACCTGCCGCTGGCGCAGTGGCTGAAGGAAGACACCACGCTCAATGAGGAGGGCCTGCGCAGCAAAATCCGCGCAGCCGCCGATGCCCTCTACGCGGAGAAGGAAGCGCTGGTCGGTGCCGAAGGGCTGCGCCAGTTCGAGCGCGCGGTGATGCTGCAGAGCCTCGACACCCACTGGCGCGAACACCTGTCCGCACTGGACATGCTGCGCCAGGGCATCCACCTGCGCGGCTATGCGCAGAAGCAGCCGAAGCAGGAATACAAGCGCGAGGCCTTCGAACTGTTCGCCGGCATGCTCACTGCGATCAAGGCCGAGATCACGCAGATCACCGCCACGGTGCAGATCCGCGCACCGGAGGAAGTGCAGGCGGTCGAACCGCACGAGCCTTCCAACGTGCAGTATCAGCACAGCGAGTATGATGAAGGCCGCGACTTCAGCGAGGCCGAGCGCGAGGCCGCCGCGCCGGCGTCCGCCTTCCCCAAGGTCGGTCGCAACGACCCCTGCCCGTGCGGGTCGGGCAAGAAGTACAAGCAGTGCCACGGCAGATTGAGCTGAGGAGAGGAGGGACCATCCCATGCCCTATTACGTGTTCCGGATCGGCATGTTCAAGGTGCTGGAAAAGCAGGGCGAGTGGGCGAGCTTCAAGGAAGCCAAGGTTCAGCTCAACGCACTGCGCAAGACGCTCGACCCGAAGTCAGGCGACCGCTACAAGATGATCTTCGCCGACAACGAACTCGTCGCGCAGGAGACGCTCAGCGCCGAGCGCGACCGCGACCCGAGTCTGGCCGGCGACGACTGGTAAGGTCGGCGCGGCACACCCAGGGCAGACCGCCCCATGTCCGGCTATAACGAGGATGCCTACCACCAGGCGCGCAGGGAACGCATCGTGCATCCCTGTCCGTTCGAGCGCGCGCTGCTGTCGCGCTGCGTCGACTGCAGCCGGGCGCAGCGCCTCAATCTGGCCGAGCGCGAGGCCATTGCCTGTGGCGATCCAGCCACCGGCGTGCACTGCGCGGAGTTTCACCGGAGCCTCCACGTCAACGCACAGTTCGCACTGAAGATCCAGGCCGGTACGGCGTGGCCGTTCGGCAAGGAAATCCGCGCCCAGTGCGGCGGCGTGCGCGGCCTGGGTGCGGCGCTGGGTGGGGCGGGCGATGCGGCCACTGATGTCGGCGCGAGCGTGCTGCAGGGCATCGAGCGCTGGGGCGGCGCGGACGCTTTTCCCTACTCCGAAATCATGCGCGCCGTGGTGCATTACGAACCGCGCAAGCGGCGTTCCTGAGCCGCGCGGCAGACGCCTCATCCGGTGGACGGAAAGTGCAGGCTGGCGGCAAGGCCGTGGCCGCCGTCGGCGCGCGGCAACCCTTCACCAAGCACGAGGCGGGCGTGCGACAGCGTGGCGATGCGCGCGACGATCGACAGCCCGAGCCCACAGCCCTCGCTGTCGGACTCGCCGCGCACGAAGCGTGCGGCGAGTCGTTCGCGCTCGTCCGGTGGCACGCCGGGACCGTTGTCGGCCACGCGCAGCACGCACCCGTTGCGATCACACGTGACGCTGACTTCGATGCGCGCAGCGGCGCCGGCGTAGCGCAGCGCATTGTCGACGAGGTTGCGCAGGGCAATCCGTAGCCATGCCGGGCTGACGGCGATGCGGCAGCCCGCCGTCAACTCGGCTTCCAGTGTCTGGCCCTGCTGGCGCGCCAGCGGCAGCAGTTCGGCGCATACCGCCGCGGCAGTTTCCGCCGCATCGACGAGCGTCGCGACGGAAGGCGCGACGGCGGGGTCGACGCGCGCCAGCGTGAGCAGCTGCTCGACCAGGTGGGTCATGCGGTCGACCCCGGCGGTCACCTGCGCCAGCGCGCGCTGACGGCCTGCGTCGTCCTGTGCGCGCAGCGCCACCTGCGCCTGCACCTTGAGCGCCGCCAGCGGCGTGCGCAATTCGTGCGCGGCATCGGCGGTGAAGCGCCGCTCGTTCTCGAATGCCTCGTTGACACGCCCAATCAACGCATTGAGCGCGCTGCGCAGCGGCGCGATCTCGCTGGGCAGCGGCGCCGCTTCATCGAGCGGCTTCAACTGCTGCGGGTCGAGCGCGGCGACCTCGCGTGCGGCGGTGTCGACCGGACGCAGGCTGCGTCCCACCCCCAGCCATACGGCGAACGCCATCAAGGGCAGCGCGATCGCACCGGGGACGAGCACGGAAAAACCGATCTCGCGTGCCAACCGTTCGCGCGCGGCGTGTGCGTGTCCGACCACCACCCGGTATTCGGCATCCTTGCCGGTCACCGCGTAGATTCGCCAGTGCTCGCCGTGATGCGAAATCTCGGCGAAGCCCGGACGTATCTCCGCATCGAATCCGGAATGCCCCGCCGAGGTCACCAGACGCCGGATGCGGTGGTGGTGTTCACGCCAGACTTCGAAGGCGATCGGCACCGTGTGGGTGTGGGCATTCTCGTGCAGCTCCTTGACGAAGTCCTTGACGTCGCCACCCTCGACGATGGCGAGCAGGGTTTCGGCAAGCTGCGTCAGTTGTGTGTCAAGCATCTCGTCCGCTTCGTGGTGGGCGCGCTGGTACGCCGCGAGCGCGGCGAACAGCCAGATGACCGCGAGCGCAGCGGTGAGGAGCCACACCAGACGGTGACGCAGCGAATAGGCGGGGCGCGCGCTCATGCGCCGGCCGGGTGGGCGGTTGCCATGTAGCCGACGCCGCGCACGGTGCGGATGAACTCGCTGCCGAGCTTGCGGCGCAGGTGGTGGACGTGGACCTCGAGCGCGTTGCTGTCGACCGCGTCGTTCCAGGAATACAGCTGTTCCTCCAGCGCGCGCCGCGTCAGCACGCGCTCGGCGTTCTGCATCAGCACGTGCAGCAGGTCGAATTCGCGCCCGGTGAGCTCGACCGTCTGGCTGCCGCGCGTCACCGTGCGCGCCGCCGGATTGAGTTCGATCTCGCCGAGCGTGAGCAGGGGCTCCGGGCGGCCGTGTGCGCGGCGCACCAGCGCGCGCAGACGTGCCGCCACTTCGTCCAGATCGAAAGGCTTGAGCACGTAGTCGTCGGCGCCCAGGTCGAGCCCCTGCACCTTGTCCTCGACGCGGTCGCGCGCGGTGAGGATGAGCACCGGCGTGGCGTCGCGGCGTTCGCGCAGCCAGCGCAGCACCGATAGTCCGTCGCGCCGCGGCAGCCCGAGATCGAGCACCAGTGCGGCGAAACGCTCCGTCGACAGTGCCGCGACCGCGGCGTCGCCGTCGCGTACCCAGTCGACGGTGAAACCGGATTGCGCAAGACCCGCCTGCAGGCCATCGCCGAGCAGCGTGTCGTCTTCAACCAGCAGTATGCGCATGGATGACCCCAAGGTTCATGTCGATTCGACAACCCGGAAAACAAATGGGGAAGGCGTGTCGCCACCCGGATCATGAAACCGGCCCCTGCCCGCTTTCCTCCCGCTCGTTGGATGATGCCACGAAGCGATCGACTGAGCCCGCACGCGGGCAAATCGCCGCTTATCCCGCAAGTGGGGGACACGAATTCGCCTGGCAATGTCTCACGCTAGGCTTCATGCTCGACACCCTGTGCGGCGTTGAGGTATTGCTTGCCGGTGATCATGCCCTGTGCCACGCGCTCGCCGCGTAGCTGGTGGAACACCAGCGCCGCGAGATGCAGGCCGATGAAGGCCAGCAGCAATGCGAACCCGGCTTCGTGCGGTTCTTCCAGCAGGTCCTTGAAACCATCGGCGCCGGCGAGCCAGGATGCGAGCGGGCCGGCCTCGAATTCGACGGCCGCGAGGCCCAGGCCGGTCACCGCCATCACCAGCATGACCGCGTACGCGAACAGATAGGCGAGGCTGGCGACGGGATCGTGCCCGGCGCGATGCAAGGCCGGCAGGCGCAGGCGGAGCAGGTCGCGCCACACGGCTGGATGCCACAGATCGCTCCAGCGCGCGCTCGCCGGGCCGACCATGCCCCACAGCAGGCGCACCAGCAGCGCCGTGGCGAAGGTGTAGCCGGCGATCAGGTGGGCATTCCAGAGCGCCGTTTCGGCCGGGCCATGTTCGAAGGCCTCGGCAAGCTGGCTGGTCGCGACCAAGGTAATCACCGACAAGGCGATGGTCCAGTGCAGCACCCGCAGCAGGGGGTCGTAGACCCGTTGGGGGGAGGGCTCAGTGTAGGGCATGGCGGTCTCCTTGCATATTTGGGATGGTTGCAGTGTGGGCGACCTGCCTTAAAGCTGCCTTAAGCCGCGCGCTTTCCGTGCGCTGGACTGTCCCCATCGACATGGCCGTGTTTTCTACAATTGAACGAGTGACGCGTGGCGACGTGCCGTGGCGATCAGGGTGCGCATTCCTGAATTGGAAGAAGTCCATACACTCAACTTAATCTTTTCTTAAGTATCCACCGGCAGAATGCGCCTAATTTCATCTTCGATGTGGAGAACACGCATGGCGCTTGCCTTTCTCTTGCGGAGCCTGCTGGCCTTGAGCCTGGCAGGCACCCTACCCGCCTTCGCGGCCGATGTGCTGCCGTTTACCCCCGCGCAGAAGCAGAATCTGGGGATCGTCAGCGAAGCGGCCGTCACCCAGGCCGCCGGACCGGCGCTCACCTACCCTGCGCGCGTCGTCACCGCACCCGCCGGCGTCCGCGTGGTGGCGGCGGCCGGCGAGGCGCTGGTGACGCAACTGCACGTGCAGGCGGGTGATGGCGTGAAGCGCGGGGCGCCCCTCGTCACGCTTTCGATGCCGGGCCTCGCGGACGCCCACAACACGCTGACGCAGGCGCGCCTGCGCGCGCAGCTCGCTACCGACAATGCCGCGCGCGATGAAAAACTTTTCGCCGAGGGGCTCATCGCCGAGTCGCGCCTGCGCGCCACGCGCACCGAAGTCCAGGCGGCACGTGCCGGGCTTGCCGCGGCACAGCAGGCACTGGCCTGGCTCGGGCAGGGAAAAGTCAGCGGCAGCGCGATCACCCTCGTCTCGCCCATCGCCGGCGTGGTGTCGGAGACTGCCGCCGAACCTGGCCTGCGCGTCGACGCCGGGGTGGCGCTGATGAAACTCGTGGACCCGTCGCAACTTGCGCTGGAGATTCCATTGAGCACGGCCCAGGCGCAACAGGTCGCGGTCGGCCAGCGGGTGACGCTTGCAGAGTATGAGGCGGGCGGACGCGTCATTGCGCTGCTGCCGCAGCTCAATGCGGCGCAGAGCGTGCTGGTGCGCGCCAGTCTGGCCGATCCGCAGCGCCTGCTGCGTCCTGGCCAGTCGGTGCGGGCCGCACTCGTGGGCGCGCCCGCCGCGCAGGGGGTGGTCGTGCCTGCAGCGGCCCTGGTATGGAAAGAGACTGCACCGCATGTGTTCGTCGAGACCGCAAACGGCTTCACGCCCACGCCGGTCACGCTGCTGCGGCGTAACGCCGAACAGGCGGAAGTCAGCGGTCTTGCCTCCGGCGCCCGTGTCGCGGTACGCGGCGTGGCGGCGTTGAAGGCCCGCTGGCTCGGGGAGTAAGCGATGTTCAATGCCCTGATCGAAATCGCGCTGGTGCGCCGCTGGGCGGTCCTGTTTTTCGCGCTGCTGCTCGCCGCGCTCGGCATTCGCGCCTTCCAGTCGATTCCCATCGACGCTTTTCCAGACGTGTCGACCACCCAGGTCAAGCTGATCCTGAAAGCGCCCGGCATGACGCCGCAGGAAGTGGAGGCGCGCATCACCCAGCCGGTGGAAACCGAGTTGCTGGGCATTCCGCACCAGACCATCCTGCGCAGCCTGTCGAAGAACGCGCTGGTCGACATCACCGTCGATTTCGAGGAAGGCACGGACATCTACTGGGCGCGCCAGCAGGTCGCGGAGCGCTTCGCCAACGTCAAGGGCGACCTGCCCGCCAACGTGTCGGGCGGACTGGCACCGATCTCCACGCCGCTCTCCGACCTGTTCATGTTCACCATCGACGGCCCGCTGTCGCTGGCAGAGAAGCGCAGCCTGCTCGACTGGACGATTCGCCCGCAACTGCGCTCGCTTCCGGGGGTGGCCGACGTCAACGCCCTCGGCGGCCGCGTGACGACGTTCACGGTCAGCCCGGATTCCGCTGCGCTGGCGGCGCGCGGCATTACCTACGCCGACCTGCGCGCGGCGCTGGAAGCCAATATCCGCAACGATGGCGCCGGTCGGGTCAACGAGGGCGAGGAAACCTGGGTGGTGCGTGTCGACGCCGGCGTCGCCTCGCTGGAGGATATCAGCCGCATCGGCATCCGCACCCTGGGCGGTGTCGTCGTGACCGTCGGCGACGTCGCCCAGGTCGAAATCGGCGAGCTGACCCGCTATGGCGCGGTGACGGAGAATGGGCACGGCGAGGCGGTCGAGGGACTGGTGATCGGCCTGAGGGGCGTGAATGCCGGCGTGCTCATCGACAACGTCAAGGCACGCCTCGCAAAGATCCAGGCGACCCTGCCCGAGGGCGTCACGGTTTCGCCGTTCTATGACCGCGCGAAGCTGGTCGATCGCGCCGTTGGCACGGTGAGTCGCGCGCTGCTCGAAGCCGCCGTGCTGGTGGTGATCCTGCTGCTGCTGTTTCTCGGCAACCTGCGCGCCGCCGTCGTCGTCGCGCTGATCCTGCCGCTGTCGGTGCTGGCGACGTTCGTGCTCATGCGCCAGTTCGGCCTGTCCGCCAACCTCATGAGTCTGGGCGGGCTGGCGATCGCAATCGGGCTGCTGGTCGACGCCGCCGTGGTGGTGGTCGAGAACATCGTCGCGCACCTCGGACACGATGCGCAGGACACCGAACTGAGGCCGCTGCAACAGGTGCTGTGGGCGGTACATGAAGTGGCGCGTCCGGTGGCCTCGGGTATCGCCATCATCGCCATCGTGTTCCTGCCGCTGCTCACCCTGCAGGGGCTGGAGGGCAAGTTGTTCACCCCGGTCGCGCTCACCATCGTGTTCGCGCTCGCCTCCTCGCTGTTGCTGGCGTTCACCGTCATCCCCGCGCTGGCACTCATGCTGCTGAAGCGTACAGGACATGGCGATCCGTGGCTGCTGCGCCGCGCGCAGGCGGTGTATGCACCCCTCCTCAAGCACGCCTTGGCGCGCCCCAAGCGCGTCTATGCCAGCACCGCCGTGCTGGTGCTGGCGGCCGTCGCGGTCTACCCGTTCATTGGCAAGACCTTCATGCCGGTGATGGACGAAGGCGACATCCTGGTGCAGTTGGAGAAGCTGCCGTCGATCAGTCTCGAGGAGTCGATCGCGCAGGATCTGCGCGTGCAGCAGGCGCTCCTGAAGCAGGTCCCCGAGATCGAGCGCATCGTTGCCCGCGTGGGAGCCGACGAGCTGGGCCTCGATCCGATGGGACTCAACGACACCGATTCGTTTCTCGTGTTGAAGCCGAAGGCCGCGTGGCGCAAGCCCGACAAGGATTGGCTGATCGGCGAAATCCGCACGGTGCTCGAGGAATTCCCCGGTATCGCCTACAACTTCACCCAGCCGATCGACATGCGCGTGTCGGAAATGCTCACCGGTTCGCGCGGCGACGTCGCGATCAAGATCTTCGGCCCCGATCTCGCCACCCTCAACCGCCTGGCGGGTGAGGTCGCCGCCACGATCGAAGCGGTGCCGGGCGCCACCGACGTCTACACACAGAAGAACGACGGCGTCCAGTATCTGCAGGCGGAAATCGACCGCGACGCCGCCGCGCGCTTTGGCTTGAGCACGGACGATATCGCCATGCTGCTGCGCACCCAGCTCGAGGGCGAAGTCATCGGCACGCTGCAACAGCAGGGCCGCCGTGTGCCGCTGCAGTTGCGCGGCCCGGAAGCGCTGCGCAACGCGCCTGATGCGCTGCAGGCGCTGCGTCTGAGTCTGGCCGACGGCCGCAGCATCAGTCTCGACCAGGTCGCCCACCTCAAGCGCACCGAGGGGCCGGTCGCGGTGAAGCGCGAGAATGCCGCGCGCTTTGCCGTGGTGCAGAGCAACGTCAGCGGGCGCGACCTGGTGAGCTTCGTCACGGATGCACAGGCCGCGGTGGCAGCGAAGGTGAACCTGCCGACCGACTACCACCTGGCCTGGGGCGGCCAGTTCGAGAACCAGCAGCGCGCCGCGCTGCGCCTGCTGATCGTGGTGCCGGTGGCGCTGCTGCTGATCGGCTTCCTGCTCTACGTGACCTTCGGCGACCTGCGCCAGGCGCTGCTGGTGATGATGAACGTACCGCTTGCGCTGGTTGGCGGCGTCTTCGCGTTGGCGGTGTCGGGAGAATATCTGTCGGTGCCGGCCTCGGTCGGTTTCATCGCCCTGCTCGGCATCGCGGTACTCAACGGCGTGGTGCTGGTCAGCCATTTCAACCAGCTGCGCGACCAGGGCCTGCGCGGCAGCGTCGTCGTGCAGGAGGGTGCGCGGCGCCGCCTGCGCCCCGTGCTCATGACAGCGAGCATCACCGCCTTTGGCCTGATGCCGTTGCTGTTCGCAAGCGGTCCCGGCTCGGAAATCCAGCGCCCACTCGCCATCGTCGTCATCGGCGGCCTGGTCAGTTCCACCTTGCTGACGCTGGTCGTGCTGCCGCTTCTGTATCGTCAATTTGTCCTGAAGGGAGAGCGCGCATGAATGCCATGCGGATTCTGGCGCTGGCGCTGGCTTTTGCGGCGCCGGCGCACGCCGGCCACCTGCCCGACCCGCAAGCCGCCGAGGCTGCGATGCTGGAATCGGCCGCCGTGATGCAGGCACGCGGCGACCTGGCGGCCCAAGGTTTGCGCAGCCAGGGATTGCAGCGTGGTTTCGAGGAGTGGACCGTGGGCGCGGAGCTTGCGCAGCGCCGCATCCAGACCGTGCCGCGCGACAACGAGGGCGAGTGGGCGCTGAGCCTCGCACGCGGCGTGCGCCTCCCCGCGCGCGCCGCCGCCGACCGCGCGCTCGCCGGCGCGCGCATCGCCTACGCCGAAGCGAATCTCGGCGAAGCCGTGCATGAAAGCGGGCGGCGACTGCTCGCCCTGTGGTTCGACTGGCTGACGGAAGCGAGCCAGGCCACGCTGTGGGAGGAACAGTTCGCCATGGCCGAGCGCCAGCTTGGCGTGGTCGAATCGCGCATCCGTCTCGGCGAGGCGCCGCGCGCCGAGCGCGTCAACGCCGAAGCCGCGCTCGCCCAGGTGCGCCTGCAGCAGCAGCAATCCGCCACGCGCACGCAGCAGGCGCGCTCGCGCCTGCTGGCCGAATACCCTGCGCTCCCGGTCGCGTTCGATGGTGCGCTGCCCGCCCCGCAGGTGCCGCAGGGCGACGCGGATGCGCATGCCGACGCGGTCCTCGCGCACAATCACGAACTTGCGCGCGCGCGCCGTCATGCCGACGTGCTGCAGGCCGAAACCCGCCAGCTGACGCAGCGGCGCAGTGCCGATCCGAGTGTCGGCGTGTTCTACCGCAACGAAGCCGGTGGCAACGAGCGCGTGGTGGGATTGAACCTTGGCCTCACCCTGCCGGGTGCGGCGCGGCGCTTTGATGAGCAGGCGGCCGCGCAGTCGAGCACGACCGCCCGGGTGGCGGCGCTACGCATCGAGCAACGCCTGCGCACGGAAGCACGCGCCGATTTCGAGGCGGCCCGTGCACGGGCCGCCAACTGGCAGCATGCGGACCAGGCGGCCCAGGCGTTGAGCGAAGCCGCCCGCCTCGCGGCGCGCGCCTACAGCCTGGGAGAAGGCAGCCTCGACCAGGTGCTGTTGACGCAGCGGCTGGCGCTGGAGGGCCGTCTGCAGGCGCGGCTGGCCCAGGTGAGCGCGCTGGCTGCGGATGCGCGCCTCAAGCTGGACACGCACCGGCTCTGGGCGCTCGACGTCGTGGCGGAGACGGAGGGGCAACACCCCTGAGGCGCACGCCGTCAGGGTGAAGTCTCGGCAGGTGCAGGTGCTTGCGCACCATCGTCGGCAGCGGGCGCCTCACCCGCAGGCAGCCGACTCATGTGACGCGCCTCGGCCTGCATCGCCGCGAGCTGCTCCGGCTTCAACTGCCATACCAGGCTGTCGCGCGCCTTGGCTGCCGCTTCCACGCCTTGCGCCGCGGCAAGATTGAACCACAGGTAGGCGCGCGGCTTGTCGATGGGCGTGCCGGTGCCGTAGCGATAGAGCTCGCCCAGGCGGTATTGCGCGAGCGGGTGGCCGCGGCGCGCGGGCTTTTCGAGCCAGGCGAACGCCGCCGTGTAGTCCTGCACCACACCGCGCCCCTCGAGCAGCACCAGTCCATAGTGATACTGCGCTTCCGCAAGGCCCGCCCTCGCGGCCTTGGCGAACCACTTTGCCGCTTCCGTGTCGTTCTGCGCCACGCCGTCGCCGGTTGTGTGGCGCATCGCCATCTGCAACTGCGCCTCGGCGTCCCCCTGCACGGCGCGGGCGTGCGGCAACGTGGCGGGCGGAGTGGAAACCGTGGGCGAGCCATGCAGGCCCAGCGCAAACCAGGCGGTGCCGCCAACCAGCGCGGCGACCGCCGACAACAGGAGGATGGGTTTGAGCGGATTCGGCACCCAGAAACGGTGCCGGCAGTCACGGCACCGCTTCGGGGTGTAGAACAGCAGCCGGCGCAGGCCGTCGTGCGCGTGCAGCGACGCGCCCCGGCTTTCCTTGCTACCGCAGCGCGGACAGACGCGCGACATGCGGGCGGGTGGGACTTTTCCTGGCTCCGGCCGCGCGGCGTGCTTACAACTTGCCGCCGGACTCGGTGAACATGTAGCCGACCGCGCTGGCGACGTCCGCGTCGCTCAGGCTTGCGTTGCCACCCCTGGCGGGCATGGCACGGATGCCATTGATCGCGTGGTCATACAGCGTCGGGAACCCCTGTGCGATGCGGGCGTCCCAGGCTGCATGGTCGCCCGGCTTCGGCGCACCTGCGGCACCGGTGGCGTGACACATCGAGCACACGTTCTGGTACACCTTCTTGCCCTGGGCCAGGTCCGGCGTCGGCACGCTGGCTGCGGCCGGAGCTGCGGCTTCTGCGGCTGCGGGCGCCGCGGCTTCCGGCGCCTTGAAATCGGCACCCGCCGAGTTCGCCATGTAAACGAGCGCACGCGCGACTTCGTCGTCCTTGAGATCGGCGGCGCCCCCGCGCGGCGGCATCGTGCCGCTCTTGCCGGTGAACCCTTCGATGGCGTGCTTGAGCAGCGTGTCGTAACCCTGGGCGAGGCGCGCACCCCAGTCGGCCTTGTTCTCGAAGCGCGGCGCGCCCAGCACACCGCTGCCGTGACAGGCCACGCAGGCCGTATCGTAGACCTCCTGCCCGGATTTCTCCGCCACCACCGCGGTGGGGTCGAGCGCATCCAGCGTCGCGAACGGCTTGATGCGCTCGGCCACGGCCTTCTGCGTTTCTTCACCCGCCGCGTCGGGCGTCTGGCTGCGTTGGATGTCGAGCACCAGCATGACGATCAGCACGATCGCCAGCAGCGGCGCCAGCAGACCGGCAACGATGGAAACGATGACTTCCTGGGGGGTCGTCCGGGTCATCTGGGCGTGCGAATCGGCCATGGCTGGTTATCCTTGGAATCGATCAAAACGTGGGATTATAAGGAAAGCGCGGCGTGCAGGAAAGCCCGGATGCCTGGCGCAATGGACGCAACGCCGCAAACCCGCTATGCTTCGCCGCTCTTGGCGCCCGTAGCTCAGCTGGATAGAGTACTGCCCTCCGAAGGCAGGGGTCGTGCGTTCGAATCGCGCCGGGCGCGCCAAAAAATCAATGGGTTAGACCTTCCGGGTCTGGCCCATTTCCGTCTGTGGCCATCCCGTGCCCGATTTGTGCCTTGTTCGTGCCTGCCTCACGCACAGGGCGGACGCGCCTCGTGTTTTTTTGACGTGCTCAAGCGCAGCATCAGCGTCATCCGATGCTGCGGCGACTCCTGGAAGCCGTAGTGTTCGTAGAACTGTTTGGCTCGCTCGTCGATGGCATGGACCAGCAGCGCCCGGACGCCGGCATTGTGCGAAATCGTCAGCGTCCGGTTGACCGCGTCTTGCAGCAAGGCTGCACCGAGCTTGATGCCCTGGGCGCGGCAGTCGACGGCCAGTCGCGCCAGCACCATCACCGGGACGGGGTCAGGCATGTTGCGCCGTACACCCCCCGTAGCTGCCTGATGCGCTACCGCACCTGCGGCCATGGCGTAGTAGCCGTAGACACGGCCATCGTGATCGGCGGCGACGAACGTGCGGCTCGCCCCGCTTTGGTGGTTCGCCAGGGCCCTGCGCTTGAGCCATTCGTCCAGACTCGACTGTCCGCAATCGAATTCCGCAAGAAGGTGAGCTCCGGTCAGCGGCTCTGGTGCGCGCAGGCGCAAGCTCATACCGCGTCGGTGTTCCAGGGAGCCTTGACGGCCAGCAGCCGTTCAAGCCCCGGGTTGGGGCCGGGAGGCGCGTCGAGCATCGCAGTGAACTGCTTGAATTTGTCGGTGTCCAGGCTGAAAAAGACCTGATCCAGCACGACGGCCTGGGCACGGTCGCAGGCCGCTTCGAGCATGAAGTCCGATCGGTTCTTGCCAAGCAGGCTGGCAGCATGATCGATCAGATCCCGTTGCTCGGGCAGGGCCCGCAGGTTGATGGCGGCGTCACGCATGAGTCTCTCCTCTTGTTGCATACACAATGGATACACAAATAATGACTCAGCGTGTAGCTGCTGTCAACACATGATCAGTCCCCAACGCAAGGGGCCGAGAGATCGATGGGTCGGCAGCTCAAGGCATCGAATCGGGCTTGGCGCGGTGTTTCTGCTCGGACGCAGGCGCTTGCAGGTTGATCGCTCGGGTTTCTCACGAAAAAACGCTTTGTTCGGTTTCACTATCCTTGCCCAACGCTCGATGCCGTATGCGTCTCCAGCAGCAAGTCGATGATTTAAAGCAATTAATTACGCTCCTGCCGATTTTGCGTAGGATTGGACGGGTAGGCGGGTCTGGACTCCGAAGGGGCCTGCAGCGTCGCCTCCAGCATGAACGTGATCATGAAACGCTTGTCCAGCGCAGCCCACAATAGCACCGGCACCAAGGTGGGTAGCATGAGATAACCAAATTGGTAGCCGAGGGCGATGGCCTCCCGGGCCAGGGGGGAGAATGATGCCAGATCGGTCTCGATGCCGACCTGTTTCAGCCAGTCGAAGCACACGCCCCAAACCTGAAATGGCAACAGCAACAATGCACCCAAGGCCACTTTGGCGAACGGATGCTTTGCATTTGAAGCAAACAACAGGGCAATCAGCAGCGGTAGTCCGTAGCCGTACTTGAGAAAACTCACTTCCGGGCTGAGAAGCGCAACCATCCCGGCAGGTACATCGGCCATGTCCTGGAGTTCCAGGCTGGTAAGCAGCGTCAGGGTGGCCCCGGTTTGTTCTACCCCTTCCGCCCAGTCGGGGAAGAAAGCCGCAACGCTTGGCTTGGCCAGGAGACCGACAGGCAGGGTGACGAGACTGCCGAGTTGATACCAGACGACCAGGCAAACGATGAACCAGCCGATCGCCTTGAGCAGAAAAGCGCCGACCAGGTTAAGTCGCATGGGCAGCGTTGGCATCGTTGGGGTTGAATCGTATCAACCCCTTGCGGGCGAGGTAACGTACCCAGAGCAGCCAGACCACCAGCACGTCCAGCATGATCAGGGCCTGCCAGAGGTAGAGGTGGGCGAACTCGAAGGCCTGCATGTTCCATTGTCCGAGGTAGAAAAGGCTGATGATGCGCAGCAGGTTCACGGCCTGCACGGCAACGATACCGATGCCCAGCCCGATGAACTTGGCACGCCATGGCGCCGGGAAGGCGAACATGGCGGCGAGCAGGATAATGCAGGCCTCCACGCCGTTGCAGCCCGGCATGATGGCGACGCCGAATCCATTGCGGGTACTCTGAATAACGTTGTCGTAGGCAGCGACCTGAGCGTCGAACACCTTGATCAGAGCGGCGCTGACATCCGCCAGCAATCCCGTAAAGGGCATGACCACATGGGCTTGCACCGGACGGGGCATTTCCAGGGCGAACAAAGAAACCTGGATGACAAGGAACAGGAAAAGAAAACGGCGCATTGCTGAGCTCGATAAAACCGGCTGCTTTGATTAAAACCCATGCCCCAACGGGATGATACACGGGTTGTGCCGGACGTATAAGCTTTACAATGTTTTTTACATTGCTTTGATGAGCCTGTGGCATGATGCCGGATCGCGCACGATGTGCTCCGCCCAAATGAATGGCTGTATTTACTCGGTGCGGGTCGGTTATCGATAACACCGCACTGTGTGGCGATATCGGACCGACAGCCTCTGGGCTGCCCGCAGGCCGCCAATCAGGTTGGGTCGATGGATTTCTTGTCCGGCCGGACGGCGGGGGCGCGTCATCGGGTGCCGTGGAGCCTTGGACCTTGGCGCCGCGTTCCAATGGAAAACGGGGGGGCGTCGATTTTCCCGGGGAATTCTGTAGAATCCGTCCGCCCGGCATGAAATTGCCGTCGATTGAAGGGTTGTTGGGTGCGCCTTTCTGGAAAACGAGATAGAGAAGTTGTTTTTAATTTCCGAGAGTTGAAAAAGCCAGGGTGAAATATGGGGATTAGGGAAAGTATTGGGACTGCCGTAAAGTTTTTCCATTTGGTCCGCCAACGACTCGTTCGAAAAGACTCCAGAATATGCTTGCACGCACTGTGGGCTGGCTTGATCGCCGCCACTCTGCCATTGACGGTTCAGGCTGAAGGCAGCCGCTCCCTTTATCCTGCCGGATACGAGGCCGCCTACACTGACGAAGGCCGCGCCAATCTCGATCTGGCCGGGACGGGAACGGTCTATCTGGGCGTGGTGCCCCGCCGTACTTTCATCTATGTCTATGCCGTTGCGGGCGAGCATATCCTGGTCGGTTCCCGCAATCGAACCGCGAACAACGCCGGCAATATCCGTATCTACGATCCGCAAAGCTTCGGCACCAAGGGCTATGAAACCATCCCCGGTACAGCCGACTTTACCTGCTCCAACAGCACGGATGGCCTGATCGACACCCGCGCCAAGGAATTGGCCGGTCCGCGAAGCGTCGATGGCACGGGCAACCCGGCTGGCTATGTTCCTTGCTACTACGTGGCGCCCTCGACCGGGGTCTATGGCGTCCTGTTCTCCTCCGCCGCCTCGGGCACTACCAATCCAAACGGTGTGGTGGATCCGCCGGCAACATCAACCAACTCGGTGTCTGCCTGGGACGTCACGGTACGTTCTGGCAATACCGCCTCGACGACCGACATCAACGGCCGGGTGTTTACCTACGCATGGTCGTCCTTTACCAGCGGCAATGAGTCCGGCCGCCGTTTGTACTCGGACCTGTACTACGTCACGGACGATGGCTACCGCTACCGGCAAAGCCTGCAAGGCATTGACCCCAATGCCGGTACTTTTTTCGCCAATGCGCTTGGCTTTCGCGACCAGGGGGAGCCGCTCTACAAGGATATCCGCGGCACCAACCAGGCCGTCTCCACAGGCTTGCCTGCCGGTGTCACGGCCGATAACGCGCAGTACCCGATATTTTTCAGCAACGCTGCGCCTGGCGGCGGCACGGATGTCGACACGACCTTGACGGCGCTGGGTATTCCATTGGCGCCCAAGCCGCCCCAGGTCAATTCATTCAGCTTTGCATATCCACCCTCCGGCAGTTCGACCAGCTATCTTGGACAGGGGGGGGCCTTCAGCTTCCATGTCACCGACACCATTTCCTACCAGATCGTCATCAGCCGGGATGGCATCGACTGGGATCCGGCCACGCCGACCAACAAGGTCATTACTGGCACTTCGGGTACCGGCGATTACAGCGTGATCTGGAATGGCAAGGACAACGCCGGCAATAACTTCCCCGCGGGGACGGGCTATCAATTCAGAATCACTGGCCGTAATGGTGAAGCGCACTTCCCCTTCGTGGACGTCGAGGGCAACATTTATGGCGGCCCGATCGTCACCAAGCTCAACGGCAACATCATGGATTCGATCGTCTATTACGATGATCGCGGCTATGTCACCAAGGGCGGCACCGCCGTGGGTACGCTCAACGGCAACATCTGCGGCCAAGCTGCCTGGCCACAACCCACCCCGGTTCAAGCCCTCGCCGGCGTGGATTCATCCCTGAAAAACCTCAACAACGGCAGCGGCCCCAATACCGCCTACGCCCGCTGGTGGCCGGATAGCGGAGGCAACGCCAACAGCGACTGCAACTCCATCACCCAATACTTTGGCGATACCAAGGCCCTCAACCTGTGGACTTACCAGACCACGGTGCCGCAATCCAACACCCTCAACATCGTCGATAACGCGGATGTGACGGCCACCGTTTCAGCGCCCGTCAGCACTTCGGCTGGCGGCAGCGTCACCGTCAACGTCGGTTTCGGCAACGTCGGATCGCAAAACGCGGCCAGTACCGGCTACTCGATTACGCTGCCCACCGGCCTGGCCAACGTGAACTGCGGGGGGGCTACCTGCAACTACGACAGTGCTACCGGCGTGGTCTCCATCACTGGCTTGCCGGGTTCCCTCTCCGCAGGTCAATGGGTGGCGATGACCCTGAGCTATACCGCGCCTGCCTCGGGCTCGGTGAATCTTTCCGCCACGGTGACGACCACCTCGGGCCAGGGTGTGAATCTCGCACCGGACACTGCCGCGGGGACGACCCTGATTGGCGGCAGCAGCTCCGCTGACGTGCTGACCAAGGTATTCCCGCCGCTGTCCGCCGTGGCGGACGGTTCGGTGTCGGTGCCGGTGACCTACGCCAATGTCGGCGCCAGCTCTGCCACCATTACGGCCTACACCCTGGCGCTGCCTGCCGGACTGACCGACGTTGCCTGTAATGGCAGCGGCGTGACCTGCACCTACAACGGGGCAACCGGCGACGTAAACCTTTCTGGATTGCCGGCAACGCTGACCCCGGGCCAGAGCATTCCCTTTACCCTGACGTACACAGCGCCTGCCGCCGGCAGCGAAGTACTGGTCAGTTCTGCGATCACGACTTCCACCGCCGAAGTCAACACCACCAACAACAGTGACAGCGGACGCACCACGGTAATGGGCACCGGACCAGACGTTACTGTTACCTTGACTGCGCCCACCACCGCTGCGCCGGGCTCCCTGGTCAGCGTGCCGGTCAATTTCGGCAATGTTGGCGATGCCACGGCCGCAGGCATCAACTACACCTTGACACTGCCCGCAGGACTGAGCGACGTTTCCTGTCCGTCGCCGGCGGTGTGCGTCTATGACGGCGGTACCGGCGCGGTCACCGTATCGGGTCTGCCCGCCACCCTGAACAGCGGCGAGTGGACCAGCCTGACCTTGCGCTACACCGCGCCCGTTTCCGGCGTGGTGATTTCCTCGGCCAGCATCTCCACCACGACGCCGGGTGAAGCCAATACGGCCAACAACACCGCCAGCAGCCACACGACCGTGGTTGATTCTTCCACGGGTGCAGATGTGACCGCCACCATCACGCCGCCAGCCAGTGTGGCACCCGGCGCCACGGTGAACGTGCCGGTGACGGTGAGCAACCTTGGGACCGCCAGCGGTACGGGCATGAGCTACACCATGACGCTGCCTGCCGGCCTGACGGGGGTTTCCTGCAGTGGCAATGGCGTCACCTGTAGCTACGATGCCGGCACCGGTGCGGTCACGCTCTCTGGCCTGCCTGCCACGCTGGTCTCCGGCCAGAACGTGCCCTTCACCCTCAGCTACACCGCTCCGGCTACCGGTTCGGTTCCCGTGTCGATCAGCCTGTCCACCTCTGCATTCGACTCGAATACCGGAAACAACAGCGCTACCGGCACGACGGCTGTAACCGCTGGCGCCACGGCCGACGTAACCACCTCCGTATCGCCACCGCCAACCGCCAGTGGCGGCGCGGTTACCAGCGTTCCTGTCACGTTCTCCAACGTGGGTGTGTCTACTGCCAGCGCAGTGACTTACAACGTGGCGCTGACCGGTTCACCGACCGGCATCACGGTCACCAATGGTGGTGTTGCCTGTACCTACGACAGCGGTACTGGCGCCATCACTGGCTGCGGCCTGCCCGCTACCCTGACGCCGGGGCAGGCGGTGAATCTGGTGGTGGCCTACACGGCGCCGGCCTCCGGCACGGTGAGCATCACCTCCACCACCGGTACCGGCACGCCGGAGAGCAACACCGACAACAACTCAGCGACAGCCAGTACGGCTATCACGCCGCTTGGCGCACCAGACATGTCGATCAGTCTGGCCGGGCTGCCTGGAACAATAACGGTCGGCGTTGCCTACAACGGCACGTTTACCTGCAGCAACATCGGGACGTCTGATGCAACGGCAGGAACCCTCTGCGCGGTGAGCGGGTTGCCGGCGGGCTTGAGCCAGGACGCGTGTACGATCAGCCCCGCCGCCAGTTCCTGGGTTGCCGGGAATGCGGTGCCGGCCGGGAGCACGGTAACGTGTTCCGTCTCCGGTACGCCAACCGCGGCGGGCAGCGCCACGTTGAGCGGCAGTACGGGCGCCACCGGCGACAGCAATCCAGCCAACAACACGGTCTCTGCCGATCTGAACGTTGCGGCTGCACCGCCCGCAGGCAATGTGACCCCGATTCCCACGCTGTCCGAATGGGCCATGATTGCGCTTTCCGGGCTCCTGGCGGTGTGGGGCGTGCTCACCATGCGACGCCGGGTTGGCTGACGTTTGCTGACGGGCATGGCCTGTTGCCACCCCGGAGCATGAAACCGGCTCTGCCCGTTTTCCTCCCCCGCCAGCGGGAGGGGAAACGGGATCGCTTCGCGATGTTTCACGTTAGAGGGGAACACCGCACGTACTGGCGCTGACGTCGGGTCCTGACGTTCTGGCTGCCCGACCCTGGGTGCCGGCGTCGGCCAATGCCTATCCGGGTTCTCTGGTCGGCAGCTTTCCCATATTTCCGTCTATTGGCCTGATGGCGGCCGCAGTCTGGCACGCCAACGCCCTCGTGATACGGGGGCTGCCGCAGGCGCCCTTGAACTCGGCGTGGATGGCGCGAATGAGCTTGCCGGCCGCCGCCGCCTTCACCCTGTTGCGCAAGGTCTGCTCGACCGGGCCAAGTTCCCGTGCCACCACGCCGGCGCTCTGGCCTGCACCCACGCGCCTCACTGCCCGTTCCTTGAACTCGGCCGTGTACTCCTGCTTCGGTATCTTCAACTGCATTTCCCGGAACAAGGCAGTCGGATGAACTTGGAGCAATGACTGGAATCGGGGTTTCTCGCGTAGCGCTGACGCAATGTGGGGCAACAGTTGCGACAAACGAGTCTCGCTGTGCGACAATTCATCTATCAAGTCGATTTGGGAGGTTCCCATGTCCGAGCGCATCAACGCCCGTCTGTCCCAACCCTTGGCCGAGTTCGTGGATCGAATGGTTGGCGAAACCGGCCTTTACGAAACCCCGAGCGAGTACGTGCGCGACCTGATCCGTCGCGATATGGAACGGCGCGAAGGCCAGATCGTGCAGGATGCCATCCTGAGTGGCTACCGCGACTTGGCGGCAGGCCGTGTCCTTGCATCCAGCGGCGACTTCAAGGCCGATATGGCGATGCTCGACCGCAAGGAAGCCGATGGCTGGCAATGACCGTCCGTCGCATGCCGGGTTCTTGCTCACTCGCAACGCGGCGCTGGATCTGCGCCGCATCCACGCGCGGTCGCGGCGCGAGTGGGGCGACGATGTTGCCGATCGCTACCTTGCCGGCCTGTACGCAGCAATCGGCGATGCGGCAGCCAACCCGGAAAAAGGCCGTCTTCGACAACGCCGCGCGGCGCCTTTCCTGATGGTTGCGGCACGGCAGCACTTCGTTATCTACGACCTCGTGCCGCAAGGCATCGCCGTACTGGCGGTTCAGCTCCAAGTGCGCGACATCGAAACCCTGATCGCTGATTTGACGCCGACCTTCCACAACGAAGTCCAGCGACTGAAGCGCCAAGCTTGATCGCCGCCCCGCCCATTGCCGCCCACGCCCGCCGCATTGCTATTCAAGCGGCAGAGACGGAATTGAACTGGTCAACCGTCCGCCACCACTATTCAACACCCAACTGCTTTCAGTTGGACGTTTTCATTTTTGGAACCCGCCCGCCACGCCGGGCTCTGGAATCGCCACTTTGCGCAGACTTTGCTGACCCATGACTGAACATGGGCCGTAGTGTGCGCTGCCGCGGTCGGAGTGCGGGTGTCTTCGCCTCGCGTGCACTTACCCCTGTTTCACTCGGGTTTTTGCAGCCTCGTGGATGGGGTAGACTTCCCGCATCGACATTTCCGCGAGAAGGAGCCCCGATGGCGCTGCCCACTCCCACCGAGATCAAGCTGCATCAAGCGTCGCGCAAGCTGGAAATTGCGTTTGCCGACGGTGCGCGCTTCGAGCTGCCTTTCGAGTATCTGCGCGTGTATTCGCCCTCGGCCGAGGTGCGCGGGCACGGTCCCGGCCAGGAGACGCTGCAGGTCGGCAAGCGTGAGGTGGCCATCAACGCCGCCGAGCCGGTCGGCCACTATGCGTTGAGCCTGTTCTTCTCCGACGGCCACGACAGCGGCATTTTCTCCTGGGAATACCTGTACGAGCTGGGTGCGAACCAGGAGGCGATGTGGGCGGAGTACCTGCGCCGCATGGAGGCCGCCGGCGCCTCGCGCGATCCGGGCATCGCCAAGGTGTTCGAGCGCCAGGTCAAGCCGCAGTAGACACCCCAACACGCACACGGCGATGGGCGAACTGCTCGACGGCGTGTGCGCGGCCATCGGCGCTGCAACCGGCATTGCCTTCCAGGTGCGCGATGCGCGCACGGCGCACGGCGGCGACATCAGCGCGGCGAGCGTCGTCAGCGACGGCGCGCGCCGTTATTTTCTCAAGACGCAGCCGGCGCACCGGCTCGACATGTTTGCAGCCGAGGCCGCGGGGCTTGCCGAGCTTGGCGCAGCCGGGGCGCTGCGCGTGCCGCAGCCGGTGTGTCATGGCCTTGCCGGCGGCCGGGCTTTTCTCGTGCTGGAGGCGTTGTCGCTGGGCGGGCGCGGCGATGCGGCGGCGTTGGGCAGGCAGCTTGCGCACCTGCACCGCGTCAGTGCGGCGGGATTCGGCTGGCAGCGCGACAACTGGATCGGCGCGACGCCGCAGCAGAACGGCTGGATGGACGACTGGATCGCGTTCTGGCGCGAGCGTCGGCTTGGTGTCCAGTTGCAGTTGGCGCAGCAGAACGGCCATGGCGGCGTCCTGCAGCGCGACGGTGCCATCTTGCTCGAACGGCTCGATGGCCTGTTCGCCGGCTATCGGCCGTCACCCAGCCTGCTGCACGGCGACCTGTGGGGCGGCAATCACGGCTACCTCGACGACGGCACGCCGGTGGTTTTCGACCCCGCGGTGTATTTCGGCGACCGCGAATGCGACCTGGCGATGAGCGAACTGTTCGGCGGCTTCGCGCCGGCGTTCTACGCCGCGTACCGCGAGGCGTGGCCGCTCGATGCCGGCTACGCGGTGCGCCGCACGCTCTACAATCTCTACCACGTACTCAATCACGCCAACATGTTCGGCGGCGGCTATGCGGGGCAGGCGCAGCGCATGCTCGGCGAGCTCCTGAGTCATCTGCGCTGAGGAATTCAAGCGGTATGCGAAGTCTGTTCCTGTTCGTGATTGCATCCGTGCTGGCCGCCTGTGCGAGTCTGCCACTCGGCGCGCAGGCGCCGCGCGTCGAGCTCGCCGACCTCAGCCTGCGCAGTCTGGGCGTGCTGGAACAGCGTTTCGAGCTCGAGCTGCGCCTGTTCAATCCCAACGATTTCGACGTCAGGATCGAAGCGCTCGATTTCGAGCTCGAGATCAACGGCCGCCCCTTCGCAAAAGGCCTCTCGCGCGTGACGATGCTGCTGCCGGCGGGGTCGGCCACGCCGATGCGGCTGGAGGCGGTGACGCAGTCGAAGGACTGGCTGGGACAGATCAAGGCGCTGTCGCCGGACGTATGGAAGACCGGCATGCCGTATCGGATCCACGGCCGCGTCAAGGCCGGCGGCCTGTCGCGCTGGCTGCCGTTCGAGCGCGCGGACGTGTACGGCGGCGCGCAGCGGCCGCAGGGTCGGGCTATCTAAGCGCGAGGCTGTTTCTGAAAGAATTCATCCGCGAAGGACGCGAAGAACCCCAAAAGCAACACCTGTAGTGCGGAAGATTTTCTTCGCGTTTTTTCGCGTCCTTCGCGGATGAAAAGATTTACTCCAGCCCCCGCGAATGCAGGTACTCGTCGTAGCCGCCCATGTAGAACTCGACGCCTGCCGGCGTGATTTCGAGGATGCGCGTGGCCAGACTCGAGACGAACTGGCGGTCGTGCGAGACGAAGATCAGCGTACCCTTGAAGAGATCGAGCGCGAGGTTGAGCGACTCGATCGATTCCATGTCCATGTGGTTGGTCGGCTCGTCCATCACCAGCACGTTGTGGCGGCCGAGCATCAGCTTGCCGTACAGCATGCGGCCCTTTTCGCCGCCGGACAGCACGCGCACCGACTTCTTGACGTCGTCGCCGGAGAACAGCAACCGGCCGAGGATGCCGCGCAGCACCTGCTCGTCGTCGCCGGGCCGGGTCCACTGGTGCATCCAGTCGGTGAGGTTTTTGTCCATGTCGAAGTCGGCGACGTGGTCCTGCGAGAAATAGCCGACGTTGGCGTTCTCGCTCCAGCGCACTTCGCCGAAAGCGGGCGTCAGTTCGCCCATCAGGAGTTTCATCAGGGTGGATTTGCCGACCCCGTTGCCACCGATGACGGCCATTTTTTCGCCGGCTTCCAGCGAGAAGCCGAGGCTGGAAAACAGCGGTGTTTCGTCGTAGCCGAACTTCAGGTTTTCAACCTCGAGCGCGCGCCGGTGCAGCGCCTTCTCGGGTTCGAAGCGGATGTAGGGGTTCTGGCGTGAGCTCGGCTTGAAGTCTTCGATCTTGATCTTGTCGATCATCTTCATGCGGCTGGTTGCCTGGCGCGCCTTCGACTTGTTGGCGGAGAAGCGGCGCACGAATTCCTGCAGTTCCGCGACCTTCTCCTTGGCGCGCGCATTCGCCGCGGCCTGGCGCGCCTTCGCTTCGCTTGATGCGAGCATGTAGTCGTCGTAGTTGCCCGGCCATACCTTGATGGTGCCGTAGTCGAGGTCCGCCATGTGGGTGCACACCTGGTTGAGAAAGTGGCGGTCGTGCGAAATCACGATGATGGTGGCGTTGCTTTCGTTGAGCACGCTTTCCAGCCAACGAATGGTGTTGATGTCGAGGTTGTTGGTCGGTTCGTCCAGCAGCAGGATGTCCGGGTTGGAAAACAGCGCCTGCGCCAGCAGCACGCGCAGCTTGAAGCCGGGCGCGATCTCGCTCATGGTGCCCTGGTGCTGCTCGGTCGGAATGCCGACGCCGAGCAGCAGTTCGCCCGCACGCGCCTCGGCATCGTAGCCACCGAGTTCGCCGAAGCGGGTTTCCAGTTCGGCGGCGTGCAGGTAATCCTCCTCGGTCGCCTCGGGGTTCATGTAGATGGCGTCCTTCTCCTGCATCACGCGCCACATCTCGGCGTGGCCCTGCGTGACGACGTCGAGCACGCGCACGTCCTCGTAGGCGAACTGGTCCTGGCGCAGCCAGGCCATGCGCTCGCCGGGATCGAGCGAGACGTTGCCGGCGGTCGGTTCCAGTTCGCCGGCGAGGATCTTCATGAAGGTCGACTTGCCCGAGCCGTTGGCGCCGATGAGGCCATAGCGGTTGCCGTCGCCGAACTTGACGGAGACGTTCTCGAACAGCGGCTTGGCGGCGAATTGCAGGGTGATGCTGGAAGCGGTGAGCACGGCGGATTCCTGGGTGGTGCAAAACCAGTCATTTTAACATGCGGTACCCTGCGCCTCAGGATTCCCCTTGCAATGCAGGGTGGTCTGCGATCGGCCGGTCGAGATGGTAGCCCTGCACCAGATCGACGCCGAACTGGCGCAGCAGCGCGAGCGTGCGGCCGTCCTCGACGTATTCGGCGAGCACGGATTTGCCCAGGCCCAACGCGACGCTCACCATGGCCTGGACGAACACCTGGTTGGCCGCGTCGTCGGCCAGGTTGCGGATGAACACGCCGTCGATCTTGATGGTATCGACGTGCAGATGCTTGAGGTAGGCGAAGGAGGCGAAGCCGACGCCGAAGTCGTCGAGACAGACGCCACAGCCGAGCTGGCGCAAGGCCTCGATCATGCGCTGCGCGTCGTGCAGGTCGGATACTGCGGCGGTCTCGGTGATCTCGACGATGAAGCGGTGCGGATCGACACCCGCGGTGCGCAGTTCGTCGCCGATGAACTGCGGCAGGGCGGGTTCGGTCAGCGAGCGTCCCGACACGTTCACCGCAATCGGCGGGATCGCCGGGTTGGTGGCGAGCCGGCGCAGCACTTCGCGGATCACCCAGCGGTCGATGTCGAGGATGCGGCCGCTCTTTTCGGCGAGCAGGATGAAATGCGCCGGCATGATGAGCGCGTCGGGCTGACTTTCGTCGGCCATGCGCACCAGCGCCTCGAGGTGCGACAGCGCGCCGTCGTCGGCCCGGTAGACCCCCTGGAAATGCAGCCGGAACAGCCCCTTGTCGAGCGCATTGCTGATGCGCTCGCTCCACGACAGGCGGCAGCGCATCTCGCTGTCGGCGCCGCTGTCGGCGCGGTAGATGCGCCAGGTGTTCTTGCCCGCATCCTTCGCCTGATACATCGCGATATCGGCGCGCGCGACCAGATCGTCGGCGTCGCTGGCGTGGCCGGGGTAGTAGGCGATGCCCAGGCTGGTGGTGACGCGCAGGTTCTGCCCCTCGAAGCGGAACGGAATCTGCCCCACCGCACGCACCACACGATCGGCCAGTGCTTCCGCCTCATTGCCGTCGGCTGCGGGCAGCAGAATGGCGAATTCGTCGCCGCCGAGGCGCGCGAGCACCTCGTTGCGCCGCACCAGCGCGCCGATCTCGCCGGCCACGCGGATCAGGAGCGCGTCGCCGGCGCGGTGGCCGTAGCTGTCGTTGATGGTCTTGAATTCGTCGAGGTCGAAGAACATCACCGCGCAGCGGCTCTGGTGACGGTCGGTTTCCAGCATGGTGCGCGCCAGCTCATGCTGGAAGCGGTGGCGGTTGTAGAGCCCGGTGAGTGCGTCGCGCTCGGCGAGATAGACCAGTTGTTCCGCGGTCTGGCGTTCGTGGGTGACGTCTTCGTAGATCCACAGGTGGCCGATGAAGCGGCCCTCGCGGTCGCGTACCGGATAGTCGAGTTCGGTGATGACGCGGCCGTCGGTCATCTGGATTTCGAAGCTTTGCGAGAGTTCGTGCGTTTCCAGCACCGCCATCATGTGGCGCGAAAAATGATCGGGTCGGGCCAGCACCGACGCCGACCGGGCGAGCACGTCGTGCGCGGACAGACCGATCAGGCCCTCGCTTTCGTCGATCATCCAGATGCGGGTGAATGCGGGATTGTGATAGATCACGCGGCCATCGGCGGCGACGAACAGGATGCCCAGGTTCATCGCCGACAATAGCGCGACCAGGCGCGCCCGTTCCTGCTCGGTCTCATCCAGATACCTGCGCTGCAGCCCCTCGGCTGAGCGCAGTTCGTGGATCGCCTGCAACAGGCTCGCCTCGGTCGCCTTGAGGTCGTCGATGCTGTGCAGGCTGGCGCGGATGCCCTGATACACGCCGTTGTAGTCGTGGATCGGCTGCCAGTTCATCGCCGCCCAGAAATGCCCGCCGTCCTTGCGGCACAGACGCATCACGTAGCCCTGTCCCGAGGTGCCGCGCAGCGCCTGCTGCAGCTGGAACTCGACGGTCGTGCGATCGTCCGCGTGAACGGCGCCGAGCGGGAAATTCAGCGTGTCCACGCACTCGCCGACGCTGTAGCCAAGCATGCGCTCCACCGAAGGGTTGATCCACAGCAGGCGGCCGTCCGGTGCAAGCCAGAATTCGAGATCGTGGGTGTAGTCGGCGATGGCGTGGAAGCGGGCCTCGTTCTCGCGCGCCAGTTCAATGTTGAAGCGCACCGCCTCGGCCATCAGATTGAAGGTGTCGACCAGCTGGCCGATCTCGTCGTTGCCGCCGCCGGGGAGAACGATGTCCAGTTCGCCCTGCGCCATGCGCCGGCTGGCGCGGGTGAGCGCCTCGAAGCGGCGGATCAGGCCTGCCGCGGCGACGCTCAGCAGCACGCCGGTTGCGAGGAGCGCGGCGACAGCGATCAGCAGGTTTTGCCGCAGTGAACGGTCACGCGCCTCGACGATGAAGTCGCCCGACAGCGCCAGGCGCAGCTCGCCGTAGCGCTGGCCGGCAAACTCGATCGGCTGCGTGAGACGCAGATCGTGCCCGTCCCCCACGGCCCCGATCTCATGGATGACGCGCGCGTCGCGGTCGCGGACTTCGATCCACTTCAGGGTGTCCGCGCGGTGCAGCGTTTCGACGATGTCGCGCACACTCGCATCGTCCTGTTGTGACAAGGGCGTGAGCACTGCCGCGGCCAGCGTTCCCCCGACCTCGCGAATGCGTTGCTCGCCCTGCTGCTGCAGCGCCTGCTGCGTGAGATGGGCACCGTTGGCGATGAGGAAGGCGAGCATCAATGCCTCGACCGTCAGCGCTGCGAGCGTGAGCTTGTAACGCAGAGAGAGCGCGGCGAACCAGGTTTTCACGGCGCCGCCCGCAACAGGGCTTGCGTGCGCAGGGCGTGTGGACGAAACGCCGCAAGCTCGCTGTCGTCGGCCTCGACCAGGGTGCCGAAGCCGCCCTTGGCGAGAAATTCCCGCCCCGCCGGCGAAGCGGCGAATTCGAGCAGGCCTTCACGCAAGCCCTGCGCCGCGTCGTCGCTCAGGCGCGGATGCGCCAGATAGGTGAGGCTCGACATGGCGTGCGTCCGGGCGACGACGCGCAGTTGCGCCCGCTTTTCGGCGGGCAGCATCTTGAAGGGATGGGTGCCGACGATGGCGGCGTCGGCGCGTCCGGCGAGCAGCTGGGTCATGGCGTTGACGGGTGTGACCGCCGGCAGTGTCCGGTAGTCGCGGTCTCGCTCCAGCCCCTCGGCAGTGAGATCGAGCTCGATCGCCAGCGTGGCCAGCGCGATTTCGTCGGCGACGGCAACGACGCGGTCGCGGAGATCCTGCATCGCGGCAAGTTTCGAGTCGGTGCGGGTCAGCAGCAGAGCGTGTACCGGCTCGCTGTACTTCAGCAGCGGCCGATAGCCCGCTTCCTGGCGGGCGAGCCAGGCCAGATGCGGCGCGGTCAGCAGGAGGTCGTACTCGCCGGCGCGGGTGCGCGCGATGAAGGTGCGGAAGTCGCGCGCGCTGTAGACCAGTACCGGCCGCCCGAGACGTTTTTCGAGCACGGCTGCCAGCGGCCGGTAGGTCACCAGAAGCTGGCGCGCGGTGAGATGGGGAAAGACGCCGAACACCAGCGGTGCCTCGGCGCCCCAGGCGGGCCGCAAGCCGGCGCCGACGAGCAGCGCGGCGAGGAGCACGAGTCCCCGGAGCGTGGTCCGTTTGGCGTGAAACATCGCGAGGCGATTGCGTGTCCCCCTCTCCCGCAAGCGGGAGAGGGATGGGGATAGGGAAACGGGCAGAGCGGGTTTCATGGTCTGGGGTGGCAAGGCGGCATGCCCGTTGGCCCGATCCGCGGCGACACCGCGATTACAGCGGCTTTTCAAGAACCTTGGATCTCCGCTCGTAGTTGTAGAGGGCCTGTTTGGCGGTGGGCAGGTGCTCGGGGCCCCGTTCGACGAAGCCGCGCTCCTCGAACCAGTGTTCGGTGCGGGTGGTCAGCACGAACACGCGCTTGAAACCCGCCCTGCGGCCCTGCTTCTCGGCTTCGGCCAGAAGCCGCTCGCCGAAGCCGCGGCCGCGGTATTCGCGTGACACTGCCAGGCACGCGAGTTCCGCGGCGTCTTCCTCGGGGAAGGGGTAGAGCGCGGCACAGCCGGCGATGACGCCGTCGGATTCGAGCACCAGGAAGCGCTCGACCTCCATTTCCAGCAGTTCGCGCGAGCGCCGCACCAGGATGCCCTCGCGCTCCAGGGGCTCGATCAGGCCGAGAATGCCGCCGACGTCGTCGATGCTCGCCGGCCGCAGGGTTTCCAGCGGCATCGGCGTGACGAGCGTGCCCACGCCTTCGCGGGTGAAGAGCTCCGACAGCAGGGCGCCGTCGCGGTGGCGGCTGATGAGGTGCGCGCGCTTGACCCCCTGGGTACAGGCCGTCACGGCGCAGGGCAGGTAGTAGCCGACGTCTTCGGGCAGCGCTTCCGCTTTCGCCAGCACCTCGCGCACCTCGCGCACCGTGAGTGCGTTGGCGATGCCGCCGTCCTCGGCCGGCACGCCTTCGGTGTCGATGAAGAAAATCAGCTTGTCGGCGGCCAGTTCGATCGCCGCCTGCGTGGCGACGTCTTCCAGACTGAGATTGAAGATTTCGCCGGTGGGCGAGTAGCCGATCGGCGAGAGCAGCACGATGTCGTTCTGGTCGAGCCGTCTGCGGATGGCCGCGGCATCGATCTTGCGCACCTCGCCCGTATGCAGCAGGTCGACGCCGTCGCGCACGCCCAGCGGCTGGGCGGTGACGAAATTGCCCGACGCCACGCGGATGTCGGCGCCCGCCATCGGCGTGTTGGCGATGCCCAGCGACAGCAGCGCCTCGATCTCGACGCGCACCGTGCCGGCGGCTTCCTTCACGCACGCAAGCGCGGCGTCGTCGGTGACGCGCAGACCGTTCACATAGCGGATCGCGCTGCCGTTCTCGGTCAGCCGCGCCTCGACCTGCGGGCGCACCCCGTGCACCAGCACCAGCCGCACGCCCAGACTGTTCAGCAGATTGACGTCATGCGCCAGCTGCACGAAGCCGCCCTCGGCCACCAGTTCGCCGCCGAAACCGACGACGAAAGTCTTGCCGCGGAAGGCATGGATGTAGGGTGCAGCCGAGCGGAACCAGTGGACGAAGTCGGTGGTGTCTTTCAACGGAAGGCCTGGTCGGATTGTTCTAGTCGAAGGATACAGAAAAGCCTTGCGAAATGCAGGGCGCGCGCTCACCATTCGAATCATAAACGGAACAAATCGTCACGTTTGCGTGATCAACGATTTTTCGCGCAGAACTTACAGCAATCGTCAGGAGACCCGAAACGATGAAGCGCATGAACAAGATGATCGGTGCCCTGCTTGGCAGCGCCATGATGGTTTGCGCGCTGGTACTGCCGGCAACTTCCCATGCCGCCGACAAGGCCAGGCTGGTGATCCAGGTCAGCACGAACGATCCTGCGACCTGGAACCTGGCCCTGAACAACGCGAAAAACATCCAGAAGGAGGTCGGCAAGGATAACGTGGACCTCGAGATCGTCGCATACGGACCCGGCATCAACATGCTGAAGGTGGACTCGGAAGTCGCGAACCGGATCGATGAGGCCGTCGATTCGGGCGTTCAGGTCGTGGCATGCCAGAATACGATGCGCGGCATGACGCTCAACCAGGACGACATGAACGCCAAGATCGGCTACGTCGCGTCGGGCGTGGTGGAGATCATGCGCCGCGAGCAGCAGGGCTACGCCTATCTGCGCCCGTAAGGCCGGATGCCACAAAAAACCGGGCCAAGGCCCGGTTTTTTGTGCCTGCGCGAAGCGCTCAGAAATCGCCCCACAGCGTTTGCAGGGCGGCCAGCGCCGCCACGGCGGCGGTTTCGGTGCGCAGCACGCGGGGGCCGAGGCGTACCGGAATTGCACCGACGGCGCCGAGCGCGGCAAGCTCGTCGGCCTCGAAGCCGCCTTCGGGACCCGCCACCAGGCAATCGGTACCGGTGGGCGGAGCCAGGTCCGCCAGCCGCACCTCGGCCAGCGGCGACAGGAACAGCAGTCGGCCCGCTCGGCGCTGACCCAGCCACGCGGCGAGGCTGAGCGGCGTGCCGACCGGCGGCACGCGGTTGCGCCCGCACTGCTCGCAGGCGCTCGCCACCACGGCCTGCCAGTGCGCGATGCGGCGCTCGATGCGCTCGCCGGCGAGCTTCACCACGCTGCGCCTGGCGGCGATCGGCTGGATCGCCGCGATGCCGAGCTCGACGGCTTTCTGCAAGGTGTAATCCATGCGTTCGCCGCTGGAGATGCCCTGCACGAGCACGATCTGCAAGGGCGATTCGCGTTCGACGTCGGCGAAGCTGCCGACGCTCACCGCCACCTCGTCGCGGTGGATGCGCTCGATGCGGGCGGCATATTCGCCGCCGCGACCGTCGAACAGCGTGATGCTGTCGCCCGCGGCAAGGCGCAATGCGCGCGCGGCGTGGCGCGCGGGCCCGGGCGGCAGGCTGAAGCGGGCGCCCGGGGCGAGGGTCTGATCGAGGTAGAAGCGCGGCGACGGCATGTTGGTTATTATGCAGGGATTAACCCGAAATTCTCTGGAGTCTCTCATGGTTTCCCTTACCACCCCGGTGTGCGAATTCGGCTGGCAGGCGGTCGAGTTCAGCCTGCCCGGCGTCGATGGCCGGAGCTGGACGCTGCAGGACGCGATGGGCCCGAACGGCCTCCTGGTCATGTTCATCTGTAACCACTGTCCTTACGTCAAGGCGATCCGCCCGCGCTTGGTGCGTGATCTGGCGGAGCTCAAGCGCGATCACGGCATTCACGCCATCGCCATCATGTCCAACGATCCGGCCGAATACGCCGAGGACTCCTTCGACAACATGAAGAACGTGGCGGCGGAATTCGGTTTTCCCTTCCCCTACGTGATCGACGCAACGCAGGATGTCGCGCGCGCCTACGGTGCCGTGTGCACGCCGGATTTCTTCGGCTTCAACCGCGACTTCGAGCTGCAATACCGCGGGCGCTTCGACGCGTCGAAAAAGGACACCGCACCCGAGGGCGTGCGCCGCGACCTGTTCGAGGCAATGAAGGGCGTCGCGGCCACCCAGCGCGGCCCGGCCGACCAGATTCCGAGCATGGGATGCTCGATCAAGTGGAAGGGAGAATGACATGGCGGACCGTCGCGCACACTGGGAGAACGTCTACCGCAGCAAGGCGGTGAACGAAGTCAGCTGGTTCCAGCCGCAGGCCGCCTCGTCGCTGCGGCTGATCGAGGGCTGCGTCGGACGCGATGCGGCCATCATCGACGTCGGCGGCGGCGCTTCGGTGCTGGTCGACAACCTGCTTGACGCCGGCTACCGCGACCTCACCGTGCTCGATCTCGCCGAGGCCGCGCTCGCCTCGACCCGCGCCCGGCTCGGCGCGTGCGCGCAAGCGGTCGAATGGATTGCCGGCGACGTCACCGCGGTTCCGCTGGCGGCGGCGCGCTACGATGTCTGGCACGACCGCGCGGTGTTCCATTTTCTGACCGATGCGGCGGATCGCGCCCGCTATGTCGCGCAGGTGCTTCACGCGGTCAAGCCGGGCGGGCACGTCATCGTCGCCGCCTTCGGGCCGGGCGGCCCGCTGCAGTGTTCCGGCCTCGATGTCGTGCGCTACGCACCGGACGCGCTGCACGCCGAATTCGGTGCCACATTCCGCCTGGAGCGCCACGAAACGGAGATTCACCACACGCCCGCCGGCAAGGATCAGGAATTCGTCTACTGTTACTGCCGCCGCCGATGAGCATGCTCGAAGCGGTGCAGTCGCTGGTGCGCGAGGTCGCGCAGCGCGAGATCACGCCGCGCTTTCTCAAAGTCGCGCACAGCCGCAAGGCCGACGGCAGCCTGGTCACCGACGCCGACGCCGCCACCCAGGCGGCGCTGGAGGCCGCCTTGCCGGCCATCAGCCCGGTGCCGGTGCTGGGCGAGGAGATGACCGAGCAGCAGCAGCGCGACGCCTGGGATGCCGGGCGCGACGGCCTGTGGTGCGTCGACCCCATCGACGGCACTTCCAACTTCGTCGCCGGCGTGCCCTATTTCGCCGTGTCGGTGGCCTATCTCTACAAGGGCGAGCGCGTGCTTGGCGTCGTCTACGATCCCATCGCCGACGAGATGTTTTCCGCCGAGCGCGGTGGCGGCGCGCACCTCAACGGCTTGCGCCTGCCGCTGCGCCCGCCGGTGCCCGAGTTGCGGCGCGCCCTCGCGGGGGTCGAACTCAAGCGCATCGACCGCGGGCTTGCAGGCCGGCTGGCGGCATGGCCGCCATACGCCTCGCAGCGCAACATGGGCGCGTCCACACTCGACTGGTGCTACACGGCCGCAGGACGTTTCGACATCTACCTGCACGGTGGGCAGAAATTGTGGGACTACGCCGCCGGCGCCCTGATTCTGGAAGAAGCGGGCGGACGCGTGACCTGCCTGTCGGGCAGCTTCGACATCGCCAGCGTGTGGGAGCGCTCGGTGGTCGCTTCGGCGAGCCCGCAATTGTTCGATCTGTGGCGCGACTGGCTGAAGGCCGCAGGGGCATAAACGGGCCTCTGGAACGAATAAGAAAGTTTTTGAAGCACGATCTCGGGCACGACTCGAGATTCCCGGGACAAGCTTTTGTAATGAAACCATTTTGGATGGTTTTGGCCCCGTCTTGCGGAAGTCGGCGCTGCTGACGGATAATCAAGGTTTTTGCATATTCTGCCCAAGCTGCCGCTGCACGGTTCTTCGGGGCGGAACGTGTGCCCGGTTTTTCACCTAGCAGAAGGGAACGCAATGCCTACCCGTAACGACCTGGCCAACGCCATCCGCGCGCTTGCGATGGATGCGGTCGAAAAAGCCAAATCCGGCCACCCCGGCGCCCCCATGGGCATGGCCGAGATCGCCGAAACGCTGTGGAACCACCACCTGCGCCACAACCCCACCAATCCCAAGTGGGCGGATCGCGACCGCTTCGTGCTGTCGAACGGCCACGGTTCGATGCTGATCTACGCGCTGCTGCACCTGACCGGCTACGACCTGTCGATGGACGATCTGAAGCAGTTCCGCCAGCTGCATTCCAAGACCCCGGGCCACCCCGAGTACGGCTACGCCCCCGGCGTCGAGACCACCACCGGTCCGCTCGGCCAGGGCATCACCAACGCCGTCGGCATGGCGATGGCGGAAAAGATTCTCGCCAACGAATTCAACAAGCCCGGCCATGCCATCGTCGACCACCACACCTATGTGTTCATGGGCGACGGCTGCATGATGGAAGGTATCTCGCACGAAGCCTGCGCGCTCGCCGGCACCTGGAAGCTCAACAAGCTGATCGCGTTCTGGGACGACAACGGCATCTCGATCGACGGCCACATCGAACACTGGTACACCGACGACACCGCCAAGCGCTTTGAAGCCTACGGCTGGAACGTCATCGCTGGCGTCGACGGCCACGACGTGGTGGCGCTCGAAGCCGCGATCCAGAAGGCCAAGGCCAGCAGCGACAAGCCCACGCTCATCTGCTGCAAGACCGTCATCGGCAAGGGTTCGCCCAACAAGGCCGGCACCCACGACGTGCACGGTGCCGCGCTGGGCCACGAGGAAGTCGAGGCCACCCGCAAGAACATGGGCTGGAACCATCCCGCGTTCGAAATCCCCGCCGACATCTACGCCGGCTGGGACGCCAAGACCAAGGGCCAGGGGCTGGAAACCCTGTGGAACAACAAGTTCGCCGAGTACAGGAAGGCCTTCCCGGCCGAGGCCGCCGAGTTCGAGCGCCGCATGAAGGGCGAACTGCCCGCCAACTGGAAGGCGTACGTCGCCGAGCAGCTCGCGGCGATCAACGCCAAGGGCGAGACCGTCGCCACGCGCAAGGCGAGCCAGATCGCGATCAATGCGCTGGCCCCCGCGCTGCCCGAGTTCCTCGGCGGTTCCGCCGACCTCACCGGTTCCAACCTGACCAACTGGACCGGCTCGCATCCGGTGCGCCACGGCAACCCCGGCAACTACATCAGCTACGGCGTGCGCGAATTCGGCATGGCCGCGATCATGAACGGCATGGCGCTGCACGGCGGCGTGCTGCCCTTCGGCGGCACCTTCCTGATGTTCTCCGAATACTCGCGCAACGCCATCCGCATGGCTGCGCTGATGAAGCAGCGCGTGATCCACGTGTTCACCCACGACTCCATCGGCCTGGGCGAGGACGGCCCCACCCACCAGCCAGTCGAGCAGACCGCGACCCTGCGCATGATCCCCAACATCGACGTCTGGCGTCCGTGCGACACGGTGGAAACGCTGGTTGGCTGGGCTGCTTCGGTCGAGCGTACCGACGGTCCCACCTGCCACATCCTCTCGCGCCAGAACCTGCCCTTCATGCAGCGTGACGCCGCGACCTTGGCCAACATCGCCAAGGGCGGTTACGTGCTGCGTGACGCCGCCGGCGCGAAGGCCGTCATCATCGCCACCGGCTCCGAAGTCGAACTCGCGGTCAAGGCACAGGAGCAACTGGCCGCCGCCGGCATCCCCGTGCGCGTGGTGTCCATGCCCTCGACCAACACCTTCGACAAACAGGACGTCGCGTACAAGGCCAGCGTGCTGCCCAGGGGCCTGCCGCGCGTTGCCGTCGAAGCCGGCGTCACCGACTTCTGGCGCAAGTACGTGGGCCTCGAAGGCGCGGTCATCGGTATCGACCGCTTCGGCGAGTCCGCCCCCGCGCCGGTCTTGTACAAGGAATTCGGCGTCACCGCCGAGGCCGTCGCGGCCGCGGTGAAGAGCGTTCTTTAAAACCAGGGGCTAGGGACTGGGAGCCAGGATCTAGGGAAAAGGCCGCGGGCGCAGCCCGCTCCTCCCCTAGCCCCTAAATCCTAGCCCCTAAATCCTGAAAAAGATTTTCAACCTCACTGGAGACTGACACATGGCAATCAAAGTTGGCATCAACGGTTTTGGCCGCATCGGGCGCATGGTGTTCCGCGCTGTCGCCAAGGACTTTCCCAACATCGAGATCGTCGCGATCAACGACCTGCTTGACCCCGACTACCTCGCCTACATGCTGAAGTACGACTCGGTGCACGGTCGCTTCAACGGCGACATCGCCGTGGACGGCGGCAACATGGTCGTCAACGGCAAGAAGATCCGCCTGACCGCCGAGCGCGATCCCGCCAACCTGAAGTGGAACGAAGTCGGCGCCGACATCGTCATCGACTGCACCGGCTTCTTCCTCACCACCGAGTCCTGCGACGCCCACCTCAAGGCCGGCGCCAAGAAAGTGGTGCAGTCCGCGCCGTCCAAGGACGCGACCCCGATGTTCGTGTACGGCGTCAACCACGACACCTACGCGGGCGAGAAGATCGTTTCGGCCGCTTCGTGCACCACCAACTGCCTGGCCCCGATGGCCAAGGTGCTGAACGACAACTTCGGCATCAAGCGCGGCCTGATGACCACCGTGCACGCCGCCACCGCAACCCAGAAGACCGTCGACGGCCCGTCCTCCAAGGACTGGCGCGGCGGCCGCGGCATCCTGGAAAACATCATCCCGTCCTCGACCGGCGCCGCCAAGGCCGTCGGCGTGGTGCTGCCGGCACTGAAGGGCAAGCTCACCGGCATGGCCTTCCGCGTTCCCACCTCCGACGTGTCGGTGGTCGACCTGACCGTCGAGCTGAACAAGGAAGCCTCCTACGCCGACATCTGCAAGGCCATGAAGGCAGCCTCCGAAGGCGCGCTGAAAGGCGTGCTGGGCTACACCGAAGAGAAAGTGGTCTCCACCGACTTCGTCGGCAACAGCGCCCCGTCCACCTTCGACGTCGATGCCGGCATCGCGCTGGACAGCACTTTCGTCAAGGTCGTGGCCTGGTATGACAACGAATACGGCTACACCTGCAACATGCTGCGCTTGGTGGAGCACGTGGCGAAGTAAGTCAGTTGCAAGGGGCAAGATGCAAGTTGCAAGGTTTTCCTTGCGACTTGCAACTTGAAACTTGCATCCGGTGTTGTGGGCTTTAAGGCCTGGCGCGGCCCATGCCGCGCCAACCCTTAGACCTTACTACTCAGGAGAAACCCCATGGCATTCCAACGCGTCACCGATCTCGATCTGGCAGGCAAGCGCGTGTTCGTCCGCGCCGACCTGAACGTGCCGGTCAAGGACGGCAAGGTCACCTCCGACGCCCGCATCACCGCCTCGATGCGCACCATCGAGCACTGCCTCAAGGCCGGCGCCAAGGTGATGGTGACCTCGCACCTCGGCCGTCCGACCGAGGGCGAATTCAAGGAAGAGGATTCGCTGAAACCGGTGGTCGACGTCATCGCGCAGAAGCTCGGTAAGAACATCCGCCTGATCCGCGAATGGACCGAGGGCGGCTTCGACGTCGCCGATGGCGAGCTGGTGGTGCTGGAAAACTGCCGCGTCAACAAGGGCGAGAAGAAGAACGTCGACGACACGGCGAAGAAGTACGCCGCGCTGTGCGACGTGTTCGTGATGGACGCCTTCGGCACTGCGCACCGCGCCGAGGCCTCGACCCACGGCATCGCCAAGTTCGCTCCGGTCGCCGCGGCCGGCATCCTCTTGACCGAAGAGCTCGACGCGCTCGCCAAGGCGCTCGCCAATCCGGCGCGCCCGATGGTCGCCATCGTCGGCGGCAGCAAGGTGTCCACCAAGCTCACCGTGCTCGAGGCGCTGGCAGAAAAAGTCGATCAGCTGGTGGTCGGCGGCGGCATTGCCAACACCTTCCTCGCCGCGATGGGCAAGAACGTCGGCAAGTCGCTGTGCGAACACGACCTCATCCCCACCGCCCGCGCGCTGATCGAGAAGATGGCCGCACGCGGCGCGTCGATCCCGATTGCCGTGGATGTGGTCTGCGGCAAGAAATTCGACGCCAACGAACCCGCGGTGCTGAAGAGCGCCGACGAAGTCACCGACGACGACATGATCTTCGACATCGGCCCCAAGAGCGCGCAGGAGCTCGCCGACATCATCGCCAAGGCCGGCACCATCGTGTGGAACGGCCCGGTCGGCGTGTTCGAGTTCGACCAGTTCGGCGAAGGCACCAAGACCGTCTCGATGGCGATCGCCAACGCCGACGGCTTCAGCCTCGCCGGCGGCGGCGACACCATCGCCGCGATCCAGAAATACGACATCTACGACAAGGTGAGCTACATCTCCACCGCCGGCGGTGCCTTCCTCGAATATCTGGAAGGCAAGGTGCTCCCGGCCGTGGCGATTCTGGAGGAACGGGCGAACGGCTGACGTGCTGTCCAGTGAGGCGTGAGGGGTTAGGCGTCAGGCGTAACCCCGGGCCTCACCTCACTCCTCACTCCTCACGCCTCACCCACTCATGATCCGCAGAACCAAGATCGTCGCCACCCTCGGCCCCGCCTGTTCCGACCCCAAGGTGCTGGACCGGATGATGGAGGCCGGCATCGACGTCGTCCGCCTGAATTTTTCCCACGGCACCGCGCAGGACCACATCGACCGCGCCGCGCTGGTGCGCTCGCTGGCCAAGACGCGCGGCCGCGCCATCGGCGTGCTGGTCGACCTGCAGGGCCCGAAGATCCGCATCGGCAAATTCAAGGACGGCCGAATCGTCCTCGGCGCCGGCGAGCGCTTCATCCTTGACGCCGCCTGCTCGCTCGGCGACCAGACCCGCGTCGGCCTGGACTACAAGGAACTGCCCAACGACGTCAGCCGCGGCGTGACGCTGCTGCTCGACGACGGCCGCATCGAGCTGTGGGTCGAGGACGTGAAGGGCAGCGAAGTGCACTGCAAGGTGGTGCAGGGCGGTGTGCTGTCCAACAACAAGGGCATCAACCGCAAGGGCGGCGGACTGTCCGCCGCTGCGCTGACCGAGAAGGACATCGAGGACATCAAGACCGCCGCCGCGCTCAAGGCCGACTACCTGGCGGTGTCGTTTCCACGCTCGGGCGCCGACATGCGCCAGGCGCGCGAACTCCTGCGTGCCGCGGGCGGCAGAAGCCAGCTGGTCGCCAAGATCGAGCGCAGCGAGGCCATCGAACATCTCGATGAAATCCTCGAGGCCTCCGACGCCATCATGGTGGCGCGCGGCGATCTCGGCGTCGAGGTTGGCGACGCCGCCGTGCCCGCGCTGCAAAAGCGCATGATCCGCATGGCGATCGAGCGCAACAAGGTCGTCATCACCGCCACGCAGATGATGGAGTCGATGATCACCAGCCCGATCCCGACCCGGGCCGAAGTCTCCGACGTCGCCAACGCCGTGCTCGACGGCACCGACGCCGTGATGCTTTCCGCCGAGACCGCCGCCGGCGAATTCCCGGTCGAGGCGGTGCGCGCGATGGACCGCGTGTGCCTGGAAGCGGAAAAGGAAGCCGAGCCGGTGTTCACCAAGGAACGCCTCGACCACAGCTTCCTGCGCGCCGACGAGGCGATCGCCATGTCCGCGGTGTTCACCTCGGTGCACCTCAACATCAAGGCCATCGCCGCGCTCACCGAGTCGGGCAACACCTGCCTGTGGATGAGCCGCCTGTCGACGCAGGTGCCGATCTACGCCTTGACACCCCAGGTCGAAACCCGTAGAAAAGTCACGTTGTTCCGCAGCGTGTATCCTATCAACCTGAAGACCGCCAGCAAGGACCGCGACGAACTCCTCGCCGAAGCCGAAGAGGAGCTGCGCCGGCGCGGCGCAGTGCGCGAGGGCGACCTCATCCTGCTGACCATCGGCGAGCCGATCGGCCAGCCCGGCGGCACCAACACCATGAAGATCGTCCGCGTGAGCGGCCCCAAGAAATCCTGATTTCGACTGCCAGTTTTCAACTAGGAGAGAGTAAATGGCCCTGATTTCCCTTCGTCAACTGCTCGACCACGCCGCCGAACACGGCTATGGTCTGCCCGCGTTCAACGTCAACAACATGGAGCAGGTGCAGGCCATCATGCAGGCCGCCGCCGCCGTCGATTCGCCGGTGATCCTGCAGGGTTCCGCCGGCGCACGTTCCTACGCCGGCGAGCCCTTCCTGCGCCACCTCATCCTCGCCGCCATCGAGCAATATCCGCAGATCCCCGTGTGCATGCACCAGGACCACGGCGCCAGCCCGTCCATTTGTTTCCGTTCCATCCAGTCCGGGTTCAGCTCGGTGATGATGGACGGCTCGCTGAAGGAAGACGGCAAGACCCCTTCCAGCTATGAATACAACGTCGACACCACGCGCAAGGTTTCGGAACTCGCCCACGCCTGCGGCGTGTCGGTCGAAGGCGAGCTCGGCTGCCTGGGCTCGCTCGAAACCGGCAAGGCCGGCGAGGAAGACGGCCACGGCGCCGAAGGCGTGCTCGACCACTCCGCCCTGCTGACCGACCCCAACGAAGCCGCCGATTTCGTCGCCAAGACCCGCGTCGACGCCCTGGCCATCGCCATCGGCACCAGCCACGGCGCCTACAAGTTCACCCAGAAGCCCACCGGCAAGGTGCTGCGCATCGACCGCGTCAAGGAAATCCACGCCCGCATCCCCAACGTCCACCTGGTCATGCACGGCTCATCCTCCGTGCCGGAAGATTGGCTCGCCATCATCAACAGCTACGGCGGCGACATGGGCCAGACCTACGGCGTGCCCGTGAGCGAGATCGTCGAAGGCATCAAGAACGGCGTGCGCAAGGTCAACATCGACACCGACCTGCGCATGGCCTCCACCGGTTCCATCCGCAAGCATCTCGCCGAAAACAAGGCCAACTTCGACCCGCGCAAATTCCTCAAGGAAGCCACCAAGGCCATGTCCGGCATCTGCAAGGACCGCTACGAAGCCTTCGGCGCCGCCGGCATGGCGAGCAAGATCGGCAAGGTGTTCAGCCTGGAAGACATGCAGAAGCGCTACGACAAGGGCGAACTGGATCCGAAGGTCAACTGACCGACCAAGGTTTCAGCGATACGAAGGGCGGTTCCGAAAGGGTCGCCCTTTTTTGTCCAAGCGGTCGTCCTTGCCAAGCGCAAAGCGACACCTTACACTTGTCGCATGATCAAGAGCTTCCAACACAAAGGGCTGGAACGTTTCTTCAAGACAGGCATCAAGGCGGGAATCCAGCCGCACCACGCCCAAAGGCTCCGCCTCCAGCTTACCGCCCTGAATGTCGCGGAAGCACCCGGGGAAATGAACCTAAAAACCGCAGTTATCCCACGCCATTTGCATGATCTGACAGCAAACGGAGGGTTTCCGGTGGTCCGATGGCCGCGATGGTGCGCTTGAGATGATCACAGCAGCGCATCCAGACCGATCGGGCGTTCAACTGCTCCG
>JANJXT010000043.1 GCA_024708885.1 Thiobacillus sp.
CCGCAGGATCAAGCCCGAGCGCCTGCTGGAAGCCGGGTTCGATCCCGCGAACAGGAAAGTCGCACTCTTGATTCGTCTGGTCGACGAACTGGTCGGCTTCCCGCGCCACCTCTCGCAGCACGTCGGCGGCTTCGTCATCGCGCGCGGGCCGTTGTCGCAGCTGGTGCCGATCGAGAACGCGGCGATGCCCGAGCGCACCCTCATCCAGTGGGACAAGGACGACCTCGACGCGCTGGGCCTTCTGAAGGTCGACGTGCTCGCGCTCGGCATGCTTTCGGCGATCCGTCGCGCGCTCGACCTGGTGGGTGCGGTACGCGGGCAGCCGTTCGCGATGAGCGATGTGCCGTCCGAGGACCCGGCGGTGTACGACATGATCGGTCGGGCCGACACGCTGGGCGTGTTCCAGATCGAGTCGCGCGCGCAGATGGCGATGCTGCCGCGCATGCAGCCGCGCCGCTTCTACGACCTGGTGATCGAGGTCGCGATCGTGCGCCCCGGCCCGATCCAGGGCGGCATGGTGCACCCCTACCTGCGCCGGCGGGAAGGCGCCGAACCCGTCACCTATCCGAGCGAGGCGGTGCGCGGCGTGCTGGAAAGAACCCTCGGCGTGCCGATCTTCCAGGAGCAGGTGATGCAGCTCGCCGTCGTCGCCGCCGGCTTCACGCCCGGCGAAGCCGACCAGCTGCGCCGCTCGATGGCGGCGTGGCGCAGGAAGGGCGGCCTCGAAGCGTTCGAGCGGCGCCTTATCGACGGCATGCGCGAACGCGGCTACCCGGAGGACTTCGCACGGCAGATCTTCATGCAGATCCAGGGCTTCGGCGAATACGGTTTTCCCGAGTCGCACGCCGCGAGCTTTGCGCTCTTGGTGTACGTCTCGGCCTGGCTCAAATGCCACGAGCCGGCGGCCTTCGCCTGCGCACTTCTGAACAGTCAGCCGATGGGTTTCTACGCCCCCGCGCAGATCGTGCAGGACGCGCGCCGCCACGGCGTCGAGGTGCGGCCGGTCGACGTGCTGGAGAGCGACTGGGATTGCACGCTGGAGCAGGGGGCAGGGATCGGGGATCAGGGATCAGGGATCAGAGGTGAGGGGCGCGCCTCCAGGATCGACAGCGCAAGCGACAGGCTCACTCCCGCTCCACCGGGACGGCCCCCCTCTCCCTGCCGGGGAGAGGGGGCAGACGTGAATACCGCCCCTCTCCCCCGACCCCTCTCCCCGCAAGCGGGGCGAGGGGAGAGGCCGCCTCACCCCTCACGCCTCACTTCTCACGCTCTCCGTCTCGGCCTGCGTATGGTCAACGGCTTTTCCCTCGAAGGCGCGGCGCGCCTCATTGCCGCGCGTGCGCAGAAACCCTTCGACAGTATCGATGACCTCGCCGCACGCGGCGGTCTCAATGCGCGCGACCTCAAGTGCCTCGCCGCTGCCGGTGCGCTGGCCCGCCTTGCCGGCCATCGCCGTCAGGCGTATTGGGATGTCGCCGGCATCGAATCTGCCAACCCGCTCGCCATGGCGCGCGCGGAAGAGCCGCAGCCCGACCTGTTTCCGCTCAGCGAAGGCCAGAATCTCGTCGCCGACTACGCCAGCCTCGGCTTGAGCCTTGGTCGCCATCCGCTTGCATTGCTGCGCGAATGCCTGGCGCACGAAAGGCTGGTCACCGCCGAAGCCTTGCGCCGCCTCCCGCACGGCCGCCTCGTCCGCGCCGCCGGCCTCGTCCTCAACCGCCAGCGCCCTGGCACCGCCAGCGGCGTCACTTTCCTCACGCTGGAGGACGAAACCGGGCATGTGAACGTCATCGTCTGGCGCGATCTTGCCGAGCGGCAGCGGCGCGTACTGCTGGGCGCGCGCCTGCTCGCGGTGTACGGCACGCTGGAGCGGCAGGGCGCGGTGACGCACCTCGTCGCCGGACACCTGCGCGACCTGACGCCGCTGCTGGGCAAGCTGGTCACGCATTCGCGGGATTTTCATTGAGGCGCGCCGAGGCGGCTGCATCCCAGGCGCTTCGAGCGGGACGTTGGGCCATTCAGGCGCAACTTGTCATAACGTACGTTAACACGTACCATCAGCCTTCCCCGACTTGGAGAACAAAGATGGCCACTCTGACCGCAAGCGAAGCACGCGCCAACCTGTATCGGCTCATCGATCAGGCTGCTGAATCCCATCAGCCGATTCACATCACCGGCAAGAGATGCAGCGCCGTTCTCCTCTCCGCTGAAGATTGGGATGCCATTCAGGAAACGCTCTATCTTCTTTCCATCCCGGGTATGCGTGAATCCATCAGGGAGGGTATGGCGGAGCCTCTTGGCAAGAGCGCCAAGGCGCTCAAATGGTGAGTTGGCAGCTGGTCTATTCGAAACATGCACAGAAGGACGCGAAGAAACTGGCGGCTGCGGGCCTGAAAACCAGGGCGCTTGAACTCATGGCCGTTCTCGCCGCCGACCCTTTTCAAAACCCGCCACCCTGCGAAAAACTCGTCGGCGATCTCGCCGGCGCCTATTCAAGGCGCATCAATATTCAGCATCGTTTGGTCTATGAAGTCTTTCCAAAGGAGCGCATTGTTCGCGTACTGCGCATGTGGACGCGCTATGAGTGAGAGAAAACCCCAACGCCTCCCATGTGCGGCCGCTACGCCCTGACGTCCTCGCCTGCGGCGATCGCCGAGCGCTTTCGTCTGTTGTGGACGCCCGAACTCGCGCCGCACTACAACATCGCCCCCGGACAGACGATCCCGGTGGTGCGCGACACCGCGCCGGGGAGGGAACTGGCGTTCATGAAATGGGGGCTGGTTCCGTCGTGGGCGAAGGATGCGGCGATCGGCATGAAGCTCATCAACGCGCGCGGCGAGACGCTCGCCGACAAACCTGCGTTCCGCAGCGCGTACCGCCAGCGCCGCTGTTTGATCCCCGCCGATGCCTTCTACGAATGGAAACTTGTCGCGGGGCTCAAACAACCCTATTGCATCCGCCTCGCCGACGCTGGCGTGTTCGGCATGGCGGGGCTGTGGGAACGCTGGAAAGATGCGCATGGCGAGGCGGTCGAGACGTGCACCATCGTCACCGTCGCGGCGAACGCACTGGTCGCGCAGCTGCACGAGCGCATGCCGCTCATCGTCGCGCCGGACGCTTACGATGCCTGGCTTGCCGCCGAATCGACCGCCCTGCCGCGCGCCGTGCCGGCGGAAATGATGCGCTATTACCCCGTCAGCCGGTTGGTGAGCAACGCGCGCAACGACGTGCCGGCCTGTCTTGAACCGCTCGACGAGGGCTGACGCCTCGGCTTGCCACGGCGTCTCTGCTGTATAAAAATACAGTATGTCGTCCGTACCCGATTCCGTGCTCGAAATCCCGCCTGCGCAGGCGGACTGCCTGAACACCGAGCAGCGCGCGGCGGTCGAGCATGACGGCGCGCCAGGCGGCCCGCTCCTGGTGATCGCCGGTGCCGGCTCGGGCAAGACCCATATGCTCGCGCACCGCGTGGCGCACCTGATCGCCGGCGGCGCGAATCCCGGGGCGATCCTGCTCCTGACCTTCTCGCGGCGCGCGGCGGACGAGATGGTGCGGCGCGTCGCGCGCATCGTGCGGCAGCGCGTCGCCGGCCGGCCGCAGCTCGCCTGGGCGGGCACTTTCCACGGCGTCGGCGCGCGCCTGCTGCGCGACTATGCGCCGCGCATCGGCCTCGACCCGGCCTTCACCATCCACGACCGCGAGGATGCGGCCGATCTCATGAATCTGGTGCGCCACGAACTCGGTCTGGCCGACACCGGCAAGCGTTTTCCGCGCAAGCACACCTGTCTTGCGATCTATTCGGCGGTGGTCAACACACGGGCGGCGCTCGCCGACGTGCTGCAGCAGCGCTACCCGTGGTGCCTCGACTTCGAGGACGACCTCAAGCGCCTGTTCCGCGCCTACGTCGAGGCGAAACAGGCGCAACACGTGCTCGACTACGACGACCTGCTGCTGTACTGGGTGCATCTGCTCGAGGCACCCGCGCTCGCCGCGGAGATCGGCGCGCGCTTCAGCCACGTCCTCGTCGACGAATACCAGGACACCAACGCGCTGCAGGCGCGCATCGTGCTCGCCTTGAAGCCGGAAGGGCAGGGCGTGACCGTGGTCGGCGACGACGCGCAGGCGATCTACGCCTTTCGCGGCGCGACGGTGAAGAACATTCTCGGTTTTCCCTCACAGTTCACGCCGCCCGCGCGCATCGTCACGCTGGAACGCAACTACCGCTCGACGCTGCCCATTCTCGCCGCTGCGAACGGTGTGATCGCGCGCGCCACGGAAGGCTACGCCAAGGCGCTGTGGAGCGAACGCGCGTCGGGCGAGCGGCCACAACTGGTGAGCGTGCGCGACGATGCCGACCAGGCCGCATTCGTGGTGGCGGACGTGCTGGCCAAGCGCGAGGCGGGCATCGTCTTGAAGCAGCAGGCGGTGCTGTTTCGCACCGCGTCGCACAGCGCGGCGCTGGAAGTCGAACTCGTGCGCCGCAAGCTGCCTTTCGTGAAATACGGTGGCCTGAAGTTTCTCGAAGCCGCGCACGTCAAGGACGCACTCGCGGTGCTGCGCTGGATCGAGAACCCGCGCGACCGTGTCGCGGGCTTCCGGGTGCTGCAGCTCATGCCCGGCATCGGCCCGAAGACCGCGGCGCAGGTGCTCGGCCTCGTCGCCGCTGCACAGGACGTGAGCATGGCGCTCGAGGAAGCGCACGTCCCGGCTGCCGCCGTCGAGGCCTGGGGCGACTTCCGTGCGCTGGTGGAATCGCTCTACGGACGCGAGCTGCCATGGCCAACCGAATTCGAGGCCGTCGCGGCCTGGTACGCGCCGCACCTCGAACAGCGGTACGACGACGCGGCGGTGCGCCAGGGCGACGTTGCGCAGCTTGCCAGCATCGCGCGTACCTATTCTTCGCGCCAGCGCTTTCTCACCGAGCTCACCCTCGATCCGCCCGCAGCCACCAGCGACGAGGCGGGTGCGCCGCTGCGCGACGAGGACTATCTGATCCTCTCCACCATCCATTCGGCCAAGGGGCAGGAATGGAAGTCGGTGACGCTACTCAACGCCGTCGACGGCTGCATCCCGTCCGACATGGCGACCGCGAGCCGGGCCGAGATCGAGGAGGAGCGGCGCCTGCTGTACGTGGCGATGACGCGCGCCAGGGATCATCTCGCCCTCGTCGTGCCGCAGCGCTTCTACGTGACGCAGCAGAGCGGACTGGGCGACCGCCACGTCTACGCCGGCCGCACGCGCTTCATCCCGCCGGGCCTGCTCGAGCTGTTCGAGACCCGCAGCTGGCCCGAAGCGCCTGCCGCGCCGCGGGCCAGCCCGCCGCCGCCCGAGGTGGTGGACGTGCTCGCGAAGATGAAGGCGATGTGGAGCTGAACGCCGCTCAGGCCAGGCGCAGGATGTCGCGGTAGCCGTGCCGTACCATCGCGCGCGCCTCTTCGAGCAGTGAAGCTTCGTCGCCGTCGAGGCGCGTGCCCGCAGCGGCGGCGTCGAATACACGCAGCAGATCGGTCCAGCGCGTACGCTGGTTCGCCACCGTGTTCGGCGCCGCGATCCCCGTGCGACGCAGTTGCGCGGCGCGGCTCGCGAGGCGTAGTTTGGCCGCTTCCAGTTGCGGCGGCAGCGGCAGGGCAAGGTCGAAGGGAAGGTCGACGCGCAGCGGATCGTCCGTCGCCCGCAGCGCGGCAGGCGGGGGCGGGCGCCACGCCAGTTCATCCGGCCCGGGCGCGGTACGCGCGGGATCGAGCGGAAACTTGTAGAAGCCCCACTTCGCGCCCATCCAGCATTCGAGCAGCACGCGCTCGTCCTCCGCCAGGCACAGCTCGCCGGTCGGCGCGGCGAGCTCGGTATCGCCCGGTAGCGGGCCGTAGGCGCGCGGGTCCCGCTTCCAGCGCTGGAAATCGCGCTGCGGCGGCGTGCCGTAGGCCGCTTCCAGTGCCTGCCAGATCGCCATGAAGCGGCGGTAATCGGCCTGGTAGCCGGGGTTGCGGCGCAGAAATTCCCACGCCCACTGGTCGCGCGTCCGTTCGCTTGCGGCGTGTGCCATCTCAGATCGGCAGGAAAATCATGCTGGCGAGGTTGACCACGCCGAAGCGGATCGCACGCTTGCTCTTGTCCTCGACGATCCTGGCGAGCGTGTCCTCGATGCCGATGAGCTTGCCGAACTCGCGTTCGAAGCTGAGATTCACCGCCTCGCCCGGAGTCATGCTGTTGGACAGCAGCACCGGCGCACCCTCCGCGGTGCGCGCGCTCGCCAGCTTCCAGGCGACGGCTTCGGTATTGCGGGCCGCGTTGTAGAGGCTTTGCGCGTTGAGTTCGGTGAGCAGATAGAACTCGGTCTGGTGGTTGAACGCCGCCATGTGCATGGTGAGCAATCCACCCATGAGGCCCTTGATCCGATCGTCCGGGTAGCCGGGACGCCACACGTCGGTGAGAAAGGTTTGCCAGGGAATGTCTCGCTGGGTGGCCTGCGGCCAGCGTGCGAGCGGCTCGAAAAGGGCCGCGGTGGCCGCCTCCGCGCTGGCGTGGCCGCCCCTGCGCCATTCGTTGGGATTGCGCCGATACAGCTTGAGCGTGAGTGCCTTCAGGCTGGCGAGGATTTCCTGCTGGTGCATCTCGATCACGTTGTCGACATCGCTCTTGGCGAGGTCCTTCATGTCGAAGCTGCGTGCGCTGCTGCTGCCATCCTTGCGCTGGATGGGCTGGGTGCCACACGCGGTCAGCAGGACAGCGACGAAAAGAATGGCGAGGGATGCGCGGCTCACGAAGCGCAGCTTACCTCAATCTTTCCCAGCCAATCGGGCAATTCTCTTCGTCAGATTTTCGGATGCCCGACCCTCCTCGATCAGTACGGCCACGCCCATGCAGCGGCCTCTGGCAGATCCACGCCGTGTTCGTGCGCGTAGTTGCGACATTCGATCTGCATGTCGCGGAGTTTCTCCTTCACGTAGGCGCCGGCCACCAGCAGCGACGGCACGCGGTTGATCACGTCGATGGCGAGGCTGAAACGATCGATCTCGTTTTCCATGGCCAGCTCCAGCGGGGTGTTGATGCTGCCTTTCTCCTTGTAGCCGCGCACATGCAGATGGGCATGGTTGGTACGGCGGTAGGCCAAGCGGTGGATGAGCCAGGGGTAGCCGTGGAAGTTGAAAATCACCGGTCTGTCGCGGGTGAAGAGGCTGTCGAAATCGCGATCCGACATCCCGTCCGGATGCTCGCTCGGCGGCACCAGTTTGTACAGGTTCACGACGTTGACGAAGCGGATTTTCAGATCAGGGAAGTGCTCGCGCAGCAGCACCGTCGCCGCCAGCGCCTCCTTGGTCGGGATGTCGCCGGCACACGCCATGACCACGTCCGGTTCCACACCGGCGTCGTTGCTCGCCCAGTCCCAAATGCCGATGCCCTTGGTGCAGTGGCGGATCGCAGCGTCGATGTCGAGGTACTGCAGGTGGTTCTGCTTGTCGCACACGATGACGTTGACGAGGTCAGTGCTCTCCAGACACTCGGCGGCGGTGACGAGCAGCGTATTGACGTCGGGCGGCAGGTAGATGCGCGTCACCGCCGGGCTCTTGTTCAGCACCACGTCGAGAAAGCCGGGATCCTGGTGGGTGAAGCCGTTGTGGTCCTGGCGCCAGACCGTCGAGGTGACGAGCAGGTTGAGCGATGCCACCGGCGCGCGCCACGGCACCTCCTTGCACATCGCCAGCCATTTTGCGTGCTGGTTGAACATCGAATCGATGACGTGGACGAACGCCTCGTAGCTCGACAGAAAACCGTGGCGGCCGGTCAGCAGATAGCCTTCGAGCCAGCCCTCGATGGTGTGCTCGGACAGCATTTCCATCACCCGGCCGTCGGCTGCAAGTTCGCTGCCGCCGGCGTCCTCCGGCAGCATGTCGGCAAGCCAGGTTTTCTTGGTCACTTCGTACAGCGCGTCGAGCTTGTTCGATGCGTTCTCGTCGGGGCCGAAGACGCGGAAGTTGTCCATGTTGCGGGCCATGACGTCGCGCAACAGTTGTCCCAGCGGACGCGTATTCTCGGCGCGGACCTTGCCGGGGCCGGGCAGCCGCACCGCATAGCCGCGGAAGTCAGGCATGCGCAGTGCGCGCCGCAGCAGTCCGCCGTTGGCATGCGGGTTGGCACTCAGGCGGCGGTTGCCGCGGGGCGCCAGGGCCCGCAGTTCCGGACGCAGGCGACCGGTGTCGTCAAACAGTTCCTGCGGGCGATAGCTGCGCAACCAGGCTTCCAGCTGCTGCAGGTGCGCGGGATTGTCGCGCACACCGGCGAGCGGGACCTGGTGCGCCCGCCAGAAGCCCTCGACCTTCTTGCCGTCGACCTCGGCCGGTCCGGTCCAGCCCTTGGGCGAGCGCAGCACGATCATCGGCCAGCGCGGCCGTCCGGGCACACCGCTTGCGCGGGCCTCGTTCTGCAGACGGCGGATTTTCTCTACGCAGGTTTCCAGCGTCATCGCCATCTGCGCGTGCATGGTCATGGGGTCGTTGCCCTCGACGAAATGCGGCGTCCAGCCGTAGCCCCTGAAGAGATTTTCCAGTTCCTCGTGCGAAATGCGCGCGAGCAGGGTGGGATTGTGGATCTTGTAGCCGTTCAGATGCAGGATCGGCAGCACGGCGCCGTCACGGATCGGATTGAGAAACTTGTTCGAGTGCCACGCGGTGGCGAGCGGGCCGGTTTCGGCCTCGCCGTCGCCCACCATCACCGTCACCAGGAGATCGGGATTGTCGAAGGCCGCGCCGAAGGCGTGCGAAATGCTGTAGCCGAGTTCGCCGCCTTCGTGGATCGAGCCCGGCGTCTCCGGCGTGCAATGGCTGCCGATACCGCCGGGAAACGAAAACGCCTTGAAGAAGTGACGCAGGCCGGTCTCGTCCTCGCCCTTGTTCGGGTAGACCTCGCTGTAGGTGCCTTCCAGGTAGGCCGGCGCCAGCACCCCGGGTGCGCCGTGGCCGGGGCCGGCGAGGAAAATCGCGTCGAGATCGTATTTGACGATCAGGCGGTTCATGTGCACCCAGGCGAAGCTCAGCCCCGGACTCGCGCCCCAGTGGCCGAGCAGGCGTTCCTTGATGTGCTCGGGCCGGAGCGGCTCGTGCAGCAGCGGGTTGTCGCGCAGGTAGATCATGCCGGCGGCGAGATAGTTGCAGGCGCGCCAGTAGGCATCGAGGCTTTGCAGGGCGTCGGTGGACAGAGGCGGGATGGCTTGCGATGCGTTCATGGGGTGTCCTTTCGCTGGATAGCGTGCGGTCTGTCGAGTTGTCAGGCGCAGCGTGCCGCTTTGCCGCCGTCTTCACAGCGACCCCGCATCGCGATCCGGGTTCCCTCAGGCGGCGGTCAGGGCACGGGTGTGGCGGGCGATGATCTGCTCCTCGTCGGTGGGGATGACCCACGCCGACACCCGGCTGTCCGACGTGCTGATGCACGGGCCGTGACACGCGTTGGCCGCATCGTCGAGTGCAATCCCAAGCCATGCAAGATGCCGGACAATGTCCGCACGCACCGATGCAGCGTGCTCGCCGATCCCGGCGGTGAATACCAGGGCGTCGAGCCCACCCAGCGCCACGGCATGCGCGGCGACAGCCTGGGCGGTGCGGTAGGCAAAGAGTTCGAGCGCTTCGGCCGCGCGCGGATCGCTGTGCTGCTGCAGCACGCGCACGTCGCCGCTGATGCCGGACACGCCGAGCAGGCCCGAGCGGTGGTGCAGCAGCGTGTCGAGTTCGTCTGGCCTCATGCCATGGGCGCGCAGCAGATGCAGCACTACGCCGGGATCGAGCGCGCCGCAGCGGGTGGCCATGGGAATGCCGTCGAGCGGCGTGAAACTCATCGAGGTTTCGACGCTGCGCCGCTGCTGCAATGCACACAGGCTGGCGCCATTGCCCAGGTGCGCGACCACGACCCGCCGGTCGGCCGTTTCGCCGAGATATTCGGGCAAGGCACCTGCGATGAATTCGTAAGACAGCCCATGAAAACCGTAGCGGCGGATGCCGCGCGCTTCGAGCTCGCGCGGCAGCGCGAAGCGGCGGGCGTGCGCCGGCAGCGTGTGATGGAATGCAGTGTCGAAACAGGCGACTTGCGGCAGGCCGGAACGCAGGCGGCTCAGCGCGCGGATGCCGGCCAGACAATGCGGCTGGTGCAGCGGACTCAAGGGCATCAGCGCGTCGAGATCCGCCAGCACGCGCGCGTCGACGCGCACCGGCGCCGTGTAATCGCTCCCGCCGTGCACCACGCGGTGGCCCACCGCGTGCAGGCGCAGCGCCGGGCACCGCGCGTCGAGCCAGCCCAGCACCTGCGCGAGCGCCTGCGCGTGGTCGGCTGCTGCCACCGCGACGTCGTGAGCATCGGCAGCGTCCGGCGCGGTGAGCAGCCGCAGGCGCGCGTCCTGGCCGATGGCGTCGACCAGGCCCCGTGCAATAAGCGTGCCGTTTCCCGCGGCCCGCGTATGAATCGCGAATTTCAGGGTGGACGAACCGGCGTTGAGAATCAGCAGGATGGCGGACATGGTATCGCGTAGTCTGCCTGCAAAATCACGCAACATGAAGCGCGGTCTTTTTCCGCATGCCGGCGTGGCTCGACGTTGCCACAGTCCGGGCGACGGGACCTCCTCACCGCCAGGAGGGCCCCGGCGAAAAGAATGGCGGGGGATACCGCGCTGCCACCCGGGGCGACCGGCTGGTCTGGAGCGACGGGCGGGGCCGGCTGCGCGGTGCCTTCATCGGCACGGTAGGGGCACGCAGACCGGGTATACGGCGACGGCGCCAGGTACCCGCTCGGACCTTCCGGCCCGATGGCGCATTGCAGCGGCTGCCGCCGGTGCTTTGCCGTCGCCGTCAGGCCTCGGGAAGGGCCCCCATCCGGGGGCCCCTGTCAGGTACGGCCAGGCAATGAACCCAGATCGAGCAAACTACAACTGGTCTTGCGTGTTTCCAGGCACTCGGCTTCGCCCGGCGTGTGCTCGAACGAACACTGCCGCGCCTGCAGCATGTCCCAATCCTCCTGGGCGTAGGCGTGGCGCGGCAGGTTCGGCGGGTAGTACACGCAGCCGGCGCACAGTTCGCCGGTGTCAGCGGTTTTTGCGCACATAGAACTTCAGCGTCTGGTCGTTTTCGGACGAGGACAACAGGGTCTGTCCGGTGCGTTCGCACCACGACGGAATGTCCTTGAGCGTTGCGACATCGGTGGCGATGATCTCGAGTACGTCGCCGACCGCCAGGGCCTTGATCGCCTTGTTCGTTTCGACCATCGGCATGGGGCAGCATTTGCCCGACGTATCCAGCGTGACGGTGGGGTGCGGAGTATCCATGATCCAGCTCCTCAGAAATATTGGCAATGGTCGGCCTTGTCGGCCTTTTCGTTGAGAAACCAGGCCGCGCCGACGATGCCTTCCGACTCGGGGATGAGATTGGTTTCGTCGACGCCGAAGATGGCGGCGGCCATGCTGCAGGCGTACATGTTCACGCAACCGGTGGCCTTCAGCGCCTTGATCACCTCGTACATGTCGGTCGGCAGCCCGACCTTGGCGATACCGGCGCGTACCTTGTCCTCGTCCGCGGCATGCCGTCCGTCGATATGCAGATTGGAGGCGCCCTCCGCCGTCATTGCCCTGACGGCCCAGTTGACGAACAGCATGTCGACCTGCGTGTCTTCCGACGCCATCAGATAGGCGAATCCGAGGGGTATGAGGATCTTGTCGTAGGCGTCTTCAGTTACCACGATAGCCAGCGTTTTCATTATGCGCTCCTGGAATGAACGATCGTTCTAATCGCTCCAAAAAAAAGCCGCCTGCTGTCAGCGGGCGGCTACCGACCTCCAGGCGCAGTCCCACACTTCGTCGAAGTAGTGGGTCAACGGCGCCTGCAGGATCCCGTCGAGGCGGGACACGATGATCCGTATCGGCCCGCCGAACAAACTGCTGGTTGCAACATTCAGATCCATCGGCCGAATCTCGCCCGATACCATGCCTGCCGCCACCATCGCGCGCGCCAGCTCGAAGGGTTTCGACGAGCAGATCGGTTTTTCTTCCGGCAGGAAATCCCTGTGCTTGGCGTAGAGCATGAAGTCCATCACCAGCGGCTCGGATTCGGTCATGTCGAACAGGGTTCTGACGATGTCGCGGCACTGGTCGTGCGCCGTTTTGCGGTGGGCGCCTATCCATGAAATCCGGGCGCTCATGCGGTCGGACAGCGTCTGGTACAGGGCGCGGGCGATGCCCGCCTTGTCGCCGAAGTGATGGTAGAGGGAACCGACACTCACGCCCGACTCACGGCTGATGTCCTGTACCGAGGTGGCGAAGTAACCGCGCTCGCTGAACAGCGCGAGTACCGTATCCAGAACCAGCTGGCGGGGATCGTCGGCGCGGCGCGCCGTGTTGGCACTTTTCACGGATCTGCAGAAAGAACACTAGAACGACCGCTCTAATGCTACAGGAGTTTTCCAGAAAAGGAAGCCCCTGCCCGAATCTGCCGGCAGCGGCGGCTTCAAGCCTGAAACCGCGGTTGACCGTGATATCGAGGCGATAGGCATTGCCCGGCCGACGCCCTCGATCCTTCTCATGCTTTCATCTTGGAAAAAGCAGTTGAACCACAGAGACACAGAGAACAGCGAGCAAAAACATACGCTTGCATTCCTGCCGCGGTTCACCCGATGGATGAGTGGGAAAAAACGCGGAGAAGCCCTGTTTTTCGCGTTTCTCTGTGCCTCTGTGGTGCGGAATTTAGGTTCATTCTTTCTCCGATGGCAACTCCGGGCAAGCCGCCAGGAGCGCGTTGATACGGGTGCGCAGGCGAGCAGCTTCTCTGGCCGATCGGGTGTGTGCGAGCAAGCTTCTGATCGCGCGTAGCTCCAGCGTATGCGCCCCTTGCTCCGCAGCAAGCTCGATGGCGCGCGCCAGACACATCCGCGCCTCGGTAGCACGCTCGCGCTTGCCACGCTTTTCCGAGCGCAGCATGGCTTTTGCCCGCAAATGCCATAGCTCTGGCACATAGTAGAAATCGTGGTGTTTTTCGCATAATGCGATTGCCTGCTCCGCCTGCACCATACATTCGTCATAAGCGCCGAGTTGCAGCAGCGCATCGACCTGCATTGCGGCGAAGGACGGTTCGACAGCGGACATGGCGCAGCGGGCCGACTCCAGGGCATTGGTAATTTTTCCCAGCCCGCCTTTGTCGCCGAGCATGGCCTCGGCCCAACCGGCAACGCCGATGGCGGCAGCCTGCCACAATGCAAAATCATGCCGCTTCGCAACCACAGCCAACTCCTGTGCCTGCTGTGCCGCTTGCCCGGATTCGTGCATGAATCTGTGCAGCATGATCGAAAACGTCAGCGCGAAGCACAGTGTATTCGCATGCCGTGTCTGTCTTGCCATGGCCACGGTCGCATCGATCGCCGCCCGCGCGGTTCGTGGCCGCCCTTGCGCCCAATGTACCCAGGCCATGAAGGCGCGCGCGGAAACAAGTGTATTTTCACCATAGCCATGTATCAACTCCGCTGACGACATCCGGGCACCAAGAGCGATGGCTTGCTCAAGTGCGGTGTACGCCTGCTGATAACGGGCCAGCCAGAACAGATTATTTCCGTATGCATAATGGACATGCAGCCAATGTTCCGCTTTGCCGGATATGCGGGCAATTCGTTCGAGTCTGTGCACAAGTGCGAGCGGATACTCCTGCTCAGTGCAGGATCGCCCCCCCAGCCACAAACCCCACATGGCCGAAAAAAGCAGCGGATCGTCCTGTGCCCCGCGGCTCAGAGCCGTGGCACGCGAAAAACACTCCTTGGCCTGTTGCGCGCCATAACCATGTAATGCCAGCCAGATATTGCCCAGCGCCAGTTGCAACTGAATGCCGGTGGCCTCCTCTCCCGGGCGTTCGCCCAGTACGGCGATAGCCGCCTGGAAATGCACGATTGCTTCCTGATACATGGAATTGTCCGCCGCCTGCAAACCGGCATGCAGCCACGTCCTGGCGGCAGCATGGGATTGCCCCGCGGCAGCCAGATGCTGCGCCAGCCGTTCGGGGGAATTGCGTACCATATTTCTGAAAGCACCCTGATACAGCTCGGCCAGACGCGCATGAACCTGCTTCAATTCGGCAGGATGCAACATTTCGCTCGCGGTATCACGCAACAACTCATGGCAAAAAACTGCTGCGTCAGCGCGGCGCTGTATCAGTCTGGCAGCACAAAGCTGATCGAGCGCGGTATCGACTTCTTCGGCTGCGCCATCCCACAGCGCACGCAGCAAGTCGAGATTGAAAAACCGCCCGATCACCGCGGCTTGTTGCGCCAGACGTTTTGCACTTCCAGCAGCTTCGAGGCGCGAAGCCAGCAGATTCCAGAGTGTTGCTGGTATCTCGTCTGGCAGATCCTTGTCGAGCAAGCGCGCTATTTCCTCCAGGTACAGCGGCACACCATCGGCACGCTCAAGAATGCGCGCCAGTACGTCGGCAGCGATGTCGAGCCCTGGTGCAGTTTTGCGCACCAACTGTCTTGCATGCCCGGCCGGCAACGGCGCCAGTCGCAGCACCGGCATCGCTATTACTTGCTCAGCGCTATCGCGAGAGCAGGCGAGCAGCAGCCCCGGCGCACTGGTTTGCGCCAACCATCGCTGCAGCCACGCCAGTGTCGTCGCATCCGCCCAGTGCAAGTCTTCGATAACGAACAGAGTCGGGTTCTGCCATGCCAAAAAATCGAACAAATCAAGCAGTCCCAGGTCGATACGGTGCCTGCGCTCCTGCCTGCTAAAAAGTTCCGCCTCGTCTGTCTGCGGCAGGCGCAATAGTGCGGCGTATGCCGCAAAATGCCCAACCAGAGGAGCGGCACATTCACGCAGCCAATTGTCGAGGCACTGCGCGCCTGAATGAGTTTGCCGCGACTCGGCAACGAATTGCTCCAGCAAACCTTCAAGCAGGGCAACGCAAGGATGAAACGGCGTACTGCGATAATCCGGTAGGCAACGCAGCACGTGAACGACCCCCCTGGCATCGATGATCTCTTGCTGGAAACCATGCACGAGGCGCGATTTACCCATTCCTGCCTCAGCCCGAATCAGCAAAGTCTGCATCGTCCCCTGGCGCGAGCGTTGCCACAGTGTGCGCAGCTGGGACAATTCGGCATCACGTCCGACAAACGGCGTTACCCGTTTCGCATGGTTTTTCGACCGTGTGGCAATAGCCTTGCGCCCACGCACGATGTGGCCGGCAATACCGCCAAAATTCGCCAGGGCATCGATCTCGAAGCTGCCTGCGGTCTGCTGCGCCAGATACGGGCTGATGATGGCCTGCCCCCAACGCGCCTGCCGCGCGATATTGAGCGCCTGTCTGGTTGCCGTCCCAGAGGCATCGGGAAGCAAAAAACGCGGATCATGCACCAACCAGTCGTAATGCACCCCGATACGCATTTGTAGCGACTTGAATAGCGCAGCATGCTGCAACAAGTCAAGCGTAGCTTCCAGCGCCTTGTATGCGGCATGTTCATGCACCTGAGGATAGCCGAAGTAAGCCAGAAAGCTTGTTGCATGCAATGACACGCTATAACCGCCATGATTGGAGGCAATGTCGCTCAGAGCACCATGGACGTCGAGCATTGCATCGCTGGCCGCCTCGTCGCGCAAAACTGCGCCACGCAACTCGCAAGCGAGCACACAAACCCGCTGCCGCCCGCTGTCCCTGGCAATCACCGGGTCCGGCCCGCAAGCGAAGGCAAACTCGCCGCGGCGAATGGCGCGTGCCAGCGCGAGGGTTTGTGCAGATGGCGCACTACCCAATTCACTTTGCAACGCGCTGCGACAGCGGGAAAATTGTTCGAGCGCCGCAGCATTACGCCCGGTGCGCGCCAGTACGCGCATCAACTCGCAATGGATATCCTCGGCGCAGGAATCGAACATCAATGCTCGTTCGAGCGTAGCGCTTGCCTGATCCATGTGCCCCTGCATTACCTGGTAATTGGCCAGCGAGCGCAACAAGACCATGAATTGCTGTTTTGCGGTTGTACGGCGTTTTAATAGCCAAGCGGAAAAATCCGGCGCATCGGCAAGATTCAGGTCTTGCAGAAAATCCCCGCGGTATAGGGCGAGTCGTTGTTCGATACGTTTGATGGAATCTTGGGTCGAGGCGTCCGATGGCATGGCGGCGGCAACGAACTCCTCTACATCGATCCAGTTCCGTTCGTGACCTCCCAGACCAATGCAGTGCTTATCCGCGACAAGCCACTGAGTTGGTGCCGCACAGGCGCCAAGGTGACACAGTGCCTGGCGCAAGTCGTGCAAAGTGCGGCGCAAATTGCCACGCGCCACTTCGTTGGCGACTTGCGGCCAGAACAGTTGCGCCAGATGCGTCCGTGTCAGCGGCGCACGCGCCGACTCAAGCGCCAGATACGCCAGTAACGCGCGCGTCTTGTCGTAGCGTAAACGCCGCAGCGCGCGACCGGCATAACTGACCTGAAAACCGCCAAGAAAACAAAACTCGAGCGGCTTGGTGGCAATGACAATGGACATGGGTAGTGTTTACTCAGCAGTCGCGAATACAGGCACCGGCGGACGCAGCGCTGATCGATTGCCGTTGGCCTGGTCGCTCGACAATCGGCGTCTGACCGCGCACACCCCACGTCTTTCCGTGAACCGTGGCCGCCCGGAAGCCGGACTCATCCCAGAAAAATATCTCGGCGCCTTCTTCCCTGGCCGGTTTGACACCAGCCGGTACGTCTCGCTCATCATGCTGTTCAGAAACTCCTTGCTTGCCTGCCGACTTGCTTGCCCACTACAGAGCAAAAACCGGCGAACGATTGGCGAACGGTCACCCGATATTATGCGCAGCATGCGCCCACCCACAACCACTCCCGTATCGCTGTGCGCAAATGCGAGTGCGATTCCCCCCCGGTTTGACGCCAACCCGGCACGAAAAACGCGCTGATTTCGACCTGACTTCGACTTATCCCATGCACCCATTCGCCCCGCTCCACCGTTTTCGTTTCGCCCCGCTGCCCGTCCTGCTCGCCATGGGCCTGCTCCCTCCCGCCCACGCCCAGGTGCCCGACGCCGGCACGCTGCAACGCCAAACCGATCAGGAGTTAAGGGCACCGCAAAGGCAACAGCCTTCACCTGCCACGGCGGTGGCCAAACCGCTGGCCGAAGACGCCAAGGCAGTGCGCATTGCCGTTAAGGCCATCAGCGTCGAAGGCGCGAGCCTCATTCCCGCCGCCGAGCTCGAAGCCAGCCTGGCCGATTTCGTCGGCCAGTCGCTCACCCTCGCGCAATTGGAAGCCGCCGCGCAAAAACTCGCCGATCTGTATCGTGCGCGTGGCTGGTTTGCCCGCGTCTACCTGCCCGAGCAGGACGTCACCGCAGGCGTGATTCGCATCCAGGTGCTCGAAGGCCGCTATGGCGGCAGCCGGCTTGAGAACAAGGCCCATCGTGCCAAGGCCGAATACGTCGAAGGTGTGGTCACCCATCGGCTCAATACGGGCGAGCCCCTCTCCGCCGCCGACCTCGAACGCGGGCTGCTCCTGGCCAACGACCTACCCGGCATCCGCGCCCAGGGCCTGCTCGAAGCCGGAGACCAGCAGGGCGAGACGCGGCTGCGCCTGACCGTCGAAGACACCCCGTTTGCCACCGGCAATATCGGCCTCAACAACTACGGCATCAAGTCCACCGGCCGTGCCCAGCTCGTCGGCGGCATCGCCTTGAATGACCTCAGCGGCTATGGCGACCAACTGCATTTCAGGGCGCTCGCCTCCGACCGCCTGAATAACGCGCTGATCCGCTACAGCCTGCCGCTGGGCCCCGATGGCTGGCGACTCGCCGCGCATTACAGCACGCTCAACTACAAGCTTGGTAAACAGTACAAAGCACTCGACGCGGACGGTCGTGCACAAACTTCCGGGCTCACCCTGAGCTACCCCCTCCTGCGCCAGGCCGACCGCAGCCTTGCCGCCTTCGCCGGCTATGAAGCGCGCCGCTACGACGACGACATGCTCGGCACCGCCTTGCACCGCCACCGCATCGACGCCGCCAGCCTGGGCTTGAATGGCGATCTGCGCGACAGCCTGTGGGGCGGCGCCATCAACTGGGGCAATCTCACGCTCACCCAAGGCCAGCTCGACATCCGCGATGTCGCTGGCGACCGCGCGACGGACGCCGCCGGCCCGCGCACCCAGGGTGACTACACCAAGCTTGACTTCGCCGTGAGCCGCCTGCAAGCCATCGGCAGCACGGGCTGGCAGTTGCAAGCCAGCCTCTCCGGCCAGGTGGCGGACGGCAACCTCGCCAGCTCCGAGCGCATGAGCCTGGGCGGCCCCAATGGCGTGCGCGCCTATCCGGTCAACGAAGCCACGGGCGACGAAGGCGTCCTCCTCAAACTCGAACTGCAGCGCGGCCTGGGTAAGGGTTTCCAGGCCGTGGGCTTCGTCGATACCGGCAGCATACGCCAGCACAAGGACACCTGGGCGGGCTGGCACGTCCCCGGCGCCGCCGACAACCGCTACAGCCTCTCCGGCGCCGGCGTTGGCCTCAACTGGCGCCAAGGCGGCTGGTTCATGACCAGCAGCATCGCCTACCCCATCGACGGCAATCCGGGCAAAGACGCCAACGGCCGAAACAACGACGGCAGCCAGGTGCACAGCCCGCGCTTCTGGCTGAGCCTCGCCCGCGCCTTCTGAGCCGCGGCGCAAGCGACCAAAAACCGAAGGGGAACTCAAACATGAACCACATCTACCGCTTGACCCGCAACCGCAAACACAAGCAACTCGTCCCCGTCCCCGAAACGGCCAAGGGCAAGGGCAAGACCGCCCGCCGCGTCAGCCCGGCCGCGATTGGCTTCCTTGCCATCTTGCCGCCACTGGCTTTCGCCCAGGGCATCGCCCCCAACACCCTGCCCAGCGGCGGACAGGTGGCAGCCGGCCAGGCCGCGATCAGCCAGCAGGCGGCGCAGATGGCCGTCCAGCAGCAAAGCGACAAGGCCATCATCAACTGGCAGAGCTTCGACATCGGCAGCCAGGCGGCCGTCACCTTCCTGCAGCCCTCGGCAAGCGCCATTGCGCTCAACCGCGTGCTCGCCGGTGGCGCCAGCCAGATCGAAGGCCGCCTCACTGCCAACGGCCAGGTCTGGCTCATCAACCCCAATGGCGTGGTCTTCGGCAACGGCGCCCAGGTCGATGTCGGCGGGCTGGTCGCCTCGACGCTCGCCATCACCGATCAGGACTTCCTCGACGGCAAGGCGGTGTTCAGCCGCAATGGCGCGAGCGGATCGATCATCAACAACGGCAACATCACCGCCAGGGACGGCGGTCTGGTCGCCCTCCTGGCCCCCACGGTGCAAAACGAAGGCATCGTCAGCGCGCAATTGGGCAACGTCGTGCTCGCCGGTGGCGACACGATCACCCTCGAAGCCGGGGCCAACGGTCTGCTGTACGTGGCGGTCGATGCCGCCACCGTCAATACCCTGATCGAGAACAAACAGCTCATCGTCGCCGACGGTGGCCAGGTCATCATGACCAGCAAGGCCGCCGATGCCCTGCAATCGTCCATCGTCGCCAACACCGGCACGGTGCAGGCGAGAACCCTGCAGGAGAAAGACGGGCGCATCCTGTTGCTGGCCGACATGGGGCAGGGCGAAGTCAGGCAGGACGGCCTGCTCGATGCCAGCGCCCCCAATGGCGGCAACGGCGGCTTCATCGAAACCAGCGCGGCCAAAGTCAGCGTGGGCGAGACCGCGCGGGTAACGACGCAGGCGGCCAATGGGCGGACGGGGACGTGGTTGATTGATCCGACCGACTACACCATTGCCGCTTCAGGGGGGGACATCACCGGCACGGCGCTCTCGGATAACCTTGCCGTGAACAACATCACCATCAGCACCGCTGGCGCGGGGAGTGATCCGGGCGACATCTTCGTCAATGCCGACATCAATTGGTCTTCAGGCAACACCCTGACGCTTACGGCCGATCGTGACATCAATATCAACAATGCAATTTCTGGAGAAAATGGCGGATTGACCCTGAACGCTGCTGAAAACATCAATCCAACAGCCGCTGTGAATGTCGGCACTTTTTTGCTTGGCGCGGGGCGTTGGGAGCAAAAAGCGTCATCGCTGCCCGCATTTTCAGCGGCTGATTTCAGATTGAACAATGGCGTCACTTTCATTCGTGTTCTGAATACCGCCACACCTAACCAGATTATTGATGTCTATGGACTGCAAGGAATCGGTACAACGCTCGCTGCCAGCTATGGGATGGCGAACGATATAGACGCCTCGGTTACCAGCGGCTGGAACAACGGCGCGGGCTTCGTGCCCATCGGTAAAAGCGGGGCGAACTATACCGGCACCTTCGATGGTCTGGGTCATGTCATCAGCGATCTCACCATCGATCGCCCCTCAACGAGTTACGTCGGTCTGTTCGGTTACACCCATGGCGCAGCTATCCGCAATGTCGGGCTGGTTGGCGGCAGCGTCACGGGC
>JANJXT010000050.1 GCA_024708885.1 Thiobacillus sp.
GCAGGAATCGGCCACCCGCTGGCTATGGTCGTACAATCACGAACGCCCGAACATGGCGCTCGGCGGCATCACCCCCATGCAGAAATTGATGCTCGCCAACTGACTCCATTTCTGGCTGCTGCTAAAAAGGGGGGGATTACCCATGTTGGCCCAGTCGAGCTAAGGGATACGGAAACGGTCAGCGGCAACAGGATTGATGTTCCTTCCTACACAGTTATCGACGCTGGCTTGAGATATGAAACACGCTTTGACGGGGCGCCATTGATTGCCCGCCTCAACGTCACCAATATTACGAACAAGCACTACTGGATAGTAGGCAATATTGGAAACTCGTTCATGCTGGGCGCTCCCAGGACAGTCAGTTTTTCCCTGACGAAGAAGTTTTGACAAGGCTGACATTCCAGCCGGCAAAGCTTCTTTCTGCGACAAACCCAGGAACACGAATTGAACATTCAGCGGTTCGTCGACGCTCGACGCGCCGCGCCCTTTGCTTTTCCATCTCTTTCAGGCTCCAGGAGTCCCCACGATGAATATCCCCATGCAACCCGCCGAATCCGGCGAACTCGCCGGTGCCGGCGTCTATATCCGCAATCGGCCGTGGATTGACGATACCCCGGTCTCGTTCTATTTCCGTGAAATCCACGGCAAGCTGCTGCGCCACGTCGCACGCGAGAAGATCTCGATCAAGGGCTGGTCGCTGGATATGCTTGGGGACTTCAAGTCGCTGCTGGAAGCCAGCGAGAATTTCGATGGCCAAAGAATGTCCTGGCTGCTGCGCCATGACCAGAATCTGATCACCCTAATCGAAGTGGTCGACGGTTGGGCCGAAATTCTTACCGCTGGCAAGGATTACGCGACCGTACACGAAACCTGCGCGATCATCGCCCGGCAGGTCAGTGACAACGCAGACAGTACCATCGTCCCCATCACTTTCTGGGCGCTGGACCCGGATAAATACCCCAAGGCGATGATGCGCAAGCTCGACACGCCCAGTTGGGCGGGGCTGAAAGACAACTACGACACGGGCGTCGTCGAAGGCATGGAACGGCTGTTTGCGCTGCGCGATTGCCCCAAGGAGCGCATGATCCTGTGGCACGGTGAACCCGGCACCGGCAAGACGCATGCGCTGCGCGCGCTGCTGCGCGAATGGCAGCCGTGGTGTGACGCAGCTTTCATGACCGACCCGGAACGCTTCGTCGGCGGCTCGCCGACCTACATATTCGATGTCGCCAACTTTGGCGGCGGGCGCACGGCGCGCGAAGCCAGGCAGCGCAGCAAGCTGATCATTCTGGAGGACGCCGGCGAGCTGATGACCACCGAAGCGCGCGTGACCACCGGGCAGGGGTTGTCGCGGCTGCTGAACATGACCGACGGCCTGCTCGGCCAGGGGCTCAAGGTGATGATCCTGATCACGACCAACGAGCCGCTCAGGGCGATGCACCCCGCCGTGATCCGCCCCGGCCGCTGCCTCTCCGAAATGGAGTTCGGCACGCTGTCAGCAGAGAAGGCCAACCGCTGGCTGCGCACGCGCGGCTCGAACGCCGAACTGCACAAGCCCGCCACGCTGGCGCAGCTCTATTCCATGCTTGGCTGATGGACCGCCTGCGGAACCGTCCGCAGGGCCGCCCGCCCGCCGCACCATCGCCGCAGCGGCTGAACCGGCTGGCCGTTGCGGCGATGATCGCCTTGGCCGCAGCGGTTTGCGCGCTCGCCCTGCGGCCGCCCTGGGTGCGCGAGACGCCGCCGTCCGCCGGCACCGTGGTCGAGGACTTGATGCAGCGCCGCGTGCCGCTGGATGTTCCGGTGCAGCGCGTGATGTTCGATCAGCCGATGGTCTGGCATTACATGACGGTGGACGAAACCGACGCACATGTCGCCACGCTTTATCCCTATCTCTGGAAAGAGGCGCGCAACGAACTGCTCAGCCGCTTGTTTCCGGATTTTGCGCGGCGCACGCCGCTGGTGATCCGCGCGGAGACGAACCAGCTCAGCATCGAGCAGGTGATGATCGAAGCGCCCGACGCGGTGATCACCAGCGACTGGTTCGGCCAGTTGCTGGAGACGGCAGGGTATCCATACACCGTACAGCTCGACACTTTCCGCTCCGACGCCCGCGACGAACCGGACAAGACTGCGCTGTTTCGCCTGCTGGGCGCGATGACGGGCAAGCCCGAGCGCGCCGAGGCGCTGTTGCAGCGTTACCGGCACGCCATCGTGCAGGCTGGGGCCGGAATTCCGCCGGATGCGGAGCCGGTTGGCGTGCTGGTCATCGGCAACGAGTACCTGAGCTTCGTGGGTGGACGCTACGAATCGCTGGGCGCGCTGCTGCGCGCCGCCGGAGGGCGCAATCTTGCGGAGAACGTCCGCAGCTTTTTCGGGGCGGCGAACGTCGAGGAGATTTACCGGCTCGATCCGCAGGCCATCCTGCTCCTTGCGTCGCCCTACAATTCGTTGACGCCGCAGACCCTGTACGAAAACCCTGCGCTGCGCGCGCTGGATGCGGTGCGGCAGCGGCGGGTGTATCGCATGCCGTCCGGGGCGTCGCGGATGGCCGGGCCGGTCGAAGCGCCGCTGCTGGTTTCATGGCTGGCGCGGCTGCTGCACCCCGAGGGGCAGTGGGAAACGTCGCTGTGCGAGGACATCGCCGGCACCTACCGCGAAGCCTACGGCTACACCTTCACCGCGCGCGACTTCGACACCATGCTGCACCCGCACGACAACGCGGGCGCCGCCGGTTTCGAGCGGATACTGGATGGCGAACCGGCTTGTGCGGGGGCCAGGTCATGAGCGTGCGAACCGGTTTCAAGGAATCCCGCCGCCATATCGTCAAGGCCGGACAATGGACTGCGCCGCTACGCTACCCGGCGCCGCGCATCAATGCCGGGCGGGGTGGCAGGCCACGTCGAAACGTTCGGCCAGGGCATGCAGCCGCTTGTCCCGCGTCCACAGGGCGGTGTTCGGGGTCATCAGCGTGGAAGCAAGCAGTTGCAGGTCTACGAGGCCACAACCCAGGCCAAACAGTCGTTCCCGTTCGACGAAGTCCATGGTTTCCCGGATGCCGGCCCGCTGGGCCTGTTGCAGGCTGGCGAGGTCGCGCAGCGTCTGGACGCGGTTTGGCGGCGTGCCGCAGGCAATTTCGCCAAGAATCAGCGGGTGCATCAGCACCAGATCGGATTGCAGCAAGCCGACAAGCTGGTCATCGTGCTGACGAAAATGCTCGACCCATACCGAGGTATCGACGAGCACTCCGTTCATTGCCCGGTGTCGTCGCGGCGACGGGGGATTTCCAGCATGTCGGGCTGGCTGCCGCCCAGGGCGGCCAGGCGCTTGGCCGATTGCACGCGGACGAAGGTTTTGACGGCTTCACGGAACAGGTCGGCCTTGTCCATGGTCGGATCGGCCACCTCCAGCGCGCGTTCGTACAAGGCGTCATCGATGGTGAGCGTGGTTCGCATGATGGGCTTCCTTCATCAAAATTGATTCAATTTTACATCGCTATTGATGCACCTTCAACCATCCAGCGCCGAGTGACCCGTGCCGCGTGGCGCCGCGTCTGCTTTTCGGGTTGGGTAAAAGCCCCGTTTCGCCCATGACCGCAGCCACCCAGACCCTGCTTGCCGAGCGCCCGAAGCCGGGCAATGGCCGTCGTTTGTCCCGCTTTTTCCCCTTTTCCCGTGCCGACCTCCTGATCCTGCTGCTCTTCGTCGCACTGCTGGCCTTGATGATCTTCTCGCTGACCCTCGGCCGCTATCCGGTGCCGATCCCGGAAATCGTCGAGATCGTGCTGACCACGGGTCTCAACGAATCCCGTCCCTACACCGACAAGGCCTGGGTGGTGGTGGAGATCGTGCGCATGCCGCGCATCCTCGGCGTGACGCTGTGCGGCATGGGCCTGGCGATGGCCGGGGCGGCGATGCAGGGGGTGTTCCGCAATCCGCTGGTCGGGCCGGAGGTGGCCGGGGTATCGGCCGGCGCCTCGTTCGGCGGCGTGCTGGCGATCATGCTTTCCTGGCCGATGTGGGGCATGGTCGGGTTGGCCTTTGGCTTCGGCATGGGCGCCCTGCTCATCGCCTTCGGGCTGTCCAGACTGGCGGGCAAGAGCAGCATGCTGGCGCTGATCCTGGCCGGGGTGATCGTCGGCGGCTTCTTCGGCGCGCTGACGGGCATGGCGCAGTACGTGGCCGATCCGCAGACTAGGCTGCCGTCGATCATCTACTGGCTGCTCGGCAGCTTCGTCGGGCTCACCTACGAGAAGGTGGCGATCGTGGCCGGCGTCACGCTGTTCGCCGGCACCTTGCTGCTGATGCTGCGCTGGCGCATCAACCTGCTGTCGCTGGGCGAGGTCGATGCGCAGGCGCTGGGCGTCAATGTCGAGGCGCTGCGCTGGGGCATCGTGGCGCTGGTCGCGCTGCTGGTCGCCGCCCAGGTGGCGGTGTCGGGCGGCGTGGGCTGGGTGGGGCTGATCGTGCCGCACATCGCGCGCATGCTGGTCGGGCCGGAGCATTCGCGGCTGCTGCCGGCTTCGGCGTTGCTCGGCGGCATCTATCTGCTGGCCATGGACGACATCGCGCGCAGCGCCACGGCGCAGGAGATTCCCATCGGGTTGCTGACGGCGATGGTCGGTACGCCGGTGTTCGCCTTCCTGTTCTGGAAGATGCAGGGCAAGGGGTGGAATCGTGAGTGAGGCCGCCGTCGTGTATTCACTCCGCCAGCCAGTTTTCTACCCGCAGGCCGGGAACGCGCAGGAATTCACTCATGTTGCCGGTGACCAGCGTGAGGTCGAGGGCGCGGCAATGGGCGGCGATCAGCAGATCGTTGCCGCCGATGATCTGGCCTTCCCGTTCCAGCGTGGCGCGGATTTCACCGTAATGCCGGTCGGCTTCGCTGTCGAAGGGCAGTATGGGCAGGCGGTCGAGCAGGGCTTCGACGCGTTGCGTCAGGGCGGGAGAAGCGCGCTTGGCCGCGCCATAACGCAGTTCGCAGGCAACGATGATGCTCGTGCACACAGCATCGGCAGCAAGTGCCGCCAGGCGCGCCGTGGCCATTCCCCGCGGATTCTTGATCAGGTGCGACAGGATGTTGGTGTGGAGCAGATGGCTGGCGGGCATCAGAAAATTTTCTCGGCGGGCAGTGGCGGATCGGAAATTTCGGGGAAGTTTTCATCGAGGGCGTCCCAGCCGGCCAGCAGATCGAGCAGGCCCTTGCCCGAGGGGAGTGGCTCGATGATCAGGCAGTTGCCTTCCTTGCGGACGATTGCCTGGGTGCCTTCCAGTTCGAATTCGCGGGGAATCCGGATGGCCTGGCTGCGTCCATTGCGAAAGAGGGATGCATGACGTATTTCGCTCATGATGGATTCCTTTGGCTACGTGACATATGCAGAGGCATATGCCGCTCTTTGCGTGCTGTCAAAGATGACTGAACCCGCCCTTGAAGTTGCTGCGGTCGACTTTGCCTACGGCCCCCAAATGCCGGCCGTGCTGCAAGGCTACTCGGCCCGGGTCGCCAAGGGCAGCGTGTTCGCCATCCTCGGCCCCAACGGGCGGGGCAAGACCACGCTGCTGAAACTGCTGCTCGGTGCGTTGGAACCCGTGCGGGGACGAATCCGCGTGCAAGGGCGGCTGGCCTTCGTGCCGCAGTTGTTCCAGGTGAGCTTTCCGTTCCGCGTGCTGGACATGGTGATCATGGGTCGGGCGCGGCAGATCGGGCTGTTTTCGTTGCCCTCGAAGGCCGACGAAGCGGCGGCGTTCGACGCGCTGGCGCGCCTGGGGCTGGCCGATCTGGCCGAGCGCAGTTTCGACGAGCTCTCCGGCGGGCAGCGGCAGTTGGTCGTGTTCGCCCGCGCGCTGGCGAGCGGGGCGGACATCCTGGTGCTCGACGAGCCGACCTCGGCGCTCGATCTGAAGAACCAGGGCATCGTGCTGGAATGGATCGCCCGGCTGCGTGACGAGGGGCTGACGGTGCTGTTCACCACCCATCATCCGCACCACGCGCACGCCGTGGCGGACGATGCCTTGCTGATGTTCGGCCAGCACGACTACGCCTGCGGGCCGGTGGACGCCGTGTTGACCGAGGCCAACCTGCTGCGGCTCTACGGTGTGTCGCTGCGCCAGGTGGCGTTCGAGCACGACGGCGAGGCGCTCGTGTCGCTGGTGCCGGTCCATCGCGGCTTGCGCCGGGCGCCGGTAGCAGGGTGATGGGGTTGTCCGCCATGCGCCCCGTCGAACCGGCCCTGATGCCTGCAAACCAAGGCCGGAGCTTGCCAGGCGTTCCGCTGCGTTGCTGTCGCAGCGACGCCGGCAGCGTCTCGCCCGCATGGCGCCACGGCTTGTTCGTCGCCGTACTGTCGGCGCATGTGCTGGCCTTGGCGGCGGGGCACTACTCGGAAGTCTTCGACAAGGGCGGCAACGAGCCGCCCGGCGTGCTGCAGGTCAGCTGGATCGATGCCGCGCGCCCGGAACCGCCGGCCGATCCGGAGCCCTCGGTGCAGCCGATACCCTTGCCGATGAAACCCAGGCCGGCGCCGACGGTGCGCCCCAAGCCCAAACCCAAGCCGGTGCTGGCCGTGGCAGCCGAGGCGCCGAGCCCGGTCGGGCATGACCCGGTGGCGCAGCCCGACCCGACTGACGAGCCGGGCAAGCCGGAGGAATCGGCCAACCTGCCCAAGGGGCCGGCGGCCGATTCCGCGACGCAGGCCGGCGTGGTGCTGGCGCCCTCGGCGCCCAGTTTCGATGCCGATTACCTTTCCAACCCAGCGCCCGAGTACCCGGCCATGTCACGCATGCTGCACGAGCAGGGCAGGGTCGTGCTGCGTATTCAGGTCACCGCCGACGGCGAGCCGGAGGCCGTGCTGGTTTCTCAAAGCAGCGGCTTCGAGCGTCTGGATCAGGCGGCCATCGAAGCCGTCTGGCGCTGGCGCTTCGTCCCGGCCAGGCAATACGGCAAGGATGTCGCCGGCTGGGTCATCGTTCCCCTACGTTTTTCTTTGCGGAGTTGAGCATGTCAGAAACCCTCCCGGTCACCATGCCGTTCGGCCTGAGTCATTTCCTGGAGCAGACTGATACCGTCGGTATCGTGGTGCTGGGGGTGCTGGCTTTGATGTCCGTCGTCAGCTGGTACCTGATCCTGTTGAAAGCGTGGCAACAGATACGCCTGAAGGCGGCCAGCGAGCATTTCCTGACCCTGTTCTTCGATCTGTCGACCTTTCGCGATGCGGAAGGGCTGATCGGCCGCAACCCGGTGGAAGAACCCTACGGGCGGGTACTGGAGAAAGGCATCGTGGCGTGCTGCCTGTTGAAGCGCCCGGACGAGAAGCGCGGCTTCGACATGGCAGCCCCGGACGATTTCGTCAGTGCCGCGCTGCACACGGCAATTGCCGAGGAAGAACGAGAGCGCGAGAAGGGCTTGTCCATCCTCGCCTCGGTCGGCTCGACGGCGCCTTTCGTGGGCCTTTTCGGTACCGTCTGGGGTATCTACCATGCCCTGCTCGCCATCGGTTTTTCGGGACAGGCGAGTCTCGACCGCGTCGCCGGACCGGTCGGCGAAGCGCTGATCATGACGGCCTGCGGCCTGGCCGTGGCGATTCCCGCCGTGCTCGCCTACAACGCCTTCGTGCGCATCAACCGGCAATGGAACGGCGAACTGGAGAGCTACGCTCATCGCGTCTTCGGTTTGCTGGCCTTGGGCCGGATGGAGACCTCGGCAGCGGTGGTCGGCTTTTCCTCCACGCCGGCTCGCCAGGGCGGGGGGGCATAATGGCATTTCATCCAACGCCACATGGCAAACAGCCGCTTTCCGAGATCAACATGATTCCGTTGATCGACGTGATGCTGGTGCTGCTCATCGTCTTCATCGTTGCGGCCCCCCTGCTGACGCACGCCGTGAAGATCGACCTGCCCAAGGCAACGAGCACGCCGGTCGATCTACAGCCGGAGACCATCCAGCTCGGCATCAAGGCCGATGGCAGCCTCTATTGGAACGGCGAAGCGACCACCGAAGAGGCACTGCCGAAACGCATGCAGGAAGCGGCCGGCCATGTGCCGCAGCCGGAAATTCATCTGCAGGCCGATGCGCGGACATCCTACGAGACCATCGCCAGGGTCATGGCGATTTCGGCACGGGCCGGCCTGGGCAAGATCGGCTTCGTGAGCGAACCGGTGAGGCTACCCTGATCACAAGATCCTCAAACCCGGCTGCAAGGTCGAAGACTCGATCTTCGCAGAGTGTCGGCAGCACGGTGTGCGTACCGGCATCCTTCAGTCCGGTTACCAGGGGCTCCAGCAGGTTGCGAAGTTGCGCGTAGCCATGGGCCGTGACTCAATCTCGCAGCGCCATGGCGCGCAGGAGCGCGTCGATCTGCCCGAACGCATCCTGCTGCCACTGTTCGGGCGTGCGATCACCCAGCGCATGCGTGTCTTCGACGAAGCGCCTCACACAGGTAGGCCCGTGCCCCTCGAAGGCGTCGAACTTGTCGGCGATGTGCCGGAAGCCTCGGTCGTGCGGTCGTCGTATTCGGCGGCCGACTGTGGTTCGTGGGGTAGTGTCATTTGGGCCATGAGAGCCTTTCCTGGCGCAAGTGGCCGGCGGCTTCGGCGCCGCGTTCGCCGGCAATGGAGAGGTCAAGGTAGGTCTGAATCGGACTCGTGCAGACCGCGCCCGGCGCAGGTTCAACCTAAAAACCGCAGTTATCCCACGCCATTTGCATGATCTGACAGCAAACGGAGGGTTTCCGGTGGTCCGATGGCCGCGATGGTGCGCTTGAGATGATCACAGCAGCGCATCCAGACCGATCGGGCGTTCAACTGCTCCG
>JANJXT010000005.1 GCA_024708885.1 Thiobacillus sp.
CGCCAAGGCCGGCAAGCCGCTGATGATCGTCGCCGAGGACGTCGACGGCGAGGCGCTCGCCACCCTGGTGGTCAACAACATCCGCGGCATCCTCAAGACCTGCGCGGTCAAGGCGCCGGGCTTCGGCGACCGCCGCAAGGCAATGCTGGAAGACATGGCCATCCTCACCGGCGGCACCGTGATCGCCGAGGAAGTCGGCCTGTCGCTGGAGAAGGCCCAGCTGACTGACCTGGGCCGCGCCAAGCGCATCGAGGTGGGCAAGGAGAACACCACCGTCATCGACGGCGCCGGCAACCATGACGCGATCAAGGGCCGCATCAGCCAGATCAACAAGCAGATCGAGGAAGTCACCAGCGACTACGACAAGGAGAAGCTGCAGGAACGCAAGGCCAAGCTGGCCGGCGGCGTGGCGGTGATCAAGGTCGGTGCCGCGACCGAAGTCGAGATGAAGGAGAAGAAGGCCCGCGTCGAGGACGCGCTGCACGCCACGCGTGCCGCGGTCGAAGAGGGCATCGTCCCCGGCGGCGGCGTCGCACTGTTGCGCGCCAAGGCCGCGGCCGCCGCGGTCAAGGGCGACAACCACGACCAGGACGCCGGGGTGAAGATCGTGCTGCGCGCGATCGAGGAGCCGCTGCGCCAGATCGTGAAGAACTGCGGCGAGGAAGCCTCGGTCGTCGTCAACAAGGTGCTCGAAGGCACAGGCAACTTCGGCTACAACGCCGGCAGCGGCGAGTACGGCGACATGGTGGCGATGGGCGTGCTCGACCCGACCAAGGTCACCCGCACCGCGCTGCAGAACGCCGCGTCGATCGCCGGCCTGATGCTGACCACCGACTGCATGGTCGCCGACCTGCCGGAAGACAAGCCGGCCATGCCGATGGGCGGCGGCGGCATGGGCGACATGGGCGGCATGGGCATGATGTAAGCAAGCAGCCCGTTTCTTTCGTGCTGTCCCGAAGCCCCGTCTCGGCGGGGCTTTTTCATGGCCGTCTCACCAGCGGCGCCAGAAGCGCCACGATGATTTTTCCTTCTGTTTCGGGGTCAGGATGGCGTCGATGCGCTCGTACGCGTCCTCCGAGGTTTCGTAGATCTGCTGCTTCAGTCCGCGGACCTTCCTGTACGCCTCGCTCAATGCATCGCCATCGCGCTTGGGCGCGTCATACAGATCCCTGAGCCCGGCCTGCTCGTCCATCAGCCGGCCCATCAATTCCCAGTTCTTCCTGCGCGTCTCGTCCCGGATCTTGTTGATCTCGGTGCGCTGCTCCGCGGTCAGGTCGGCGCGGCTCCACGGGCCCATGCCCCAGCCGCCCCCCATCATGCCCGGCCCGCTGCACGCGATACCGGGATCGAGTGCGCTGCTCGAAATCATGCCCGGGTCGATGCCATAGCCTGGCCCTGTGCCGCCAGGCTGCGTCACCACCGCCTCGCTGCCCGCGGCAGCCCTGTCTTCCGCCTGCACAGGGGTCACCCACGAATTGAACGCGAGCGCCCCCAGCAAGAGGGGGAAAATTGTCCTGGTGTGCATGTCCTGCCTCCTTTCGGAAGGTGTTGAAAGCGCAGGTCTGAGAAAAAGAATGGATGCGAAAAATCACTGCCGAAACGACCGCGGGGGAGGCCGGTGCCTGCGCCAATGCCTGGAAAGCCCGCCCCCAGCGAGCGCACCGGTTCAGTATAGACACTGCCCCGCAACTGCAAGGCCTGCCACCACGCGGCCTGCTGTTGCCAAACCCCGCGCCAGCCACTAACGTTGCCGCATGAACGCCGCAATGCCGCTCGCCAACAGCCTGCATCGTGCCACCGTCGACGCGCTGCGGCGGCAGGCGCCGTTCGCCACGATGGCGGTGGACGAGGTGCTGTGGCTGGTGCAGCGGCTGTCGGTGGCGTATCACGCCGAGCATGCGGTATTGCTGGAGCCCGACCACGCCCGGCCGGCTGCGCTTTTCATCATCAAGCAGGGCGCGGTCAGCGGCGTCACCGCCGACGGCCAGGCGGTGTTCCAGCTGGCAGCGGGGGAGATGTTTCCGCTCGGCGCCCTGCTTGCCGAACGCGGCGTCGCCAACCGCTACATCGCCGCCGCCGACACTTTCTGCTATCTCCTGCCGGCGCCCGACTTCCACGCGCTGCTCGCCAGCAGCGCAGAATTCAACGATTTCTGCACGCGCCGCATCGCCAGCCTGCTGGAGGAATCGCAGCGCGCGGTGCAATCCGAATACGCGCTGGCGCTCGATGACGAGCAGCGCTTCGCACGCCCGCTGGCCAGTCTGGTACGGCGCGCGCCCTTCAGCGTGACGCCTGCCACGCCACTCGCCGAAGCGCTCGCGGCGATGGACGCGGCACGCATCGGCTCGGTCGTGGTTGTCGACGACGCGGGCGCGCCGGTCGGCATCCTCACGCTCAAGGACGTGCTGGCGCGCGTGACGCTGGCGCAGGTGCCGCTTGCCACGCCGATTTCGGCCGTCATGACGCACGCGCCGGCAAGCCTGCCCGATGCCGCGCCGGTGGCCGAAGCGCTGGTGCTGATGGCGCGCCAGGGCATCCACCACCTGCCGCTGGTGAGCGCGGGCAGCTTGAGCGGCGTGGTGTCGGAGAAGGACATCTTCGCCCTGCGCCGGCTGTCGGTGGACGGCATCACCTCGGCACTCGGGCGCACCGACGATCCCGCGCGCCTGCCGGGACTGGCGCATGACATCGGCGACCTCGCGCACAGCCTGCTGGCACAGGGCATGGACGCGGAGAACCTCACCGCGATCATCTCCAGCCTCAACGACCGCCTCACCGAGCGCATCATCGCCTTCGAAAGCAAAACCGATCGCAAGCTCACGGGGCTGCGCTGGTGCTGGCTTGCGCTCGGCTCGGAAGGACGCATGGAGCAGACACTGGCCACCGACCAGGACAACGCACTGATCTTCGAACAGGCGGACGACGTGCAACGCGAGGCGCTGCTGGCGTTCGCGCAGCGTGTGAATGCGCGGCTCGACGCATGCGGCTTTCCGCTGTGCAAGGGCGACATCATGGCCGGCAACCCACAGTGGTGTCTGGCGGCGGACGCGTGGCAGCGCCAGTTCACGCAGTGGATCGACCACGGCACCCCCGAGGCGCTGCTGCACGCCAGCATCTTCTTCGATTTCCGCCCGCTCGCGGGCGACGCCTCGCTCGCCTTCGATCTGCGTGCCTGGCTGTCCCGCGCGGCGCAGAGGAATCCACGCTTCCTCCACCAGATGGCAGACAATGCGCTGCGCAACCGTCCGCCACTCGGCATCGTGCGCGATTTCGTATTGTCCGACGATCAGACGCACCCGCACACGCTCGACCTCAAGCTCACCGGCGCCACCCCCTTCGTCGACGCCGCGCGCATCTTCGCGCTGGCCGCAGGCAGCCCGCAGACCAATACCGCGAAGCGCCTGCGCGAGGCCGCGCACGCCCTGCACATCCCGGACGGCGAGCTGGCCGACTGGAACCGCGCCTTCCACTTCCTGCAACTGCTGCGCCTGCGCCACCAGCACGCGCGCCAACGCGCCGGGCAGGTGCCGGACAACCACGTCGATCCCGATACACTCAATCCGCTCGACCGCCGCATCCTCAAGGAGGCGCTGCGTCAGGCACGCAAGGCGCAGGCGCGGCTGGCGATGGATTACCAGTTGTGATCTGGCCGTTTGCCCGGCACAGGCAACCGCCGCTCGATACGGCCAGCGCGGCGCGGCGCGCAGCGCTGGCCGCACTGGCCGCCCCTGACCTCGATCAGCCGCTCGCTGCGCTGCGCTGGTGCGTGGTCGACGTCGAAACGGGCGGCCTCGACGCCGCACACGATCCGCTGCTGGCGATCGGCGCGGTGGCGATCGAACATGGGCGCATCGCGCTCGATCAGAGTCTCGAAACCGGTCTGGCGCAAACGCAGATCACTGCTGCAGCCAACATCCTCATCCACGGCATCACCGACAGCGCGCAGCGTGCAGGACAGGCGGCCCACGCGGCGCTGCTCGACTGGCTCGAGTTCGCGGGCAACGCGCCGCGCGTCGCCTTTCATGCCGGATTCGACCAGACCGTGCTGGAACGCGACACGCGTACGCAGTTGGGACTGCGTACGCCCGCACCCTGGTTCGACGCCGCGCTGGTCGCGCCGCTGCTGTTTCCCGCGGTCGCGCCGCGCTGCCGCCACCTCGACGACTGGCTGGAACATTTCGGCATTGCCGTCTACACGCGCCACGGCGCGCTGGCCGATGCCTACGCCACCGCGCAACTGTGGCTGGTGCTGCTCGACGCCGCGACACGCGAGCGCATCACCACCGCGCGCCAGTTGCAGCGTCTGCTGCGCGCACGCCGCTGGCTGTCTCTCCATTAGTTTTTTCTAATTCGCTTGGCGACCGGAAAACTAGTCCTTAGACTCCGTCCACGCGCATATCTACGCTCCATACCAAGCGCGTACCCGTTCACCATACAGGGAGGTCAGCCATGCAGTTGTCGGAGAAACATCATGAGTACTGGCGCAAAAACCTGCGGCTCACCGCAGTGTTGCTCGCCATCTGGTTCGTCGTGACATTCGTCGTCATTTACTTCGCCCCCCAGCTCAACGCCATCAGCATCATGGGTTTCCCCTTCGCCTTCTACATGGGCGCACAGGGCGCACTCATCGTCTACGTCGCGATCATCTGGTACTACGCGCGCGCGATGAACAAGATGGACCGGGAATACGGCGTACACGAGGGAGACGAATAATGACAGCACTGACCCAAAGCCAGTTCTTCCAGCAGCTGAAGAAGTACTACACGTTCTACACCGGCGGCTTCCTCACCTTCGTCATCGTGCTCGCCATCCTCGAGCAGATGGGCCTGCCGCCGAAGTGGATCGGCTACATTTTCCTCGCTGCCACCATCATGCTGTACGCCGGCATCGGCATCATGTCGAAGACCGCCGACGTCGCGGAATACTACGTCGCCGGCCGGCGCGTGCCCGCGATCTTCAACGGCATGGCGACCGGCGCCGACTGGATGTCGGCGGCGTCGTTCATCGGTATGGCAGGCACCCTGTATCTGAGCGGCTTTGACGGCCTCGCCTTCATCATGGGCTGGACCGGCGGCTATGTGCTGGTGGCGCTGTTCCTCGCACCTTATCTCAGGAAGTTCGGCCAGTTCACCATTCCGGACTTCCTCGGCGCGCGCTACAACGGCAACCTGCCGCGCATCATCGGCGTCGCCGCTGCGATCATCGTCTCGTTCACCTACGTGGTCGCGCAGATCTACGGCGTCGGCATCATCACCGCGCGGCTGACCGGCATCGAGTTCCAGTACGGCGTGTTCGTCGGTCTCGCCGGCATTCTGGTGTGCTCGTTCCTCGGCGGCATGCGCGCGGTGACCTGGACCCAGGTCGCGCAGTACATCATCCTGATCATCGCCTACATGATCCCGGTGGTGTGGCTGTCGGTCACCCAGACCGGCAACCCTGTGCCGCAGATCGCCTACGGCCAGGTGCTGCAGCAGGTGTCGCTGAAGGAAAAGGAACTCAACGATCCGACCACCACCCTGGGCGCGGCTGAAGCATCGGCCCGTGCCGCGTTCAAGGCCCAGCAGGAATCGTTCGAGGCGAAGATCGCCGCGCTCGACGCTGCCGTGGCCGACGGCAGCGTCGACGCCTTCCTCGCCGCCGAGCGCACCGAAGCCGGCGACCCTGCCGACTTTCCGGCCAGCATCGACGCGCTCAAGGCGTCCTGGAAAAAGTCGGCCGATGGGGCCAAGGCGAAGACCGGACCGGTCGCGGCCCACGCCGTTCCCTTCTCGGGCAAGGGTGCCGAAGCCAAGCTTCTGAAGGACAATCCCAACGCGACCGAAGCCGAGATCGCCGCGGCCAAGGCCGAGGACAAGGCGGAATCCGACAAGAAGCGCCGCAATTTCATCGCGCTGGTGCTGTGCCTGATGGTCGGTACCGCCTCGTTGCCGCACATCCTGATGCGCTACTACACCACCCCTTCGGTGCGTGAAGCGCGCAAGTCGGTGTTCTGGTCGCTGTTCTTCATCTTCCTGCTGTACTTCACCGCGCCCGCCCTGGCGGTGCTGGTCAAGTTCGAGGTCTACAGCAACCTGGTCGGCTCGTCGTTCGCCTCGCTGCCGGCCTGGGTCGCCAACTGGGCGGCGGTGGACCCGACGCTGATGAAGATCGCCGACATCAACAAGGACGGCCTGGTGCAGCTCGCCGAAATGACCATCGGCGGCGACCTGATCGTGCTGGCCACGCCGGAAATCGCCGGCCTGCCCTACGTGATATCAGGCCTGGTCGCCGCGGGCGGTCTGGCGGCGGCGCTCTCCACCGCGGACGGCCTGCTGCTGACCATCGCCAACGCGCTGTCGCACGACGTCTACTACAAGATGATCGACCCAAAGGCCTCCACGGTACGCCGTCTGGCCATCTCCAAGGGCCTGTTGCTGCTGGTTGCGCTGTTCGCCGCGTACACCGCCTCGCTGAAGCCGGGTGACATCCTGTTCCTGGTCGGTGCCGCATTCTCGCTGGCCGCGTCGGCGTTCTTCCCGGCACTGGTACTCGGCGTGTTCTGGAAACGCGCCAACTACCTCGGCGCCGTCGTCGGCATGCTCTCCGGCCTGGCCGTGTGCATGTACTACATGTACACGACCTATCCGTTCTTCGGCGGCACGCCCGACCACCAGTGGTTCTCGATCGCCCCGATCGCAGCCGGAGTGTTCGGCATGCCGATCGGCTTCCTCGGCGTGATCATCGGTTCGCTGATCTCCAAGGCGCCCAGCGCCGAGATCCAGCAGCTCGTCGACCACGTGCGCTATCCGAATCTGGAAAGCGACCTCAAGACGCAGGCGGCCTGAGCGCCCCCTGCAGCGCGCCTTCGGGTGCGCAACTGAAAAGCCGGCCCCGTGGCCGGCTTTTTTTCGTCCTGCGTCGTGTTCAGCCCAGTCGATGCGCGAAGTCGCTGCGGCCGGTGTCACGGATCAGCCGCGCGGCGGTCTGCGGCTCGTGCGCCAGCGTATGCTCGATCACTTCGGCGACTTTGGCAGGCTCGTTGCAGTGCTGCCAGGCCATGCCGAGCGCGTACCACGCCAGGCCGTTCATCGGCTGCAGCCGTGCCGCTTCGGTCAACGCCGCGGCCGCCTCACGGTGGCGCTCATGGCGCGCGTGCAGCATGCCCAGCCCATACCACGCGCGGTCGTTGTTGGGGTCGAGCTCGGTCGCGCGCGAGAGCGCCGCCAGCGCGGCATTGCCCATGCCACCCTGATCGCGCACCCAGCCGAGGTTGAACCAGGTCGGCGCATCGTCGGGTGCGACCTCGGCCGCGCGCGCGAACCACGCCTCCGCCGCAGGCCAGCGCGCCTGCTTCGCCTCGAGCCAGCCCAGCATGCGCAGCGTTTCCGCGTGCTCTGGATCGGCGCGAAGGCTGTCGCGATACGCCGCCAGCGCGCGCTCGGGCTGATGCACGAAATTGAAAAACGCACCCCGCAAGGCATGCCGCACGCGATCAAAGTTCATGGCCGAGATCCACTAGAAAAACCCAGCCGCATTGTCCCGGCGCCGAGCCCGGCTGACAAGCTGCGGTAAAATTCCAGCTTCCTTCCCGCCCGCCCCGCCATGCCCGTCGACGTCCTGCTCGTCTCGATTCTGCGCGCCCTTGTCGAAGTCGCCGGCTTCGCCCTCCTCGGCCGGGGCGCAGTCGCGGTGCTCGCCGGCAAGTACCGCGAGCAGAACCTGTTCTACCGCATCCTGCACACCATCTCCCAGCCCGCCGTGCGCGCCGTGCGCCTCATCACCCCCCGCGTCATCCTCGACGCGCACGTGCCGATGCTTACCTTCTTCCTGCTGTTCTGGCTGTGGGTCGCGCTGGCGCTGCTGCGACGCCACCTGTGCGGGCTGCACGGACTGGTCTGCTGAACGCGGTCGCCAGTCAACGGTCGCCTTGACTGGTTGGGGCGAAACCGGTTACATTGCGCCCTCTTTTGGCTAGGTAGCTCAGTTGGTAGAGCAGCGGATTGAAAATCCGCGTGTCGGCAGTTCGATTCTGCCCCTGGCCACCAATTCCAAAAGCCCGGACTCGCTCCGGGCTTTTTCATGTCCGCCCGCAACGCCAGTGCTGGCGCGGCTTTGCGGGCTGGCCTCTTGAGTTCGGTCGGCTCGTATCCTCCCGCTATCGCTCTGTTTTCGCCTCTCTGTCCCCGCTTTTCTCTCCCTGAGATTCCGATGGCCGTGCCAGCACCCATTTCGATGACCACGGGTCGTTCCGACGTCCGCCGCCATGTGGAAAGCCAGGATGAATGGATTCGTGCCCTGCCTTCGGGCCAGGACCCATCGCTGAACATCAGGATGGCGGGCCGGGCCAGACCGCTGCGAATCACAGATCCTCTGGAACACGACCGCCGCGGCTCCGGCGGCCATCCATTCACTGCCGCTTTTTTCGCCGCAGGATCATGGCCATCGGAAAGCGGGCCTTCCGGCAGGCATGGACACTTCGGCTCTACTTGAGCACGAAGCGCACGTTGCCCACGCCCTTGCCGGGGATGTCGATGGTGGCGATGGCCTTGGCACCGGGGGCGGGGGGTGCGGCAAAGCTGGCGGCGAGGCTGTGCGGGCCGCTGGCGGCGAGGGCGGCTTCGCTCTTCTTGCCGTTGGACAGCACGGTGAGCTTGCCGCTGGCACCCGCGGCGGCGACGGGGGCGCCATGATCGCTGAGATGCAGGACGACGCGTGTGCCCTGCGTGACGGCTTCGACCTGGAAGTAGCCGGCTTCGGCAGTGACGCCGCCGTATTGCGGCACGAGATGGTCCTGGTGCGCGTGCAGCGGGCCGGCGGCGAGCAGCAGAACGAGCGGGAGGGTGTGGACGAGGCGGGACATGGTTCGCTCCTTTCAGGGGGTGGTTCAGAAACTCTCACGGGCCTGTTCCTGCAGCAGGCGGACGAGCGGCTTTTCGCCGAACAGCCAGAACAGCGCAGGGGTGAGCACGGTATCGAGCAGGGTGGCGCTGACGAGGCCGCCGAAGATGACGACGGCGACGGGATGGAGGATTTCCTTGCCGGGCGCGTCGGCGGACAGCATGAGCGGGACCAGCGCGATGGCGGTGACGAGCGCGGTCATCATCACGGGCGTGAGCCGTTCGAGCGAGCCGCGCACGATCATCGGCTTGCCGAAGGTCTCGCCTTCGAAGGCGCACAGGTTGATGTAGTGGCTGATCTTGAGAATGCCGTTGCGCGTGGCGATGCCGGTGAGGGTGATGAAGCCGACGAGGGCGGCGACCGACAGCGGCTGCCCGGCGATCCACAGCGCGGCGACGCTGCCGACGAGGGCGAGCGGGATGTTGCCCATGACGATGAGGGCGAGCACGGTGGAGCGGTAGCGGCCGTAGAGCACGAGGAAGATCATCGCGAGCGAGGCCGCGGCAAGCAGTGCGATGCGGCGCGCGGCCGCCTCCTGCGCCTGGAACTGGCCTTCCAGGGCGGTGAAGTAGCCTTCCGGCATGGCCTGCGCCGCCAGCTCGGCACGGATGTCGGCGACCACGTCGGACAGGGCGCGCCCGCTCGCATTGGCCGACACCACGATGCGGCGACGGCCGTTCTCGCGGCCGATCTGGTTGGGGCCGTCGCCGTCCTCGATGCGCGCAAGCTGCGCCAGCGGCACGGGACCGCCCGGCGTCTCGACCAGCAGTTCGTGCAGCGCCTGCACGCCGCGGCGGCTGTCCGACAGGCGCACGAGGAGGTCGTAGCGGCGGCTGCCGTCGACGATCTGGGTGATGTGTGTGCCGCCCACCAGGCGCTCGAGCGTGCGCAGCAGCTCGCCGGGGGTGACGCCGTAGCGCGCGGCGGCCGCGTAATCCACGTACACCTTTACCTGCGGTATGCGCACCTGCTTTTCGACCTGCAGGTCGGTGATGCCGGCAATGCCGGCCAGACGCGCGCGCAGGCCGTCGGCGAGCCCGCGCAGGGTGTCGAGATCGTCGCCGTAGATCTTGAGCGCGATCTGTGCGCGTACGCCGGAGAGCAGGTGATCGAGCCGGTGCGAGATGGGCTGGCCGATGTTGATCGTTGCCGGCAGCACGCCAAGGCGTGCGCGCAGGTCGCCGATCACGGCATCGCGGCTGCGCGTGGACGGCCGCAGGTCGACGTCGATTTCGGTGTAATGCGTGCCCTCGGCATGATCGTCGAGCTCGGCGCGCCCGCTGCGCCGGCCGACCTGCGTCACCTCGGGCACCTCGGCAATGAGCGTCTCGGCCAGTGCGCCGATGCGATTCGATTCCGCCAGCGCCGTGCCGGGGTCGAGCAGCACGTTGACGGTGAGCGTGCCTTCGTTGAACGGCGGCAGGAAGCTGCGCGGCAGCAGCGCGGCGCTCGCCGCTGCCAGCGTCACCAGTGCGAGGGCCGCGACGAGCACCGATCGCGCATGCATGAAGGACCAGTCGAGCACGTGCGTGTCCATGCGCTTGAGCCAGGCGACGAGGGGGCTGGGTTTGTCAGACGACGGAGGACGGAGGACAGAGGACAGAAGGCGAGCGGGACGCTGTGCGTTTCTTGCCAGCAGGAAGCAGGCGAGCACGGGCGTCAGCGTGATGGCGACCACCATGCTGGCGAGAATCGAGACGATGTAGGCGATGCCCAGGGGGGTGAACAGGCGGCCTTCGATGCCGGGCAGCGCGAACAGCGGCACGAATACCAGGACGACGATGAGGGTGGCGTAGAGGATGGCGGAGCGCACTTCGAGGGTGGCGCTGGCGATCACCTCGATCGCGGGACGCGGGGCGGCGGCACTGCGGTTGAGCTGCAAGCGGCGCATGACGTTTTCGACGCCGACCACGGCATCGTCGACCAGTTCGCCGATGGCGATGGCGAGCCCGCCAAGCGTCATGGTGTTGATGGAAAGGTCGAAGTAGTCGAATACCAGCACGGTGGCGAGCAGCGAAACCGGGATCGCGGTCAGCGCAATGACGGTGCTGCGCAGCTTGAGCAGAAACAGGAACAGCACGACTGCGACGAGGATGGCGGCGTCGCGCAGCGCTTCCTCGACGTTGCCGACCGCGCGCTCGATGAAGTCGGCCTGGCGGAACAGGAAGCGCGGCGCTTCGATGCCAGCCGGCCGCGACGACGCAAGCCCCGCGAGCGCGCTTTCGATCGCAGCGGTGAGCGCGACACTGTCGGCATCGGGTTGCTTCTGTACCGACAGGATCACCGCAGGCTTGCCGTCGTAACCCGCATCGCCCCGCTTGACGGCGGGCGCGAGGGTGACACCGGCGACCTGCTTCAGCACGATCGGCTGGCCATCATTGAGCGCGACGACGAGGTTCTGCAGGTCATCGATGCGCTGGGTGCGGCCGATGTGGCGAATCAGATATTCGCGTCCCTGCGCTTCGAGCACGCCGCCGCTGGTGTTGCTGCCAAAATCGCGCAGCGCCTCCTCCAGCCGGGTGAGGGAAATACCCAGCGCGCGCAGGCGTACCGGGTCGGGCTCGACGCGATACTGGCGCACCTCGCCACCGATGGCGACGACCTGTGCCACACCCGGAACGGTGAGCAGCCGCGGTCGCACCACCCAGTCCGCGTAGTCGCGCACCTGCATCGGGCTTGCGCGTGCAGGGTCGGCGGGCAGGGCGACGAGCAGGATCTCGCCCATGATGGAGGCGATCGGTCCGAGTTGCGGCACGATGCCGGGCGGCAGCTGCTCGCGCACCAGGTTGAGGCGTTCCCCGACCTGCTGGCGGTTGCGGTAGACGTCGGTGCCCCACTCGAATTCCGCGTAGACCACGGACAGGCCGATCCCCGACACCGAGCGCACCCGCGTCACGCCGGGCATGCCGTTCATCGCGGTCTCGATGGGGAAGGTGACGAGCTGCTCGACCTCCTCCGGCGCCATGCCGCCGGCCTCGGTCAAAAGCGTCACCGTCGGTTTGTTGAGATCGGGGAACACGTCGACCGGCATCTGCCGCAGGGTCAGCATGCCCCACACCATCAGCACGAGCGCTGCACCCAGCACGAGCATGCGCTGTTGCAGGCTGGCACGGACGACGGCTGCGAACATGGACGTGCTCAGCGGATCTGTGACAGCAGGCCTGCGCCTGCGGTCACGACGCGTTCGCCGGCGCTCAGGCCGGCGGCGACAACGACGCCCGCCGCATCGAGGGCCTGGGCTTCCACTGCGCGCAGGACAAAGCGCTCCGCGCCGTCACGGATCCAGACCGCGCTGGCATGGCTGCCATTTTTGACCAGCGCGGCAGCGGGCAATGCGACACCGTGTTGTGCGGCGTGCGTCTGCACGATGACGGCGAGCGGCTGCCCCACCGCCACCGGCGCATTCGGGGTGCCGATGCGGAACAGCAGCGGCAGCGCCTGTTCGCGCAGCACGCGGCCGCCGCCCAGAAACGTGAGCGGCAGCGCACCTACACCGGGCAGCTCGGCGCTGGCGGCGCGGATCGTACCCGCCAGTGCCGCATCGTAGGCCAGCGCTTCGACGGCGAGCCGGGCCGGGTCGACGATCTCGAACAGCACCTCGCGCGCATCCACCACCTGCCCCGCCGCCACGTGCGTCGCGCCGATGACGCCGGAAATGGGGGCGCGCAGGGCTTCCGTCGTACCCAGGCTCGCGGCGACCGCGGCGCGCCGCTTGCGCAGGGCGTCGCGCTCGTCGCGTGCGGCGTCGATGTCCTTCTGCGGCACCACCCCTTCGAGTTGCAGATAGCGCGCATGACGGCGCTCGGCGATCGCCAGCGCCGCCTCCAGGTCGGCCAGCCGGTCCTGCTGGTTGCCGCGCTCGATGCTGCTGGCGGCCGGATGCAGCAGGGCGAGCACCTGCCCGCGCACAACGCGCTGCCCCGGCAGCGGCAGGCCGCCGGGGCCGGGCGCGATGCGCCCCGGCTGCAGGACCTGCACGCGCCCGCCGCTCGCCGGATCGGCGATGACGCGGCCGTTCAAGCGCACGCTCAGCGGCATGTCGCGAACTTCCGCGACGAGGTGGCGCACGCCGATGGCTCGCTGCACGGCCTTCGGCACGAACAGGCTGCCGTCCGGCATGCGGCGGGCCCTGGCGGCTTCCGGGGCGCGCGGATCAAATGCCTGCGCGACCTCGGGCGGCGTGATGTCGTGGGAATGGTCCTCGCCGCCGTGCGCTGCGAGCGGCGCACTCCACGCGCCGCAAAGCAGCGCAGCAAGGAAGAGGGTGAAGCGGGCGGCGTCATTCATGCCGTGTTCCCCTGCCGCCGCCTGCGCAACATCGCAATTGCGGCAGCGCCGAGCAATCCGCCGGTACCGGCCCAGATCGCCCACCGGGGGAATGCCGTCGCCGTGGCAAGCGGTGCCGCGGCGGTGATTTCCAGGGTGGCGGCGAGCAGATCGGCGGTGGTGTCGGTCTCGATGGTGACGCTGAGCGGGTGCCGGCCCGGCGCGGTGAACGCCTCGCCCGGCACCGTGTAGAGGCCCGCCTCGGCCTCGCGCGCGGTGGCCCGCACGGCGCCGCTTTCGACTTCGATGCGCGCGCCGGCGACCGGCGCATTGGTGTCGTAGCGGTCCAGATACAGCCGCAGTTCGCCCGCCGCCGGCACCACGACCAGCTCGAAGTCTTCCGAGTGCGCCGTCGCGCGCGGTGCGTCGAGCGCGATCGGTGCGGTTTCGAGCGGACCGTGGGTGTGGCCGTCGCTCGGGTCGCCGCCCGCCCACGCAGGCAAGGCAGCGCATGCCGCCAGGAGAAGGACAGGGAAACGGTTCATGGCAGCACTCCAAGCGCCTGGTTGAGACGCGACACCGCCGCCGCGCGGGCGACGCGCTGGTGCGCGTGCTCGGCGTCCGCGTCCAGCGCCGCCGAACGCAGCCGCAGCAGGGTCGCAAGATTGGATTCACCGAGCGCGAAGGACTTTTCGACCAGTTGCAAAGACTCGGCAGCGAGCAGTTGACGCTGCCCCGCCGTGTTGTCGCGCGCGACCGCCGCATCGAGCTCGGCGCGCGCACGCGCCACCTCGAGCGCGTGGGCGAGGCGCGCCTGTTCCAGCGCCGCCTTGGCTTCCGCAAGCTCGGCCTGCGCGGCGGCGTTGTTGAGCGCCACCTGGGCGTCCGCGGAAAACGGCACCCTGAGCTGCACGCCCACGTGAGTGCTCCACGGTTCCGCCACGGCGTCACGCTCGCGCACCGCCCGCAGCGCGACTTCCGGCGGGTCGCGGCGGCTGGCCCGACTCACCTCCGCGCGCGCCTGCGCCGCGTGCAGCGCCGCGAGGGCTGCGGCCAGTTGCGGCGGGTCCGCGTCGCCGGCGCCGGCCACGCGTTCGGTGTCGATCGCGAGCGGCGCCGGCAGACCGGTGAGCGCGCGCCAGGCGTATTCGGCTCCGCGCAGCGCGGTCGCGGCATCCGCCATCGCAGTCTCGGCGGCAAGACGCTCGCCCCGTGCCTGGTTGGCGTCGATGCGGGCCAGCTCGCCTGCGGCATGGCGGCGCTGCACCTCGGCTTCGAGGGCGCGCGCCGACGCTTCGCGCTGTTGCGCGAGCTCAAGCGCGCCCCGCGCGGCAACCACCGCCCAACCGGCGTCGCGGACCGCACCCGCCAGTTGCAGACGCAGCGCCGCGTGCGTCGCCGCCAGCACAGTTGCGCCGCTGGCGGCCTCGCTCCGGCGCGCAGCCTGCTGGCCGGGCAGCCACAGCGGGGCGGCGAGTTCGATTTCCCATTCGCGGCGGCCGCTGTCATGCCCGAAGCCGTCACCCAGATGACCGACGGCGAGGCTCGCGGGGCCCGCGGTCAGCGATGCCGCCAACGCCACGCGCGCCGCCGCCTCGTCGCCGCGCGCGGCCAGCGCCGCACCCTGCGGGTGACGCGCCCATGCCGCATCCAGCGCCGCGGCCAGGCTGTCCGCGCGCACGCCGCCACTCCACAACAGCGTGCACAGGAGTCCGGCGAGAACGAGGGAGACAGACGGCATGGCGTGGTCCGTGACGAGACTGCCGGCAGTGTGCGGGCCGGTGGGGTACGCGAACCTGACACAAACATGACATTTCCGTCATCTCGCGCCGTGTTGCCGCGTTTGTGGCAGGATGGACGGGTCTTCATAGCCTCTCGCCATGAAAATCCTCATCGTCGAAGACGAGATCAAGACCGGCGACTACCTGAAGCAGGGCCTCACCGAGGCGGGCTTCGTCGCGGACCTGGCACGCGATGGCTGGGACGGGCTCGAATTCGCGCGCAGCCAGTCTTACGACCTGCTCATTCTCGATGTCATGCTGCCCGGCCTCGACGGCTGGCAGGTGCTCGACGGCGTGCGGCGCGCCGGACTGGAAACGCCGGTGCTGTTCCTCACCGCGCGCGACGCCGTCGAGGACCGCGTCAAGGGCCTGGAGCTCGGCGCCGACGACTACCTCGTCAAGCCCTTCGCCTTTGCCGAGCTGCTGGCGCGCGTGCGCAGCCTCACCCGGCGCGGGCGTGGCGGCATCGAAGCCACCGTGCTGCGCGTCGCCGACCTCGAACTCGACCTGCTGCGCCGCCGTGCCAGCCGCGCGGGCGGGCGTATCGAGCTGACCGCCAAGGAATTCGCCCTGCTCGAACTGCTGATGCGCCGCCAGGGCGAGGTGCTGCCGCGTTCCCTCATCGCCTCCCAGGTGTGGGACATGAATTTCGATTCCGACACCAATGTCATCGACGTCGCGGTGCGCCGTCTGCGTGGCAAGATCGACGATGGTTTCGAGCCGAAACTAATCCACACCGTGCGCGGCATGGGCTACGTACTGGAAGCGCCGACGTGAATTCCGCGTCGCTCACCACCCGCATCAGCCTGCTGTTCGCCATGAGCGCCGCCGTGGTGCTGCTGGTTCTGGGCTGGATCGTTGCGCGCGCGGTCGACGCCCATTTCATCGAGATGGATCGCCACGACCTCGACGGCAAGCTCACCCTCGTGCAGAACCTGCTCGCGCGGGCAGACCGCCCCGATGCGCTCGCCGCAGTGCCCGCACAGCTCGACGATGCCGTCATCGGCCATCACGGACTCGCGGTCGCGCTGATCGATGCCGCCGGCCACGTCTGGTACGCCAGCGGTCACGGCTTGCCGCAGGGCATGCCGCAGCGGCCGGCACCGCTCGCCACGTGGGGCGCGCAGGGCCGAACCTGGCGCGGCCTTGCCGCATCGGTGGCGGTGGGTGACACGCAATTCACCGCGGCGCTGGCACTCGACATCACCCATCACCAGCAATTCCTCGCCCGCTTCCATACCGTGCTCGGCGGCGCCACCGTGCTTGCCATGCTGGCGATGGCGACGCTCGGCTGGCTCGCCACCCGTGCCGGCCTGCAGCCGCTCGGACGCATGGCGCGGCTCGCCGCCCGGCTGTCCGCCACGCAACTGAGCGAGCGTCTTCCGGAAACCGCGCTGCCCGAGGAAATCCGCACGCTCGCGACCGCGTTCAACGCCATGCTCGAGCGTCTCGAGGACGCGTTCCGGCGCCTGTCGGAATTCTCCTCCGACCTTGCCCACGAACTGCGCACCCCGGTATCCAACCTGATGACGCAGACCCAGGTCGCCCTCGCCCGCGAACGCAGCGCCCCCGAATACCGCGAAGTGCTGCAATCGGCCATGGAGGAATACGAACGTCTTGCGCGCATGATCGAGGACATGCTGTTTCTCGCCAAGGCGGACAACCGCCAGGTCGTACCGCGGCGCGACAGCGTCGATCTCGCCCAGGAAGTACGCGAGCTCATCGAATTTCACGGCCTGGTTGCCGAGGAGCGCGGCGTGCGCCTGGAGCAGCATGGCGCTGCGATCATCCACGGCGACCGCCTCATGCTGCGGCGCGCCCTGTCCAACCTGCTGTCGAACGCCATTCGCCATTGTCCCGATGGCGATACGGTCCGTGTGCGTCTGCACCAGGATAGAGACGTCGAACTCCTCGTCGAAAATCCCGGTGACATTCCGCCCGACCGGCTGTCACGCGTGTTCGACCGTTTCTACACCGGCGATCCCGCACGCCGCAGCGGCGCCGAAGGCACGGGTCTGGGCCTCGCCATCGTGCGTTCCATCGTCGAGGCCCATGGCGGCAGCGTGCGCGTCGGCGCGGCGAACGGCATGGTGCGGTTCGCGGTGCGCCTGCCGGAAGCGCGGGCAGCGGACTGACGCCCGCGACATTCTCCCTCCCCGCTCCCCGCTCACAAAAAAATTTCCTCCGCTCGGCACTAATTCCTCTCAACCTCGTCGAATTGTGACCGTTAAGGATTCAGGCACGAATGTTGCGCCATCGACACCGCGCCGGCCACCGATTCACCGACCAGGAGGACGTCATGAGCCTGTTCAACCAGTACATCGAACGCTACCGCCGTGAGGAAGAGGAATACTCGCTCGAGGAATTTCTCGACATCTGCAAGGCGGAGCACATGGCCTACGCGAGCGCTGCCGAGCGCATGCTCGCTGCGATCGGCGAGCCGGAGCTGGTCGACACCCGGACGGATCCCCGCCTGTCGCGCATCTTTTCCAACAAGACGATCAAGGTCTATCCCGCGTTCAGGGATTTCTACGGCATGGAAGAGACGATCGAGCAGATCGTCTCCTACTTCCGCCACGCCGCGCAGGGCCTGGAGGAAAAAAAGCAGATTCTCTATCTGCTCGGCCCGGTCGGCGGCGGCAAGTCCTCGCTGGCGGAAAAGCTCAAGCACCTGATGGAAAAGGCACCGTTCTACGCCATCAAGGGCTCGCCGGTGAACGATTCGCCCTTGTCCCTGTTCTCGCCCGACGAGGACGGCGAAATCCTGGAACAGCAATACGGCATCCCGCGCCGCTATCTTGGCCGCGTGCTGTCGCCGTGGGCGGTGAAGCGCCTGCACGAGTACAACGGCGACATCACCAAGTTCCGCGTGATCAAGCGCTGGCCCTCGGTGCTGGGACAGGTGGGCATTTCCAAGACCGAGCCGGGCGACGAGAACAACCAGGACATCTCCTCCCTGGTCGGCAAGGTCGACATCCGCAAGCTGGAGAAATTCTCGCAGGACGATCCGGACGCCTACAGCTATTCGGGGGGTCTCAGCCTCGCCAATCAGGGCCTGATGGAATTCGTCGAGATGTTCAAGGCGCCGATCAAGGTGCTGCATCCGCTTCTGACCGCCACCCAGGAAGGCAACTACAAGGGCACCGAGGGCTTCGGCGCGATTCCCTTCGATGGCGTGGTGCTGGCGCACAGCAACGAGTCGGAGTGGACCACCTTCCGCAACAACAAGAACAACGAAGCCTTCCTCGACCGCATCTACATCGTCAAGGTGCCATATTGCCTGCGCGTGTCTGAGGAAATGAAGATCTACCAGAAGCTCCTGCAGCACAGCTCGCTCTCCGATGCGCCGTGCGCGCCCGGCACACTGGAAATGCTGGCGCGCTTCTCCGTGCTCACCCGCCTGAAGGAACCGGAAAACTCCAGCATCTATTCCAAGATGCGCGTCTACGATGGCGAGAACCTCAAGGACACCGACCCCAAGGCCAAGAGCTACCAGGAATACCGCGACTTCGCCGGCGTCGATGAGGGCATGACCGGCATCTCGACGCGCTTCGCCTTCAAGATCCTGTCGCGCGTGTTCAACTTCGACCACAGCGAGATCGCCGCCAACCCGGTGCACCTGCTGTACGTGCTCGAGCAGCAGATCGAGCAGGAGCAGCTGCCGCCGGAGACCGAGCAGCGCTACGTCGCCTACCTCAAGGAATATCTCGCGCCGCACTACGCCGAGTTCATCGAGAAGGAGCTGCAGACCGCGTATCTCGAATCCTATTCGGAGTACGGCCAGAACATCTTCGACCGCTACGTGATCTACGCGGACATGTGGATCCAGGATCAGGAGTTCCGCGATCCCGACACCGGCGAGATCCTCGACCGCGGCCAGCTCAACACCGAGCTGGAGAAGATCGAGAAGCCGGCCGGCATCGCCAACCCGAAGGACTTCCGCCACGAGGTGGTCAACTTCGTGCTGCGCGCCCGCGCGCAGAACCACGGCAAGAATCCGGCGTGGACCAGCTACGAGAAGCTGCGGGTGGTGATCGAGAAGCGCATGTTCTCCAGCACCGAGGACCTGCTGCCGGTGATTTCCTTCAACGCCAAGGCGTCCAGTGACGAGCAGAAGAAGCACCAGGACTTCGTTCAGCGCATGGTCACCAAGGGCTATACCGACAAGCAGGTGCGTCTGCTCGCGGAATGGTATCTGCGCGCGAGGAAGGCATCCTGAGCGGGCGCCCGCCATGAGCCAGCTCGTCGACCGCCGCCTGTCCGGCAAGAACCGCAGCGCCGTGAACCGCCAGCGCTTCCTGCGCCGCTTCAAGACGCAGATCCGCAAGGCGGCGGCCGAGGCGGTGTCCGGGCGCAAGGTCGCCGACCTCGAGCGCGGCGAGAAGATCTCGATTCCGTCGAAGGATCTGTCGGAGCCGATCTTCCATCACGGTTCCGGCGGACGGCGCAACATCGTGCTGCCGGGCAACCGCGAATTCGTCAGCGGCGACCGCGTCGACCGCCCGGAAGGGGGCGGCGGTGGCGGCAGCGGCGGTTCGCCCGACGGCGAGGGCATGGACGACTTCGTGTTCGAGCTGTCGAAGGAAGAATTCATGGAGTACTTCTTCCAGGATCTCGCCCTGCCCGACCTGGTGAAGAAGCAGCTTGCCGCCGTGCCCGAAGTGAAGAAGGCGCGCGCCGGCTTCGTCAGCCAGGGCAACCCGTCCAACCTGCACGTGGTGCGCTCGATGAAGCAGGCGATCGGCCGCCGGCTCGCCATGGCCGCGGGCCCGCGCGACGCCCTGCGCGAGGCCAGGGAACAGCTCGCCGAGCTGGAAGCGAATGGCCTCGGCGCGAGCGCGGAGGCCGACGAACTGCGCGAAGAAATCGAGGCGCTCGAGGCGCGGGTCGCGGCGGTGCCCTTCCTCGACACCTGGGACCTGCGCTATGCCAACCGCGTCGACCAGCCCACGCCCAGCAGCCAGGCGGTGATGTTCTGCCTGATGGACGTGTCGGGCTCGATGGACGCCGACCGCAAGAACATCGCCAAGCGCTTCTTCATGCTGCTCTACCTCTTCCTCACCCAGAGCTACGAGCGCATCGACGTCGTCTTCATCCGCCACCACACCGTCGCCAAGGAAGTCGAGGAGGACGAATTCTTCAACTCGCGCGAGTCCGGGGGGACGGTGGCTTCGAGCGCGCTCGAGCTGATGAAGGACATCATCCTCGAACGCTACCCGAGCGCGAGCTGGAACATCTACGCCGCGCAGGCCTCCGACGGCGACAACTGGGACGACGACTCCCCACGCTGCCGCGACCTGCTGCTGCAGGGCATCCTGCCCCTCACGCAGTACTTCGCCTACGTCGAGATCGAGGCGGAGGAGCCGCAGAGCCTGTGGCGCGAATACGAGCGCGTGCAGGCGGCGAGCCGGCGCTTCGCGATGCAGCGCATCCTCACGCTGGCGGACATCTATCCGGTGTTCCGCGAGCTGTTCAAGAAGAAGGTGGCCTGAGATGGAAACGCGCCCCGAAATCGAGCGCCCGGCGCCGGTCTCCCAGCGCCGCGAGCCCATCTCGGAGGGCTCGGAGTGGTCGTTCGAACTGATCGACCGCTATGACCGCGAGATCGCCCGGGTCGCCGCGCATTACGGCCTCGACACCTACCCCAACCAGATCGAGATCATCAGCTCCGAGCAGATGATCGACGCCTACTCCTCGGTCGGCATGCCGGTCGGCTACCACCACTGGTCGTACGGCAAGCAGTTCCTCGCCACGCAGAAGGGCTACAAGCGCGGCCAGATGGGGCTCGCGTACGAGATCGTCATCAACTCCAACCCCTGCATCGCCTACCTCATGGAGGAGAACACCCTGCCGATGCAGGCGTTGGTGATCGCGCACGCCGCCTACGGCCACAACTCCTTCTTCAAGGGCAACTACCTGTTCCGCACCTGGACCGACGCCGAGGGCATCCTCGACTACCTGGTGTTCGCGCGCAACTTCATCGCCGAATGCGAGCAGCGCCACGGCGAGGACGCGGTCGAGGAACTGCTCGATTCCTGCCACGCCCTGATGAACTTCGGCGTCGACCGCTACAAGCGCCCGACGCGACTGTCGATGGCCAAGGAGCAGGCGCGCCAGGCCGAGCGCGAGGCCTACCTGCAGTCGCAGGTCAACGACCTGTGGCGCACGCTGCCGGCGAAGCAGAGCGCCGGGCGGCAGCAGCGCGCCCCGCGCTTCCCGGCCGAGCCGCAGGAGAACCTGCTGTATTTCATCGAGAAGAACGCGCCGCGGCTCGAGCCCTGGCAGCGCGAGATCGTCCGCATCGTCAGGAAGATCGCGCAGTACTTCTACCCGCAGCGGCAGACCCAGGTGATGAACGAGGGCTGGGCGACGTTCTGGCACTACACGCTGCTCAACCACCTCTACGACGAGGGCAAGCTCACCGACGGCTTCATGCTCGAGTTCCTGCAGAGCCACACCAACGTGGTCTACCAGCCGCCGTACGACAGCCGCCGCTACAGCGGCATCAACCCCTACGCGCTCGGCTTCGCCATGTTCACCGACCTGCGCCGCATCTGCGAGCATCCCACCGAGGAGGACCGCCGCTGGTTCCCCGAGCTCGCCGGCAGCGACTGGGTGAAGTCGCTCGATTTCGCAATGCGCAACTTCAAGGACGAGAGCTTCATCGCGCAGTATCTCTCGCCGAAGCTGATCCGCGACTTCAAGCTTTTCGTGCTGGTCGACGACGACCGCGACGAAAAGCTCGAGGTCGCGGCGATCCACGACGACGCCGGCTACCGCGCGGTGCGCCAGCTGCTCGCCGAGCAGTACAACCTCGGCAACCGCGAGCCCAACATCCAGGTCTACGCCGTCGACGTCTACGGCGACCGCGCGCTCACCCTGCGCCACACCATGCACGATCGCCGCCCGCTGGGCGAGTCGACGCCCGAAATGCTGCGCCACGTCGCCCGCCTGTGGGGCTACACGGTGCGGATCGAGAGCGTCGACGCGGACGGCGACATCCGCTTCGCCGCCCGCAGCGACACCTGAATCGCGGGCGCCGCCGCGCCCTTCCCGGAAGTTCCAGGCAAAGCACCCGCCACGCGCCACCCGCCGGGGCCGGAAACTGGCGATTTTGCAGCGCGGGCCGGCACTGCCGCCGATTTAATACAAAAACGTACTTTTATCCTCGAAGCGACCGCACCCGGCCCGCTGCCGCGCCGGCGCCCGCGCCGTCCGAAACCCGCACGGCACGGGACGTTCAACAGGTTGTTGACTAATTTACTTGGTTATTTTATGGTTCGGCATCCGTGTCAACTTTTTCTACTGCAAGGACGGCAAAATGGAACGCAACATCAACGGCAAAATCGTCGAAACCGACCCCGAAGGCTATCTCGTCAACCTGGAGGACTGGTCCGAGGAACTGGCGGCCGAACTCGCCAAGGAAGACAACCTGC
>JANJXT010000001.1 GCA_024708885.1 Thiobacillus sp.
ATGCCATGCTGTTCCACCGCATGGCGCACCGGCTGTGGGGGATGGGGTGGAAATGGCTGGCGCGGTTCGTCTCGCACCTCGGGCGCTGGCTCACCGGCATCGAGATCCATCCCGGCGCCACCATCGGCCGGCGCGTGTTCATCGACCACGGCATGGGGGTGGTGATCGGCGAGACCGCCGAGATCGGCGACGACTGCACGCTGTACCACGGCGTGACGCTGGGCGGCACCTCATGGAACAAGGGCAAGCGCCATCCCACCCTGCTGCACGGCGTGGTGGTCGGCGCCGGGGCGAAGATTCTCGGACCGATCACGATCGGCGCCAACGCCCGCGTCGGCTCCAACGCCGTGGTGGTGAAGGACGTTCCGGAAGACGCCACCGCGGTGGGCATTCCCGCGCGGATCCTTGACAGCGATACGGAAAAGGAGCGCAACCGGCAGGCGGAAAAGCTCGGATTCTCCGCGTATGCGATTTCCGCGGACATGAACGATCCGATGGTGAAAGCCGTGCACTGCCTGGTCGATCATTCGGCGCATACCGACCGCCGGCTCGACCTGATTCTGGCGCAACTGGAGAAACTGGGGGTCGAGGTGCCGGCGGCGCAGGACAAGGCGGACGACTTCGATCCGAACTATCTGAACAGGATCGTCGATTGAGCGTCGGGGAAAATAGTTGACTGAAACGCTCAGGTATTTTATAGTCTCCCTATCGTTTCAGGAGATCACACCATGAGATTGACCACCAAGGGCCGTTTTGCCGTGACGGCCATGCTCGATCTGGCGATGCGCGGCGGCAAGCATCCGGTGACGCTGGCCGGCATCAGCGAGCGCCAGGACATCTCCCTGTCTTACCTGGAGCAGCTGTTCAGCCGCCTGCGCCGGCACGAGCTGGTGGAGAGCGTGCGCGGCCCCGGCGGAGGGTATTACCTCGGCAGACCGGTCGCAGACATCAGCGTCGCCGACATCATCCGCGCGGTCGACGAGCCGATCGACGCCACCAAGTGCGGCGGCAACGAAAACTGCCACCACGATCAGCGCTGCCTCACCCACGACCTGTGGACCGGCCTCAACGCGCACATCTACAGCTACCTGGACAATGTGTCGCTGGCCTCGCTGGTGGCAAAATCCACAGAATGCAAGGACAAGGACACGGTGATCAAGGACCACCGGCCGGCGAAGATGACGCTGGTGGCCTGACGACTGCCCGACAAGGACAAGATGATGAAAACGATCTACTTCGACTATTCCGCCACCACGCCGGTCGACCCGCGCGTCGCGGAAAAAATGATTCCCTACCTGACCGAGCATTTCGGCAACCCCGCCTCGCGCAGCCACCCCTTTGGCTGGGAAGCGGAAAAGGCGGTGGAGGAGGCGCGCGGTCACATCGCCGCGCTGGTGGGCGCCGACCCCAAGGAAATCGTGTTCACCTCGGGCGCGACCGAATCGAACAACCTCGCCATCAAGGGCGCGGCCAATTTCTACGCCGGCACCAAGGGCAAGCACATCATCACCGTGATGACCGAGCACAAGGCCGTGCTCGACACCGTGCGCGAAATGGAGCGCCAGGGCTTCGAGGCGACCTACCTCGGGGTCAAGGAAAACGGCCTCATCGACCTCGACGAATTCCGCGCCGCGATCCGTCCCGATACCGTGCTGGCGTCGGTGATGGCGGTCAACAACGAAATCGGCGTGATCCAGGACATCGCCGCGCTCGGCAGGATCTGCCGCGAGAAGGGCGTGATCTTCCACGTCGACGCCGCGCAGGCCACCGGCAAGATGCCGATCGATCTGAAGACGCTTCCCGTCGACTTGATGTCCTTCTCCGCGCACAAGACCTACGGCCCCAAGGGCATCGGCGCGCTGTACGTGCGCCGCAAGCCGCGCGTGCGCCTGGAGGCGCAGATGCACGGCGGCGGTCACGAACGCGGCATGCGCTCGGGCACGCTGGCGCCGCACCAGATCGTCGGCATGGGCGAGGCCTTCCGCATTGCGCGCGAGGAAATGGCGGCCGAGAACGAGCGCACCCGCATGCTGCGCGACCGGCTCTACAACGGCCTCAAGGACATCGAGGAAGTGCACCTCAACGGCGACCTCGAACAGCGCGTGCCGCACAACCTCAACGTCAGCTTCAACTTCGTCGAAGGCGAGTCGCTGATCATGGCGATCAAGGACCTCGCGGTGTCGTCGGGCTCGGCGTGCACCTCGGCAAGCCTGGAGCCGTCCTACGTCCTGCGCGCGCTCGGCCGTTCCGACGAACTCGCGCACAGCTCGATCCGCTTCTCCATCGGCCGCTTCACCACCGAGGAAGAAATCGACTACGCGATCAAGCTGCTGCACGAGAAGATCGGCAAGCTGCGCGAACTGTCCCCGTTGTGGGAAATGTTCAAGGACGGCGTCGATTTGAACACGGTGCAGTGGGCGGCACACTGAACTGCAGGGGCTAGGAGTTAGGAGCTAGGGATTAGGAAGACCGTGCGGCCGCAGGCCGCACCGGATTGAAAGGCGGTGCACAGCACCGCAACACTCCCTAGCCCCTAAATCCTAGACCCTAACCCCTAACAAGCGACTGAAAGGAGCAAAACATGTCTTACAGTGAAAAGGTCCTCGACCACTACGAAAATCCCCGCAACGTCGGTTCCTTCGACAAGGAAGACGACGGCGTGGGCACAGGCATGGTCGGCGCGCCGGCGTGCGGCGACGTGATGAAGCTGCAAATCAAGGTGGGGGCGGACGGCCTCATCGAGGACGCCAAGTTCAAGACCTACGGCTGCGGTTCGGCGATCGCGTCGAGCTCGCTGGTGACCGAGTGGGTCAAGGGCAAGACGCTCGATCAGGCGATGGAGATCAAGAACACCGCGATCGCCGAGGAACTCGCGCTGCCGCCGGTGAAGATCCACTGCTCGATCCTCGCCGAGGACGCGATCAAGGCGGCGGTGGCCGACTACAAACAGAAGCAGGGAATGGAGTAAACATCATGGCAGTCACGCTCTCCGAACGTGCGGCGCAGCACATCAGCAACTTCCTCACCAAGCGCGGCAAGGGCATCGGCATCCGCCTCGGCGTGCGCACCAGCGGCTGTTCGGGCATGGCCTACAAGCTCGAATACGCCGACGAAGTCCCCGCGGGCGACGAGACCTTCGTCAGCCACGGCGTCAACGTCTACGTCGATCCGCAGAGCCTCGCCTACCTCGACGGCACCGAGCTCGACTACGCCCGCGAAGGCCTCAACGAAGGCTTCAAGTTCAACAACCCGAACGTGAAGAATTCCTGCGGCTGCGGCGAGTCGTTCAACGTCTGAACTTCAGGGGCTAGGAGTCAGGATCTAGGGGCTAGGAACGGTGCGGCCCTAGGCCGCGCTTAACTTAAAGACGCGAAGCACAAGGCCCCCTAAATCCTAGCCCCTGGCCCCTGGCCCCTAAACAATGGATTTCTCCCAAACCCACTTCGAGCTCTTCGGCCTGCCGGCGACCTACGCGCTGGACCGCGAACGCCTCGACGCCGCCTACCGCGAGTTGCAGAATACGGTGCATCCGGACCGTTTCGCGGCGCAACCGGAAGCGGAGCAGCGCCTGGCGATGCAGTGGGCGACGCGGGTGAACGAGGCGTACCAGGCGCTGAAGCATCCGGTGAACCGTGGCGTGTACCTGTTGAGCCTGCAGGGCATCGATGCGCTGCATGCCGGCAACACGCGCATGGCGCCGGCTTTTCTGATGCAGCAGATGGCGTGGCGCGAGGCGATCGACGAAGCACGCGCGCAACGCAGGACGGAGGCGCTCGATGCGCTGACGGACGATCTGCGTGCGACGCATCGGCGTATCGAGCAGGAGCTCGCCACGCTGCTCGACGGCGCCCGCGACTATGCTGCGGCAACCGAAGCGGTGCGCCAGTTGCGCTTCATGGACAAGCTCATTGCCGAAGTCGACGACGCCTACGAAGAACTGGAAACCTGAGATGGCCCTGCTGCAGATCGCCGAACCCGGCATGTCCTCCGCGCCCCACCAGCACCGGCTGGCGGTGGGGATCGACCTGGGCACGACCAATTCGCTGGTCGCCACGGTGCGCTCGGGGATCGCCGTGGTGCTCGACGACGAGGCGGGACGTTCGCTGCTGCCCTCGGTGGTGCGCTACCATGCCGACGGCGGCGTCGATGTCGGCCATGCGGCGCAGTCGGCGCAGAACAGGGATCCCCACAACACCATCGTCTCCGCGAAGCGCTTCATGGGGCGCGGGCTTGCCGACATCGAGGATGTCTCCAGCCTGCCGTACCGCTTCATCGACGCGCCCGGCATGGTGCAGTTGAAGACGGCAGCGGGGGTGAGGAGCCCGGTCGAGGTTTCGGCCGAGATCCTCAGAACGCTGCGCCAGCGCGCCGAGGCGGCGCTCGGCGGCGAACTCGTCGGCGCGGTCATCACCGTGCCCGCGTACTTCGACGACGCGCAGCGCCAGGCCACCAAGGATGCGGCACAGTTGGCCGGTCTCAACGTGCTGCGCCTGCTGAACGAGCCCACCGCCGCGGCGATCGCCTACGGCCTCGACAACGCTGCCGAAGGCGTCTACGCCGTGTACGACTTCGGCGGCGGCACCTTCGACATTTCCATCCTCAGGCTGTCCAAGGGGGTGTTCGAGGTGCTGGCGACCCACGGCGACTCGGCACTCGGCGGCGACGATTTCGACCAGCGCGTATTCTGCTGGATACTCGAGCAGGGCCGCTTCGCGCCGCTGTCGGCGAACGACGCGCGCCTGCTGCTGACCAAGGCGCGCGATGCCAAGGAAGCGCTGACCGAGCACACCGAGGTGCGCGTGACCGCCGTGCTGTCGACCGGCGAGATGATGGATGCGACGCTGACCCAGGCCGAGTTCAACAAAATGACGGCCGGCCTGGTGAACAAGACGCTGGTGCCGACGCGCAAGGCCGTGCGCGACGCGGGTCTGTCGGCCGACGAGGTGAAGGGCGTGGTGATGGTCGGCGGCTCGACACGCATGCCGTGCATTCGCCAGGCAGTCGCCGATTTCTTCAGGCAGACGCCGTTGACCAACCTCGACCCCGACAAGGTCGTCACGCTCGGCGCCGCCATGCAGGCCGACGTGCTGGCGGGCAACCGCGCGGGCGACGACTGGCTGCTGCTCGATGTGATCCCGCTCTCCCTCGGTCTCGAAACCATGGGCGGACTCACGGAAAAGGTCATTCCGCGCAACACCACCATTCCCACCGCGCGCGCGCAGGAATTCACCACCTTCAAGGACGGCCAGACCGCGATGAGCGTGCATGTGCTGCAGGGCGAGCGCGAACTGGCCGCCGACTGCCGCTCGCTGGCACGCTTCGAACTGCGCGGCATCCCGCCGATGGTGGCGGGCGCGGCGCGCATCCGCGTGACCTTCCAGGTCGACGCCGACGGCCTCTTGTCGGTGTCGGCGCGCGAACAGAGCACAGGCGTGGAGGCGAGCGTGCAGGTGAAGCCCTCGTACGGTCTCGGCGACGACGAGATCACGCGCATGCTGAAGGATGCCTTCACCCATGCGCGGGACGACATGTACGCGCGCGCATTGACCGAGCAGATCGTCGAGGCGCAGGGACTCATTGCCGCGACGCGTGCCGCGCTGGCGCAAGACGGCGTACTGCTGAATGCCGCGGAGACTGCGGCGGTCGAGGCCGGCGTCGCCAGCCTCGAGGCCCTGCTTGGCGGCAGCGACCACCACGCGCTCAAGCGCGGCATCGAGGCGCTCAATGCGGCGACGACCGAGTTCGCCCAGCGCCGCATGGACCGCAACGTGCGCCGCGCCATGGCCGGACAGAAACTGGAGAACTTCGGCTGAACCCCTTCGCCAATAGACCGATATGCCACAACTCATCGTACTGCCCCACGTGGAACTCTGCCCCGAAGGCGCCGTCATCGAGGCGAAAGCCGGTGAGACCATCTGCGACACCCTGCTCGCCAACGGCGTCGAGATCGAGCACGCCTGCGAGAAATCCTGCGCCTGCACCACCTGCCACGTCATCGTCCGCGAAGGCTTTGCTTCGCTGGAAGAATCGACCGAGGAGGAAGACGATCTGCTCGACAAGGCCTGGGGGCTGGAGCCGCAATCGCGCCTGTCGTGTCAGGCGCGCGTCGCCGATGCCGACCTGGTCGTCGAGATTCCCAAATACACCATCAACATGGTGAAGGAAGGACACTGACATGAAGTGGACCGACAGCCTCGACATCGCCATCGAGCTCGCCGAGGCGCACCCCGAAATCGATCCGCGCACCATACGATTCACCGACCTGCACCGCTGGGTCATGGAACTGCCCGAGTTCGACGACGATCCCGATCATTCCGGCGAGAAGATTCTCGAAGCGATCCAGATGGCGTGGATCGACGAGGTGAGCTGACACACCATCACTGCCCTGGCGGGCGCGCCAGGGTTCAGCCCATGCGGCCGTCGACGCGCGGCCGCACCAGCATCGGCGCATACATCGCGACGAAGATGCCGAACGCGAGGATCCACAGGCTGCCGGAGAGTGCCATCGCGACCGGGTGGGTGTGCGGCGCGACCAGCGGCAGGCCCACGCGCAGCAGCGCGGCCAGATTCACCAGGATGAATGCCAGCATCATGACCCGCGGCGGCTCCATCGGCCGTCCCGTGTGGCCGAGCGAAACGCGCGCCATCATGCCCAGCGTGAGGACGCCGATGCCGCCCGACGTGAAGGCATGCAGGGCGGGGCCGGCGGCCTGCGCCAGGCCCGCTGCGGACAGCGCGAGCAAGACGAAGCCGAGCACGATCCAGGCGTAGCCGAGGTGGAGAATCCACAGCAAGGGCACGCTCCAGTATTTCATCGTCACCCAGCCTCCCCAGCGCACGCCATGCACCGTCGCGGCAAAGGCCGCGAGCACTGCGGTGACTGGCGAGACGGGCGCGACGAGCGCGGCGAGCAGCGCTGACAGCGTCGCCACCGGCACCAGGCGCTCGATGGTCACCCAATGGCGCGCGCGCGTGCGCAGGCGGTTGTCGGTGAAGCTCGGGATCACGCGTCCGCCCATCACCGCCATCATCATGACCACGATGTACACCCCGAGGTGCAGCCCGGTCAGGGCCGTGCCACGGGCCCATCCGAGATGCTCCGCGTGCATCAGCGCATTGCCCAGCGTCAAGGCCAGCAGCATCACCGGGAAGGGATAGTTGTTGAGCTGCCGCACACGGTGGATGGGGCGTCCCAGCGCGAACGCCAGGGCCGGCAGGAAGGCGAGATCGACCGCGGCCACCAGCCCGTCCGGCAGGCCCGGCACGAGAAAGACGATGCGCCCCGCGAGCCAGAGCACGAACAGCACCGCGAGCGGCCGCCCGGACGGCATGCGGATGCCCGTCCAGTTCTGTACGGCGGCCAGCAGGAAACCCGCGATCACCGCCGCGGTGTAGCCGTACACCATCTCGTGGCCGTGCCAGACGATGGATGGCAACGCCGTCGGCGTGATGACGCCGCGCAGGGTCAGCAGCCACAGCCCCATCATCAGCACCGTATACACGCCGGCGGCAAGGAAGAAGGGGCGGAAGCCGAGAGCGAAGAGGGCAAAACCCTGAGGCGGTACGGGTTGCGCAGGGGGCTTGAGGGTGTGCAGGGGCGTGGCCATGGTTGCATCGGAAAGAAACGGTCCCGGCGGATGCCGGAACCGGGAAGTATAAGCGCGATCGGCGCATTCGCGGCGCGCCCAAGGGGGCGATCTTCAGCAGATGCGCGGCAGCGGATCGTCTTCCAGTTCGTCCAGCACGCGCCGCCCGCCCAGCCCGGTTTCGAGGATGACGCGCGCATTCCCGGACTCGATGCGGCCGATGCGGCAGGCGCCGGCGCCTTGCGGCAGGGCGCGCCAATGCTCGAGGACGGTGTCGGCGGCCGCGGCGTCGGTCACCGCGACGATGCGTCCCTCGCAGGCGAGGAAGTAGGGGTCGTAGCCGAGCATTTCGCACACCGACACGACTTCGGGGCGCAGCGGCACGCGCTCCTGTTCGAGGGTGACGGTGTGGCCGCAGGCGCGGGCGATTTCGTGGCAGACGGTGGCGAGCCCGCCGCGCGTGGGGTCGCGCATGAACCTGAGGCCGGGCAGGTCGCGCACCGCGCGCGCCAGCGGCAGCACCGACGCCGAGTCGGAGCGCAGCTCGCCGGACAGGCCGAACTGCTCGCGCGCGAGCATCACCGCGATGCCGTGGTCGCCCACCGGGCCGGACACCAGCACCACGTCGCCGGGGGCGATCGATTCGATCGCGAGCTTCGCCTGCGCGCGCTTCACACCGATGCCGGCGACCATCAGGTACAGCCCGCCGCCTTCGCCGCGGCGCACCACCTTGGTGTCGCCGGCGACGACGGCAACGCCGTTCTCGCGCGCCGCGGCGGCGAAGCTGGCGATGAGGCGGTCGAGCACCGCGAGTTCCAGGCCTTCCTCGATCAGCGCCGACAGCGTGAAATAGCGCGGATCGGCGCCCGCCACCGCGAGATCGTTGACCACGCCGTGCACCGCCAGCGAGCCGAGGTTGCCGCCGGGGAATTCCAGCGGCTGCACGGTGAAGCCGTCGGTGGTGACCATGGGCTCGCCGTCGAGCGGCGGCAGGGTGACCGCGTCGGCGTCGGTATCGAGCAGCGGATTGCCGAGGTGGCGCGCGAACAGCTCGGTGACGAGTTCGCGCATGAGGCGGCCGCCGTTGCCGTGGGCGAGAAGGATGCGGGTGTCGTTCATGTCGTTCCCGGTTGATGGAGAAATTCGATGACCTGGCCGAAGCTCAGCGCGGCGTCGTTGACGGGGAGGCGCTGCGGCAGGTGGACCTGGAAGCCGGCTGAATGCAGACGGCCGATGGCCGCTTCGGCGAGGCGGCGATTCTGGAACACGCCGCCGGTGAGGCCGACGTTTGCGATGCCGATTTCGTCGCGCAGGCGGCGGGCCTGGTCGACCAGCGCCTGCGCCAGCGAATGGTGGAAGCACGCGGCGCGCTCGGCGAGCGGGCGCGAGGTGTCGGCGAGCATGGGCAGCAGCGGCGCCCAGTCGCTGCGCCACACGCCGTCGGCATCGCGCGCGAGCGGCAGGGGAATTTCGTCGGCGTCGGCCTCGGCGATCGCTTCCAGGCGCATCGGCCCCTCGCCCTCGAAGCTTGCCTGGCGGCACACGCCGGTGAGCGCCGCGGCGGCATCGAACAGGCGGCCGACGGCGCTGCTGGTCGGCGCGTTCAGACCGTGCTGCCAGGCTGCATGCAATGCCGATGGTGCGAACGGCGCGGGCACGCCGGTTTCCCACAACAGGGCGGCGGCGGCGCGCCACGGCTCGCGCCCGGCGCGGTCGCCGCCGGGCAGGCGGAATGGGCGCATCGAGGCCGCACGCGTCCAGCGGCCGGGCGCACCGGTGAGCGCCTCGCCCCCCCACACGCTGCCGTCTGCGCCGAGGCCGGTACCGTCCCAGGCGAACACGACCCATCGCTCGACATGCGGAAACTCCCACGCCAGCGCCGAGGCATGCGCGAAATGGTGCCAGACCTCGCACGTCGGCAGACCGCTTTCGCGTGCGTAGCGGCGGTAGCCGTAGCCGGGATGGCGGTCGAGCAGCAGGCGCGTGGCGCGCACCTGGTACAGCCGCTGCAGGTCGTCGGCGACCTGCGCCAGGATGTCGAGGCTGCGCGCGCTGTCGAGCTCGCCGATGTGCGGCGAAACGACGGCACGCGGCCCCCAGGCCAGACACACGGTGTTCTTCATGTGGCTGCCGAGCGCGAGCACCGGCGCCGCGAGCGCTATCGGCAGATCGAATTCCAGCGGTGCGCTGCCGCGTCCGAGACGGAGCGGCCGCGGCGCGCCGGCGATGGGCCGGTACACCGGATCGTCGGCGGGGCGCACGATGGGCCGGTCGTGGTGCAGGAAGGCGTCGGCCAGATGCGCGAGGCGCGTCTGTGCCTCGGCGTTGTCGGTCAGCACCGGCTCGCCGGAAAGATTGCCCGAGGTGGCGACCAGCGGCCCGCCGAAGTCGGCGAGCAGCAGCGCGTGCAGCGGCGAGTACGGCAGGAGGCAGCCGATTTCATTGAGGCCGGGGGCGATGTGCGGTGACAGCGATGCGTCGGCGCGCCTGGGCAGCAGGACGATGGGGCGTTCTGGCGCAGCCAGGAAAGCCTCGAGTTCGGGCGTCGTCTGCACCGCGTCGCGCAGGCTGCCGAGGTCGCGGAACATCACCGCCAGCGGTTTCGCCGGGCGCGGCTTGCGTGCGCGCAGTGCCAGAATCGCGCCCTCGTTGGCGGCGTCGCACAGCAGGTGGTAGCCGCCGACGCCTTTCACCGCGACGATCTTTCCACTGCGCAGCGCAGCGACGGCGGTGGCGAGCGCGGTCTCGTCGTCGCCATATTCCATCGCCCCTCCGGGGAGGGGGGTCGGGGAGCGGGGCGACGCCGAAAATGCGAGATGCGGTCCGCACACCGGGCACGCGATCGGCTCGGCATGAAAGCGGCGGTCGAGCGGGTGTTCGTATTCGGCACGGCAGTCCGCACACAGCGGAAAATCGCGCATCGCGGTGTTGGGGCGGTCGTAGGGCAGGGCGGTGATGAGGGTATAGCGCGGGCCGCACTGGGTGCAGTTGATGAAGGGATAGCGGTGGCGGCGGTCGGCGGGGTCGTTCAGTTCTGCGAGGCAGTCGGCGCAGACGAAGCCGTCGGCGGGCAGGTGGATGTCGGCGTCGCGCGCGGACTCGCTGTCGAGGATGGCGAAGCCTTCGGCGTTTTCGGGCGCGCACCCGGTGACGCCAAGCGGGCCCGGCGCGGACAGCGGCGGCGCGTCCCGCGACAGGGCCGCGGCGAAGGCCGCTACATCGGCCGCTGCGCCCTCGGCGTGGATTTCCACCGCGCCGTTGACGTTGCGCACCCAGCCGGCGATGCGATGCGCGTGCGCCGTGCGGTAGACGAAGGGCCGGAAGCCGACGCCCTGCACCCGGCCGTGGATCGTGATGAACCGCGCGATGCGCTCAGGCATCGGCGGCCACGCGCACGCCGCTGGCCCACCAGATGCGGCAGGCGCCTTCGTCGGACACCATGCAGGGACCGATGGGGTGGCGCGGGGTGCACGCACGGCCGTAAATGCGGCACTGATTGGGGTAGATCTTGCCCAGCACCACGTTCGCGCAATCGCATCCGGGCGGCATCTCGCCGGCGCGACGGCGCCCGGGATCGGCGTGGTCGGGGAAACGCAGGCGCGCGTCGTGCTGCGCGAAGGCCGGCTTCAGCGCATAGCCCGAGCGCGGGATGCTGCCGATGCCGCGCCAGTTGGCGTCGACGACGTCGAGCGCGGCGCCCATCATGCGCAGCGCGGTGGGATTGCCGCCGGGATGGGCGACTTCGAGATAGCAGTTGTCGAGGAAACGTTCGCCGGTTTTCAGTTGGCGCAGCAGCGAGTAGAACGCCGCCAGCAGCGATTCGGTGCCGAAGCCGGCGACCGCGGCGGGAATGTTGTGCTGTTCCACGACGAAGTTCCACTCCTCCGGTCCCATCACGGTGGAGACGTGGCCGGGCGCGACCAGTGCGTCGAAGCCGGGGCTGGCCGGGCTGGATTCAAAACTGCCGAGCAGCATCGCCACCGCCGGCCAGGTGAGACGGCCGGAGAGCAGGATGGAAAGATTGTCCGGCACACCCTCGGCGAGCAGCGCGGCGACCGGGGCGGTGGTGGTCTCGAAGCCGGCGGCGAAGAACACCACCTGGCGGTCGGGATTGGCTTCCGCGATCGCGCGCGCCTCCGTGGGACTGGCGATGGGGCGCACGTCGGCGCCGGCCGCCTGCGCCTCGGCGAGCGTGCGCACGTCGCCCTTGGGCACGTTGACCGGGACGCGCAGCATGTCGCCGTAGGCGACCAGGATCGCGCGGTCCTGCAGGGCGAGCCGGATGGCCTGGTAGATGTCCTCCTCGGGACACACGCACACCGGGCAGCCGGGGCCGGGAATCAGCTCCAGCCACTCGGGCAGTGCGCCGCGCAGGCCGGAGTGGGTGATCGAGCGCTCGTGGCCGCCGCACACGTTCATGATCTTGATCGTGCGCTCGAAGTCGAAGGCGCGGATCTTCTCCAGCCAGGCCTGGGATGTATCGGTCATGCGGTGGCCCTGTGCAGTTGTGCACCGTCGGGCTGGATCGCCGGGCGGCGCGTTCGACCCGTCTTCACGCGGGCGCGTTGCGCCGCGAGCTCGGCGCGCAGCCAGGCAAGCCAGGCGTCCATGCCCAGGTTCCTGCGCGCCGACAGGCGCAGCACCGGCGCCGGATTGGCAAGCTGGCGCAGGTGCGCTTCCGCCTTGTCGGGATCGAAGTCGTCGAGCACCGCGAGCAGATCGGTCTTGGTCAGGAGCATGGCGTCGGCGGCGCGGAACATCACCGGATATTTCGCCGGCTTGTCGTCGCCCTCGGTGACCGAGAGCAGGGTGACGTTCAAGTGCTGGCCGAGGTCGAAACTCGCCGGGCACACCAGGTTGCCGACGTTTTCGATGAAGAGCAGGTCGACGCCGTCGAGGTTCATGTGGTGCAGCGCGTCGTGCACCAGGTGCGCGTCGAGGTGGCAGGCGGTGCCGGTGACGATCTGGTGCGCCGTAACCCCGAGCGCGCGGATGCGCTCGGCGTCATTCTCGGTTTCGAGGTCGCCCTCGATCACCGCGCAGCCGAATTCATCCTTCAGCGCCGCGAGCGTCGCCTCGAGCAGCGCCGTCTTGCCGGAACCGGGCGAGGACATGAGGTTGACCGCGAGGATGCCGCGGCGGTCGAAGTGCTCGCGGTTGTGTGCGGCCTGATCGTCGTTCTTCGCCAACAGGCCCTTCAGCACCGACACGGCGGTGGTGCCGGGGGCGACGGGCTTGAACGCGAGATGCCGATTGCCGGGGGTGAGATTGCAGCCGCAGGTGTCACACATGTTTAGGGGCCAGGGACGAGGAATTAGGGGCTAGGGCGGATGTGGTTTCGAGTTCGACGCTCTCGAGCAGGAGCTCGTCGCCGGACACGATCTGCGTGTGCCAGTCGCCGCAGGCGGCGCAGACGAGGCGGTTGATGGCGGCTTCGCTCTCGGCGCCGCAGGTCTGGCAGCGCACGGTGATGGGGGCGTCGACGAGATCGAGCGCAGCGTGCGCCATGCGGCTGCCGGCGGCGGCCAGCGGAAAGGCGCTGGCGAGCAGTTCGGGAACGACGCCGGCGAGCGGGCCGATGCGCACGCGGATGCGGCTCGCGCGTTCGGCGTGGTGCTGGCGGATCACGCCTTCCACCTGCTCGATCAGCGCCTGCGCGACGGCGAGTTCATGCACGGGTTTCTTCCAGGATCTGGTCGAACAGTTCCCACGCGGTGCGCGCGTCGGCCTCGGTGACCTTCTGGATGGCATAACCCACGTGCACCATCACGAAGTCGCCGACCGCGGGCGGCTCGTCCTGCATCATGAACAGGCTGACGTCGCGCCACACGCCCTTGGCCTGGCAGCGCGCGGTGAAGCCGTCGATGGATTCGATCTGCATGGGGATGGCGAGGCACATGGGCGGAGACCGAAGAGGCAACCAAATCAGTATAAGTGAATTGCCTGCCAGCAGCGTTTTTCGAATATTAAGAAATTCTGATTAACAATCAGACACTTGAATTCCATGCGCCGTTGCCATGCACAGTTGTCATTAGGAAACGGGCCTGCTAGATTGCCTGCATGAAAACGCTCGTGCTTGGCATCGGCAACACCCTGTTGACGGACGAAGGCGTGGGCGTGCACGTGCTGCATGCGCTCGCCCCGGCGGTCGACGGCGAGCCGGACGTGACGCTGCTCGACGGCGGCACGCTGTCGTTCACCCTGGCGGCCCCGATCGAGGAAGTGGACGCGCTCATCGTTGTCGACGCCGCGCAACTGCGACGCAGCCCAGGTGCCTGGACCGCATTCGAAGGCGAGGCGATGGACAGTTTTCTCACGTGCAACCGCAAGGCTTCGGTACACGAAGTCGGGCTCACCGATTTGCGTACCATCGCGCTGCTCGCCGGGCACTGGCCGGAGCGGCGGGCGCTCTACGCAATCCAGCCGGCGGTGGTCGATTGGGGCGAGCAGCCGACGCCCGAAGTCGCCGCGGCCATCGCGCCGGTGTGCGCAGCGATCGTGCAACGCATCCGGACCTGGCGGCATGACGCCTGAAATCATTCCCATCCAGCCATCCATGGAGGCGTCGGGCAATGCCCCGCCGCTGTTGCGCGAAATCGCCGACATGCTGCGGCGCCTGCTGGAAAGCGGCGAATCCTCGGCGATCGATCTCTCGGCGCTGCCGCTCAACCCTGCCGATCTGGACTGGCTGCGCCAAAAGCTCGGGCGGGGCGAGGTGGCGGCGCAGGTGCAGGCCAACGGCGAATCGACCTTCGACGAGACCGCCTGTCCTGGCGTGTGGTGGGTGACGCATCGCAACGAACACGGCGCCGTCGTCGCGCAATTCATCGAGGCGACCTGCGTGCCGGAACTCCTGAAGGCCCATCCGGACGACGTCGCGGCTGGATGCGAACAGCTTGAAGTACTGATATCCGGACTCTAGTCTTAGATAAGCACGCAGTCCTTTTCATTTGCAGGAGGCAGGCATCATGCAGGGTCCGATGATCGATACGCTTGTGCGCCAGGGCGTCAGTCGCCGCACGTTTCTCAAGTACTGCGCAACACTTGCCTCGATGATGGCGCTGCCGCCCACGGCGGGACGCGCGATGGCCGAAGCGCTGGCGGCGGCGCGGCGCCCATCGGTGATCTGGCTGCCGTTCCAGGAGTGCACCGGCTGCACCGAGTCGATGACGCGCTCGCATTCGCCGACGCTCGAAGGCATGATCTTCGACATGGTGTCGCTCGACTACCACGAAACGCTGATGGCCGCGGCCGGCCATCAGGCCGAGGACGCATTGCATGCCGCGATGAAGGACAACGCCGGCAAGTACCTGCTGATTGTCGACGGTTCCGTGCCGCTCGGGATCGACGGCGCGTATTCGTGCATCGCCGGGCGTACCAACGTGGATCTGCTGAAGGAAGCCGCGGCCGGCGCCGCAGCCATCGTGGCGATGGGCTCCTGCGCGGCCTTCGGCGGCATCCCCAAGGCAAAGCCGAACCCCACGGGTGCGGTGGCGATATCCGACATCGTCAAGGACAGGCCCATCGTCAACGTTCCGGGCTGTCCGCCCATTCCGGTGGTGATGACCGGCGTACTCGCGCATTACCTCACCTTCGGCAGGCTGCCGGATCTCGACGACAAAATGCGTCCCGTCGCGTTCTACGGCGAGACCATCCATGATCGCTGCTATCGTCGGCCGTTCTACGACCAGGGCAAGTTCGCCAAGAGCTTCGACGACGAAGGCGCGCGCCGCGGGTGGTGCCTGTTCGAGCTTGGTTGCAAGGGGCCGGTGACGCACAACGCCTGCGCCACCACGAAATGGAACGGCGGCACCTCGTGGCCGGTGGAGTCCGGGCACGGCTGCCTGGGCTGCTCCGAGCCCGATTTCTGGGATGCCGGCGGTTTCTACAAGGCGCTGTCGATGCCCGCCGACCCGCTGAAAATGGGGGCTGCGGCCGCGGCGGTGGGGGCGGTCGCGGGCGTGGCCGTGAGTTTTGCCAACCGCGCCAAGAAACATCGCGCGCAATCGTCGCACGAGACGACCACCCTGGCCGACCTGGAGAAATGAGCATGGATGCCTTGCAACTGCTGACCTGGGCGCGCGGGCCCGGCCTCGATCTCGCGCTGGGAATTTTCGTGCTGGGCGTGGTGTGGCGTCTGATCGAGGTGTATTCGCTGGGGCGCAAGCGCGACCTTGCGCCGGCGCGCCAGCATCCTGGCGCGTCGGGCCTGCGTACCGTGCTGCGCCGCTCCCTGCCCCCGCCCGGGATGCTGAAGGCTTCGCCGGTCAGCTACGTCGGCGGTTTCGTCTTCCACATCGGGCTTGCGCTCGTCGTGTTTCTGTTCGCGCCGCACATTCTTCTCATCAAGAGCCTCACCGGCCTGTCGTGGCCTGGGCTGCCCTCGCAGTTCATCGACATGGTGGCGGTGCTGACCATGATGGCGATGCTGGTGATCCTGGCCGACCGCATCAACAAGCCCGTGAAGCGCTTTCTCAGCACTTTCGGCGACTGGTTCGCCTGGGTCGTGACCTTCCTGCCCGTGCTGACCGGCTGGATGGCGGTGCAGCACCTGCTGCTGCCCTACACGCTCATGCTTGCGCTGCACATCCTCAGCGCGGAGCTGCTGCTCGCCGTGCTGCCCTTCACCAAACTGTTCCACGCCATCACGCTGTTCGGGTCGCGCTGGTACAGCGGACGGATCAATGCGCACAAGGGGGTGCCGGTATGAGCGCCACGCTGGAAAAAGGCTTACACGCCCTCAGGGAAGTCATCGATGCGCCGATCGCCAGCTACTTCAGCAGTTGCGTACATTGCGGCCTGTGCGCCGATGCGTGCCTGTTCCATACGGAGACCGGCGACCCGCGCTATACGCCGATCTACAAGCTGGAGCCGCTGCGCCGTGTGTACGAGCAGGAGTACACCCTGCTCGGGCGCGTGAAGAAGCTGGTGGGACTGGCGAAGCCGGTCGACGATGCCATGCTCGATGCCTGGCAGGATCTGGTCTATGACAGTTGCACCCTGTGCGGCCGCTGCTCGCTGGTATGCCCGGTCGGCAACGACATCGTGTACATGGTACGCAAGCTGCGCGAAGGCATGGCGGCGTCCGGTCACACGCCCGACGGCATCCGCAGCGCCACCCGGCGCACGGTCGAAATCGGTGGGCCGATGGGGCTGAAGTGGCCGGCGGTCGCCAACGTGCTGCGCAAGGCCGAAGAGGCCACCGGCCTGAAGATTCCGGTCGACCAGCCCGGTGCGGATTACCTGGTGCTGCTGTCGTCGATGGAGATCGTCAACTACCCGGAGTACATCGAGGCGCTGGCGAAGATCTTCCACAAGGCGGGACTGACATTCACCGTCTCGTCCGATGCATTCGAAGCGACCAACGCCGGCATCCAGATCGGCGCATCCGATCTCGCGCGCACCATCGTCACGCGCATCGTCGAGGCCGCCGAGCGGCTGCAGGTGAAGCACGTGCTGTCGCCGGAGTGCGGCCACGCCTACATGGCGATACGCTGGGAAGGGCCGAATCTCATCGGCCGGCCGTTCAGGTTCGAGGTCGTGCACGTGCTCGAGCTGCTCGACGAACTGCGTCGCAAGGGCGTGCTGAAGATGAAGGACACCTTCAAGGATCCGCTCATCCTGCACGACCCCTGCCAGATCGTACGCCGCGGCGGCGTGCTGGAAGCGCCCGAACAATTGATCCGGCAGGTCGCGGACAACTACATTCCCGTCGTCGACCAGCAGAAATGGAACTGGTGCTGCGGCGGCGGCGGCGGCGCGTCGGCGATCCACACCGAAGAAGCGGAAGCGCTGCGCGCCAAGGCCTTCCAGGTGAAGAAGCGGCAGATCGAGTCAGCGGGAGTCGATACCATGGTGACCTTCTGCGCCAATTGCCGCATCGTCATCGAGGAAGCCTTCGACCACTACCAAATGGATACCAAGCTGCTCGGGCTCACCGAGCTGCTCGCCGAACATCTGGAGAACTGACTTATGAGCACTGCAGAACGCGTCGTCGTCGATCCCGTCACGCGCATCGAGGGCCACTTGCGCATCGAGGCGCAGACCGACGACGCCGGCCGGATTACCCAGGCCTATTCGGCCGGCACCATGGTGCGCGGCATCGAGATCATTCTGAAAGGGAGGGATCCGCGCGACGCCTGGGCGTTCACCCAGCGCATCTGCGGGGTGTGCACGCTGGTGCACGGCATGGCGTCGATCCGTGCGGTGGAGGACGCGCTGCATCGGGCGGTTCCCGACTATCGCATCCCGCACAACGCCGAACTGATCCGCAACCTGATGATCGCGGCGCAGTACGTGCACGACCACGTCATGCACTTCTACCACCTGCATGCGCTCGACTGGGTCGACGTGGTGTCGGCGCTGAAGGCCGACCCCAAGGCCGCCTCGGCGCTGGCGCAGAGCCTGTCCAGCTATCCGAAGTCGTCGCCGGGCTATTTCGCCGACGTGCAGAAGAAGGTCAAGACCTTCGTCGAGCAGGGCCAGCTCGGCATTTTTTCCAATGCCTACTGGGGGCATCCCGCCTACAAGCTGCCGCCGGAAGCCAACCTGATGGCGGTGGCGCATTATCTCGACGCGCTCGCGTGGCAGCGCGAGGCGGTCAAGCTGCACACCATTTTCGGCGGCAAGAACCCGCATCCCAACTTCGTCGTCGGCGGCGTGCCGTCGCCGATTTCCGTCCACAGCGAAGGTGGACCCGGCAAGGGGCCGCAGTTCCGCGGCGGGCAGGAGGCCACGGCGGTCAACATGGTCGGGCTGCAGACGGTGCAGAACGTCATCCGCATGATGCGCGAGTTCGTCGACCAGGCCTATCTCCCCGACATTCTCGCAATCGCCGGTTTCTACAAGGACTGGGGCAGCCGCGGCGAGGGGCTGGGCAATTTCCTGTCGTTCGGCGACCTGCCGTCGAAGAGCTTCTGGGATACCGACAGCTATCTCATCCCGCGCGGCGTGGTGCTTGGCCGCGATCTTTCGACGGTGCATCCGATCGACCTCGACGCCGATGCCGAGATCCAGGAGTTCGTCAGCCACTCCTGGTACACGTACAGCCAGGGTGACGCGACGGGTCTGCATCCGTTCAAGGGTGAGACCGAGCTTGCCTACAGCGGCCCGAAGCCGCCATACAGTCATCTCGACGTGGACAGGAAATATTCCTGGATCAAGTCGCCGCGCTGGCAGGGCAAGGCCATGGAAGTCGGGCCGCTTGCACGCGTGATGGTGATGATGGCCTCGGGCAACGCGCAGGCCAAAGAACTCGTCGATTACACCCTGAAGACGCTGGACGTGCCGGTGGAGGCGCTGTTCTCCACGCTTGGCCGCACCGCCGCGCGCGCACTCGAATCGAAAATACTCGCCGACGCCATGCAGGGCTGGTTCGACACGCTCATGGCCAACATCAAGGCCGGCGACGTCAGAACCTTCAACGACCAGTACTGGGATCCGTCGACGTGGCCGAAGCACATGCAGGGTGTCGGCCTGCAGGAGGCGCCGCGCGGCGGCCTGTCGCACTGGCTGGTGGTCGACAACGGACTCATCAGCAACTATCAGGCCGTGGTGCCGACCACCTGGAACGCGGGGCCGCGCGATGCCGCGGAGCAGCCCGGCGCCTACGAGGCCGCGCTGCAACACAATCACGTGCTGCACGATCCCAGGCAGCCGCTGGAAATCCTGCGCACCATCCATTCCTTCGATCCATGCCTCGCCTGCGCGGTGCACGTCACCGACCCCGAAGGCGAGGAGCTGATCCAGGTCAAGGTTTGTTGAACCACCATGTCCCAGTCTTTCGGAGCCCACACCATGCATTTGATCCGACGTCTTCGCCCCGCTGCGGCAGCGGGCCTTGTCCTCGCTGCCGGCAGCGCCGCCGCACACACCGGTGAACACACCGTCGCCGGCTTTGCCAGCGGGTTCACCCATCCCTTCGCCGGCCTCGACCATCTGCTTGCCATGGTGGCGGTCGGCCTGTGGGCCGTCCAGCAGGGCGGCCGCGCACTGTGGGCGATACCCACGGCCTTCGTCCTCGCCATGCTTGCGGGCGGCGCACTCGCGGGGTGGGGCGGGGCGCTGCCGCATGTCGAAACCGGCATCGCGGTGTCGGTGGTCGTGCTTGGCCTCGTCGTCGCGACCCGGCGGCATGTCCCGGTCGCGCTCGGCGCCGCGGTGGCGGCGAGCTTCGCGCTCTTTCACGGCCATGCCCATGGTCTGGAAATGCCCCAGGCCGCATCACCCGCACTGTACGGCCTCGGTTTCGTGACGGCCACCGCCGCGCTGCACGCGACGGGCATCGCCGGCGCACTGTTCGGGCGGCACGCGATACGTGTCGCCGGTGCAGCCATCGCCGCGAGCGGCGCGACGCTGCTCTGGCTAGCCTGACCCGCCGCGCCGATGGATGAACCGCTGCAGCGGCTGCTGGAGGCCGAGGCGCGCGCGCAGGCGGTGATCGACGCCGCCCGCCGCGAGCGCGAAGCCATGGTCGAGGCGGCGCTCGCCGCGGCCCGCGATACCGAGACACGCTTCGAAGCCGGCCGCGCGGCGCTGCGTGCGCCCTACATCGACGACGCCCGCACACGTGCCGAGCAGGCGACCGGCGAACTCACGCGCAAATATGGCGAGCGCCAGCGCATGCTGCGCGAACTGGCTGCCCGCCACGAACGCGAAGCGGCCGATGCAGCGCTGGCCCTGTTGCTCGATCCCGCTGCATGACGCCCGCATCCGGCGACGCCTATCTCAATACCCGCGTCAGCCTGTTCGCCGAACGCCTGTGGCCGGACGCCGAACTTGACGCGCTGGTCGGCGCCGGCGCTGACGCGATCACCCACCGCCTCGCGCAAAAGGGGCTTGCGCTGCTCGCGCCGACGCCCGAGCAGGGAGGCGGCTCGCTGGAACACCGCATCGTTGCGCAGATGCTCGAGGAGACGCGCGTGCTGATTCGACCGCTTGCCGGCGGGGCGCGCGATTTCCTCGCCTTCTGGACCGCGCGCTTCGAGATGTCCAACGTGAAGACGCTGCTGCGCAGCAAGATGAGCGGCGAGCGTGCCGCCGCGGCGCTCGCCCGTCTCGCGCCGATGGGAGCGTTCGGCCGCCTCGACAGCGAGACGCTCGCGCATGCCGAGGACGCCGGTGAACTGCTGCGCCGCCTGGAGGCGGGGCCGTACGCCGCCGTCGTGCGGCACGCGCGGCGCGCGTTCGAGCAGAGCCGCGATCCCTTCGTCCTCGATGCCGCGCTCGATCAGGGCTACTATGAAGGGCTGGTGGCGCGGGCGCAATTTCTGGAGACGCGCCTCGGGGCGCCGCTGCGCGGACTCATGGCGGCACTCGTCGACCGCATCAATCTGGTGTGGCTGTTGCGCTACCGCTTCAACTACGACCTGCCGCCGGCGCAGGTGTATTATTTGCTGATCGGCTCGCGCTACGACCTCCCCGTGACCCGCCTGCGTGAACTGGCGCAGCTCGACAGCCTGCCGGCGGTGCTCGACGCGCTGCCGGCACCCTGGCGCGCGCAACTGGTCGGCGCCCGCGACATTCCCGACGTGTTCGCGCGCATGGAGCAGGCAGGGGCCGGGCAGGCGCTGCGTGTACTGCGCGGCCACGCGCCGCCACTCGCGCGCGCCTTTGCCTACCTGATCCTGCGCGAACGCGACCTGCGCGCGCTGCGGGGCGTGCTGCGCGGCCGCCGGCTCGGCCTTGCCGCAGCGGACATCCGTGTCGCGATGCAGCGGGCGCCCGAGACCCTGCACTGACATGCTGCGCGCCGAACCGCTCTACCGCATCCAGCTCGTGCTGCTCGCATCCGAAGCGCAGGACGCCGCGCTTGCGCTGGCGCGTTTCGGTGCCTTCAATCCCGCCTCCGGCGGCTCCGAGGCGCTGACGCAGGCGCCGGCCGTCGCCTATCGTGAAGCCTGGCTGGAAGCCGAGGCGCGCCTGGCCAAGCTCCTGGCGCAGTGCGGTGACGCCGGCGCGCTCGCATTGCCGAGTGATGCGGAAGCCCCCTCGCTGGCGGACCTGGAAGAACTCAACGCCTGGCTGAAGGACGTGTGGACCGCCTGCCGCGATTGCCATGAGGCGACCGCTCGCCTCGACGAGGCACGCGCCCGCCTCGCGGCACTGGAGGACACGCTCGTGCGCCTGGAGCGTCTCGACGTCGATCTCGGACGCCTGCTGCGCCCGGACAGCCTGCTCGCGGTACGGCTCGGCAGTCTGCCGGCGGAAAACATGCGGCGTTTGAATGAAGCGCTGGCACTGAGCGGCCATGTGCTGTCGCGCTTCGACCAGTCGGGCGACCAGGTCTACGCTGTGATCGCCGGGCCGCGCGCGCGTCACGACGAAGTGCGTGGCCTGCTTGCGCAGGCGGGCTGGCACGAGCTGGAACTCCCCGAGGAATTGCGCACCCATCCGCGGGCGGCACGCGACTGGTTGGAGCGCGCGCATCGGCGGGTGGAAACGCAAAGCGGCGCGCAATGTGAGGCGCTCGACGGGCTGCGCGGACGTTTCGGCCCGCGCCTGCACGAAGCGCGCCAGCGGCTGGCGCTGGCGCGTCCGCTCGCCGAGGCCGCACGCGTGGGCGTCAGGGGGCAGGGTGGCCTTGCCGCGCTGACCGGCTGGGTGCCGAAACGCCGCCTCGCGGCGCTGCGCGCGGCGCTCGACGCGCGCTTCCACGGCCGTTGCTGGCTCGAGCTGCGCGAACCGGGGCCGCGCGACCTCGCCGCCGTTCCGTCACTGATGCGCTACCCCGCCTGGCTTGCGCCGTTCGTGCCGCTGGTCAGGAGCTATGGCGTGCCGCGCTACGGTGAATTCGACCCCGCGCTGCCTTTTGCCATCGCGTGGCTGCTGCTGTTCGGCGCCATGTTCGGCGATGTCGGGCATGGTGCGGTGATCGCGCTTGTCGCGGCCGGGTTCGCGCGGCGCCTCGGCCGGATCGCCTGGGTCGGGGTGGCGGCGGGCGCCGCGTCGATGGTTTTCGGCATGCTGTATGGCAGCGTGTTCGGCTACGAGACGCTGATCGAGCCGCTGTGGCTGTCTCCGCTGCACGATCCGATCCGCATGCTCACGCTCGCCGTCGGCTTTGGCGTCGGCTTCATCGTGTGCACGCTGCTCGTCAATGCCTGGAACAAGGCGGCGGCCGGGCGCGCCGGCGAAGCGCTGTTCGATTCCGGCGGGCTTGCCGGGCTCGTGCTCTATCTCGGCGCGGTTGGCGTCGTCGCCAGTCTCGCCGGCGCCGCCGACCCGGTGCCGCAGGCGGCGTGGCTGGCCGCCGGCGGGCTGGCCGTGGTCGCCGTCTTCAAGTGGACGACGACGCACGCCACGCTCGGCGAGCGCCTCCTCGTCACCGCCATCGAAATCCTGGAAACCGGCATCGGCCTGTTTTCGAATACCCTGTCGTTCATGCGCGTCGCCGCCTTCAGCCTCAATCACGTCGCGCTGGCACTGGCGGTGTTCACCTTGGCCGACGGGCTCGGTGCCGCGGGACACTGGATTGCTGTTGTGCTGGGCAACATCGTGATCATTGGCCTTGAAGGCGCCATCGTCGCCATCCAGGCCATGCGCCTGATGTATTACGAGGGCTTTTCGCGTTTCTTCAATGGCGACGGGACGGCGTTCGTGCCGTTGCGGGTGGTGGTGAATGGCGAGCGGTGAGCGGCGAGGATGGGGGCGCGCATGTGCGACGGCCCGTTCCTCGATACAAGGGAGGCAATCATGATGTGGCTGGTCGCAGTGTTGGCGCTGCCGGTGGTGGCGACGCTGGGTGCGGGTTTGTGGCTGGAGCTGAAGCCGCGGCCGTTGCCGTCGCGCTGGCTGCGTGGCGGCCTGCTGGCCAACCTGCTGCTGTTCGCCGTGACGCTCGCAGCGGTGATGGGGCTGGGTATGCAGGAAGTCCTGGCGGCGGAGCCGGTGGCGGCGGCGGGGGATATCTCCCTGGGGCGCGGGCTTGCCCTGCTCGGCATCGGCCTGCCGACGGGGCTCGCCGCCATCGCCGCGGCGATGGCGCTGGGGCCGATCGGTTCGGCTTCGCTTGCGGTCATCGCGGAGAAGCCCGAAATGTTCGGCCGCACGCTGGTTTACCTGGGCCTGGCGGAAGGGGTGGCGATCTACGGCCTGGTGATGTCCATCCTCATGCTGGGCAGGATCTGATGCCGTCGCGCACGGGCTCCGCCCCTGAGCTGGCTCGCCTGGTCGTGCTGGGCAGCGCCGGTTTGGCGGACGGCTTTCGCCTCGTCGGCGCCGAAGTGCATGCGGACGCCGACGCCGCCACGCTCGACCGCGTTCTGGAAGCGCTGGCGCACAGCGGGGACGCGGCGCTCGTTCTGCTGGAATCCACGCTCGCACGCGCCGGCAGCAGCCCATGGCTCGACCGCCTGCGCAACGAAGGCGGACACATCGTCATCACCGAACTGCCTCCGTTGCCGTCGCCCGAAGCCTACGCGCCTGCCGTCGACGAGGTGGTGCGGGCGGTGTTGGGGCCGGATGCATTGAGCCCGGGATGAGGCATGGTGTTCGAGATGTTTCTTGAAAGGTCTGGCTTGATGATGGCGCTCCAACACGTTGAGACAATGGCAAGAAATGGATGATGGCTCGCGCGTTGCGCAGCTCGAGGAGGCCCTGCTGCAGCAGGCCGAATCGCTCGCGCGCGAGCATCTGAAAAATGCCGAAGTGTCGCGCGCACGCATCCTCGCCGAGTCTGCGGAGAAGCTCAAGTCGGCGGAGGCCCGTGAAGTGCTCGCGGCCAAGGTCGAGGCGGAGCGCCTCGTGCGACAGAAGACGCAGGCGGCGGAAACGCGGCTGGCGGCGGAACTCGACCGGCTGCGCTGGGCGCTGACCGAAGCCGCGCTCGCCGACGTCAAAAGCGCATTCCGCGAACTGGTGCAGGACGAGGCGCGCTATTCCGGCGTCATCGAGGCCTGGCTTGCCGCCGCGGCGCAGGCGCTGCCGCCCGGGGATCTCGTCGTTGAAATGCGGGGCGAGGACGAACATCGCCTCGCGCCACGGTGGCCCAATCTCGCCGCGCGCGCCGCGCCCGGTCGCCGCGCGACGCTGGTCGCGCACCGCCAGCCAAGCGAGGGGGGCCTCCGCGTGCGCCTGGCCGACGGCCGCGCCCAGGTCGACCAGACCTTCGAAGCCCGCCAGGCGCGACTCGCCGACGACCTCGCGCGCGTGGCGATGGAACGCCTGTTCGCCAGCGCGCCGGATCTGGGGACGCTGGTTTATGGGTAAGGAGGAGGCGGTGAACGGGGAGCAGTGAGCGGCGGTGGTGACGGTGTTCGACCGCTCACCGCTCCCCGTTCACCGCCTTCCGCTCCCCATTCAAAAAAGACGATGGGCAGGATTCTCGAAATCAACGGACCGCTGGTCAAGCTCGAACTGCCGCAGACGCTGATCGGTGAGCAGGTGCGCGTGGGGCGCATGGGGCTGGTCGGCGAGGTGATCGGTCGTGACGGCGGCACGGCACTGGCGCAGCTTTACGAGGACACCGCGGGGCTGCGACCCGGCGAAGCGGCCGAGGGGCTCGGATGGCCGTTGTCGGTGGAACTCGGGCCGGGGCTTCTCGGCGCGATCTTCGACGGTGTGCAGCGGCCCTTGCACGCCGTGCGGACGCTAAGCGGCGACCGCATCGCGCGCGGCGTCGCGGTGCCGTCCCTGGTGCGCGAGACACGCTGGCATTTCGTGCCCGCAGCGCAGGCCGGCCGCACGCTTGCCGGCGGCGACGTGCTCGGCAGTGTGCAGGAAACCGCGTCGATCACGCATCGCATCCTGGTGCCGCCGCTGCTGCATGGCGAACTGCTGGAACTCGCGCCGGAAGGCGACTATACGGTGGACGAAACCATCGGCCGGGTGAAGCTCGCCGACGGTCGCATCGAGAAGCTCGCGCTGTTCCACCGCTGGCCGGTGCGCACACCGCGCCCGTTCCGCCAGCGCGACCACGCCGTGGCGCCGCTCATCACCGGGCAGCGCATCCTCGACACCTTCTATCCGTTGCTGAAGGGCGGCAAGGCGGCGATTCCCGGCCCCTTCGGTGCAGGGAAGACCATGCTGCAGCAGCAGATCGCGCGCTGGTGCAATGCTGAAATCGTCGTCTACGTCGGCTGCGGCGAGCGCGGCAACGAGCTCACCGACGTGCTCGAATTCATGCCCGAGCTGACCGATCCGCACACCGGCCGCCCGCTGATGGAGCGCACGCTGCTGGTCGCCAACACCTCCAACATGCCGGTGGTCGCGCGCGAAGCCTCGGTCTACGTCGGCATCACGCTCGCCGAATATTTCCGCGACCAGGGCTATGACGTGGTGATGGTCGCCGACTCGACCAGCCGCTGGGCCGAAGCGCTGCGGGAGGTGTCCGGCCGGCTTGGGCAGATGCCGGTGGAGGAGGGCTATCCCGCCTACCTCGGGTCGCGGCTCGCCGCGTTCTACGAGCGTGCGGGACGGGTCGAGACGCTCGCCGGCGATCACGGCTCGGTGACCTTGATCGGTGCGGTGAGCCCGCCCGGCGGCGATTTCTCCGAGCCCGTCACCAGCCATACGAAAGAGATCATCCAGACCTTCTGGGCGCTGTCGAAGGAGCTTGCCGACGCGCGTCATTACCCCGCGGTCGACTGGCTGGAGAGTTTTTCCGGCGACGTGAAATCCGCAGCCAAATGGTGGGCGCAGGCAGTCGATCCGGAATGGGAACACGCGCGTGCCGCAGCGCTGGATCTTCTTGCCGCATCGGAGGAATTGCAGCGTATCGTCAATCTCGTCGGCGTCGAGGCCTTGTCGTCGGAACAGCGCTGGACCCTGGAGTCCGCAAGTCTGCTCAAGGAAGGCCTGCTGCAGCAGGCTGCCACCGACGAGATCGACAGCTTCGCCTCGCCGCAGAAACAGTTCGCGCTGCTCGCCGCGCTGCTGGAAATCCACCGGCAGGGCCTGAAACTCGTGCAGCTCGGCGCACCCGCCCGCCGCGTCATCCAGCTGCCCCTGCTGGCGCAGGCGCGGCGTTGGAAGAGCCAGCACGGTTCGGATGATCTCGAGGCGCTGAAAGCCAAAATTGCGGCGATACCTGAGGCGTTCGAGCCGCTGCTGGAAGACTATGCGGCAGGGGCAGGGAGGGGATGAGGATGCGGGCGGTAGCGGTGAAAGCGGCTCGATGGGCCGGGGGAAAGGGTGGCGCCACGCCATGAAGCACGTCGAATTCCGCACCGCGGCCTCCGCCCAGGGCGGGCTCGTCGTCATGGCCGGCGTGCCGGGCGTCGCGGCGGGGTCGCGCGTGCAGCTGCGCGACCATGCCGGGCGATTGCGCTCGGGGCAGGTCATCCGCAGCGCCGACGACGCCGTGCTCGTCGAAGTGTTCGAAGGCACCGATGCGCTCGATCTCGAACGCACCTGGGTGCGTTTTCTCGATGAACCGTTCCGTCTGCCGCTGTCGCGCGACATTCTTGGACGCGTGTTCAACGGTGCCGGCCTGCCGCGCGACAAGCGCCCGCCGATCGTTTCCGCCGACCGCCGCGACATCAATGGCGAGCCGCTCAATCCCGCAGCGCGCGCCTATCCGCGTGAATTCATCCAGACCGGCATCTCCGCCATCGACGGCATGAACTCGCTCACCCGCGGGCAGAAGCTGCCGATCTTTTCCGGCGGCGGCCTGCCGCACAACCGGGTGGCGGCGCAGATCGTGCGTCAGGCGCGGCTCCTGGGCGAGGCCTCCACCGAGTTCGCCGTCGTGTTCGCCGCCTTCGGCGCCTCGCATGCCGACGCGCGCTTCTTCCAGGAGAGTTTCGAGGAATCCGGCGTGCTCGACAAGGTGGTGATGTTCCTCAATCTCGCCGACGAGCCGGTGATCGAACGCCTGCTCACCCCGCGTGCCGCGCTCACCGCGGCCGAGTATCTCGCCTTCGACCTCGACCATCACGTGCTCGTGGTGATGACCGACATGACCGCCTACGCCGAGGCGCTGCGCGAAGTCGCGGTGCTGCGCGGCGACGTGCCGGCGCGCAAGGGGTATCCCGGCTATCTCTATTCCGACCTCGCAGAAATCTACGAGCGGGCCGGACGCATCCGCAACCGGCGCGGCTCCATCACCATGATTCCTGTGCTGTCCATGCCGTCCGATGACATCACCCATCCGATTCCCGACCTCACCGGCTACATCACCGAGGGTCAGATCGTGCTCGGGCGCGAGCTTGCCAACCAGGGCGTGTACCCGCCGGTCACCGTGCTGCCGTCCCTTTCAAGATTGATGAAGGACGGCATCGGCAAGAACTTCACCCGCGAGGACCACCCGCACGTCGCCAGCCAGCTCTTCGCCAGCTATGCCCGCGCGCTGGAAGTACGTGGCCTCGCCGCCATCATCGGCGCCGAAGAATTGAGCGACAGCGACCGCCGCGCCCTCGACTTCGCCGACGCCTTCGAGCGCCGCTTCATCGGCCAGGGCGAAGACGAGGACCGCAGCATCCACGAAACCCTCAACCTCGCGTGGGACCTGCTCTCCATGCTGCCGCCCGAATCGCTCATCCGCGTGACGGAAGAGGAGCTGGCCAAGTATCACAAGGACACGGCGTGATGGCGCGGATGAATGGCAAGCGGGACGCCGTGCGCAGGCGCACCCGTAAAGTTGCAAGGCCCACCGCTCCCCGGTTCCCGCTTCCTGCTCAAGCATCATGAAGAAACGCCTGTCCGTTCCGCCGACCAGGAGCGCGCTGCTGCAGGTCGGCCGTCAGGCCCGTTTCCTCGAACAGGGACGGCAGATGCTGGAGAAAAAGCGTGACCTGCTCGCCCGCCTGGTGTACGAACGCCTCGCGCAATACCGCGGCCTGCGCGCCCAGGCGCAGCAGGACCTCGCCGAAACCTACCGCTGGCTCGGCATCGTGCAGATGCGCATGGGTGCGCAGATGCTGCAGCAGGCCTCGGTGGGACTGGGGCCGTCGGTGGCAATCCGCGTCGTTGCGCGCTCCAGCGTTGGCGTCGAGTATCCCAGCGTCACTGCCGAGCCGCTGCCGCTGAAGCCCGTCGGCCTGATGTGGACCGACGTCAGCTTCGACGAAGCGCGCCAGCGCCTGCGCGAACTGACCGTCACCCTCGCGCGCCTGGGCGAGGCCGAAAACGCCCTGTGGCGCCTGCTCGCCGCCAGCCGCAAGACGCAAAAGCGCGTCAATGCGCTAAAGTACAACATCATCCCGCGCTATACGGCAACGGTGCAGCACATCCGCGCCGCGCTGGAAGAGGACGAGCGCAATACGCTGTTTCAGATCAAGGTGCTGCGCGCCCGTCCGACTTTTTGATTGACTTCGCCGGACCCACGCCGCCATGAAAGCACAGATCCATCCGTTCCTGCGACCGCTTCCCGAGGGGCTGGAGGCACTGTGCGAGCTGGCCCTCGATCTGCGCTGGACCTGGAGCCATGCCGCCGACACGCTGTGGCAGGAAATCGATCCTGCCGTCTGGGCGCGTACCGGCAATCCCTGGCTGATCCTGCAGAGCGTGTCCCAGCGGCGTCTGGATCTGCTGGCGAAAGATCCCGCGTTTCGCACCGAACTGGCCCGCCTCGAGCAGTCGCGGCGCGACTACCTCACCGGACCGGAGTGGTACGGCACACACTATGCGGAGGCGGAGCAGGACATTCTCGTTGCCTACTTCAGCATGGAATACGGCCTGGCGGAGGCGCTGCCGCTGTATTCAGGCGGCCTGGGCGTGCTGGCCGGCGATCATTTGAAGACGGCCAGCGATCTGGGCGTGCCGCTGGTCGCCGTCGGCCTGCTGTACCAGGAAGGCTACTTCCGGCAGATGCTCGATGCGCGCGGCAGGCAGCTCGAAATCTATCCCTACAACACGCCGACCAGCATCCCCATCACGCCTGTGCGCAACGATGCGGGCGGCTGGCTGGGGGTGCCGATCCAGCTGTCGGGGCGGGTATTGGTGCTGCGCGTGTGGCAGGCGCAGGTGGGGCGCGTCACCTTGCTCCTGCTTGACAGCAACGACCCGATGAACAGCCCGGCCGACCGCGGCATCACCGGCAAGCTGTACGGCGGCGGTGTGGAAATGCGCCTGATGCAGGAAATCGTGCTCGGCATCGGGGGCTGGCGGGCGCTGCAAGCGCTCGATCTGCATCCGGACGTCTGCCACCTGAACGAGGGGCACGCCGCGCTGGTCACGCTCGAGCGCGCGCGCGACTACATGCACCAGCACCAGGTGGATCTGGCGGAAGCGATCTGGGCGACGCGCGCGGGGAACGTGTTCACCACGCACACGCCGGTTGCCGCGGCCTTCGACACCTTTCCAATGGCGCTGCTGAAGGAATACGGCGGCCAGTTCGCGCGCGAGGTCGGCGTCGCCCCCCATGATCTGCTCGCCCTGGGGCGTCTCGATCCGCGCAACGGCGATGCGCCATTCAATATGGCGTTTCTCGCCGCCCGCACCTGCGGCTGGATCAACGGGGTCAGCCGGCTGCACGGCGAGGTGAGCCGGCGTATCTTCCAGCCGCTCTACCCGCAGTGGCCGGAACGGGAGGTGCCGGTGCGGCACATCACCAACGGCGTGCACGTGCCGTCGTGGGATTCGCCCTGGGCCGACGAAATCTGGACCGAGGCGAGCGGAAAGGAGCGCTGGCGCGGGTCCCTGGAGCCGCTTGCCGGTGCGATCCGCGCACTGGGCGACGAAACCCTGTGGTCGCTGTGCGGGCGCGAGCGCCATGACCTGGTGCGCTACGCCCGCCTGCGCCTGGCGCACCAGATGGGTCAGCGCGGCGCCAGCGCCGAGGCGGTCAGGCAGACCGATCATGTTCTCGATCCGAATGCGCTGACCCTGGGCTTTGCACGGCGCTTCGCCGAATACAAGCGGCCCAACCTGCTGCTCACTGACCCCGGTCGCCTGGCCCGTTTGCTCGGCGATCCCGCACGCCCGGTGCAGATCATCGTCGCCGGCAAGGCGCACCCGCAGGATGAAAACGGCAAGCGCTTCATCCAGGCCTGGTCCGAATTCGTGAACCGGCCGGATGTCCGCACGCGCGCCGTGTTCCTGGAGGACTACGACATGGCGCTGGCGCAGGAACTGGTGCAGGGCATCGACGTGTGGATCAACACGCCGCGCCGCCCCTGGGAGGCGAGCGGCACCTCGGGCATGAAGGTGCTGGTCAATGGCGGCCTCAACCTGTCCGAGCGCGACGGCTGGTGGGCGGAAGTCGGCAACGGGTCCTCGGAGGTCGGCTGGTCGCTCGGCGACGGTCGGGAGCACCCCGAGCCGGGCTGGGACGCGGTGGAAGCCGAACAGCTGTATCGCCTGCTGGAACAGGAGATTGTGCCACTCTTTTACCAGCGCGACACGCAGGGCATTCCGCGCGAATGGGTGGCACGCATGCGCGCGAGCATGTCGCAGCTCGCGCCGCAGTTCAGCAGCAACCGCATGCTGCAGGAATACGTGCGCGACGCCTATCTGCCGGCCGCCGCGGCGTTCCGGCGACGCACCGCCGACACGGGGCGGTTGGCCACGGAACTCGCCGAATGGGAGGCCTTCATCAGGCAGCACTGGGAGGCTGTTCGCCTGAGCCGGCTCGAAACCCGGGCGCGGCCCGGTGGCTGGCATTTTTCCCTGCACGTCTATCTGGGCGAAATCCCGCCCGAGCAGATCCAGGTCCAGCTCTACGCCGACCCGCTCGACGGCGAGGCGAGCGCACCCTGGATCATGCAGCGCACCGACACCATTCCGGGGGCGACCCTTGGTTTTGTCTACCGCTGCGACATCGACACCGCGCGGCCGGCGGCGCATTTCACCCCGCGCATCGTCCCATGGCATGCGGAAGCGCGTGTCCCCGCAGAACTGAACCTGATCCGCTGGTATCGTCCCTGATCGTCGCGCCGTTGCGTTCAGGAACCCGGCTTCGCCGGATAGTGCAGCCGCGTGCCGTCGACCTCGGCGAAAGGCGTGAGCGTGTGCATCCGGTAGCTGCTTTGCGACAGGATTTCCACCACCGGCACACCGTGCACGGCAAGAGCATCGGCCACCAGCGAGCGGTGACAGCGCCACGGGACCGCCTCCGCACACATGATCGCGACGCGTTTCCCGTGGCGCATGCCGACCAGTACATCCAGCGCGGCGTCGAAGGCCGGCGTCTGCATGTAATCGGCATAGCCGCGAAAACTCTCGTTGCGCCAGCCTGTGTTCACGGAATCCTTGTGGGGGTGCCGCAGGCCACCCAGCGCCGGCATGGGCACGTAGTCGATTCCCGCCGCCGGGAGGCTGACGGCGAGCGCGTCGGCGTTGAACTGCGGATTGTGCCGCGAGCGCGGGATGCTGCGGATGTCGGCAAGCTGCCCGATCGCGTAGGCATGGAGCAGGGCGATGAAATCCGCGATCGGCCGCGACGAATGCCCGACGGTGAACACCGCACCCTCGGGCCAGTGCGCGTCCTGCGGTCGGGGAGGTCTGCCCATCGTTCACGCTCCGGGTGCGTCGTGTTCGCCTGCGTCGGCGAGGCGGCCAGCGAATGTTTCTGGACGTCCTATTATGTAGGGAAGCGGGGCGCCGTCAACGCCGTCCCGCGCCGTGCAGACCCCGTTGTGCGCACGGGTTTGAACCTGCACCCGTTCCGGAGGCGATCATGCAACACACATCCGACTATCTGATCATTGGCGCAGGCATGGCGGGGGAGGCCGCGGCACAGGCCATCCGCAGTGCCGACGGCCAGGCGACGATTGCGATGCTGGGTGCCGAGGCGCATCCGCCCTACGATCGCCCGCCGCTCAGCAAGGCGTTGTGGAAGGACGGCAAGGCGGAGGACATCTGGCGTCCGATCGACAAGGCCCGTGCGACGGTGCAGCTGGCCCGGCGCGCGATGCGGATCGATCGTGCCGCGCGCATCGTGCATGACGATGCCGGGGACGGCTGGCACTATGGCACGCTGCTGCTCGCCACCGGCGGCGCGCCGCGCACGCTGCCGTTCGGTGACGGCTTCATCCATTACCGCACCTATGACGACTACCTCCGCTTGCGCAAGGTGGTCAAGCCCGGCGCACGGATCGCCGTGATTGGCGGCGGTTTCATTGGCAGCGAAATTGCGGCGGCGATGGCGATGAACGGGTGCAGGACAACCCTGCTGTTCCCGGGGGAGACGATCGGTGGGCGTGTCTATCCGGCGGGGCTCGCCAGGTCGGTGACCGAGTATTATCGTGAGCACGGTGTGGACGTGCGCAGCGGCGTCACGGCGGCCGGCGGCCGGGCCGACGCCGCCGGCGCCACGCTCGAACTGTCCGACGGCAGCACCTTGCAGGCCGACGCGGTGGTGGCCGGGCTGGGCATCACGCCGAATGTGCAACTCGCCCAGGAGGCCGGGCTGGAGCTCGCGCAGGGCGGGGTTCGGGTCGACGCGCATTTGCGCACGTCCGACCCGCGCATCTACGCTGCGGGGGATGTCGCGGCGTTTCCCGCAGCCGCGCTGGGGCGCGACCTGCGAGTCGAGCACGAGAACGCCGCGCTCACCATGGGGCAGCGGGCCGGGTTGTGCATGGCCGGGCAGGAGGCACCCTACGACGAATTGCCGTTCTTCTATTCCGACCTGTTCGACCTCGGCTACGAGGCCGTCGGCGTCCTCGATGCACGCCTCGAAACCGTCGAGCAATGGGTCACGCCATATCGCGAAGGCGTGGTGTATTACCTCGAAGCCGGCCGGGTGCGCGGTGTGCTGCTGTGGAACGTATGGGACCAGGTCGATGCCGCCCGTGCGCTGATCGCGGACCCCGGTCCGTTCGACGCCGGGAATGTCCGCGGCCGGCTGCCCGCGGCGGGCTGACGCGGACGACGCGCAGCCCCGGCGGCGCGTCACATGCCGAGCCTGGCAGCCAGCTCCAGCGGCCAGCGCACCGCCGCGGCAATCGCCAGCGCGACGCCGATGGAGAGCATGACCGAATAGAACGCCTCGCGGCGGCCGAGCAGCTTCAGCATCATCGCGAACGTCGACACGCACGGCACGTAAAAAGTGAGAAAGACCAGGAAAGTGGTGATCTGCACGGTATCCATCACGCTGGCGAGATCCTGCGTGCCCAGTGCGGCGAAGATCATCAGCAGCGACAATTCCTTGCGCAGCACGCCGAACAGGATGGGCACGCCGAGCGCCACAGGCAGCCCCAGCCACCACGCCGTCACCGGCGTCAGCAGGACATTGATCCAGGCGTCAGCGCCGAAATGCGCGAGCAGCGCCAGTACGATACTGCCCGCCACCAGCAGCGGCAGCACGATGGTGACGATGTCGCGGCTGCGCTCCCAGGTATTGGCCAGCACCGCGCGTACGGTGGGAACCGCGTAGGGCGGGATGTCCTGGATCATGCCGGGTGTCGTCTCCGGGTAACGCCGCTTGAGCAGCTTGCCGACCAGGCTGACGACGACCGGGACGAGCATGAACAGGCCGAACACGCCCAGCCCGCCGAGGTATTTTCCGCCCACCGCAAGAATGATCGCGGAACGCGCGGAACAGGGCAGGAAGGTGATCAGCAGTGCGGCGACGGTACGGTCGCGGCCGTGCGTGACCGCCGCGGTCGCTGCGAGCGCCGGCACGTTGCAGCCCAGGCCCATGAGAAAGGGCAGGGCGACGCCACCGTGCAATCCCAGGCGGTGAAACCCCCGGTCCACGACAAAGGCGACGCGGTGCATGATGCCGGTCTCTTCCAGGAACACCAGCAGCAGCACCAGCGGGATCATGTAGGGAATGACGATGCCCGCCAGGCCGATGAAGCCATCGAGGATCGCGCGTCCCACGACGCCCGCAACCTCGGTCGGCTGCCAGGGCGCGGCCCAATCGATGAGGCGTGCCACGGTGAGCCCGTCGAGTACCGCGCTCACCTCGAACACGAAGAACAGCACCAGCGCGAACACCGCCAGGGTTCCGACGAAGCCCCAGCGCGGATGCAGGAAGAGATCGTCGGCCCAGCGCTGCCAGCGCGGCTGTTCGCCTTCCTGGCCGGGGCGGCTCGCTTCCTCGTGGCAGACGGCGGCGCGGTGGTGGCGGTCGGCATGGATTTCGTCGGCCAGCGGACGCGGCAGCGCCGCATCGGCGGCGGCGCGCGCGGCGAGCAGTTCGGCATGGCGGGCCGGAAAATGTTCCAGCAGTTCCTGTGCGAAATAGCCGTCGTTTTCCGCGAGCTGCAAGGTCAGCAGGATTTCGGGGACGGTGAAGGCCGCGGCCACGTCGGCATCGCGCGCGATGGCGGCGATGCCCGGCAACTGTGCCTGGATGTGCGGGCTGGGCAGGCAGGTGGCCAGTTGCGCGCGCGCGGCGCCCGCGTTGCGTGCGGTACGCACCACCGCACTGAACAGATCGGCCAGCCCGATGCCCATGTGCGCCACCGTGGGCACGACCGGTGCGCCGAGCTTGGTCGACAGACTGCGCACGTTGAGGAATTTCCGCCGCGCGCGCGCCTCGTCCATGCGGTTCAGCGCGTACACCATCGGCTTGCCGAGCAGCATGAGTTCCTGCGCGAGTTCCAGATCGCGCGTCAGCGAGGTGGCGTCCAGAACCACCAGCAAGACGTCCGGCGCGGCGAAGCTGTGTTCCGGCTGATGCGTCTCGTGGCGCGCGATGGCCGGCCAGCGGTCGCCCCACAGCAGATACTTGAGGGCCACGGAGGCCGTTTCGTCGAGCTGGTGGAAACCGTCGATCGAGGGCAGTTCCACCAGGGAAATCTGGTCGACCCCCACCTCGACCAGGCATTCCTCATAGGCCGGGCCGATGCCCGCGAGGCGCTCGTGGCGGGTTGCGGTGCTCGACGCCGCGCGAAAGATGCTGTGCTTGCCCGCCCCGGCATGGCCGACGATGGCGACCCGCGGGCGGCGGCTGCCACGCAGACTCGGCCCGACGAGAGGGGAAATGGTGACGGGCGCGGCCATGCTGGAGATTTCGTGATCTGTTTATATGAGAATGTTTCTCGCTTATAAGCGTTTACCGGGCAGGTGTCAATCGCGAATCTGCGCGCGGCCCTGAAAAAACTGGCGGCCGCGCCGCGTGTCGGTGGGCATCGCGTATCACCCGTTGGCGCAGATTGGGCGGCAAAAAACGCTTCGAACGAGGGGGTTAAAATATCAAGTGATTCATAAAATAACGCATGCAAGCTACGGAAAATACGGCAATCGCGTTAACGATACGTGAGCGAATCAGGGTCTGGCCGCCGTCTGACGGGCGCCAAGCCAGACTTTGTGCCGGCCCAACAGGACGCGCACGTAATTTGCCCTGTGTAGCAATTGCTACTATATTTGGGGTAATTAATGCTAATCAGCTGGAGTGTGCACCATGACCCAGGCAGCCTTGGCCATCAATCAGGATGACCAGAACCGTGGCGCGCTGGCCAGGATGGTGACTCGTGCCTTCGAGCACTGGAAGCTTGGAACCGAAGCGCAGCTTGCCATGCTCGGCCTCGCCACAAACAACAGAACGGCATTGAGCCGCTACCGCCGTGGAGCGCCCCTGGCCGCAAACCGGGACCTGCTGGAGCGCGCGGGTCACGTCCTGGCGATTCACAAGAATCTTCGCCTGATCTTTCCCCAGGACCGAGACCTGGCCTACGCCTGGATGACCCAGCGCAACAAAGCCTTCGAAGGGCGGACTCCTGTAGACGTCATAAGGGAATGGGGCTTTGCGGGGATGCTCATGGTCCGGTCCTATCTTGACCGGGTTCGCGGCAATTGATGGACGCGTTCTTCGCGGGGCTGCCGCTTGCCGAGGTGCATCAGGACGTGGCGCGCAACATCAAGTCCATCCGCGTTTCCCAGAACCTGTTCGACGACCTCTCGGATGACCCGGCAGATTGGGACATGGCTCAACAGCACGAGCTTGCCACCAAGCCGCACACCTACGAGTCGCCCGTCACCATGATCGACCGGCCTTTCGAGGAGGCGGATTGGCTCAACGCCATCGAGTTTCCTTTCCGGAACTGGGCGGCCAGCCGCTTTTGCGATGGCAGCTTTGGCATCTGGTATGGGTCGGATTGGGTGGAAACGACGGTTCACGAAACCGTACACCATTGGCGTGGATTTCTCGCCGATGCAGGCTTTGACGGGCTGGTGCCGCAGGGCGCGCGCGACAGCATAACGGGTGAACGCAAGGTGTACTGGGTGCGCTGTGATGCCGCGCTTTTGGACCTGAGGACGCGAGCCGGGCAATATCCCGATCTCATCCACCCGACGGATTATCGCTTTACGCAGCAGATTGGCGCCAGGCTGCACCGCGAAGGCCACCCAGGGTTCGTGACCCCATCGGCCCGGTGTGTGGGAGAGAACCATGGGGTCCTGAACCGAAATGTGCTTTCCGGTCCGCGCTTTTGCTGTTCCCTCACATATCGGTTGACCCGAGGCGGCGTCGTGGTGGAACGAGAGGCTGGACAAACGTGGATGGTCGTCAACTGAATCCAGGATCCGCATTCAAATCCACAGTGCAGCGCAGTTGTACTCGGTTCGGGGCGGCAGCCAAGGTATTGCTTGATGACATGGCATACTTCGCATAATGTATATTATGTCAAATCGTATTGCTGCGTTACTTCATCGCGCCGCGGCCGCGGCCTCACGGTTTCTCGCCGACGTCCGCTTGACGCCGGCATGACGCCTCGCCTGACTGACCTGTTCGGGGAAATCCCCGTCACCCTGGCCGACGTCGAGCTATGGCTTGATGTCGTGCCCGCCATCCCACGCACCAGCTGGCGCCGCGATCACTATGCGTCCAACTGGAACGTCACAGAGAAAATCCGCCGCACCAAAGCGGCCGGCGCCTGGCATGAAATAGAAAACGCCCGCACTGAACAGCTGCGGGCGTTGCTCGGATGAAAGTGGCGCTCAGCACGGCTGGTGAACTTCACAGATCGACTTGAACGAACTCGCCCCGGTCGGCGGCGTCGATGCTGGCCTTTAGCCGCGCTGCGTTCTCGGGGCTCGACAGAAGATGGACGGTTTCCTGCATTGCCGACCATTCCGACGCCGGCACGATCACCACATCACGGCCATCGGCGCGCGTCACGGTCAGCGGCTCGCCGCTGTCGCATACTTCCTCTACGGCCTCGGTCAGATGCTTGCGGAACTGGGTAAAAGCGATAGCGCCCACGGCACACCTCAAAACGTCAACACGCCGCTTGTCATTCTATCAGCGACAGACTCACCATGCCGTCCGCCACCCGCACCGGATAACGCGCAGCGCAGCCTTCGTCGGGCGCGGCGGCGATGCCGGTTTCCAGGTTGATCTTCCAGTCGTGCAGTGGGCAGGCGACGCGCCTGCCGTGGACGATGCCCTGCGACAGCGGGCCGCCCTTGTGCGGGCACTTGTCGGCGAGCGCGAACACCTCGTCGGCGGCGGTGCGGAATATGGCGATGTCGCCGGTGGCGGTGGTAATGACGCGAGCGCCCTGACGGGGAATCTCGTCGACGCGGCCGATCTCGACCCAGTTGTGGCTCATGTTCATGTCGGTTTCCTGAGTTATACGAACGCGGCGATCGGGGTGAATTCGTGGCGTGCCTCGCCTTCCGCGCGCGCCTTCCACGGGTCGACCTGGGCCGGCTTCTGCGAAACGAGGAAGCGTTCGGCCAGCGCCTTGCGGCTGGCCGCGTCGTCGACCACCTTCGCCTTGACGTGGGCGAGCCCCACCCGCTCCACCCACGGCGCGGTGCGTTCGAGGTAGTGCGCCTCTTCCCGATACAGCTGGGTGAAGGCGGCGCAATATTCCAGCACCTGCGCCTCGGTCTCGACCTTGCACAGGAGGTCGGTGACGCGCACCTTGATGCCGCCGTTGCCGCCGACGTGCAGCTCGTAGCCGGAATCGACGCAGACCACGCCGAAGTCCTTGATGGTGGCCTCGGCGCAGTTGCGCGGGCAGCCGGACACGGCGAGCTTGAACTTGTGCGGCATCCACGAGCCCCAGGTCAGCTGCTCCAGCTTGACGCCGAGCCCGGTGGAATCCTGGGTGCCGAAGCGGCACCACGTGCTGCCGACGCAGGTCTTCACCGTGCGCATGGCTTTTCCATACGCATGGCCGGAGACGAAGCCGGCGGCGGCGAGGTCGGCCCACATCGCCGGCAGATCCTCCTTCTTCACGCCGAACAGGTCGATGCGCTGGCCGCCGGTGACCTTCATCTCGGGCACCTTGAATTTTTCCGCCACGTCGGCGATGGCGCGCAGTTCCTGCGGATTGGTCAGCCCGCCCCACATGCGCGGCACCACCGAGAAGCTGCCGTCCTTCTGGATGTTGCCGTGGGCGCGCTCGTTGATGTAGCGCGACTGCGCATCGTCCCAGTACCCGGTCGGCCACGCGCACAGCAGGTAGTAGTTGAGCGCGGGGCGGCATTTGCCGCAGCCGTCCGGCGTCTTCCATTCGAGAAAGCGCATCGTGTCCGCCATGGTCTTCAGCTTCTGTTCCACGATGGTGGCGCGCACCTCGTCGTGGCTGTGCTCGGTGCAGCCGCACAGCGGTTTTTTCGACGGCGCGGCGGAGTAGTCGCCGCCCGCGGTGTGGGCCAGCAGCGCTTCCACCAGACCGGTGCACGAGCCGCACGAAGCCGAGGCCTTGGTGTGGGCGCGCACCTCGTCGAGCGTGAACAGTTTCTTGTCGCGGATGGCGCTGACGATGTCGCCCTTGCACACGCCGTTGCAGCCGCATATCTCGGCGGTGTCGGGCAGCGCGGCGACGCGCTCGGCCGGGCCGTGGCCGGCGTCGCCGAGGTGGCTCTGGCCGAACAGGATGTTCTTGCGCAGCTGCGAGATGTCGGTGCCCTCGCGCAGCAGGTCGAAGTACCAGGCGCCATCCAGCGTCTCGCCATAGATGCAGGCTCCCACCAGCTTGTTGCCCTTGATGACGAGCTTCTTGTAGCTGCCGGCGGCGGCGTCGGAATAGACCAGTGATTCGGTGCCCTCGCCGCCCGTGAAATCGCCGGCGGAGAACAGGTCGATACCGCTGACCTTGAGCCTGGTCGAGGTCATCGAACCGATGTAGCGCGCCACGCCGTGCTCGGCCAGATGGTTGGCGCACACCTTGGCCTGCTCGAACAGCGGCGCCACCAGGCCGTAGGCGATGCCGCGATGGCTGACGCATTCGCCGACCGCGTAGATGCGCGGGTCGAAGGTCTGCATGGTGTCGTTGACCACCAGGCCACGGTTGCAATGCAAGCCGGCGGACTCCGCCAGTTCGGTGTTGGGGCGGATGCCGACGGCCATCACCACGAGGTCGGCGGGGATGGTTTCGCCGTCCTTGAACTTCACCGCGCACACCCGGCCGCTCTCGCCCTGGACGAGTTCGGCGGTATGCTTCTGCAGCAGGAATCTGAGCCCCTTCTCTTCCAGGCTCTGCTGCAGCAGGCGCGCCGCGGGTTCGTCGAGCTGCCGCTCCAGCAGCCAGGCGCCGATGTGCACCACGCTGACGTCCATGCCGCGCAGTTTCAAACCGTTGGCGGCTTCCAGTCCGAGAAGGCCGCCGCCGATGACGACCGCGTGTCGGGACTCGGTCGAGGCGCGGATCATCGCCTCGACGTCGGCGATGTCACGGAAGCCGAGCACCCCGGGCAGGCGGGCGCCGGGAACCGGCAGGACGAAGGGCCGCGAGCCCGTGGCCAGCAGCAGGCGATCGTAGGGTGCGCGGGTGCCGCTGTCCGTTTCCACGCAGCGGGCCCGACGATCGATCTTCGCCACCTTCTTGCCGGTGTGCAGGGTGATGCCGTTCTCGGCATACCAGTCGCGGCTGTTGAGCACGATCTGCTCCACCGTCTGCTCGCCGGCCAGCACCGGCGACAGCATGATGCGGTTGTAGTTGGGATGGGGCTCATCACCGAATACCGTGATGTCGTACATGCCGGGCGCCGCCTTCAGCAATTCCTCCAGCGTGCGCATGCCGGCCATGCCGTTGCCGACCATGACCAGCTTCATTTTGGACCCCGCTGCGGCGGGCAGGCTCATATCCATTCCATCACTCCAGACGCATGACTTCAAAACCGATGACTGCGGATGCGCCCTTGCATCCGGTCTGCTTGATCACCCTGGAGCAACGTTTATGCCACTCGGGCATTTCACACTCAACGCATTGTTTGTGCAGGATATTTTCATTGCAGCCTCGACACGCACGAGGCCCGCGAAGCACCATCGCGGTGCCGATTCGTGCGGCATGCACCGAAATCTGCGCGGCCGCCCGACAGAAGCCATCGCGCTACGCACCCGGCTCGTGAACCGGCTGCCTGCTGGCGCGGGCATGGACGCCGTGGCCAAACGCATCCAGCGTGAGCAAGGCGGGAAAAAACGGGGGCTGACGGATCGTGCAACTTGACGATCCGGAGGATGGAAATGGAACGGACACCGAGGGGGTCTGCACGCCGGAATTTCGGGCGGAGGCGCTTGCCGTCATCCCGTGCGCAGGAGCGTGCCCGGCTGGAAGTCGAGATCAAGGCGGCACGTGAGAGAACGCGGCCTGCGCGACCGGGAGAGGCGGAAATTCAACCTAGAAACCGCAGTTGGACGCACCCGAGGGTGCGTCTGAACGGGTGCCTGCCGCGAAGCAACGACGCCGCGGGCCGGGGCCCGCAAGGAGGCGCGACAAAGGCAGGCGCACGAGCAGGCGTGCCATCGGGTGTGTAGCGG
>JANJXT010000008.1 GCA_024708885.1 Thiobacillus sp.
CACGACAAAAGCATTTCTTCGTCGCGCAGGCGCTTCAATTTCGACTCACCCATCGGGTGACTCCCTCGATCAACGCAAAACCCATAGCCTGCCAGCATTTCAGGCAGGCTACACCTGATCAACTGAGATTTTTAGGTTCAACTGTGTCGGCGAGCAGTCCCAAGTCCTTCGGCACGGTGACGACCACGTTCTCGCCCTTCGAGGCAGGCGCGAGTTTCAGCGCTGCCTGGAGCTTGCGCAGGCCTTCCTCGTCGGCGAAGAAATAGTGCGTGCCAGTGCGCCCGTAAGGAGAAAGCCACTGCGCTGCCGAGAACGAGGCGAAGGCAGCACGCCCGGGACCGTCTTGGGCGCGCAGTGCGCTGCGGGCCGCGTCTTCGAGCGCGCTGCCATGCAAAGGCGTGTAGAACCGCAGCCGCTCACCTGGCGGTGCCGTGTAGCTGTTCCCCCACGCGTCGAGCAGTGCGTCGGGCGCTGAGAGGACGAGGCCGTCGTCCGAGGCGCGAGCCCATTCCCGATCAATCAGGCCGGTGCGTACATTGCTGACGTGCCCCAGGCTGACCCCGGAAATTTCCGACAACTCGGTGACGCGCCATGCACGGCCGGGCTCGCGCAGCATGACGCGCAGAACCTGGGCTGACTTCGGCCTGAACAGCGACTTGAGTTCACGTTGTTCGACCACAGGCTTGTCCGTCACCATGCGCTCGATGAATACGCCGCCGAAGGCGATCCGGGCGTTTCCTTCCAGGTCGAGATAGCTGACGTCCTTTTCTTCGCACAACCGCCTCACTGCGGGCGAGATGTAGGGAGCAATGAAGACGGGCGTCGCCTCGGGAGCTCGCTGCGCAATGTAGTTCCGTAGCTCCAGCAGCGCGGACCGAGCGTACCGCGGTTGCCCGTTCGACTTGTACTCGCAGATGAGCAGGTGCTGCCGCCCGTCCACGAGCAGCCGGGCGATCAGGTCCGGCTCCCAGCCGTCGGACACGGCTTCGGCTTCGATGCCTTCTATCTGAAGGATCGGTATCTTTTCAAGCAACTGACGCAGCGTGTCACCAGCCCGCGCCTCTGCCTCTTTCATTGGATTGATCTCTTTCAGCATACGCTGAAAATACTACATTATTTGAAAGTCGTCGCGAAGTTTTCACTTTTAATTTGGTTTCAACATCTGCTGAAACCGCTACTTGGAGTGAAGATGCCTATGGGCGAAAGGGGGCAATGGTCGAGATCCCTGGATCGGAAGCCCCATGGCGTCTGTTGGAGCAGCAGCTTGCCAGTGTGCGCGGAACTGGTACAAAATACGGTACATCCTCGTTTTTCGAATGGGGATAGTCCTTTATAAATCAACGGGTTGGATGCAAAGCTCTGTTTCCATCACCAGAGCTTGCCAGCGAGCAGGAAACTGGTACACAACGTGACCTATTCTCGCTCCATGAACGGGAATAATTCTTTATAAATCAATTTGTTGGGCGTCAGCTACCGTTCCCTTCGCCCGCTCCACTTCGACTTTCCAGGGACTTCCCCGGGCCCCAAGGCATGTCGCAAGCACCTGCCGGAGGCGGATCCACCTCTTTCTCAGTCCCCCACGCACCTGACGCATCACGTCCTGTTCGCCACCGGGAGGGGGGCGGTCATTTCATTCGTCTGCTGCGTGAGAAATGCCTATTCCAGTTTGCTCCAATCCTGCTTGCCTGCCTCGACCAATGCGCTCCAGTCGTCCGGCGGGTTGCCGCATCCGAGCATCTTCTCGAACACGGCATAGGGATCCGATTTGCTTCCCGAAGACCGCAGGGTCTGCTCATCGTTGACCCAGGCGTACACGATGACCTTGGCCTTCGAGTCGTAGCGGAAGAACAGCCGGTATCGCCTTCCGAGCTTGGCCCGCCGCCAATGGCGCCAGGCCGGCCCCATGGTGTTGCCTTGGCGGTACTCGTCGCGTGTTGGATCACTCGGCACGACGTCCTGTATCAACTGAACCAAGGCACGGAAGAACTTGACGTTGGCGTTCGATTCGAACCCTTCCGGGTCGTTCTCCTGAGCACGCAGCACAGCCGCGCGCAGCTTCATCATCTGCTCGATCAGGTTGTCGTGGAACAGCAGTGTCCAGCCATGCTGTCGCATCAGATTTCCACGTCCTCATCGAAATCATCGCCCAGCTCCACCTTGTGCCCCGCGTGCTCCAGCATGGTGCGAGCCAAATCCTCGGGCAGGCCGCGCACATTCCGGCCCGCTTCAATGTCGTGAGCCAGCAGGGTCAGGAACGCGGCAATGGCAGGGTCCTCGTGCTCGGCATCGGCGCGGGTCACGACGACTTCACTGCCACGAAGCTCGAACGCGAGCTTGCTGCCGGTATCGGCACCCAGCGCCTGCCGGATGGATTTTGGCAGCGTGATCTGACCTTTGGAGGTCAGCGTGGCAACTTCGTGAATGGCAGGCATGGCGGCTCTCCTGATCGCAATGCCTGCATTGTAAGGAATATTCCTTACCTTGTCAATCTGGGGTCTAACCGGGTCTCTCCAGCATCCAACACTGACCTTCATCGCAGGGCGGGAGCAGTGAGCCTTCACTACCGTGACGATCGCAAGTACCCGCTCAAAAAAGAGCGGAAACTGAACCAAGCCGAAGCCTCCGATGGCGGGCTCACCGAAGATCACCGCTCCACGCCCCGGCGGCCCGGCGCCCCCAACCGGCTTTGTTGCCGACGGGATTTCGACAGAAATTCCGACACCACCGGCTCGCGGCGCGGCGCAATGCAAGCGATCACTTCATCTCCACGAAATCATATCCACATGATTTCAATGAAAAAATAATTTCATGATCTTTTTACCGAAGGCCTAAAGTTCTTTTTCAAGACGCCGATAAACCAGATGTGCAGTGTTGTGTCGAATACCCGACACAACTGCCGACCACCGAACAGGGCAAACCCGCCGCGAGACGGGGACGCAAAGTCACCGGTCTTTCTTCAACGAAAGACGGCGGGACTGCCGGTTGCTTCATACCGGTCGCACACCATGCCTCAGCCCCCCGGTCGGCCTGCGCCGATACTGCGAGGTAAGCAGCCATGGAGCATGAAATGCCAGACAACTCAGTCGTCGTCAATCTCAACCAGTTCGAACGCGCACGCCGCTCGCAGCTCACCGCGGAAACGCTCGCGCTGCTGCATGCATGCCGCGACCTGCTCATCGAGGGCGCAGCCCGCGGCCTGACACGCCACACCGAGGCGATGGAAAACGCACTGCTCGCGATGGCCGAGCGCTCACCGCTGCTGAACGAGCGCAACATCTATTACAACGCCCAGAGCATCCTCAACAAGCAGGCCAACGAGTTGCTGAGCGCGTGCAAGGACGCGTACTGCAAGGCCTTCGACACGTTCATGCAAGGGCGCGACAAGAGCGCGGGCCTGAATCTGGATGACCTCTCCCTGCTCGGTGACCAGGATTTCGAGATCACCCTCGCGATCGACAAGGCCACGGCGCGCATGCGCTACAACTGCGCCGAGGAACTGGTCGCGCTGGAGGCGCGCACCACCAAGCTGATGGGGCGCGAGGTATCGGAAAACGAAAACCCGCTTGGCCCGCGCCAGCTGTGCGAAGCGCTGCTCGACGGCATCTCCCGCAACCCGTTGCTGGAAGGTCCGGCACGCCTGGCGCTGCTGAACCAGTTCGACCTCGTGCTGACCACGGAGCTCGCCGCCATCTATCAGACGATCAACCGTCATCTGGTCGATCGCGGCATCCTCCCCGATCTCAAGGCGGGCACCAAAGCCCGCACGCGCAGTGCCAGCGCGGCCGGGAGCACGGCCGGCCTCGCGGCCCCCGCGTCGAGCGGCGCTGCGGGCGCGACACCGGCGCCCGGCAACGACATGCTGCGCCTGTTTGAACAACTGGCGGGTGGCGGCGCAGGCGGCGGCATGGGCTCGGGCGGCGGCATTCCCGGCTTCAGTCTGGTCGATTCGCTCACCCAACTGCAGAGCGGTCCGCTCACGCTGCCCGGTGTCGGCAGCGTCGAACTGCCGATGCTGGAAGCCGCCAGCATCCGCAACGTCCTGCGCACCCTGCAGCAAAGTCCGGTGATGCAGGCGGCGAGCCCGCTCGATGCGGTGCTGGTCGACGCGGTCGCCATGCTGTTCGACGTGGTGTTCGACGAAGCCGCCATTCCCGACCGCCTCAAGGCGCAAATCGCGCGCCTGCAGATTCCGGTGTTGAAGGCGGCGATGCTCGACCGCGAGTTTTTCTCGCAGGCCCGTCATCCGGTACGCCGCATGCTCGACGCGATCGCCGGCCTGTCGGTCCACCTTCCCGATACCGGCGCCGGCAACGTGCGTCTGGAAGCCGTGGCCACCGTGGTCAGCCGGGTGATCGACACCTTCGACAAGGACCTTGCCGTTTTCAGCAGCGCGGCCGACGAACTGGAGGCGATGTGCGCCGAACTCGACGACGCCATCGAGACCACCGCGGAAACCAGCCTGCAGCCCGACATCGACCAGATCCGGCAGGCCGAACGCGCCGAGCTCGCGCCGGTGGTGGCGCACGACCTGGTCAACCGCGCGCTGCAGGAGCAGGACGTGCCTGACACCGTGCGCGAATTCCTGCGTCGCGACTGGGCGCGTCTGCTGGGTACCGACTACATCCGCGAAGGCGAGCAGGGCGCGCATTTCAACAGCCACGTCGAGACCATGCGCGAACTGGTGTGGAGCGTGCAGGCCAAGGCCGACATGGACGCGCGCCTGATGCTGGTACGCATCCTGCCCGGCCTGCTCAAGCGCCTGCGCGAAGGCGTCGTCGAGCTCGATCTGCCGCAGAAGCTGTCCGAAAACTTTTTCGCCACCCTGGTCATCCTGCACGCCAACGCGGTGCGGCCGAACGCCCAGCCCGTCCCGCTGCCGGAGATTCCCGCCGACGAGATGGCGGCGCTGCTGGCGCAACCCGTCGTTGCAACGCCCCCAGCGCCGGCACTGGACGCCTCAGCCGAACCGGCGGTGGAAGACGAATTCACCGAGCGCGCGCACGCGCTCAACAAGGGCGACTGGGTGGAGTTCCACTACGAGGATGGCACCTTCCGCTGGGCGCGCCTGGGCTGGGTCAGCCACGTCAGGAACACCTACCTGTTCTCCGACCAGGACGGCATGAACAGCTTCTCCATCGGCCTGAACCGGCTCGCCGACAAACTGCGCCGCGGCGAAGCCGTGATCGTGGAACGCAAGTCGATCACCGAGTCGGCGTTCGGCAAGCTGATGAAGATGTTCCGCCAGAAACTCGGGAGCTGAACGCCGGCACGGCCCGCGCTGCCGGGCTCGCCGTCAGCGCCCGATGCGGATGGGCCGGCTGCCGTCGGCCTGGGACGGGCCAAGGAGGCCGAGCAAATTCGCCGACTCGGTGCCGCTGCCCGGGCTCGGGCGCGCGCTGCCGGCAAACTGGAGTCCGCGCTGCGGGGTCCAGACGCCGCTACCCTGCAACTGCAAGGCACCGCTTTCCGTCGACAGCTTGATCGCCAATCCCGTATCCCGGCCCTCGAGCTCGGCGCGGTAGCTGCCAAGCCGAATGCGTGCGTGACCGGACATGGCGTCGATCCAGCGCAGGCTGCCCCGACCGGTGATTGCCGATTTGCCGAAAGCGAGGGTCTCGCTTTCGAACAGTACGCGTCCCTGCGGCTGCCACATGGCCAGATCCGGCGAAAGCCGGCCGAGCCAGTCGGCCGGCGCCTCGCCGCGCAGGGCCTGCAGCGCGACCCGCCGCGGCCCCAGCAGCACGCTGCCGGCGGCCTCGATGCCGGCGCCGTCCAGGCTCACGCGGTAGCCGAGGCGTCCACGCAGCAGCTCGAGCGGCTGCAAGCGCCACGTCATCCGTCCCAGCGACTCGCCCGGACCCGAGGCGGGCTGAACTCTGAGCGCCTGGGCGCTGCCCCGCCAGACGGTTCCCTCCACATGGTCGAGCCGCGCCATCTGCTGGCTCGCCCGCGGCAGCGCCCACGCCAGCAGGCTGGCCGGCGCCCACGCCAGCAGCAGCACCAGGTAGGCAAGGACCGCCAGCCCATAGTGCGGCCAGCGCAGACGGAAGGGCTGCGGCAGCGTGCTCATGCGCCGCCGGCCAGCACCGCATCGACCCGCACCATGCCGGCTTCGCCGCTCGATTCGATGCGTGCCGATTCGACGCGCACGCCGTGAGCCGCCCGCAGCTCGCCGATCCAGGCAAGCCACGCGTCGAAGCCGACGCTTGGCAACACCACCCGGACGCGCCCGGCGTCCTGCGGTGTGATGGTTTCGATGTGCTCGCGCAGCCCGGACGCCGCCGCGCGCTGCTCGACGAGCGCGGTGATGCTGCCGCTCGCGGGGCTCACCGCCGGACGTGCACGCAGGCGCGCCACCTCCTCGGCGTCGCGCTGCAATTGCTCTGCCTGCACGCGCAGTTGCGGCAGCGCCCCCCGCAGTTGCGCCAGTTCGCGCTGCATCGGCAGCCAGGCGTATGCATACACCAGCGCGAGCGCCAGCAGCGCCGTGCCGCCAGCGAGCACGAGCCGTTCGCGCGGCGCGCGCGCGCGCCAGGCCTGTACGAATTGCGCCTTCACGATACCCCCCCGGTGATCACGATATGCGCCAGCGGCTGCGCCGCCTGTCCCGCGGCGGCCTGCACCCGTGCGGCCAGACCGGCAGTCGCCAGACGCTGCAGCAGCGCATCGACGGCGGCGCGGTCACGCAGCTCGAAGGCCAGCCGCAGCTGGTCGGCCGCGTAGTGCACCTCGCGCAACCGCCCGCGGCTGTCGGGATCGAGCGCCGCCGCCGCGCGCGCGAGCAGCGGCACGAAATCGGACGGCAACGCCTCGCCGCCGGCATGCCGCAACTCTGCAAGATTGCGCTGCATCTGCAGCGGTGCGTCGACCACCACCCGCGCGTCGGGAAAGGCTTCGCGAAAGCTGCGTTCCATCGACGCCCGCAAGCGCTGTTTCTCGCGGTCGAGCAGCAGCCACTCCGTCGTGGTCGCCCCCACCTGCACCAGCGCGATGAGCGCGGCGAGCGCCAGCGGCAGCCGCAGGGCCTGCCATCCGCTCCGCCGCAGGTCCGAGCCTGCGAACGTGCCCTGCAACAGATTGATGGCGCCCACGGCGATCTCGGGCTGCTGTAGCGGCGCCCACGGCGCGCCGGCTTCCACCGGAATGCCGAGGGCGTCGCGCCAGACGTTCCATGGCGGGGGTGCGACACCCTCTTCCAGGCGCACCTGCAGCGCTTGCGGAGGATGCCCCGCAGCGCGTGCCTGCGCCAGGCTCAAAAGGAGCGCGGGCGGCGGTGCTTCGGCGCTGCCACCGTCCAGATGCAGGCCCGCCTGCGCACCGCTGCGCAGGAACCCGCCGCCTCCCGACCAGACCATCACCCAGCCGCCTGCCGGAAGCGGGGGCAGCAGGGTTTCCGGCCAGGCGTTGCGCGGGCGCAAATCACGCTCGCGCAGGCGCAGCAGTGCCCGTGCCAGCCAGCCCTTGTCGATGGCCGCCAGTGCGGTTTGCCCGTCCCCGACGGCGTGGCCGGTGGCCACGTGCACCGTCTCGGGTTCGCCTCCGAGCCGGTCCTCGATCGCATAAGGCAGCAGTTGCCGCAGCTTCTGCCGGCTACCACGCGGCAGCGCGGCTGTGGTCAACAGCACCAGTTCGGAGGGAATCACCAATTCGCAGGCGTCGGCAGACGGCAGGCCGGCAAGGGGCGCACGCCCGGCATCGATGCGTTCGCCGCGCGCGCCGATGCGGCACCACGGCAGCGTCGCCGCCGCATCGGTGTCGGGCCAGTCAGGGGGAAGGTGGATACGCAACAGGCTCATGGTGGAAGGCTCGATTGAATCAGATATTCCTTTGCCAGACCAGCCGGGGCCATGCCGTCGTTTCGCGCTCCAGCAGCGCTTCGAAACCGCTGCGAACACGACCGAAACGGGCATGGCCGGTGACCAGGAAATAGCGGCTGCCGACACCCAGCAGGGTGTCGTTCACCGGCCCCGCGGTCGGCGGCAGCCGCGTGCGGAACTCCTCCAGATCGCGAAAATGACGGCTCGCGCGGCTTTCCAGCAGCGCCCGCGCCTGGTCCAGCGACAAGTCCGGGATCATCGCGGCGAGCACTTCGGCCGGTGCCGTGTTGACGTTCACCGGCGTGGGCTGCGGCAGCGCCGTCACGAAGGGCCGCAGGCGAGCCAGGGCAGCCTCGTCGTAGCCCGTGATGCGCGCGAGTCCGTCCACCGTTGTCAGTGCGCGGTTGGCGGCCCGGTATGCCGGGTCGAGCGACAGGTACTGCGGATCCTCGGCACCGCCGGGATAGGTCGTGTCGCTGTCGGGGTCGATCCAGTCGACCAGTGCGCCGGCGAGTTCGGCAGGCAGGCCCAGTTGCGCCAGCAACCTGCCGAATGCCGCAAGATCGGCTGCGCTCGCACGGCCGCCGCGCACCAGGCTGTTGAGGTTGAAGAGGCCCTGCTGGTCGCCAATGCGTCCGCTCAGCTCGCCCCCTTCCACCGGCAGCGGTGCCAGCGCCGCGGCCCAGGGTTCGCCCGCGTGATCGACGCTGCCGTCGCGCGCGTCCTGCGCGAGGATCGAGCGCGCCCATTGCAGGGCCGCAACGGCAACCGCGCGGGCCTGCGCCTGTTCGTTCAGATTCTGCACCTGGCGCACCCACAGTTGCTGCTGCCACGCCATGAACGCGGCCGCGCTCGCCGCCAGCGCCACCACCAGGATCGCGGTGATCACCGCCATGCCGCACTGTCGCTTCATGGCAGTGCAAACGTCCGTGTCACGGTGACGCCCTCGTCGAGCTCGACGACGGCTTCCAGCGCCGCAGGCAGGCCCGACCGACCGCCCGGCAGCGGCCAGCGCGGCTGCCACTGGCCGGCGTCATCCAGGTAGCGCAGCTCGAAGCGGCGCACCCGCTCCAGCAGGGTTTCCACATCGGGCTGCGTATGCGGGGCCTGGTCCAGCACCGGCCACACCAGCTGCTCGATGCGTCCCTCGTTGAGCCGGTAGCCATGGCGCTGCACGTCCGCCGCCGCACCCGGGTGCCAGGCGTCGCCCATGCGGCTCACGCTCAGCAGGACGGCATGCTCGCCGGCCGTTTCGGGGCTGCCCACGAGTGCGGGCTGCTGGAGATCCGCGGCGTCCCGCACCGGGCGGTCCACCGCCATGTCCATATCCTGCTCCAGCTGTCGCAGCGTCAACGCAAGATCGCGCCAGCGCCGGTTGTCCTCGGACAGGTGCTCGCGCGTCTGCATCACCGCGCCGAGGCCACGATAGGCGAACACCGCCATCAGCGCGAAGATCGCCAGCGCCACCAGCACCTCCACCAGGGTGAAGCCGCGCGGCCGCATGCTCACTCCCCGCGCGCCAGGTAGCCGGTCACCTGCGCCAGCACGGTGCCCTCGTGCCCGGCAGCCGCCACGCTGATCTCGACGCGGCGAAACGCCACGTTGGGCGTCGGGCTGACCGTCTCGCGCCACACCAGCCTCAAGCCCGCCTGCTCGGCCTCGCCTTCGTGGCGGCCCGGGTTCGGCCAGGCGCGGCGCGCACGCAGTTCGGCCAGGCGGTTCTGCGCCACCCAGCCGGCCAGCAGACGCTCGCGCAGCGCGACCGAACTGTCCGCCATCAGCCCCGCGGCGCGGCTCGCGGCGGCGAGCGCCACCGCGAGGATCGCCAGCGCCACCAGCACCTCGACCAGGGTGAAGCCGCGGGCCCGCCGCGCCATCATCCGCCATCCCCCGCGAATTCGACGCGCACGCGGCCGAAGCGGTCACCCTGCAGCTGCACCTCGGCCACGTTGAGCGCCAGATCCATGACGAAAGGCGACGTGCTGCCCGCCGGCAGGAACACCAGGCGTTCGTTCGCGGCAACCGGCTGCCGGTTCACGCTCAGTCCACGCACACGCACGCCCTCGGCCAGCGCACGCGGCTTCAGCACGTCGTCACCGTCGCGCGGCACCCATTCGTTCTGGGCGTCCAGCGACCAGAAGCGGTAGCCCCCCGCTTCCACCGAAAATCCGATCGGCTCGCCCGCGGCCACCGCCTGGTCGTGTGCCTGCTCCAGGCAGATCGCCAGCCGCCGCGCCTCCTCCGCCAGCGTGGCGGGGTCGCCGGGAAGAAAGCGTACCGTGGCGAGTCCCACCATGATCCCGACGATGACCAGCACCACCAGGATCTCGATCAGCGTGAAGCCACGCTGGCCAACTAGATCTCCCACGAACCGATGTCCGCGTCGTTACCCGCGCCGCCTGCTGCGCCGTCCGCGCCGAGGCTGTAGATGTCGACCTCGCCGCGCAGGCCCGGGTTCAGATATTGGTAGGGCGCGCCCCAGGGATCCTTGGGCAGGCGCTCGAGATAGCCACCGGTTTTCCAGTTCCCCGGAATCGGGCCGGACGCCGGCTTCTCGACCAGCGCCTGCAGGCCCTGTTCGGTGGTCGGATAGCGCTGGTTGTCGAGCCGGTAGAGGTTGAGCGCCTGCCTGATCGCGGCGATGTCCTGCCTGGCGGCGACGATGCGCGCCTCGTCGGGACGTCCCATGATCTTCGGCACCACCAGTGCGGCAAGGATGCCGAGGATCGCAACCACCACCATGATCTCGATGAGCGTGAAGCCTCGTGCGCGCGTGTGGGGTCGAATCGATTTCATGCAAGTCCTCCAGTGTGGGCAGCGGGCCCGCGCGCCCGCGCAAAAAACACGACGCAGCCGGCCTTAGCGCACCAGCTGATTCATCTCGAATATCGGCAGCAGGATCGCCAGCACGATTACCAGCACCACCCCGCCCATCAGCACGATCAGCAGGGGTTCCAGCAGGCTCGACAGCGCCAGCACGCGATTTTCCATCTCGCGTTCCTGCTGCGCGGCGGCCCGCTCCAGCATGTGTGCCAGACGTCCGCTCGCCTCGCCGCTGGCGATCATGTGCACCAGCATCGGCGGGAACAGATTTGCCGCGCCAAGCGCACGGGACAGGCTGCCGCCCTCGCGAACCCGGCGCGCCGCCTCCTCCACCGCCTGCCGCATCGGCAGGTTGGCGACGACCCCGGCACCGGCATGCAGCGCGGCCAGGAGCGGCACGCCGCTGCCGACCAGGATGGCCAGCGTGCTCGCCAATTGTGCGCTATTGATTCCTCGCACCATGGTGCCCGCCAGTGGCAGGCGCAGCAGCCAGCGGTGGAAGCGCAGGCGCGGGCCGGGACGGGCGAGCGTGCGCCGGGTCGTCCACGCCGCGACGCCGATCACGATCAGCCACAACCAGGCGCTGGCGCGCAGGAAATCGCTCAATCCGATCAGCGCACGGGTGAGCCAGGGCAGCGTCTGGTTCGTGTTCTGGAACACGTTCACCACCTGCGGCACCACGTAGGCGAGCAGACCCAGCACCACGGCGCCTGCCACCAGCGTGACGATCACCGGATAGACGAACGCCAGCCCGACCTTCTGCCGCAGGGCCTGCTGCGATTCGGCGTAGTCGGCGAGCCGTTCCATCACGTCGCCGAGGCGCCCCGACTGCTCGCCCGCCGCCACCAGGGTCACGTAGAGTTCCGAAAACACGCGCGGATACTTCTTCAGGGCGCGCGCCAGCGAGTGTCCGGCGAGCACTTCAGCGCGCACTCCGGCCAGCACCTGGCGCTGGTAATCGTCATCGGCCTGCTCGACCAGCGCATTGAGCGTCTGTTCCACCGGCAGGCCCGCCGCCAGCAAGGTGGCGAACTGGCGCGTGACCAGGCTCAGTTGCGTTCCCGACAGGCCGCGCCGCCAGCGCCCGCGGCTGCCGCGCTGCACCAGCGTCGCTGCGGACACCGCCGCCACGTCCGCAGCCAGCAGGCCCTGCTCGCGCAGCCGCGCGCGCAACTGGCGCGCCGTGTCGGCTTCCAGAACGCCCCGGTGCAAGCGTCCGGCGGCATCGTAGGCCTCGTAGCGGAATGCCCCCATCGCTCAGGCCTCGCGCGTCACGCGCAGCACCTCCTCCAGCGAGGTGTCGCCGGCGCGCACCCAGCGCATGCCGTCCGCGCGCATGTGCGACATGCCGTGCGCCGCCGCGTGCGCGCGCAGGTCCTGCTCGGCGGCGCCGTCATGGATCATGCGGCGCAGGGATTCGTCCACCACCAGCAGCTCGTAGATGCCGGTGCGGCCACGGTAGCCGCTCGCATTGCACGCGGCACAGCCCGCTGCGGTGAACAGCGGCGCCGCAAACCCTGTCTCGCCGATCGCGGCGAGCTCGCTCTCGCTCGGCACGTGAGGCTGGCGGCATACGGGACACAGGCGCCGCACCAGGCGCTGGCCGAGCACCCCCAAGAGGCTCGACGCGAGCAGGAAGGGCTCGATGCCCATGTCGATCAGGCGCGTCACCGAACTGGCGGCGTCGTTGGTATGCAGCGTCGCCAGCACCAGGTGGCCGGTGAGCGAGGCCTGCACCGCGATCTGCGCGGTTTCGAGGTCGCGGATCTCGCCGATCATGATGACGTCGGGGTCCTGCCGCAAGATCGCGCGCAGGGCACGCGCGAACGTCAGCTCGATGCGCGGGTTGGCCTGGGTCTGGCCGATGCCGTCGAGGTCGTACTCGATCGGGTCCTCCACCGTCATGATGTTCTGCAGCGTCGCGTCGAGCCGGCTCAGCGCGGCGTACAGCGTGGTGGTCTTGCCCGAGCCGGTCGGACCGGTCACCAGCACGATGCCGTGCGGACGGTGGATCAGGGCGTCGAGCCGGGCAAGGGTCGCATCGCTCATGCCGAGCGCGCCCAGTTGCAGGCGCCCCGCCTGCTTGTCGAGCAGGCGCAGCACGACGCGCTCGCCGTGTCCGGTGGGCAAAGTCGACACACGCACGTCGACCGGCCGGCCGGCCAGACGCAGCGTGATGCGGCCGTCCTGCGGCAGGCGTTTTTCGGCGATGTCGAGCTGTGCCATCACCTTGATGCGCGAAACGATCGCCGCGTGCAGCGCACGTTTCGGCTCGATGACGTCGCGCAGGGCGCCGTCCATGCGAAAGCGCACCACCGAGCGCGTCTCGAAGGGCTCGATGTGGATGTCGGAAGCGTTTTCGCGCAGCGCCTGTGTGAGCAGCGCGTTGATCAGGCGGATGACCGGCGCGTCGTCCTCGCTCTCCAGCAGATCGGACACTTCGGGCAGGTCCTGCGCGAGCTGCTGCAGGTCCATGCCCTGTTCCATGTCGTCGACCAGCGTTGCCGCACGGTTCTCGCCGCCGCCGTAGATCTGCCCCAGCGCCTGCTCGAACTGCGCGGCGGGCACCAGATGCGGCTGCAAGGGGCACTTGAGGATACGCCGCACCTCGGCCAGCGTGGCGGGTTCCGCGCCCTCGCGCAGCCACACTTCGACGGTGTCGCCGCTGCGCCGCACCGGCAGCGCGCCACGTGCACGCGCGAAGCCGTAGGGCAACAGTCCGGCAAGCTGGGGATCGGGCGCCGACAGGGCGGGCGTTTCCATGGCGTCAGCGCGCGGCCGGCAGCGGCGCCATCTTCAGGTCAGGCAGGGGATCCATCTGCATGTCGGGCAGAATGGGGTGCGGTTCCATGCGGAACTCGGCCTGCTTCTGGCGGATGAAATCGTAGCGTTCACCGGTCATCGCATCGGCGCTCGCCGTATCGCGCAGCACGTGCGGGCGCAGGAATACCATCAGGTTGGTTTTCGTACGCTTGCGCTTTTCCGACTTGAACAGATGGCCGAGCAGCGGGATATTGCCCAACAGCGGCACCTTGTCGACACCATCCTGCATGCTGTCCTGGATGAGTCCGCCGAGCACGATGATGCGGCCGTCGTCGACCAGCACGGTGGAGTCGATCGAGCGCTTGTCGGTGATCACGTCGGTCGCGGTGGTCGTCGGGCGCAGGCTGGAAATCTCCTGGTAGATCTGCATCTTGATCGATCCGCCTTCCGACACCTGCGGGCGCACCTTCAGCGTCAGCCCGACGTCGCGCCGCTCGATGGTCTGGAACGGGGTCGGCGTGGTGGTCGAGCCGGTCTGCGCATACTGGCCGGTGACGAAGGGCACGTTCTGGCCGACGACGATCTTCGCTTCCTCGTTGTCCATGGTGAGCAGATTGGGCGTCGACAGGATGTTGGCGTTGGCGTCCGACTCCAGCGCCCGCGCCAGCACGCCGAGATTGAGCACCTCGCCAAGGCCGGGGATGTTGACGGTGCCGCTGACCACGCCGATGTTGAGACCCTGCCCCAGTGTGCCCAGATTGGCCGCAGCATCGATGATGTTGCTGCCGGTATTGCGGCCACCCAGATTGGTGCCGCCGATGAAATTGTTGCCGCTGTCGTGCACGTTGCGCAGGTCCTGCCACTGGATGCCGAATTCGGCCGCCTTCTCCGCCGTGATCTCCACCACCAGCGCCTCGACGAACACCTGCGCGCGGCGCGCGTCGAGCTTGTCGATCACCGCGCGCAGCGCGTTGTAGGTGACATCGGGGGCGCTGATGACCAGCGAATTGGTCGCCGTGTCGGCCAGAATCATGTTTCCAGCGGTGGCTGTCGGCGTCGCGACGGCTGCCGGGCTCGTACTCGCCGCCGCCGACGGGGTGGCGGCGAACGGGGTCGGTGTCTCTCCCGAAAGGATGCCGCGCAGGGTCTCCGCCAGTTTGGCGGCCTCGGCGTTGCGCAGGTAGACCACATGCACATTGCCCCCCAGCGCCCCCGGCACGTCGAGCCCGGCAACCAGACCACGCAGCATCTGGATGCGGGCCGGATTGTCGCTGCGCACCAGGAGCGAATTCGAGCGCAGGTCGGGCACGATGGTCAGGCGCGCGGCCCCCGGCGCCGCGGCCTGCCCGCCGGCACTGCCGTCGGCCATGAGTCTGCCCAGCGAGTGGGCAAGGTCCACCGCCGAGACATGTTCGAGCTTGATGAGCGCGGTGTCGTTCGGCGTCGGCTGGTCGGCCGCGGCGATGATGGCGTTCAGCCGCCGCACGTTGTCGGCATAGTCCGTGATCACCAGCGTATTGCTGCCGGGCAGTACGGCAATGGCGTTGTTCGGGCCGATCAGCGGGCGCAGCACCGGCATCACCTGCGCCGCCGACTCGTACTGCAGCGGATAGACCTGGGTGACGATGCGGTCGCCGCGCTCATTCAGCTCCTTGCCACGGGTGACGCTGTACTCGTGCTTCGCCTCCGCCTCCGGGACGATCTTCACCACATCGCGCCCCTCGATTGCGGTGAAACCCTGCATGCGCAGGGCCGCGAGCAGAATCGGATACACCTGGCTGCGCGGCACCGCGCGGGCCGAGGTGATCATGACCGTACCCTTGACGCGCGGATTGATGACGAAGTTCTTGCCGGTGAGTTCACCCACCGCCTTGATCACCGAGGGGATGTCGGCGTTGACGAAGTTGAGGACGACGGGATCGTGTGGTGCCTGGGCCTGCGCCTGCGCCAGTCCGGGCGGCACCGCCAGCGCGAGCAACAGCGCGCTCAGCGCCGGCATCCGCCGCAGGAAGTTCTTCGATACGCTCAGCATGTTCATCGTTGTTCTTGCAGCCTGTAAGAGAGGGTGAGCGGCGTGCCCTGGCGCTCGCCCACCAGGGTGATGCGCTCGATGTTCGCGGAGTCCGACAGCAGGCGGGTCAATTCCTGCGCATTGGCGACCGGCATGCCGTTAATCATGCGCAGGGTATCACCGCTTTGCAGGCCGAGCCGCGCGGCAAGCCCGCCCTCCTCCACGCGGACGACCTGCAAACCTGCCAGCGGGTTGGCCGGCGGGCTCACCTGCACGCCCAGCGACTGCGGGTTGGCAAGCCCCCGGCTGATGTCCTCGCGCGTCAGCGCGACTTCGCCGCGCGCAGCCGCCAGCGGCGCACCGACCGTCTCGAGGTCGAGCCGTTCGCGCACCCCGCGATTGAGCAGGATGACGTGATCGGCCGCCACCGCTTCGAGCACCACGCCGGGCTGGATCTCGTCGCCGCGCGCCACGGCCTGCGCGCCGCCTTCGCCGCTCACCAGGGCTATCGCGCGGCGCCCTTCCGGTGCCGCAAACACCCCGTACAACTTGAGACCGAGCGCGGTCGGCATCTCGCCCGCCGCGCCGGGCGACGCGCGCCCGCCGAACAGGCCGGCCGCGCGCAGCGCATCGAGGCCGGCGTCCACGCGCGCCTCGCCGCGCCCCGCGGCCGGCGGCTGCGCGGGCTGTGGCGCGGCGAAACGCCAGGTCCAGTGGGCCAGCAGCGCCGCCAGCGCCAGCAGCAACAGCAGGCTGATGGCCGGCAGCCCGCGCCGGGACGCGCGGCGCAGGGTATCGGTCAGGGCAGAGGGCAGATGCGGCATCGGCGTCAAGCTTGCTATAACTGGCCTGGCTCCGCAACCCGGCCCGGCATGGGCCACCGCCAGACATGGCGTGACAGGCGTGAAGCGGCGCGCATCATTCCTCGATGCCGTAGCGCTTGATCTTGCGCCACAGCGTCGACTTGTCGATGCCGAGGATCTCCGCTGCCAGCGCGCGATCGCCGCGCGTCTCGCGCAGCGTCTTGCGGATGAAATAGGCTTCCACGTCATCCAGGCTTTGCGGCGGCAGATAGTCCAGGGCGCGGCCATGCGGGGCCTTCTCGTCGCTCAGGCGCGGCGGCAGCACCGACGCGTCGATGTGATCCGATTCCGCGAGGATGATCATGCGCTGCATGATGTTTTCCAGCTCGCGCACGTTGCCCGGCCAGTCGTAGCGCATCAGCGCGCCGAGGACGGCCGTGCTCACCCCGGCGATGTGCTTGCCGAGGCGGGTCGCGTGCTTGTTCAGGAAATAATAGGCGAGCAGGGCGATGTCCTCGCGCCGCTCGCGCAGCGGCGGAATGTCGATCTCCATCACCGACAGGCGATAGAAGAGATCCTCGCGAAACCCGCCTTGCTCGACCAGTTCCGGAATCGGCCGGTTGCTCGCCGCGATCACCCGCACGTCGACGTACACGGGCTCGGTGGCGCCGGTGGGATAGAAACTGCCGTCCTGCAGCACGCGCAGCAGTTTGGCCTGCAACGCCATCGGGGCGTTGTTGATCTCGTCGAGAAACAGCGTGCCGCCGCTGGCGACCTCGAACAGGCCCGGCTTGTTACGCTCGGCGCCGGTGAACGCGCCCTTGCGGAAGCCGAACAGCTCGCTTTCGATCAGGGTTTCCGGAATCGCCGCGCAGTTGATCGCCACGAAGGGCTTGTCACGGCGCGCGCCGCGCAGGTGGATCTGGCGTGCGACCAGCTCCTTGCCGGAGCCGCTCTCACCGAAGATCAGCACGCTCGAATCGTAGGCGGCGGCGGCATCGATCAGGCGCTCGACCCGCTCCTTCGCCTGCGACTGGCCGATGATTTCGCCACCCTCCTCGAAGGCACGCTGCTGCTGGCGCAGGCGCTGGTTCTCGGTGGCCAGCCGGTAGTAGTCGAGCGCCTTTTCGACCACGCAGCGCAGCTCGATGGTGTCGAACGGCTTCTGCACGTAATCGTAAGCGCCTTCCTTCAGGGCGGCGACGGCGGACTCGACAGTGGCGTGGCCGGTCACCAGCACGACCTGGATCAGCGGATCGCGCGACTTCACGAAGCGCAGCAGGTCGATGCCGTCCGCCCCCGGCATGCGCAAGTCGGTCAGCACCACGGCGACCTCGTTGTTCTCCAGGAAGTCCATCGCCTCGTGGGCGTTCTCCGCGCTCACCGCCCGGAACGGCACCTCCGACTCGGCCAGCACGGCGAGAATCAGCTCGCGCATGTTGCGGTCGTCCTCGGTGACGAGGATGGTCGGCAGGGCGCCCGCCTCGTCCGTGCGAACTGCGCTGTCGTCCGGCTTCATGAACCCGCACGCTCCAGATCGACCGCCGGCAGCTTGATGACGAAGCGCGCGCCGTCCCGATAACTGCCGTCATAGGCGATGAAGCCGCCGCGCTTGGCGACGATGGCCTGGCTGATGGACAGGCCGAGGCCGGAACCCTGACCCACGTCCTTGGTGGAGAAGAACGGGTCGAACAGCCGGTTGCGGATGTCGGGCGGCACGCCGGGGCCGTTGTCGGCGACGCTGATGCAGGCGTACGAATCCTCCGCCCAGGTGCGCACCACGATGCGCGGCGACGCGACGCCGTCGAGCGAGTCGATCGCATTGGCCAAGAGGTTGGACAGCACGATGTCGAACTGCCCGCAACTGCCCTCGGCGACGAGGGCCGGCTCGCTCAGCTCCAGGGCGATCTCGATGCGGTAGCGCTTGAGCCGGCAGTTGATGAAGGTTTCGATCAGCTCGCGCACCAGCTGGTTGAGATCGCAGGTCTCGCCGCTGCACTGGTCCTTGCGCGCGTAGTTGAGGAGCTCCTGCACCACGCGCGAACAACGCTGCGTCTCGTCGGCGATGATGCGCGCGTAGCCGGCGAGCTTGGGATCGTTCGCTGCGGCGCGGTCGAGCAGCTGCGCATAGCCGAAAATGCTGCCGAGCGGGGTGTTCAGCTCGTGCGCCACGCCGGCGGCCAGCTGGCCCATCGCCACCAGCTTCTCGCGCGTCGCCACGCTTTCCATCAACTGACGGTAGTCGGTGATGTCCTGCAGGATCAGCACGCCGCCCATGTCGTTTTCCTCGGCGCTGTAGAACGACATGTTGAGCGAGACGTAGCGTGTGCCGCCGCCAAGCTTGAGGGTGATCTCCTGGTTGCGGATGGCGCGCTTGTAGAGGAACGCGTCGCGCAGCAGCTCGCGGTCGCGCTCGTTGAGGTCGAGCAGATCGAACAGATTGACGCCGATCAGCGCCCCGCCGTCGACGCCGAAGAACGCATCGGCCTGGCGGTTGGCAATGGTCACCCGCAAGTCGTCGCCCACGCTCAGGAGCGCCCCGGGCAGGCTTTGCAGGATGGTGTTGCTGCGGTTGCGCTCCGTCAGGAAGCGGCCCTGACAATCCTCGACCGTGCGAAACATCTGCCGCAGCACGGCGATGGTCGTGTTGTACTCGGGAATCATGCGCCCGACGCTGGTCCAGCCGAAGGGGCCGACCGGGGTGGGATCGAGCAGGCCCTCACGCGCCGCGTGGATGCCGTGCCCGAGTCGACGCAAGGCTGCGAGTTCCGCGAGCAGGCGCACGAGCACGTACCCCAGCAGACCGCTCAGCGAGACGCCGGTCACCCAGAAAAAACGCGGATCCTGCCAGCGCAGGCCGATGTACAGGCACAGCAACCCTGCCAGCAAGGCGGTTGCCGCCGGAATCAGATACCCCGGGAAGCCCGGTAGGCGAACGCGCCGCGCGGCGGTTCCCTGGATGCTCAGCGATTTGATGGCGATACCTCTTCGAAGCGGGGCTGATGCGGCGCGGACATGCCGCGGCCGCCCGTCGCCGGGCGGCCGCGTCCCGCAATGCCCTAAACCGCTCAGAAGATGAACTGCAAGCCCAGCGTGGCCTGATTATAGTCCCGCAGGGCCTGATCCGTGGGGTGCTGGTTGTCGTAGGAGATGTCGGCGTACTCGAACGTCACCTTCAGCTTCTGTCCGTCGATGTAGTAGTTGACGCCGATGCTGTTGCGATCGTTGTCGTAGTACTCGGCAAGGCCGGTCTTGGCGCCGTAGTCCGCCTTCTCATGACGGGCGAAGAACTGCAGGCGACCGACGCCGACCTTGTTCGGCAGCATGTAGCCTGCCTTCACATAGTAGCCCTTGAGGTCGCTGTTGACGGGCAGCGCGGGATCCGGGTTCATGTTGAACGCGTTGCCGGTGTCGTATTCGAAGTAGGCGCCAGACAGGGTGTACACGCCGCTCGTCGTCGGATATTCCATGAACGCATCGACGGTCCACGCGTCATAGTCCTTGACGTCGCTGCGCGACGCGTAATTGCCGTAGGCGACGTCCTTCTGCATGTCGTATGCGGCGCCGATGGTCAACACCTTCTGCGTCCCCAGGTAGGTGCCCAGATAGCCGTAGTTGAACTCCGGCTCCCAGAAGCTGTAGTGGACGCGCGCCGTCAGCCGCGGCTGGTCCTTGGGCGCCTCGGCGTCGTCGCGGCCATCGGCGAGCATGACACGGTACTGGAGCCTGGCATCCATCAGGTTGCCCCACACCGCAACGCCGGTGTCACGGGTTCCGCCGAACGGCGTGTACGGCAGCACGTCGCCGCGATCGAGCGTGAGCGGCTCGAGGCAGGCTTCCAGGTTCTCGCGCGAGAACGTGTTCTTGAAGCGGCCGACGATGAAACGCAGATCGTCGCGGTAGTCGATGGTCACGTAGGCGTCGCGGTAATAGACGCTTTTGTTGTCGTTGCCAAGCTTGCTGTCGTTGCCGGCCTCGAGCTGGGCGTAGAAGCCGATGTAGTCGTTGTACTGCCCCGAGAAGGTGATGCGGTTGCGGCGCAGGAAGGCATCGGTCGACGAACTGTTGTCGCTCGAGGACGTATAGTCGCGCTGCTGCAGCCAGCCCTGCAGCGCGTAGGTAAAGGTCAGCGAGCCCTGCTCGCCGAACTCGATGGTGGGACCGGCTGCCGCGGAAAGCGGCAGCAGGCCGGCAAGCAGGCCGGCCGCGCAGGCACGAACCAGGGGACGTGCGGCCATGCGCATGTTGGTGTTTGTCTTCATGTCACTTCGCTCCTGCGGTGGATTATCGGTAGGCGCCCTGTACCTTGGCGAGATCGCTCCTGTGGCAGCTGCCGCAGGAATCGGTCGTGTTGTCACGCGGCTTCGCGACCATCTTCGTGTGCGCGATGTCTTCCTTCATGATGCGCGAATTGCCCTTGTGGCAGCCGACGCAGGAGTTGTTCACCTTCGCGTGGTTCGCATGCCACGGCGCCTTGGCGGCATCCATCTCGGGCTTGGCCGCACGCGTGCCATTATGACACTTGAAGCAGCTCGACGCACCCAGGCCGCACGCATTCGCCAGCGGGATCGGCGACAGGCGCTGCACGCCTTGCGCGATCGCCACAGTCGCCTCGCCGCCCCAGCCCTCGGCCACGGTATCGGCCGATTCCGCAGCATACCGACCCGCCAGTCCCGCGACGACCGCGATACTCACGCCGAGCAACGACAGCATGACGCCGCCACGCCAGATTCTTCCGAACAGCCCACCCTTGCCTTGGTTGCGCTTCATCTACCGACCTCCTTTTGATCATCACGGGTTTGCGGGCGCCCATCCAGCCTGTCCAGAGGCGCGCCTTGTGTTTGCGGAAACCGGGCATCCCAGGCCTTGCGAATGTCTTCTTCGCTCATGCCATTGGCACAGGTGCACGCCAGCGCCTTGCCCCGAAACTTCAACCGGGGCTGCCCCGCGTCGGCCGCAGCGACGCTCGTCGCCACCACCGTCAGGGCCAGAGCCAGAATGCCAAGTGTACCAGTCATGCGCATGGTGCCAGATTTCCGCGTGTCTTGTCGACAACCAGTATAAGCATAGTCCGTGCCAACATTTGTTTTCAATTATAATCAATGGGTTAGCATTTAAGCATGGCCCGATGAACATTGCAGGACGAAGCCGGCCTGCCGCAATCTTTCAATTTGCAATGGGCCCGGCCTCCACGCGCAGCAGTTCGTAGCGCGCCGCCTCCACCTCCGCCAGCGCCTGGCGCAGCAGCGGCACCGCGGCCGCCGGCAACTGGGCGGCGTGCAGAAGGCTGTCGCGGAAGATGCGCTCGTAGTGTTCGCCCGGCAGCACCCGCACCACCAGTTCGACGCGCCAGCCGGCCCCCGCTGCCGTGAACGGCTGGCGGAATTCACGCGCCGCCCCCGCGGGAATGCGCGTGTCGGCGATCTCGCGCGTAATGCCGGTGTCGACCTGCCAGCCGATCAACTGGCGCCCGAGTTCGTGCGCGCCACCGCCATCGTGACGGACGAACGCGAGTTCGACCTTGGGCACCATGTAGGTCGGAAAATGATGGCCGGCGCCGACGTTGCGCACCGTCGCCACCGCTTCGTGACGCCCGTTGCCAAGATCGGTCAGCGTCAACCCGACATCCACGGCGCGCCGCGTCATCCCGGGGTCGTGGATGCCGCGCCACAGGTGTCTGCGCTCCGGCATGTGGCAGTCCTGGCAGGTCTGCTTGCCGGCGCCTTCCTTCGCGTAGCCGCTCGCCGCCCATTGCGCCCAGGTGTCCTCCTGCAGCTTGCCGGCAAGCCGTGGGCCGTCCTCGGGAAACTGGTGGCAATGGGCGCAGAAGCGGCTGTCGGAAAACGCCTCCGACACCGTGAAGCCCCCGTGCGGCCCGTTCGCGACGGGCGGCGTGCGCGGCGGCGGGCCGAAGCGCTGGTGCCCGCGCACGTGACAGGCAGCGCACACCAGGCCGCCATCGCCGAGGTCGGGCGGCACGAAGTCCGGCGGCGGCTGCCTGGGCGCGTTCGGCCAGCCCAGCTCGAGCGCAACCAGCGCCTTCTGTTCGGCGAGCGGCGCGTGACAGCGCAGGCAGCGGTTACCCTGCTCCTGGCTCATCAGCATGAGCTGCCAGCGCAGGCCCGGCCCCATGGTGCGGCTGTGCAGGCTGCCCTGCCAGTCGGCATGCTGCGCGGCGTGACACTGTGCGCAGGCCTGCGGCGCGAGCGAAACCTCCAGGGGCGAGAACGCCGCGGGCGGCTGGCCCTGCGGCGGCAGCGGATCGGTCCAGTGGCCTGCGAGGAAGGTTTCCACGTCGGGCGCGGGCTTGCCGCCGCACCCCGCCAGAAAGACGAGCGCGAGGATCGGCAGCAGCCACACATGCGCAATGCGGGTCAAATCCGGCTCCATAAAAAAACGCCCACGAGAATATCGTGGGCGAGAGGAGGAGATGGTACGTTTCAGGAGGCGATCATCAGCCGCCGCACGGGTTGGTCGGCGCACCGCCGCCGCCGCCACCGCCGCCGCCAGTCGCGGCTTCGCCGGTCTTGTACGCCTTGTCGGCGCTGACGATGGCGTTGGCATTCGAGGCATACGCGTTGGTGATGGTTCGGGCATTGATCAGAGCAGCGCTCGTCGCCGGACGGGAGAAGGACTTCAGGTCGGTACGCCACGGCGAATTGGCCGGCAGAATGTAGTCACCATTCTTGTCCTGCAGGTGCGACAGCGAGTTCCATTCCACCATTGCGCCATCGTAGAAGCGGGTCGGCTTGCCGAGGATCACGGCACTGGCGACGCCGGTGATCATCGCGCGGAAGGTCGTCTCGCAGTAGGTGTAGATGGTGTCACCCTCCTGATAGGCGTTGCCGGTACCGACCAACTGATAGTCCGAACCGACGAAACCGACGCCGTCGGCGTTGGTGCCACCCGCCAGCAGCGACGCGAGTTCCGCCTTGGAGCGGTAGGCAAATCCCTTGGTCCCGTCCAGCAGCAGGGTGTATTGCAGCTGCAGCGTGCCGTTCGGGTGCCCCTGGCGCGAGCCGCCGTTCTGGAAGGACCACATGTAGTTGTTCGGGTTGGCCGGTGCGCAGAAGGCACTGGCGCAGCCTTGCTCACCCTTCTCCGTCATTTCGCCGGCGCTGTACTGTCCCACGCTGCGTGCATCCCAGATGAAGACGCCGTCGCCCTTCTCGTTGGTGTCGCTCCCGGGCAGGATGCGCAGCATGTCGTCCAGCGTCGCCTGCAACTGGGTGTTGTCGACGTTCAGGCTCTTGATCGAGGTCGTGCCGGTGCCAGGCGCGGTGCTCGCGGTCGCGACAAAATCCCCGGCGGCCATGCCGTTGCCGTTGATCCACTGGTTGCCGCCGTTGAGCAGGGCGAGGTTCTTCTTGTCCACCCCCCAGTAGCGCAAGGCATACCAGATGCGGCCCTGCCCCATCGCGTTGGGTGCACTGCCAGTGCCCATGGCGGCGACGATCATGTCGTTCCTGGGGTCGATGTTGAATTTCTTCAGCAGCGCATCCATGCTGGCGCCGTCCGGCACCATCTGGATCGTTTCGATGACGCCGTTGGTGCGCACTTGCGTCCAATCACTCGAAGGCGACAGGTACGTGAACACGTTGGTGCCGTTGGGCTTGACGTACTCGGAACCGGCGGGACCCGCGGTCGACTGCAGGATGACCAGCTTGCCGGTGAGCCCCAGCTTGGCGCGCTCGGCCGCCCAGTCGTCCTTCCAGCGCTTGAGCGTCGCCCCGGTGATGAGTCCGTTGACGTTCTGTTCATAGTTGTCCGCCGAGACCTGGGCGATCGCCGCCGGGCTGTTCACCACAATCTGGCTGGCTGTCGTCGTCGAGTTCTCGCCACCGCCGCCGCAACCGTGCAGGCCCAGCGCCAATGCCAGCGCGGTAACACCGATCCAGCCCCTGTTGATGCGCATGTTCATAGAAAATCCTCCATCCATTATCAAGCCGCGCCGCCCGCCTGCCGGCAAGGCAACGCTCCCATAGCGGCTGGCCCGCTGGCGGCGGGCGGCGGGCCACCCGTTCCAGTCATGCGCAACCTTCACCGCGGCCGAAACCGCGGGCAAAACCCCTTCAGACCGCCGGCGCCTTCAACACCACCGGCATGAAACCCTGCGCGAGCGCGTCGAGCAGGGCGCCATAATCGTTCAAATTCATTTCCCGCACCTCCGCGCCGGCGGCGCGCAAGGCGTCAGTGAGGCCGGGCATCGCCGGCGTCGCGTCGAGATTGATCAGCAGAACCTGTTTTGCCGTGCTCATACACAATACACCACATCATTATCCATGATTTGCCGCGCCAGCTTCGCGAGCGCGTCCTCGCCCGGGTCGAGCTCGACCATCGGGACGTCGGCGAATTCCAGCGCCTCCAGCTGCTCGGCCGCCTGCGGCCCTTCGGGCAGCTTGCCCCACACCGCGATACCGACCGCGTCGTCGAGCAGGGTCAAGCCGCTGGCCATGCGCAGCGCCTCGACCGGCTTTTCCACGGCCACCATCAAAATGCGTTTCTGTTCAGCCATGTCCGCTCCTCAGAAAACGAGTACCTTGTCGCACTTCTTCACCAGCTCGGCGTCCTGATACTGGCCGCCGACGACAACGAAGTCGGCGAGCGAGGCCAGGTCGAAGCGGCCGTCGGCGTAGTGCTCGGCGCTGTGCTCGCACAGTGCGACGCTGTTCGGGCGCGCGCGGGCGCGCCCGACGAAGCCGACGTCGGCAAGCAGGTTGACGCCGGTGTCGGTGAGGAAGCACTGCGGATCCCAGCCGCGCGCCAGCGCGGCGTCGATCAGGCCGTTGGCGTGCGCGAGAAAGCGCTCGTCGGTGATGACCAGTCCCAGTTGCATCGCTCAGGCCTTCCGGATCTTCCAGATGAAGGAGCCGCTGCCTTCCTGGCGGTCGATGAGGTCGCTGCCTTCGGCTTCGCACATCGCCTGGATCGACTCACCCGAAGACGGGTTGTCGAAGATCAGCGACAGCACGTCGCCGCTCTCGATTTTCTGCAGCGCCTTCTTGGTGTACATCTGCGGATGCGGGCAGGTGTAGCCGCACACGTTCAGTTCCCATTCGTGGTCGCCGGTCTTGTTGAAACTCATGGCCATGACTATTGCTCCTTATATCCAGTGTATTGAAAATCCGCGGGCGCGCCCTTACAGGCCGCACTCCGATGCCTTGCGGGCGCTGCTCCAGTCCATCCACCAGGTGAACACTTTCACGCCGACGAACGCGCCCAGCGTCATGCCGATGAGGAACACCCAGCCACTGGGGTCGCCGTTGGTGACGGTGGCGAAGAAGGCGCCGATGTTGCAGCCCATCGCCAGACGCGCGCCGATGCCCATCAGGGTGCCGCCGACGATGGCGAAGAAGGCGGTTTCCCAGGTCGGCATCTTCCACTTGAATTCGCGGCGCGACAGCGCCATCACCGACGCACCGAGGATGATGCCGATCGACATGAAGCCAGGCGCGTTCAGGAGCGGATTGGGCAGGCCGTTGTCGAGACCGAAGAAGATGCTGTCCATGCTGTCGATGCCGAGCTTCTGCATGATCCAGCCGCCCCACTGCGCTTCCTGGGTGGTGATGTACCAGTAGCCGGGATCGAACACGGTGTCCTGGATCGACAGGCCATTGGTGTAGCCCATCGCCACGAGCAGTTCGCCGAAGTTGAAGATGCCGTAATGCTCGCGCAGCGCGCCGGTGACGTACATGTGCAGACCGGCGAGGATGCCCAGACCGATGCCCGCGAGGGCGGTGTTCTTCGACGAGGTGCACATGGCCCAGATGCCGGCGAGTTCGTCGCCGAAGCTCGGCGCGGCCTTGCCGCTGCGGCGCAGGTAGCCCTTGCGGTAGTAGAAGACGTACAGCGCGATCAGGATGAGGGCGACCGGCAGGATCGCGGTGAGGAAGGTGTTGAGCCACACGATGCCGGCGACCGACTCGGCCATGCCGAAAATTTCGGCGGTGGTGGTACCCTTGAGGCCCCAGATGTGGCCCGCGGTGAAGATGTCGAACCAGCCCTCGGTGACGGTGAGTTCGGCCGGCATGTCCTGGGCCGCGGCCGCGGCGACCCACGAGGCGGGCACGAGCCTGTCCCACCAGCCGCTGGCGCTGACGACGATCGCCTGCGCGAACGAGATGGCGATGACGACCAGCATCGAGTTCATGTTGCCCTCGCCGGCCTTGTACAGCGAACCGGACGCACAGCCGCCGGTGAATACGATGCCGAAGCCGAATATCGCGGCGCCGACGACGATGTGCCAGCCCATCGCGTTGGGATGGAAGGTACTGAAGCCTGACAGGGTGACGATGGCGGCGACCACCGCGTACAGCGCGACCGCGATCATCATGCCGACCGCCATGCGCGGCACCTTCACCGCGAACAGGTCGCGCACCGCGGACGCCATGCAGAAGCGGCCATACTGCAGCAGCATGCCGTAGGCCAGGCCGAACCACACGTACACCAGCATATAGACGAACCGGGTGTCGAGCGCGAGCGCCCACACCGAACCGGCGACCACGAACAGAAAGACGCCCAGCGCCTGCAGGTTGCCCTTGCGCGAAAACCAGGACCCCCCCGACGCCACACCAGCCGTTGCCACACCGCTCACACGCACTCTCCTTGTCAAAAACCAGGACGCCTCCCGGCACCCTCAATGCAACTACGAACCCTTGCGCAGGTAAACCCGCCAGCAGCCGAAATCACGCACGCTTGCCAGATGCGCACAACCCAGGGTTTCCGCCAGCGCCGGGAAACCCTCGACGGCGGTCGGGTTGTCCAGCACGATCTCGACCACCTCGCCGGGACCCACCTCGCCCAAAACCTTCAGCGTCAGCAACTGCGGCCGCGGACACATGGCCCCGATACAGTTGACCGAGCGCGCCACCAGCGTCTTGCCCAGGCCGGGAACGTCGGTGGCGCGAGCCATCCAGCGGCTCGACGCAACCGGACGGTCAAGAAACAGATCGAACCAGCCTCCCGTCCGCACCACGCTGCCCCTACAAACGATACCCATGTCATTAAGCACGTAGCGTGCCAGAATAAATTGTTATGACATAACATATGGTTACGTTAAAAAACGGATTTCTGCGGCGTGAAAAATGCAATTGTGCGCATTCGGAGGCGGGCGCATGGGACTTTTGCAACGGGGGCCGACACGCGTGGCGGCGCGTCGTCGAGGCAGGCCGCTTGCGACCCGATGGGATGATGGGGTGCGTCGCCACGGGGCCGCGGGCGCAGCGACGCCGCGCCGGGTCAGCGGGGGTGCCGATCCTGCAGCATTTCGGCCGCGCGCACGATGGCGCGTGCCTTGTTCTGCGTTTCCTGCCATTCGCTCTCGGGCACGGAGTCGGCGACGATGCCGGCGCCGGCCTGCACGTAGAGCATGCCGTCCTTGACCACGGCGGTGCGGATGGCGATCGCCAGATCCATGTCGCCGTTGTAGCCGAGGTAGCCGACGGCGCCGGCGTAGATGCCGCGCTTGGAGGGCTCCAGTTCGTCGATGATTTCCATCGCCCGCACCTTGGGCGCACCGGAGACAGTGCCGGCGGGAAAGCTCGCGCGCAGCACGTCGAGCGCGGCAAGGCCCGGTTTCAGCCGCCCTTCGACGTTGGAGACGATGTGCATGACGTGGGAGTAGCGCTCGATCTGCATGTGCTCGGTCACCTTGACCGAGCCGGTCACCGCGACGCGGCCGGTGTCGTTGCGCCCGAGGTCGAGCAGTTGCAGGTGCTCGGCGCATTCCTTGGGATCGGCGAGCAGTTCGTCGGCCAGGCGCTGGTCGTCCTCGCGGGTGAGGCCGCGCGGGCGGGTGCCGGCGATGGGGCGCAGGGTGACGGTGTCGCCTTCCAGGCGCACCAGAATCTCGGGCGAGGAGCCGACGACGTGGAAGCCGCCGAAGTCGTAGAAGAACAGGTAGGGCGACGGGTTGAGACTGCGCAGCGCACGGTACAGCGACAGGGGCGAGGCGTCGAACGGCCGCGACATGCGCTGCGAGAGCACCACCTGCATGATGTCGCCGGCGGCGATGTAATCCTTGGCCTTCTGTACCGCGGCCTTGAACTCGGCCTCGCCGAATTCGGATTGCGGTTCGTCCGGCGTCACGGCAAGGCTGGGTGGCGGCTGCACCGGCGCGTGCAGCTGGTCCGCCAGCGCCGCCAGCCGCAGGTGCGCCCCGGCGTAGGCGTCGGGCTGCATCGGGTCGGCGTGGGCGATGAGGTAGAGCTTGCCGGCGAGGTTGTCGAACACCGCCAGCTCCTCGGTCAGCATGAGCAGGATGTCGGGCGTGTGCAGCACGTCGTCCTTGCGCGTGGCCGCGAGGCGCTTCTCGATGTGGCGGATGGTGTCGTAGCCGAAGTAGCCGGCGAGCCCGCCGGTGAAACGCGGCAGGCCGGCCAGCGGCGCCGCCTTGAAGCGCGCCTGGAATTCGGCGACGAAGGCGAGCGGGTCGTCGAGGCTGTGTTCCTCGACCACCGCGCCGTCGGTTTCCACCGTCAACAAATGCGCGCGCACACGGAGCACGGTGCGCGCCGGCAGGCCGATGAAGGAATAGCGGCCGAAGCGTTCGCCGCCGACCACCGATTCGAGCAGGTAGGAATACGGCGCGTTGGCGAGCTTGAGATACACCGACAGCGGCGTTTCCAGATCGCCGGGCATCTCGCGCACCAGCGGGATGCGGTTGTAGCCCTGGCGGGCGAGGTCGAAGAATTCTTGTTCGGTCATTTTTTCACCACAGAGACACAGAGGCACAGAGAAAAACAGCATCAACAATCGGCGGTTCTCACCATCGATCCTGCACCGGAACTCTCTGTGTCTCTGTGCCTCTGTGGTTCATGCTTTTCGTACCATCTTCGCCGCCTCGGCCAGACTCGGCACCACCGCGTCGAGGTCGAGTTCGGCGACCGGGCGGCCGCGGTTGTAGCCGTAGGGCACGCAGAACACCGGGCAGCCGGCGGCGCGCGCGGCCTGGGTGTCGTTGAGCGAGTCGCCGATCAGCAGCAGTTCGGCCGGCTGCACGCCGAAG
>JANJXT010000064.1 GCA_024708885.1 Thiobacillus sp.
GCCACGATTCGTCTCCTGTTCCGTCTCCAGAACCTGACCATAGACGCCACCGGCGCCGCCGCAAGCCCTTCCTGGGCTCCTGCCCGCGTTTCCGGCTGCCGCCGTTTGACCGTAGAATCAAACCTTTGTTTTGCCTGCAACTTTCCCCATCGAGAACAAGGTTATGACGGTTCCCTTCATCCCCCCCAGGCGCACCCTCATGGGCCCCGGCCCCTCCGACGTGCCGCAGCGCGTCCTCGACGCGATGGCGCGCCCGACCATCGGCCACCTCGACCCCGCCTTCGTCGAACTGATGGAGCAGATCAAGTCCATGCTGCGCATGGCGTTCCGGACCGAGAATTCGCTTACCTTCCCGGTCTCGGCGCCGGGCTCGGCGGGGATGGAGATGTGCTTCGTCAACCTGGTCGAGCCGGGCGACAAGGTCATCGTGTGCCGCAACGGCGTGTTCGGTGGGCGCATGCTCGAGAACGTCAAGCGCACCGGCGGCGTGCCGGTGATCGTCGACGACGCCTGGGGCGCGCCGGTCGACCCGAACAAGGTGCGCGAGGCCTTCGCCGCGAACCCCGACGCCAAGGTGCTCGCCTTCGTGCACGCCGAGACCTCGACCGGCGCGCAGTCGGACGCGGCGACGCTGGCGAAGATCGCGCAGGAACACGGCGCGTTGACGATCATGGACTGCGTCACCAGCCTCGGCGGCACGCCGGTGCGGCTCGACGGCTGGGGTATCGACGCGGCGTATTCGGGCAGCCAGAAATGCCTGTCGTGCACGCCGGGCCTGTCGCCAGTGTCGTTCTCGCAGCGGGCCATCGACACGATCCAGTCGCGCAGGACGCCGGTGCAGAGCTGGTTTCTCGACCTCAACCTGGTGCTCGGCTACTGGCAGTCGGCCGGCAAGCGCACCTATCACCACACCGCGCCGATCAACCCGATGTACGGCCTGCACGAGGCGCTGGTGATGCTGGAGGAGGAAGGCCTGGAGAATGCCTGGGCGCGCCACCGCGCGATGCACGAGACACTCAAGGCCGGGCTCGAAGACATGGGTTTGCGATACGTGGTCGACGAGGCCGCACGCCTGCCGCAGCTCAATTCGATCCATGTGCCGGCAGGCGTCGACGAGGCCGCGGTCCGCGCGCGCCTCCTGAACGAATTCAATCTGGAAATCGGCGCCGGCCTCGGCGACATGAGCGGCAAAATCTGGCGCATCGGTCTCATGGGCCATTCCGCACGGCAGGAAAACATCGACGCCTGTCTGCACGCGCTGCGCGCGTGTCTCGGCTGACCCCTGATCCAGCCTCGCCTTCACGCCCGCGCGGCATTTTGTCGCACGGGCGCGCGCCCCGTTCCGGGTTAGCATCCGGGCATTGATCCGGCACCTGCCGGGGGAACGCCCAGCCCCTTCGTCCACTTGCGAGCCGCGCAGCGCGTGGCCCGCTGCGCTCGGCTGCCCCCTCGCATGGCGCACCGCAGAACGCGGTTTTGCGGAGCAGAGAATTTCCAACAACCCGGGAGCATCCTGATGTCGTTCACTCCGAAACCCGTCGCCCTCGCGGTGGCGCTCGCCCTGCCCGCACTGGCCGTGCTGTCGCCGCAGTCGCGCGCGGCGGATCCCGCCACCATGCCGGAAGTCACCGTCAGCGCCACGCGCGATGCGGGCGCCGCGGCCGGGTCCAGCGCCAGCCTTGGCGCCGCCGAACTCGCCGCGACGCGCGCCGCCACCAGCGATACCGCCAGCCTCTTGCGCGACGTTCCCGGCGTGAGCCTGTACGGCGCCGGCGGCGTGTCCAGCCTGCCGTCGATCCACGGCCTTGCCGACGACCGCCTGCGCATCAAGCTCGACGGCATGGACCTGCTCTCGGCCTGCCCCAACCACATGAACCCCGCGCTGTCGTATCTCGATCCCTCGCAGGTCGGCACGATCGAGGTGTATGCCGGCATCGCGCCGGTGAGCGTCGGCGGCGACAGCATCGGCGGCTCGATCATCGCGAAAACCGCCGAGCCCGAATTCGCGGCTCCGGGCCAGGCGAGTCTCGTCAAGGGTGAAGCCGGTGCCTTCTACCGCAGCAACGGCAACGTCCGCGGCGGCAATCTCGCGGCCACCTACGCGACCGAGCAATTCAACATTTCCTACAGCGGCGGCATCGCGAAGTCCGACAACTACGATGCGGGCGGCGATTTCAAGCAGCGCATATTCGGCGCGGGCAACGATCCCTATTTTACCGGCCGTCCCGGCCGCACCCTGCCGCTCGACGAAGTCGGCTCGACCGCCTACGACACGCGCAATCACACGCTGGGCCTCGCGTTCCGCGGCGGCAAGCACCTCTTCGAAGCGAAGTTCGGCATGCAGGACATGCCCGAACAACTGTGGCCGAACCAGCGCATGGACCTGCTCGACAACGAGCAGAAGCGCGTGAACCTGCGCTACCTCGGCGACCTCGACTGGGGCAAGCTGGAAGCGCGCGTCTACCATGAGGACGTCGATCACTTCATGGATTTCGGCACGGACAAGAAATACTGGTACACGGCCGGCAACCCCGACTATTCCGGGGCGCCGTGCGGCGTGCCCAGCGCCACGTGCGCCGCCGGCATGCCGATGTACACCGCGAGCACGAACACCGGCGTCGTGGTCAAGGGCGATATCGATCTCACCCAGCAGGACCTGCTGCGCGTCGGCGCCGAATATCAGCGCTACCGCCTCGACGACTGGTGGCCGGCGTCCGGCGGCGGCATGTGGCCCAACGATTTCCTCAACGTCAACGACGGCGAACGCGACCGCGCCGCGCTGTTCGGCGAATGGGAAAAGCAGCACAGTGCGCAATGGATGACGCTTGCCGGCGTGCGCTTTGAACGGGTAATGATGGACGCGGGCGGCGTGCATGGCTACAAGACCGTCGCCCCCGACTCGGGCTACCAACTCCGCGACAGCACGGCCTTCAACGCCAGAAGCCACTCCAGGACCGACAACAACTGGGATCTGACGCTCCTCGCGCGCTATACCGCGAGCCCGACGCAGGACATCGAATTCGGCTATGCGCACAAGACGCGCTCGCCCAACCTGCACGAACGCTATACCTGGTCGACCTGGACGATGGCCGCGCTGATGGTGAACTGGTTCGGCGACGGCAACGGCTACATCGGCGACCTCGACCTCAAGCCGGAGCAGGCCGACACCGTGTCCGCCACCTTCGACTGGCACGCGCCCGACCGCACCTGGGAGTTCAAGGCCACGCCCTACTATACCCGTGTGACCGACTACATCGACGCGGTGCAGTGGGATGCCGCCAGCAACACCGCGCGCACGACGCTCCTGAAGGATCAATTCACGCTGCTGAAGTTCGTCAACCAGTCCGCGCGCCTGTACGGCGTCGACCTCTCGGGCAAGCTGCCGCTGGCAAAGACCGAACTGGGCGAGTTCGGGCTCACCGGTCTGGTGAATTATGCCAGAGGCGAAAACCGCGACACCGACGATAACCTGTACAACATCATGCCGCTCAACGGCAAGTTCGCGCTGACACAAAAGCTCGGGCGCTGGGACAACGCGGCCGAAGTGGTGATGGTCGCGCGCAAGGACGACGTCTCCGAAATGCGCAATGAAATGGAGACCCCCGGCTACGCGCTCATGAACCTGCGCGGCAGCTACGCATGGAAACAGGTGCGCGTCGATTTCGGTGTGGAAAACGTGTTCGACCGGCTCTACTACCACCCGCTCGGCGGCGCCTACATGGGCCAGGGCTCGACGATGAGCAGCAGCACGACCGCCCTCACCACGCCGAAATGGGGCACCCCGGTTCCCGGCATGGGCCGCTCGATCTACGCAGGGCTGACCTACAGCTTCTGAGGTCAGCGGCCCGGCGTGCAAGGCGCCGGGCGCTTCTGTCTGCAAGGCGGCCTGCGTCCATTTGTCGCAGCCCGCCTTCCATCCGCTTCTCTTGCCGCCGATTCTTTTATCATTGCCGGAGCTGACCGCGCAGCCCGGCTGCGTGAATTTTCGGGCTAGCCCGCTTCATCCGCCGCACAATCCGCGGCCGCCTGTGTACGCCCACATGGACTGGAAAGCTCAACCCGCACGCACCTGGCTCCTCGTCGGTCTGACGATCGCGCTGGCCCATGCCGGAGCCTGGTACGCCCTCGACCGTCTGCGTGACGAGGCAAAACCCGCGCGTGCCCTCACGGTGATCGAGGCCGCGCTGCTGCCGCCCCCAGCGCCTGTACCCGCGCCACGCCCGCTGCCGGTCGCCCCGCCGGTCCCGAAAAAACCCGCGCCGCCGCCACCGCGCAGCGAGCCGCCACGCCCACCGCCGATCCCGGCTCCCACACCCTCGCCGATCGCGGTGCCGATCGAAGCGCCCGTGCCGGCGCCGGTGCAGGTCGTCGCCACAGCGCCCGCGTCCGAACCGGTAGCACCCGCGCCCGAAGCGGCGGCGCCGGTATCGGTGTCCCCCGCGCCGCCGCCTGCCATCGAAGCCCCGCGCTTCAACGCAGCCTATCTCAACAATCCGCCGCCGGAATACCCGTTCGTCGCGCGCCGCCGCGGTCTGGAAGGGCGGGTGCTGGTGCGCGCCGAGGTCTTGGCGGACGGCCGCTGCAACCGCGTGGAGCTGAAACACGGCAGCGGCCACGCACTGCTCGACGAGGCGGCGCTGGAAGCCGTGCGAAAATGGCGCTTCGTTCCCGCGCGCCAGGGGGAACAGGCCGTGAGCGCATGGGTGGACGTGCCGATCGTATTCAAACTCAAGAACTAGGACTCTTCATGCTGGGACACTCGACCTCGGGCATCGTCGCCGCGACTCTTTGGCTCCTGATCGCGTTCTCCGTGCTGTCGTGGACACTCATCGTGATGAAAGGCTGGCTCCAGTTCCGCCTGTCGCGGCAGAACGGCGCCTTCCTCGACGCGTTCTGGAACGCACCCGGTCTCGGCGAGGGCGAACGCATCGCGCGCGCGTCCGAGGGGCCGCTGGCGCAGGTGTGCCGCGCCGGCTTCGACACCCTGCGCCAGCTCGGCTGGGACGGCACGCGCAACCCCGAGAACAGCGGCGACATCCAGCCCGTGCTGGAGCGCCGCCTGCGTGCCGAAGCGCAGAAAGCCTTGCGCCGCCTGGAAAGCGGCCTGATGGTGCTGGCGAGCGTGGGCTCGACTGCCCCCTTCGTCGGCCTGTTCGGCACGGTGTGGGGCATCATGCACGCGCTGCAGGGCATTTCCGAGTCCGGCTCGGCGGGGCTCGACGTCGTCGCCGGGCCGATCGGCGAGGCCTTGATCGCCACCGCGGTCGGCATCGCCGCCGCGATTCCCGCCGTGATCGCCTACAACTATGGGCTGCGCCGGGTGAACCTCTACGGCGCCGAACTGGAAGCCTTCGCCGACGACTTCCTGCACCACGTGCTGAAGTCCGGCTTCAGCGTCCGCTAGGAGTCCGGCACATGGCGCTGCACATCACCTCGAAGCAGTCCGCAATGTCGGAGATCAACGTCACGCCGCTGGTCGACGTCATGCTGGTGCTGCTCATCGTGTTCATCGTCACCGCGCCGCTTCTGATGCAGGCCGTGCCGGTCGACCTGCCCAAGACCGCCGAGGTCGCGCCGCTGAAGAAGAGCCGCACGGTGCAGCTCTCGGTCGACGCGGAGGGCGCGGTGTACATCGACCAGCGTACGATCCATTTCGACGCGCTGGAAAACGAACTCGCGACGCTGCGTGAAGGCGGCGACGATCTGTCGGTGCAGTTGCACGCCGACGCAAACGTGCGCTACGGCCGCGTGGCGCAGGTAATGGCCGCCGCCAACCGCGCCGGGATTGCGAAGCTGGGTTTTGTGACGGTGCAGGAGTGAGCTGGATGCCCCGTTTGCAGGAGGGTCGCCCTCGGCCCGATTGCCGTGAAGGCTCCACCGCCCGATATCGCGGCGAGCACCCGGAGGGCATGAAGGCGCCGCGCCTGCAAGGATACGGGGGCCGGCGTATCGGGTAAGTCAGCCGCAGTCGGCACCCTACAACCCCAGCCGCTGCCAGATGGTGGTCGACGGTCCGGCCTGGTTCATGGTGTAGAAATGCAGCCCCGGCGCGCCGCCGGCGAGCAGGCGATCGCACAGGTCGGTGACGACGTCGAGTCCGAAGGCGCGGATCGACGCCAGATCGTCGCCGTAGCTTTCCAGCTTCTTCCTCAGCCAGCGTGGGATTTCCGCGCCGCACGCGTCAGAAAACCTTGCCAGCTGTACGTAGTTGCCGATGGGCATGATGCCGGGAACGATGGCTATGTCCACACCCAGCGCACGCGCCTCGTCGACGAAGCGGAAGTAGGCGTCGGCGTTGAAGAAATACTGCGTGATCGCCGCGTTTGCGCCGGCGTCGACCTTGCGCTTGAAGTTCTTCAGATCCTCGGCATACGAGCGCGCCTGCGGGTGGATTTCCGGATAGGCGGCAACCTCGATGTTGAACCAGTCGCCGGTTTCCTTGCGGATGAATTCCACCAGCTCGTTGGCGTACTGGAATTCACCGACGTCCATCGACCCCGACGGCAGGTCGCCGCGCAGCGCGACCAGATGACGGATGCCCAGGCTTTTGTATTCGCCGAGGATGTCGCGGATGCTGGCCTCGGTCGAGCCGATGCACGACAGGTGCGGCGCGGCCTCGCTGCCGCTCGTCTGGATCTCGCGCACGGTTTCCAGCGTGCGGTCGCGCGTCGAGCCGCCGGCGCCGAAGGTCACCGAGAAAAATTTCGGCTGCAACTGCGCGAGCTGCCGGTGCGTGGCGTGGAGCTTCTCGACGCCCTCGGGCGTCTTGGGCGGAAAGAACTCGAAACTGAACGTGCGTTCGCTCATGAATCAACCTTTCTGGTCGAGGACAAGCGCGGATAGCGTCCATGCGATCACGCCGTAGAGGATGGCGCCGAACAGCGCAGGGAAGAATCCGCCGACATGGAAGCCGGGCAGGAGCGCGCTGGCAAGCCAGAACAGGAGCCCGTTCAGCACCAGGTAGAACATGCCCAGCGTGAGGATCGTGAGCGGCAGCGTAAGCAGCGCGAGCAGCGGCCGCACCAGCGTGTTGATGAGCCCCAGCACCAGCGCTGCGGCGAGCGCCGAGCCGAAACCGGCGAGCTCGACCGACGGCAGCAGCCAGGTCACCACGAGCAGTGCCACGGCATTGAGAATCCACAACAGCAGCAGTAGACGCACGGCGCGCTCCTTTCGGAAAACCGCTCAGTAACGGTAGTGCTCGGCCTTGTACGGGCCTTCCTGCGGCACGCCGATGTAGGCCGCCTGCTGCGCGGTCAGCTCGGTGAGCTGCGCGTTGAGCTTTCGCAACTGCAGGCGCGCGACTTTCTCGTCGAGGTGCTTGGGCAGGGTGTAGACACCGACCGGATACCTGCCGGAATCGCGTTCCTGCCACAGCTCGATCTGCGCGATGGTCTGGTTGGCGAAGCTGGAGCTCATCACGTACGACGGATGGCCGGTGGCGCAGCCGAGGTTCACCAGACGACCCTTGGCGAGCAGAATGATGCGGTTGCCCGACGGCATGACGACGTGGTCGACCTGCGGCTTGATCTCTTCCCACTGGTATTTTTCGATGCTGGCGACGTCGATCTCGTTGTCGAAGTGGCCGATGTTGCAGACGATCGCCTGGTCCTTCATCTTCGCCATGTGGTCATGGTTGATGACGTGGAAGTTGCCGGTGGCGGTGACGAAGATGTCGGCCTTGTCGGCAGCGTAGTCCATGGTGACGACGCGATAGCCTTCCATCGCCGCCTGCAGCGCGCAGATCGGGTCGATCTCGGTCACCCACACCTGCGCCGACAGGGCACGCAGGGCTTGCGCGCTGCCCTTGCCGACGTCGCCGTAGCCCGCGACCACGGCGATCTTGCCGGCGACCATGACGTCGGTGGCGCGCTTGATGCCGTCGACCAGCGATTCGCGGCAGCCGTAGAGGTTGTCGAACTTGGACTTGGTGACCGAGTCGTTGACGTTGATCGCCGGAATCTTCAGATCGCCCTTCTCGTGCATCTGGTACAGACGGTGCACGCCGGTGGTGGTCTCCTCGGTCACGCCGCGGATCTGCGCCAGCCGCGTCGAGTACCAGGTCTTGTCAGTGGCAAGCTTCGCCTTGATCGCGGCGTAGAGGATGCGCTCCTCCTCGCTGGTCGGGGCGGCGAGCACCCCGATGTCCTTTTCGGCCTTGCTGCCCAGATGCAGCAGGAGCGTGGCGTCGCCGCCGTCGTCGAGGATCATGTTGCTGCAACCGCCATCCGGCCACTCGAAGATGCGGTGGGTGTAGTCCCAGTAGTCCGTGAGCGACTCGCCCTTGACCGCGAACACGGCGACGCCGTCCCTGGCGATGGCGGCGGCGGCGTGGTCCTGCGTCGAGAAGATGTTGCACGAGGCCCAGCGCACTTCCGCACCGAGCGCGGTCAGCGTCTCGATCAGCACCGCGGTCTGGATGGTCATGTGCAGCGAGCCGGTGATGCGCGCGCCGCGCAAAGGCTGGCTCGCGGCGAATTCCTCGCGGATCGCCATCAGGCCCGGCATTTCGGTTTCGGCGATTTTGATTTCCTTGCGCCCCCAGTCGGCAAGCGCGAGGTCGGCGACGACGAAATCGGTGAAATTCTTGTCAGCCACAGCGTTCATGTGTTGCTCCGTTGCATGTGGCCGGGTGGACGGGGTTGATTGAACCCGGAGGGTCGGCAGCAGCACTCACCCGACGTCCCGAACCCGGCAGGGTTGAGAATAGGCGAGCGCGGTTCATTGCCTTTCCGAGCCTGGGGACGGCGGTCCGCCTCGCAGCGCTCCTCGGAATCCTCATTATAACGCAACGTTCATGACGATCCGCCGCGCACCGGCGATAATGCGCCCATCGAGCCGCCATGCGGGAGGGACATGCAAGGACCCGGGAACACCGTTTGCGACGCAGGACTGCTGCAGGCGATCCTGCGGGCGTCAATGACCGAAGTGACGGTTTTCGACGCCGACACGCTGCGCATCCTGTACGCCAACCCGGCCGCGCTGCACAATCTGCTGCGGACGTCCGATGCGCTGCAAAGGCTCACGCCGCCGGACCTGCTCGCGCCGGGGGACGTGTCCGCCTTCCAGTCCGCGGTGGCGCTCCTGCGCAGCGGCGGTCGGCGCCGCAGCCGCCTGCGGCTGCATTGCCGCCGTCGCGACGGCAGCCTCTACCCGGTGGAGCTGCGCATGTTCCTGCGCCGGCAGGGCGGCCGCGCGCTGCTCATCTGCATCGCCCACGACGAAACCCGCCACGAAGCGGCCGAACAGGCGCTCGCGCATTCGGCGTCGGACCTGCGTGCGATCGTCGCCAGCGTGCCGGGCATGGTGTTCCAGGTGCGGCGCCCGCCCGGCGGTGTGCCGCTGCTGCGCCACGTCAGCGACCAGTCCATGCAGCTCCTCGGCATCAAGGCCGCGGCGCTGCGCGCCGATCCGGAACGCTTCTTCCGCATGATCCACGATGACGACCGTCCGGATTATCTGGCGCACCTGGCGGCCTCCCCCGGTGGCCACCTCAGCTTCAACTGGGAGGGCCGCCTGCGCATGCGCGCGTGGAAGGACGTGAAATGGGTGTCGGTGCGCGTCAGCCATCGCAGCACCCAGGACGGTGAGATCTGGGACGGCATCATGCTCAACGTCACCCACAGCAAGCTCGCCGAGGCCGAAATCAACCGCTCGCGCGCGCAGCTGCGCGCCATGGCCGCCCACATCGAGACCGCCAAGGAGCAGGAACGTCTGCGCCTGGCGCGCGAGGTGCACGACGATCTCGGCGGCAACCTCACCGCGATCAAGATCGCGCTGGCCGGGCTGACGCGCCGCCTGCCGCGTGACGACGGCGCGCTCGCAGAACGCGTCACCTACCTGGAGGACCTGATCGACCAGACCTTCGACGCGGCGCACCGCATCGCCGCGAACCTGCGGCCCGCAACGCTGGAGCTGGGCATCGTCGCGGCGCTGCGCCAGCAGTGCGAACAGTTCACGCGCAACACCGGCATCGACTGCCGCCTCGCCACGCGGGGCGGAACGCCGCCGCTGGACGCGGATGCCGCCATCGCCATCTACCGCATCGCCCAGGAAGCACTGACCAATGTCGCCAAGCACGCGCGCGCCAGCCAGGTGCGCATGCAGCTCACTCGCCGCAACGGCAGCCTCGTCCTCGGCATTGCCGACGATGGCCGCGGCTATGCCCCCGCGCATCACACGCGCGCCGTGTCCGGCTTCGGCGTGCTGGGCATGAGCGAGCGCGCCGCCGCGTTCGGCGGGCACCTCGAGATCGAAGCCGCCTCGCCCCGCGGGACCCGGGTGCGCCTCACCTTGCCGCTCGACGCCGGCAAATCGGGGCATAATCAAGCCAGCTGAATGTGGGAACAAACCCGTGCCGAAAGCGAACCCCTACCGCGTTCTCATCGTTGACGACCATGCCATCGTGCGTGCGGGACTCAAGCAGATTCTCGCCGACGTATCCGACATCGTGGTCGCAGGCGAAGCCGACTGCGCCAGCCAGGCGCTGCGTCTGGCGCGCCAGGAACCGTGGGACGTGGTGCTGATGGACATTTCCATGCCCGACCGCAGCGGGCTGGAGGCGCTGGAACTGCTGCGCAAGGAGCATCCCGGCATCAAGGTGCTGATGCTCTCCATGCACCGCGAGACGCAGTACGCGGTGCGCGCGCTGAAGACCGGCGCGGCCGGCTACCTCAACAAGCAGAGCGCGCCGGCGCAGCTGGTCGACGCCATCCTCACCGTCGCCTCGGGCAAGAAATACATCAGCGCGGAAGTCGCCCAGGAGCTTGCCAGCCAGGTGAGCGGCGAGCGCGAGACCGCACCACACGAAACCCTGTCCAACCGCGAGTACCAGACGCTGTGCCTGCTCGCCTCGGGCCTCACCGTCTCGGCCATCGCCGAGCAGCTCTCGCTGTCGGTGAAGACCATCAGCATGTATCGCACGCGCCTGCTGACGAAGATGCAGATGAAGAACAACGCCGAGCTCACCCACTACGCCATCAGGCACGGCCTGGTCGACTGAGCGTTCGCTTCATCCCTCAGCGCGTGCCAGGCACGCCTCACAGACCGGCAGCCGCCTTCAACTCCGCCGCCTTGTCGGTCACTTCCCAGGTGAAGTCGGGCTCGTCACGGCCGAAGTGGCCGTAGCTCGCGCTGCGCGTATAGATCGGGCGCAGCAGGTCGAGCATCTGGACGATGCCCTTGGGCCGCAGGTCGAAGTGGTTCTGGATCAGCTCGACGATTCTGGCGTCCGACACCTTGCCGGTGCCATAGGTCTCGACCATGAGCGAGGTCGGTTTCGCCACACCGATGGCATAGCTCACCTGGACCAGACACTTGTCGGCGAGACCCGCGGCGACAATGTTCTTCGCCACGTAGCGCGCGGCATAGGCCGCGGAGCGGTCGACCTTGGACGGATCCTTGCCCGAGAATGCACCGCCGCCGTGCGGCGCGGAGCCGCCATACGTGTCGACGATGATCTTGCGTCCGGTGAGGCCGGCATCGCCCATCGGCCCGCCGACGACGAAGCGTCCGGTGGGATTGACGAGATAACGCGTGTCGGCGGTGAGCATGTCCTTCGGCAGCACGGGCTTGATGACCTCCTCGATCACCGCCTCGGTCAGCATGGCGTGCGAAATTTCGGGATGGTGCTGGGTCGACAGCACGACGGTGTCGATGGTGTGCGGCTTGCCGTCGACGTAGCGGATCGACACCTGCGACTTGGCATCCGGGCGCAGCCAGGGCAGGCGGCCGTCCTTGCGCAGTTCGGACTGGCGCTCGGTGAGGCGATGCGCGAGATGGATCGGCATCGGCATCAGCACCGGCGTCTCGTTGCAGGCATAGCCGAACATCAGGCCCTGGTCGCCGGCGCCCTGGTCGAGAAACAGCCCCTCGCCCTCGTTCACCCCCTGGGCGATGTCGGGCGACTGCTTGCCGACCGCGACCATCACCGCGCAGGTGTGGTAATCGAAGCCCTTGTCGGACGAATCGTAGCCGATGCGCTTGATGGTCTCGCGCGCGATGGAACTGAAATCGATGACGGCGGAGGTGGTGATCTCGCCCGCGATGACCACCAGACCCGTGGTCAGCAGCGTCTCGCAGGCGACGCGGGCGTGTTTGTCCTGGGTTAGAATCGCGTCCAGCACCGCATCCGAGATTTGGTCGGCCATCTTGTCGGGATGACCCTCAGACACCGATTCCGAAGTGAAAATGAAATCCTTCTGCATGACTGCTCCTGTCGTCCCGGTTACTGGCTGCGTAACCGACTCGTGGGACCAACGGAGCGGAGACGCTTTAGCTGTATTTGTATCCCGCCCGCAAGTTGTCTGGATTAACCCGGCGGCACGCGCATTCTCGCCCGCACCCGGCCCCGGCGTCAATCCCGCGCAATGCTGCTGCTGAGGCTGCTGGCCCGCCTGCCCCTGCCGCTGATGCACGGCCTCGGCATCGTTCTGGGCTGGCTCGTCTACTGGGCGCCGGGGCGCCATTCCGGGCGCCTGCGCAGCCATCTCCTCGCCGCGGGCCTGGCGGACTCGCCGCGCGCGCAGCGGCAACTGCTGCGCCGCACCATTGGCGAAGGCGGCAAGGCGGTGACCGAGTTGCTGCCGGTGTGGCTGCGCCCTTACGCGGCGGTGCTGAAATTCGTGCGCGGCACCAGCGGCTGGGACGCGATCGACGCCGCGTCGGCGGCGGGCAAGGGCGTGATCCTGCTCTCGCCGCACATCGGCTGTTTCGAAATGATCAGCCTGTACGTCGCCTCGCGACAACCCTTCACTGCGATGTACAAACCGCCACGCAATGCCTTTCTCGACCGCCTCATGCTGACCGGACGCCAGCGCGGCCAGGCGAACCTGGTGCCGACCGATCTGTCCGGCGTGCGCGCGCAACTGGCCGCGCTGCGCCGCGGCGAGGCGATCGGCATCCTGCCCGACCAGGTGGCAAGCAGCGGCGATGGCGCGTGGGCGCCGTTCTTCGGCCGTCCTGCCTACACCCCGACGCTCGTTTCCAGCCTGCAGCGCAAGACCGGCGCACCGGCGTTCTTCGTCGCCGCGGAGCGGCTGTCCTGGGGGCGCGGCTACCACCTGCACGTGCTGCCGCTGGGCGACCAGCTGCCGGCCGACAAGGCCGCCGCCGCGACCCGCATCAACCAGGCGGTGGAAGCCATCGTGCGGCGCTTTCCCACGCAGTACCTGTGGAGCTACAACCGTTACAAGCGGCCGGGCGGCGCCCCCGATCCCGACACGCTGCCGCCGGCATGAAGCCTGCCGACACGTCCCTGTATCGTCCTGCGCTGTGGCCGGTATGGCTGGGCGTGGGCGTTCTCTGGCTGCTGCACTGGCTGCCCTTCCCACTGCAGGCGGCACTGGGCAACGGTATCGGCTGGCTCATGGCCCTGCGTCCCAGCCGGCGCCGGCGCATCGCCGAGACGAACCTTGCGCTGTGCTTTCCCGATGTGCCGCCCGCGACGCGGCGCCGCTGGCTGCGCCAGAACTATCAGGCCTCGCTGCGCGCCGCGCTCGAATATGGCGTGCTGTGGTTCAGCTCGGCGCGGCGCGTACGCCGCATCATCCGCATCGACAATCCCGAGGCGGCGCTTGGCGACGGCCATCGGCCGGTGATCTGGCTGGCGCCGCACTTTCTCGGACTCGACATGGGTGGCGTGCGTCTCACCATGGACTACCGCATGGCGTCGATGTACGCACCGGCCAAGGATCCCGTCACCGACCGCTACGTGCGCCATGGCCGCACGCGTTTTTCCGACATCGTGCTGATTCCGCGCCACGCGGGCATCAAGGCGACGCTGGAGGCGATCCGCGCGATGCGGCCCTTCTACTACCTGCCCGACCAGGATCACGGCCGGCGCAATGCCGTGTTCGTGCCCTTCTTCGGCATTCCCGCCGCCACTGTGTCGGCGCTGCCGCGCCTGGCGAAACTGACCCACGCCCAGGTGGTGCCGGTGGTCACACGCCAGCTGCCGTGGGGGCGCGGCTACGCCGTACGCTTCCATCCGCCGTGGGAGAATTATCCGAGCGGCGACCTCGACGCCGACGTCGCACGCATGAACGCCTTCATCGAGGAACGCGTACGCGAAATGCCCGCGCAATACCTGTGGCTGCACCGCCGCTTCAAGACGCGCCCGACGGGCGAACCCAGTCTGTATGACGTCTGAATCGGACACGCGCCTCACGCCGATGACGCCTGCCGACGTCGACGCCGTCGCCGCGCTGGCGCGCAGCGTGTGGCAGACGACCTATCCGGCGCTCATTTCGCAGGCGCAGATGGACGCCATGCTGGCCGACCGCTATGCCGCCACGCGCATGCGCGCGCAGCTCGATGATCCCACACACGCCTGGTATGTGGCCTGGCGGGGCGACACCGCCGTCGGTTTCGCCCACGCGTATCTCGACACCGATGCCTGCAAGCTCGACAAGCTCTACGTCCACGCCGCGCAGCAGCGCCAAGGGGTGGGCAAGGCACTGCTCGCGGCCGCCGAAGCCTGGGCACGCGCACACCACGCACGGCGGCTGCGCCTGCAGGTCAACCGCGGCAACGCGCAGGCGCTGCGCGCCTATGAAAAATACGGTTTCGCGATCGTCGAATCGCGCGTGTTCGACCTCGGCAACGGCTTCGTCATGGACGACCACATCATGGAAAAACCGCTGTGAGGCGCATGCCGGCTATCGCCCGGCGGCGCACGGCGCTACACTTCCTTGCATCATGAAACTGCGCTTCGCCAAAATGCACGGGCTGGGCAACGATTTCGTCGTGTTCGACGGCGTGAACCAGCGCGTCGCG
>JANJXT010000040.1 GCA_024708885.1 Thiobacillus sp.
TACTACAAACTTCATCGCTCAACTCAAACGAATTACTTCGTTCAGTGTGAGCATCTATGCTAGCGCTACCCCAGAAAAAAACCAGGATAACCACCACCACAACACCCACACCTATCGGCTGTAAATTGTTAAAGATCAGTCTCTTGGCACAACACCTGCCGGTCCGGGCAGTGCGCTGCGTTTCGAGAAGGTGCGCATTCTACAGAGCAAAAATATTCCGTCAACACTTTCCGCGAAATAATTTTCACACGACCGTCACGCGAGCAAATTTGCGCTTGCCCACCTGGGCGACGACGGTGGCGCCCACCGGGATGCTCAGCCCCTTGTCGGCGACGCGTTCACCGTCCAGGCGCACGCCGCCGGCGGCGACCTGACGGATCGCTTCGGAGGTGCTGGGAACCAGCCCGGCCAGTTTGAGGAGCTGCGGGACCGCGAGCGCGCCGTCCACGCCGGGCACGCTGAGCTCGGGCATGTCGTCGGGCAGCGCGCCACGCTGGAAGCGCGCCTCGAATTCGGCCAGCGCCTCCTCGGCCGCGGCGCGGCCGTGGAAGCGCGCGACGATTTCCTGGGCGAACCCGACCTTGATGTCGCGCGGGTTGGCACCCTCGGCGACCCGGCGTTTCCAGCCCTCGACGACCGCCAGCGGCTCGAACGACAGCAGCTGGATGTAGCGCCACATGAGATCGTCCGAGACGGACATCAGCTTGCCGAAGATTTCCCGCGGCGGCTCGTTGATGCCCACATAGTTGCCGAGCGATTTCGACATCTTGTTGACGCCGTCGAGCCCCTCCAGCAGCGGCATGGTAAGGACGCACTGCGGCGCCTGGCCGTGATGTTTCTGCAGCTCGCGTCCCATGAGCAGGTTGAATTTCTGGTCGGTGCCGCCGATTTCGACGTCGGCCCTGAGTTCCACCGAGTCGTAGCCCTGGATCAACGGATAGAGGAATTCGTGGATCGCAATGGGCTGCTGGTTGGTGTAGCGCTTGTGGAAGTCGTCGCGTTCCAGCATGCGCGCCACCGTGTACGTGGCCGCGAGGCGGATCATGCCGGCCGAGCCAAGCTTTTCCATCCACTCCGCGTTGAAGCGGACCTCGGTTCTGTCCGGATCCAGGATCCTGAACACCTGCTCCCGGTAGGTTTTCGCATTCTCCACCACCGCCTCGCGGGTGAGCGGCGGACGCGTGGTGTTTTTCCCGGTCGGGTCGCCGATCATGCCAGTGAAGTCGCCAATCAGGAAGACGACCTGGTGTCCGAGCTCCTGGAACTGGCGCAGCTTGTTGAGCAGCACGGTATGCCCGAGATGGAGGTCGGGCGCGGTGGGGTCGAAGCCCGCCTTGATGCGCAACGGGCGGCCGGTTTTCAGCCGTTCGACCAGTTCGGCCTCGATCAGGAGCTCATCGGCTCCACGTTTGATTTCCTGCAAGGCGTCCTGCATCAAGAATCCCTCTCTGTCGTCTCAAGTTTTGCCCGATTTGGCCGTTTATTTCTGGGTACCATCCTGCCAGTTTCGCGCAAGCCGATGTTTGGATTGAATATTTTTCCGGGACACATTTGTGTTAGACTCCCGGCTCGTTCAAGGAAGGGAACCGGTCCATGCCGCTCACCAAACTGAGAATCTTAACCGATGGGCTCACCGGAGCGGAACGCCGCTTCAGTCTGCGCACCCTGGTGATCCTCTCCAGCCTGCCGCTGTTCGGCGTCGTTGCCGCATTCGGCCTGGCCCCCGACACCAACACCCTCGACATCACGCCGCAAACGGTCACCGAAGCCATTGCCCTGCCCACCCTCGCCGCAGCGAGCGTGGACGAAACCTACGAACGCGAGGGCGAATTGCAGCCCGGCGACACCCTGGCGCAGGCGCTTGCCCGCCTCAAGGTCGACGATCTCGAAATCCAGCGCCTGCTGGCCGCACCAAACATGCGTCCGATCGCCAAGGGCCTGCGCGCTGGCCAGCGCGTGCACGCCACGACCACCCCGGACGGCGATCTTCTGGCGGTCAGCTTCGAGCGGCGCGACGCGCCCACGCTGACGCTCCAGCGCCAGGGCGAAGACTTCGTCGCGGCCGAAAGTGACGCAACGCTCGAATCGCGCGTGGTCATGAAATCGGGGCGCATCCTCACCTCGCTGTATGGTGCCACCGACAGCGCCGGCATCCCCGGCAAGATCGCGGACCAGATCGCGCAAGCCTTTTCGACCCGCATCGACTTCCGCGAGGACCTGCGCCGCGACGACACCTTCTCGGTGGTCTACACGGTCAGCTACCGCAATGGCGAACCGGTCGGCGCCGGCAAGATGCTCGCCGCGGAATTCGTCAACGCCGGCAGGACCCATCGCGTCGTGCTCTACCAGGATCCGCTCGGCCGCGAGGACTACTACACGCCGGAGGGCGAATCGCTGAAAAAGGGATTCCTGCGCTCCCCGCTGGAATTCTCCCGCGTCACCTCGAGCTTCACCAACTCGCGCAAGCACCCCGTCTACGGCTTCCACCGCGCCCACACCGGCGTCGACCTCGGCGCCCCCACCGGCACCCGGGTCAAGGCCACCGCGGACGCCGTCGTCAGCTTTGCCGGGCGCCGCGGCGGCTACGGCAATCTCGTGGTCCTGCGCCACCACAACGGCTACGAAACGTACTACGCCCACCTCAGCGCATTCGCATCCGGCATCCGTCCGGGCCGCGCCATCGCGCAAGGCGAAGTGATCGCCTTCGTCGGCTCGACCGGCGCCTCCACCGGGCCGCACCTGCACTACGAAGTGCGCATCGCCGGCAAGCCGCAGAACCCGATGGCGATCAAGCTGCCCGGCTCGCCGCCGCTGGCGGCATCGCAGCTCGCGCAATTCCGCAGCCAGACCGCCAACTGGTCGGAGAAGCTTGCACTGCTGCGCGGCACCAATCTCGCCGCGCTCGATTGAACCGGCGCGGCCAGGGCAGGCGCACGAGCAGGCGTACCCTCGGGCGCGTCCAACCGCGGTTTCCAGGTTGAACGAACGCTTCGCGCATGAGGCGCCGCACTCCAATCCAGTCCAGCGCTGCGTCGGTCTCATGTCCGGCACCAGCCTCGACGGTGTCGACGCGGTACTCGCGGAATTCTCCGCGGACGGCACGAGCCGCCTGCTCCGCACACACTACCTGCCCTATCCGGACGCCTTGCGCGCTCAACTGCTGGCGCTGAACGCGCCGCACGCCGACGAAATCCATCTCGCCGCACTGGCCGCCAACCAACTCGCCCGCCTGTACGCCCGCGCGGTCCAAACACTGCTCGACGGCCTCGTGCCGCACAACGTGCGCGCAATCGGCTGCCACGGCCAGACCCTGCGCCACCGGCCGGCCGACGGCTACACGCTGCAGATCGGCAACGCCGCGCTGCTTGCCGAACTCACGGGAATCGCCGTGGTCGCCGACTTCCGCAGCCGGGATATCGCGGCCGGCGGCCAGGGCGCGCCGCTGGTGCCCGCGTTTCACGTTCACGCCTTCGCCGATCCGGGGCTCCACCGCGTCGTCGCCAATATCGGCGGCATCGCCAACGTGACCGACCTGCCCGCTGGCGGCACGGTGCGCGGCTGGGACACCGGCCCGGGCAACCTGCTGCTGGACGCGTGGATCGGCCGCCATCAGGGCGAGCGTTACGACCGCGACGGCGCCTGGGCGGCCAGCGGGCAGACCGACGCGGCCCTGCTCGACGTCCTGCTGCAACACCCGTTTCTGGCACAGGTTCCGCCCAAGAGCGCGGGGCGGGAACAGTTCAACCTCGCGTGGCTCGACACGACACTCGCCGGTCTCGGCCGTCAACTCACAGCCGCCGACATGCAGGCCACCCTGCTCGAGTTCACCGCAGCGAGTCTCGCCGAGGCGGTCATCCGCGAATGCGCAGGGACGCAAGAACTCTACGTGTGCGGCGGCGGGGCGCACAACGGAGTCTTGATGCGGCGCCTCGCCGCGCGCCTGCCGGCGCTGCGCGTCGATACCACCGCCGCGCTCGGCATCGATCCGGACTGGGTGGAAGCCCTCGCTTTCGCCTGGCTCGCGCGCCAGGCGGTGCTCGGCGTCCCGGGAAACCTGCCGTCGGTGACCGGCGCCCGCGGCCCACGCGTGCTCGGAGCGATCTATCCGGCCTGAGGCAGGGACGCTGGGCGGTGGCGCCGCGCGGCAATTGCGGCGTGCAAGCCTTACCCCAGGGCACAAAAAAAAGCGGCCGCGGCCGCTTTTTTGTTGTGCCGGGTCGAGACTCAGGCCGAGAACGACGAGCCGCAGCCGCAGGTGGTGCTGGCGTTGGGGTTCTTGATGACGAACTGCGCGCCTTCGAGACCTTCCGAGTAGTCGATCTCGGCGCCGGCCAGATACTGGAAGCTCATCGAGTCGATCAGCAGGGTGACGCCGTTCTTTTCCATCACGGTGTCGTCGTCGTTCTGCGTCTCATCGAAGGTGAAGCCATACTGGAAGCCCGAACAGCCGCCGCCCGAGACGAACACACGCAGCTTCAGGTCGGGATTGCCTTCCTCGTCGATCAGACCCTTGACTTTGGTCGCCGCGCTGTCGGTGAAGACCAGCGGGAATTCCATTTCGGTTGTTGCGTTCATAATGATGCTCCTGATTGAAGTGTGGGGTGATTATCCGCATCACCCGGCTCGCGTCAAGCAAAGACCCTGCTCGACCCGCGGAGTTCCTGCACCTGTCACGGCAGCATGCCGACGTCGGCGAGCGCGGTATCCTCGGCCAGCTCGAACAGGATGTTCATGTTCTGCACGGCCTGGCCCGCCGCGCCCTTGACCAGGTTGTCGATCACCGACAACACCACCACGCTGTCGCTGCCCTGGGGCCGGTGCACCGCGATGCGGCAGACGTTGGCACCCCGCACCGAGCGGGTTTCCGGATGGGCGCCCGCGGGCAGCACGTCGACGAAAGGCTCGCCCGCATAGCGCTTTTCGAACAGCGCCTGCAGGTCGATGTCGGCGCTCGCCTTCGCGTAGAGCGTGGCATGGATGCCGCGGATCAGCGGAGTCAGGTGCGGCACGAAGGTGAAACCCACCGCCTTGCCGGCGAAGCTCTCCAGTCCCTGCCTGATTTCCGGCCAGTGGCGATGGCCGGCGACCGCATAGGCCTTGAAGTTGTCCGCGGCTTCGGCAAACAGCGTGGCCACTTCCGCCTTGCGGCCGGCGCCCGACACGCCCGACTTGGCGTCGGCGATCAGGAAGCCGGCGTCGACCACCCCGGCTTCGAGCAGCGGCAAAAAGCCCAACTGCACCGCGGTCGGATAGCAGCCCGGGTTGGCGATGAGCCGCGCACCGCGGATGCGCTCGCGGTTGATTTCCGGCAGGCCGTACACCGCCTCGGCGACGAGATCGGGGCAGGCGTGCTCCATCTTGTACCACTTCTGCCACTCGGCCACGTCCTTGATGCGGAAATCGGCGGCCAGGTCGATCACCTTCACGCCCGTGTCGAGCAGGGCGCGCGTCTGCTGCATCGCCACACCGTTCGGGGTGGCAAAGAACACCACGTCGCAGCGCTCGAGACCCGCTTCCTCCGGGGTGGAGAACGCAAGCTTCACGCGACCGCGCAGGTTGGGGAACATGTCCGCCACCGGCATGCCGGCTTCCTTGCGCGAGGTGATGGCCCTCAATTCCACCTGCGGATGGCGCGCCAGCAGGCGCAACAGTTCGACTCCGGTGTAGCCCGTGCCGCCGACGATACCGACTTTGATCATGGCGTGTTTCCGATCCAGATAATGAGCGTTATTGCCAAATAATGAGCGCTATTGTAAGACACGCCCGATGACAGACATAAAAAAAGCCGCCCTTGAAACGGACGGCTTTTTTGACCCGCAAGCAATCAGCGCTTGGAGAACTGCTTGCGACGACGGGCCTTGTGGAAGCCGACCTTCTTGCGCTCGACTTCACGGGCGTCGCGGGTGACGAGGCCGGCGGCCTTCAGCGCCGGCTTCATGTCGGCCGAATAGTCGATCAGCGCGCGCGTAATGCCGTGGCGCACCGCGCCAGCCTGGCCGGATTCGCCGCCGCCGGAGACGTTCACCATGATGTCGAACGTGTTCAGATTGTCGGTCAGCACCAGCGGCTGGCGCACGATCATGCGTCCGGTTTCACGGGAGAAATACTCGTCGACCGGCTTGTCGTTGACGACGATCCGGCCGCTGCCGGCCTTGATGAATACACGCGCGACCGACTCCTTGCGTCGACCGGTACCGTAGTTGTAGTTGCCAATCATGGGATGACCTTGAATTTGCCTGGTATTGGATTAAGCCTGGACGTCCAGGGGCTGGGGCTGTTGCGCCATGTGCGGATGCTCGGCGCCCGGGTAGATTTTCATCTTCTTGATCATGGCGTAGCCCAGGGGGCCCTTCGGCAGCATGCCCTTGACCGCCTTTTCCAGCGCGCGGCCGGGAAAACGCTCCTGCATCTTGCCAAACGTGGTCTCGTAGATGCCGCCGGGATAGCCGGTGTGGCGATAATATTTCTTGTCGGCTTCCTTGTTGCCGGTCACGCGCAGCTTGCCTGCGTTGACCACGACGATGTAGTCGCCCGTGTCGACGTGCGGCGTGTATTCGGGCTTGTGCTTGCCACGCAGGCGGCGCGCAATCTCGGAAGCCAGGCGGCCCAGCACTTTGTTGTCGGCGTCAACCACGAACCAGTCGCGTTTGACTTCATGCGATTTAGCGGAAAAGGTTTTCATGACCCAGCCCCTGCACAGAGGATATTCTCGGAAAGCCGGGCATTCTAACCGGCCCTCCCGGGGGAAGTCAAACCCGCGGATGCCAATGTGGCGTCGCGCTCCTGGCGCCGCCCATGCCCAAACCTTTTCAGGTCGGGCTGAAACCCGACCTGCGATAGCGGGCCGGCACTGCGCCCAAGTTCCTGATTGCGTGCAACGCTGCACCAGGACTCGCAGGCGGCGGCTTACAATCGCCGCATGAGCCAGCTCTCCGTCTCCCAGTTCGTCGGTGCCGTCCTGCTGCCGCCGGCGTCGCTGACGCTCCTGCTGGCCGCCGCGCTCGTCCTTCGCCGCCGCCGTCCCCGCCTTGCCATGACCCTGATCCTGCTTGTCGCCCTCGCACTCTGCGCGCTGTCCACACCCTGGGTCAGCGGGCTCCTGCAAAAGAGCCTCGAAGTCGCGCCGCCGCTCGATCCCGTCGCGCTGCAGGGCGTCGACGCCATCGTCGTCCTCGCCGGCGGCGCCCGCCTCGACGCGGCCGAATACGGCGGCGACACGGTCAACGGCTTCACCCTGGAGCGCCTGCGCTATGCGGTGCACCTGCACCGCGCCAGCGGCCGGCCGCTCCTCGTCACCGGCGGCGCGCCCGGCGGCGGCAGGGTGCCCGAGGCCCGCCTCATGCAACGGGTGCTGGAAGACGAATACGGCATCAGCCCGCGCTGGATCGAGGACGCCGCCCGCACCACCTGGGACAACGCCCGCCTGTCCGCGCCCCTGTTGAAAGCCGACAACGCCCGCCGCATTGCCCTGGTCAGCCATGCCTGGCACCTGCGCCGCGCCGTGCCCGAGTTCGAGGCGCAGGGGCTCGCCGTCGTCCCCGCCGGCACGCAGTTCGCAAGCATCACGCTGGACGCCCCGTCCGACCTCATGCCCACGCCGTCCGGCCTGCGCGACAGCAGCTACGCCCTGCACGAGTGGCTGGGGATTTTGTGGTACAAACTGCGCTCCTCAAGCAGCCAGGGAAAACCATGAAAGCCCGCGTCAAACTCATCGAAGGCGTCAGCTTCGCCGGCCAGAGCGAATCCGGCCACACCGTCGTCATGGACGGCCCGCCCGACGGCGGCGGCAGGAACCTCGGCGTGCGCCCGATGGAAATGCTGCTGCTGGGTCTGGGGGGCTGCTCCGCCTACGACGTCGTGCACATCCTGCGAAAGGCGCGCCAGCCGATCACCGACTGCGTCGCCGACATCGACGCCGAGCGCGCGCCGGCCGACCCCAAGGTGTTCACCCGCATCCACATCCGCTTCACCGTCACCGGCAAGGGGCTCGACCCCAGGCGCGTCGAGCAGGCCGTGAAACTGTCCGCCGAGAAATACTGCTCGGCGAGCATCATGCTCGGCAAAACGGCGGAGATCACGCACGAATTCGAGCTTGTCGAAGGCTGAGACGAGGCGGGATTCCCCGAAGCCGGCCCGGGCGCCTGTCGGATCTGAGCATGAACGGCCGCACCGTGGCGACCCTCCCGCAACAAGGCGCCCTCGGGGTGTTGCGGCGATTTTCGTACTATGGTGAGGAAACGCGCTCATCGTGCCCATCGCGTTTCACCGGAGAGAACCATGAAGCTTTACTACGCCCCCGGCGCCTGTTCCCTGTCCCCGCACATCGTCATCGAGGAAGCGGGGCTGTCCGTACAACTGAAGAAGGTTGACCTCGCGGCGAGCCAGGTCGAAGGCGGCGGCGATTATCTGCTCATCAACAGCAAGGGCTGCGTGCCCGCGCTGGAACTGGACGACGGCAGCATCCTCACGGAAGGCCCGGCCATCGTGCAATATCTCGCCGACCGGAAGCCCGACAGCGGGCTCATGCCCGCTCCCGGTACGATGGAGCGTTACCGCGCGCAGGAATGGCTCAACTTCATCAGTTCAGAGATCCACAAGAATTTCAGCCCCCTGTTCAACCCGCATGCGGCACCGGAGTGGAAGGCCGGCGTGCTGGACAACCTGAGAAACCGGGTCGGCTGGCTCGACCGGCAGATCGCCGGCAGGCGCTACCTGATGGGCGATGCGTTCACCGTAGCCGACGCCTATCTCTTCACGGTGCTGAGCTGGTCCGGACTGGTCGGCCTCGACCTTGCGCCGTGGCCCGCGCTCACCGCCTACCTCGAACGCGTGCGCGCTCGCCCGCACGTGCAGGCGGCGTTGCAGGCGGAGGGCTTGACCGGGTAGACCGAACGACCGCCTGGCATCGTTACGGCGTGCGCCACACCCTCCGGGGCGAAGCCCGCGCCGCCATGGCCGGGGGCGGCGCGACGATCACGGCATCGGGGCAGCGGTTCCAGACTGCCGTGCTCCAGGCAAGAACGATCGATCCATTTTCTTTCCCCACCCTGCGCTTGCCAGACAATAGCGCGGACAAAGCATGGCACAATGCCTCCCAGGCGGAGAATGAAGCATGAGCACGACCCTGGCAGAGCGCCTGCCGCTGCAAGACGCTGCCCCTCGAGCCGGCCGCATCCCCGGCAACAAGGGGATCTGGGTCGGCATTTGCTGCGAGCTTGCGGAGTTCCTGGTGTTGTTCACCGTGTACTTCGTCGCGCGGGCGCACTACCCACATGAATTTGCCACGGGGGCCGGCCGTCTCAATCTGGGGGCCGGCATCTGGATCACCGCGGCCATGGTCAGCAGCAGTTTCTGCATCGCCGCTTCAATCGTCACCCTCCGCAACGGCCAGCGTCGCACCTCGATCGCCTGGCTGGTGGCGGGCCTGCTGCTCGCCCTCAGCTACCCGGTGGTCAAGATCCATGAAGTTCAATGGAACCTGGCGCACGGCATCGACGGCACGGCCGGTATTTTCTTCACCGTCTACTACTACCTGACGATCAACCACATGGTGCACGCCTTCTGGGGCATTCTCGGCATCCTGTGGGTGCTGTTCCGGCACGTCAGCGGCGTCTACACCAGCACCGAGCACGAAGGCCTGGAAGCCCTCGCCTCCTACTGGCACGCCACCGACCTCATCTGGCTGGTCCTGTTCGCCTTTTTCTACATCCTGGTGTGACCATGAGCCAAGCATCGCCCGCACCGAAATCCACCCTGCGCCTGCTCTTCCTCGCCTGGCTGGGCCTGATGCTGCTGACCGGCGTGTCGATCCTGATCGGCCACGAACTGCACGGCAAGGCTGGCCTGCAGCCCCTGGTCGCCGGTGTGCTCTGGCTCAAGTCCTGGCTGGTGGTGCGCTATTTTCTCGAAGGGCGAGGCATCCATTATTTCTTCCGCCGCGTGCTCCATGTCTTCATCGCCATCACGCCGCTGTGTCTGGTCGGACTGGGGCTGTGGCACGAGGGGGTGGTTTTCGGACTTTTGCCGTGACGGCGCGGCGGGCCGTTGCGCGGGCCGCACGGGGACAGCGGAAGGAAACCGCAACCACCAGCGTTTCTCCCCCGCCCAGTTCCAGAAAACAGACACAGAAATGCGGTCAGCCGCCGCACCCATTTATTTTTTTCCTTTAATTGATTATACTAGTTTAACCAATTTCTGGAGGATCATCATGCAAACCGTCAGTCTCTTCAATGCCAAAACCCATTTATCCGGGCTGATCGAACAAATCGTCAGCGGAACGGAAACGGAAATCACCATTTCCCGTCATGGTCAGCCCGTTGCCCGTCTTGTGCCCATACGCCAAACCGACACAGCCAGACGCATTGGCATTGCAGCCGGCCTGTTCGATGTGCCAGACGACATCGACGCGCACAACGCGGAAATTCTCGACCTGATGACGGGCGCCTGACATGCGTCTGCTGCTCGATACCCACGTTGCCCTCTGGGCGATCGTCGATTCGCCGCGTCTGGCGGAGCATGCACGCAGCCTGATTCTCGCCCCCGCGAACAGCATCCACGTCAGCACAGCTTCGGTGTGGGAAATCACCATCAAGCACATGCTCGGCAAGGGCGGCATGCCCGTGTCCGGCACGCAGGCGGCCGCCAACTTCCGGGCAGCCGGCTATATCGAACTCCCCATTGTCAATGCCCACATCGCCCTGCTCGAAACCCTGCCGCCGCATCACGCGGACCCATTCGACCGCCTGCTGATTGCGCAAGCCTTGGCCGAGCCCCTCCGGCTATTGACCCACGACACCGCGCTCAAACCCTATAGCGACAGCATCATTTTGGTGTGAGCCCGCAAAAGGCAGAAATGGCAGAAATGGGGTCAGACACGATTATTCCCGATTATTCTCACCCTTCCGCGGCCGCCCCACCCCCTTCGACGCCGCCTGCCTCTGTCCCAGCGCTTCGATCGCAAGCCTGAACCGCTCCCCGCCCAGCGCCCAGCCCTTGTGCGTGCAATCACGGATTTGCGACAGATCCGCGGGATCGATGGCCGCAGCGAACAGCGCTCGATAACGCTCCCGCCTGGCCAGGTCGTCCAGTCCCAGCCGCGTGTATTCCCCGTGTGGCGTCAGCCAGTCCGCATTCGGCCCGCCCCCGCCGAGCGCGTTGCGCCGGTAGCTCGACCACGGATAATCCTGCGGCGCCGCCACCATGCCCGCCCGTACAGGATTCAGCTCAATGTAACGCATCAGGGTCAGCAGATAGCGCTCGCTGTCCACCACCGTCGCGCGGTAGCGCCCCTCCCACAGCGTCCCGCTGCGCTGGTAGGTGAAATTGAAATACTGCACGTATTTCCGCCCTACCGACTGGAAGACCTTGCTGATGCTGTCGTCGAATTCCGGCGTGGCCAGCAGGTGAACATGGTTCGTCATCCATACATACGCGTGGATCGCAAGGCCATGCTTGCCTGAAGCCTCGACCAGCGCATCCCGAAAAAACTGATAATCCGCCTCGGCCGCAAAGATCGGCTGCCGGTTGTTGCCACGCTGGATGAGGTGCTGCGGCTGGCCGGGGATCACGTAGCGGGGAAGGCGTGCCATGCTTGCTCACCGGAAGGAAAGGGAAATCAACTCAATATAGGACAA
>JANJXT010000062.1 GCA_024708885.1 Thiobacillus sp.
GTTGCAGGCCAAGTGCGGTGGTGAAGAGCGTTTCGATCTGGATGTTCATGGGGTGCAGGGTCGGGGTCACGATCCGGGTGTTGTACCACCTGTTGTCATGTTTGTTGAAGTGTCAATTTCCACTGGAAACGACATAGGGCCTCGAAATCTGGGACTGTAAGGACCACCAAGCCATTCGGGTTAGGGCGCGAGGTTAAATTGCCATAACTACCAACTTCATTAAGTTGGATTGGGTTCAAGGGTTCGGACATAGACTCTCCGCTACAAAAACAGAGTGCTGCTACAAGGAAAAGCTGTGCGCTAGTCATGACGCCCAACGTCAAAGTTGAGCGGCTTCGCGCGGCTTTATGCGCGAGGTCCGCTCGAACGCCGAGTTGGGCGTCGCTTCGTTGTCCCGCTCTGGCTATGTTTCGCCCCTCGTGATTCTCTTAGGCGCCCCGTAACGTACTTGTGCAGGACGCTCGCAATGAGTGTTTGGTACGGCACGCCCTCTTCAAGCGCCTTGACTTGAATGTCGCTCAGGTCGCCAGACGACAGGCGAATATTGACGCGTCGATCTTTGATGGCGGTGGCTCGCGCAGCCGCCCTGAGCTTCGCCAGCTCAGCCTTTGTTGCAACCGACTTCAGTTCGCCTTTCTCATAGGCCGTCAGTACTTCGGATTCATCGTCATCAATTCTTGGCATCTGCTTCACCTTGACTCAAGTAGTCTTTCGTCGCCTTACGGCTCGGAATCACCGTCTTCAGGAAGAAATAGTCGGCCTCCTCCACGAACGGCACCAAGTAGGCGTAGTTGTCTAACGCGACAACGAGAACGCGCTGCTTCGGATATTTCGCCGGGTTCGGGTGGGCAAGAATGTCCAGCAACCCGCCAGCCTCGACTGCCACCACGATGCTCTCGAAAGAAATGCCTCGCTCCGATCTGAGCATATCGTTCTTCTCGAGATTCCAGCGAAATGGTTTCATAGCGCGATCCTACGCTGATGTGTGCCTTTTGTCACCACACCGATGATGCACGATCTCGCGACGCCTAACGCAGAGCTAACCTGCGAGCCGCGAGGCGCGAAGCACCGACGCAGCGAGTCAGGTTGAGCGACGTGTTAGATTTCATCTGTACGCGAGCGCCAGTACTCTGGCGCTCGATGCGGATGCGCAACGACGATGATGACGATTTCATCCTCCGACGGCTCATAAATAAGGCCGTACGGAAAACGATTCATTTGGCAACGGCGAATTGAAGCAGACAACGGATGCCAGGCTTCGGGAAAATTTTTGATGCGCTGAATTGTATCCCAGACTTCATCTCGAAATTCCTCCCCGAGACGTACGCGTAGCGCATTGTAGTAACGCATCGCGTCCCGCAGCTCGCGGGAAGCAAGAACCGTATCTTCAAACCCGTCTGCCCAGCTCGGCAAAGACCTGTTCGGCATCCACCGCGGCAAGTTCCCCGGAGCGGTATGCAGCGAGTCGGTCCTCCGCTTCTTTGAGCCACTGGGCATCGAGAGACGGGTCAGGCTTGTCAAGACTGAAAATAAGGTTCTCCACCAAGGCTGCACGATCGTTTGTGGGTAGCCCTATTAATCCGGCATGATGAGGTTTGAAATGTCATCATGTCGGATTAATATTTCAATCGGGCCTCTGGAAACCGAGGCCATTTTCATTGGACGGCGTGTCAGCAGGCGCACTCCGCTGGGGTTTCCAGGATAATTCGGGTTCAAGCACGCCGCAAAAAGCAGTCGAGCCACAGAAACACAGCGAACGCAGAGAACACAGCGCGAAAACATATCCTTGCATTATTTTGGTGTCTCACCCGATGGATGAGTGACGCCATGCGCGGTGAATCCCTGTTTTTCGGATTTCTCTGGGCCTCCATGTCTCTGTAGTGCGGATTGCAGGATCATCCATCGCTGTCCGAAGCGGCTTGTACAACCCATCACTGGAATACCGCATGAACGAGAAAATCCGCATCGGAATCGCCGGCTACGGCAATCTGGGCCGAGGGGTCGAGGCAGTCCTGACGCAAGCACCCGACATGGAACTGATCGCCGTTTTCACCCGGCGCGATCCGGCCGGGCTGCGCCTACAAGACACTGGGGTTCCAGTCCACGGCATGGAAACGATCGCGGATTTCACCACCGCCATCGATGTGCTCATCCTCTGTGGCGGCTCCAGGACCGATCTCCCGGAACAAGGCCCGGCTCTGGCTGCGCTGTTCAACACCGTGGACAGCTACGACACCCACGCGAAAATCCCCGATCATTTTGCCGCCGTGGATGCTGCGGCGCGGCGCAGCGGCCACACGGCCGCCATCTCGGTCGGCTGGGACCCCGGGCTGTTTTCCTTGCATCGCCTGTTCGGCGAGTCGATCCTGCCCGATGGCGTCAGCTACACGTTTTGGGGGAAAGGCATCAGCCAGGGCCATTCCGATGCCCTGCGCCGCGTGCCCGGGGTGCAGGCGGCGGTGCAGTACACCATCCCGGCAGCCGAGGCGATCGAGCGAGTGCGCTCCGGTCTGCGACCCGCCCTGACCACCCGCGAAAGACACACGCGCAGTTGTTATGTGGTCCTGACACCAGGCGCGGACGCGGCCGCCGTTGAACAGGCAATCGTGACCATGCCGGATTATTTCGCCGGCTATGACACCAGCGTGAATTTCATCACGGCCGGGAAACTGCAGCGCGACCATGCAGCCATGCCGCATGGTGGCGTGGTGATTCGAAGCGGCACCACCGGTAGCGGCACATCCCAGACAATGGAGTTTTCCCTGCGGCTCGACAGCAATCCGGAATTCACCTCCAGTGTCCTGGTCGCCTACGCCCGCGCCGTGTACCGCCTCAGCCGCCAGGGCGACCACGGTGCGAAGACGGTGTTCGACATCGCGCCGGGACTGCTTTCACCCAAAAGCGCTGCCGATCTGCGCAAGGCCTTGCTGTAGCCGCAGCATAGCGGGAACCGGGGCGGCAAGACCAGTTACCGGCGTGTTGAAGAAGGGCGAAACCCATCTTCCTGAGGGGAATTGTTCGAAGTGTCAGTACCACCCCCCCTGATCCATCCTCGGCTGCCCCACTCCATAAGCTTTTTCTAATATACTGGTATCATCGATCAGCGATCCCCAATGCAAAAGGAGTGTTTCGTGCGTGCTGCCATCTACCTGCTCGTTCCGGCCTTGGCCATGACGGGCTGCGCTTCCCAGAAAATCGAACGTGTAGAGGCCGACGCGCCCAACCCGCAGTTCGAGGAACTGAAGCAATCCCATGCCGCACTTGCCGCGGCCCAGGCAAAGCTGGAAGCGCAGCTCGCCCGACTCGAAGCCGGCAGCACGCTTCAGGCCTCGCGGCTCGACGCGCTTGGCGTCGGCAGCACGGAGCTCGCGCAACAGGTGAACCGGCTGCGCTCGGAAGCGAACGCCACCGCATCCGGCCTGTCCGCGCTCGCCGACAAGGTCGAGCAACAGGGAAGCACGCTGGCGCTGGCACGCGAATCGGCCGAAGACGCCATCAATATCGCGCGCGACAGCCGCCTGGTGGCCGGCAAGATCGTCGATTCACTCACTCTCGGCCCCGACATGGTGCTGTACGGCTACGAGCAGCCGGAACTGACAGCCAAGGGCCGCGAGGCGATGAACAAGCTCATCGCCGACATCAAGCCGCTGATGCCGCATGCCTTCATTGAAATCATCGGCTTCAGCGACGACCTGAGCCTCGGCAGCCGCAACCGTCTGATCGCCCTGGAACGTGCCGAGTCCGCACGGCGCTACCTGCACGAGACCGGCGGCATTCCCCTGCACCGCATGTCGTCCATTTCCTACGGCGACCTCAAACCGCTGGCGCGCGACACGTCTCTCGAAGGACGCCAGCAAAATCAGCGCGTCGTCATTCAGGTGCTGAAATAGGCGCGCGTCCGGATGCGCCTGAGCGCCCGCCACCGTGGCGCTCGAGAGAGGCAAAAGGCGAGACCAGACCCCGTGTCCACGCGGGCATCC
>JANJXT010000017.1 GCA_024708885.1 Thiobacillus sp.
TTCATCGCGATCGCCTACCTGCGCATGTCCAGGCTCAAGCATCTGCCGAAGAACCCTCTGCTGCCGGCCATTCCCCGAGATTACGGCTGCTACCGTCATGTCTGTTGACTTGTCAATTTCCACACGAAACGGCATAGAGCCCTTTTTCTTCGGAGTTTGTATTCGAGTGTGTACGAGGCGTCGTTGACTCTTTAAGCCGTCAGGAGGTGATGCGCGGCTATTACTGGAAGCAGGTGTGCGACAAGCTGATCGCATGGAAGCCGGCACTTGCTCTTCCGCTGCTGGACTGCTTGCTCAGCGCGATGAGAGACGAATATCGCTTGTCCTACGACAATTACGTCCACCCAATGGCAGACGAGATTGTTAGAAGGAGCCCCAAGGAATCTTGGGAACTAGTGTGCAGGCACTTTGAGGCGACACTACCCATGTGGAGGGGTGATCTGATTAACTGGCTCAAAGGAGGCTTGCCGAGGTTCGACTCTGATCGTGCTAACGCAATCATCGCGGAAATCCCTATTCAGTCCGTGATTTGCTGGATTGACGTTGATCCCGAGCCTAGAGCGACTCTGGTTGCCCACGCAGCTCCCAACACGCTTGATGAGAAAAATGGAGGCGGGTTGACGAAGGAGCTTTTGAGCAGATACGGCTCCATACGAGGTGTTCGAAACGGTATCAGCGCGAACTTTCACTCTGGCGGTTACAGTGGACCCGCGAGCGTGTACCTACGAGGCAAACGAGACAAGTTCCGAAAATGGCTGTCAGAGGGTCTTGGTCCTGATATATCTCAATGGATTGAAGAGGAAATCGAGTATCTGGATCAGAGAATAGAACGAGAGGAGATCAATGAGGAACGCGATGATTTCCACGGTTAGTTGCCATACGGCCTAGATTTTTAGGTGCGGCGACAGTTTTCATGAGGTACCCCTATCCCGGTCTGCGGGGAAGCCGGGGGGCGGTTCGGTTTCGTTTTCACTGTCGACCCAATGGGGCCCCATCTCAGCGTCTTCACAGGACGCCACGTCAAAACGCGGTTCTCCATGGTCGAAGCCTTCCTCCGTCAGCTTCGACCAGACTTCATCGTTTGGCAGCGCACAGGCTGTCAAGGGTTCGCTCTGCCGGTCTTCGACCGCCCTTGACAGCACCCACCATCCCGCAAGGCTCGGTGTTCTTGTTCTGAGACCGTAGCAGCCTGACGCCACATCCAATGTTCCCCGGCGCTACGCGCCAGATGCCCGCTGTGCGTGCGCACTCCCGCGCATGCAGAAGGGAACCACCATGATCGCATCGGGCATCTTCGTCTTCCTCAGCGTCCTGCTGATCTTCTTCAAGTTGTCTCGGCACTGGCAGCTTCGCTTGCTGGGCAGGCCGCTGCTGCTGGACTTGTCAGTGGCCTCCGCGACGTTGCTCCTTCATTGGGGAACGTTCACGGGAGTCATGGCGGCCACCATCGCAGGACTTCTCACCAGCGTATCCATGAGTCTCGCCCGCAGAGTCTTCGGCTATGCGCGAGGCGGTACGTACTACCCCGGACTGCTGCATGTCCGGCACTGATTGGCCCCTCACCAAACCTCATCCACCGAGCCCGCGCACGCGGGCTTTTTCATTTCTTGGAGCCCCGAAATGAGCACTATCTATCAGCGCATCACGCAGACCATTCTGGACAAGCTGTCTTCGGGCGTTGCCCCTTGGGTCCGCCCTTGGCGCACCGTTGCCGATCCGATTCCGTGCAACATGACCACGAATCGCCCCTATCGAGGCATCAATGCCTTCATGCTGCACCTGCTCGCGGAAGAAGTCGGATATTCGTCAAATCGCTGGCTGACCTACCGCCAAGCCGCTTCGCTAGGAGCGCATGTCAGACGCGGCGAGAGAGGCGTTCCCGTCATCTTCTACCAGCGACGCGAGCCGGGCTCAGAAGCTCAGGATACGGAGTACGTGGATGGCAACGGGGCGCGTTCGCCGATCATCCGCGTCTACACCGTGTTCAATGTCGCCCAGATCGACGGCTTGCGGCTGGACGCACAGGACAACAGCCACGTACCCGACGATGCAAATGAACGAGCGGAAAGCCTGCTGCGCCAGTCAGGTGCAATGATCCGGCATGGAGGGAACCGGGCCTACTATCGTCCGGCGACCGACTCGATCCAGTTGCCGCAGCCAAAGGCGTTCGAGGATGCGAGCGCGTACTACGCCACGGCACTGCATGAACTGGTTCACTGGACGGGCCACGCTGGCCGGTGCAACCGAGAGTTCGGCAAGCGTTTCGGTGATCGCGCCTATGCGGCCGAAGAGCTTGTCGCAGAACTTGGTTCAGCCTTCCTCTGCGCCGACTGCCGAGTGGACGGACGGCTGCAACACGCGGAGTACATCGGCCAATGGATGGCGTTGCTAAAACACGACTCCCGAGCCATCTTCGTCGCCGCCACCAAGGCACAGCAGGCGGCCGACTATGTGCTAGGCATCCGTGAGGCGACCCACGTTGCCGTCGCAGCCTAGAGTTGCACTCGTTGCTTCACAGCTTCACTGTTGAACTGCCGCGCGTCGTTGAAGACCACGCGCCGTCTTCAAGACGTTCCCGGCACGTACCGGCTTCATCCCGTTGCAAAACGCTGGACCACATATGGACCACGGGCTTTCGGAGCACCAAAGAAAAAGGGTTGCGATTTCTCGCAACCCTTTGATTCTATTGGTGGTGGAGTTCTCCGCCAAAGGAAACCTTCCTGCCGCACGGGCATGACCACCGTGGGCGTGATTCAACGCGGGTCGCGCATCCGAGGGAAGACGGGGCTCCCCCGCGCATTTGCTCGCTGCCGTGGGCAACGCACGGTCTGAGGCTCGATCCTCAAGCGCGAACTGGACTGGCACAGTTTGTTCCTATTGGTCGTCGAATCATTGCATTTGACGACGGAACGGAACACACTCCAGCCATGCTTGCCGATACCCACACCCAGCGCGTCCTCGATCTGGCCAGCCAGAAGGGGTTGCTGCGCGCCAGCGATCTGGACGCCATCAAAGCGCCCCGGGTCGTCCTGACGCGCCTGACCGCTGCTGGCCTGCTGAACAAGGTCGGACGCGGCCTCTACCGCCTGCCCGGCCATCCGGGGTCGGAGCATGAAAGCCTTGCGACCATCGCCACGAAAGTTCCGCAGGCGGTGTTCTGCCTGCTGACTGCGCTGCAATTCCACGAACTGACCACCCAGCTTCCCCGGCAGGTCTGGATCGCCATGCCGCGTGGCAGCCACGTTCCCCGCATCGACTACCCGCCAATCAAGATGGTTCAGATGACGGGCGACGTCTACTCCGAAGGCATCGAGACGGTCGAAGGTGATGGCGTGGTACTGCACGTGTACGGCGTCGCCAAGACCGTGGCGGACTGCTTCAAGCATCGCAACAAGATCGGTCTGGACGTGGCGCTGGAGGCGCTGAAGGATGTGCGGGCCAAGCGCCGCGCATCGGCAGACGACCTGTGGCGCTACGCCAAGATCTGCCGCGTCGCCAATGTGATGCGTCCGTATCTGGAGGCGGTCGAATGAGCAACATCGCCGCCTCCGTCCGCGCCCGCCTGCTCAACGTCGCCAAGGCGCAAGGCTCTGACTTCAATCAAGTGCTGGTGCGCTTCGCGCTGGAGCGCATCCTCTACCGCCTGACGCAATCGCCGCACGCGGATCGTTTTCTGCTCAAAGGCGCGTTGCTGTTCACGCTCTGGTATGACATGCCGCACCGGGCCACGCGAGATGCCGACCTGCTGGGCTTCGGCGCGAGCGACCTGGAATCGGTTGCGCAGGTCTTCCGCGACATCGCCACCATCGCCGTGGACGACGGCATCGTGTTCGACCCGGCCGTCACCGTCGAGGAAACCCGCAAGGAAACAGGCTACGGTGGCATGCGCGTGGTCATCGCGGGCGAGCTGGCGAAGGCGCGCTGCAAGACGCAGATCGACGTCGGCTTCGGCGATGCCGTTACGCCCGGTCCGGTGGATTCGATCTACCCGGTGTTGCTGAACGACTTGCCCGCGCCGCGTCTGCGGGCCTATCCGGCCTACACCGTCGTCGCGGAAAAGCTCCACGCCATCGCCCTGCTGGGCATGACGAACAGCCGCGTGAAGGACTACTTCGACCTGTCGGTGCTGCTGGAGCGCGAAACCCTCGACGCCGATCTGCTGGCCCAGGCGATCAAGGCCACCTTCGAGCGGCGCGGCATGACCGTGCCCACCGAGCTGCCGGTCGGCCTCACGGACGAGTTCGCGCACGATGCATCGCGGCAGGCGCTGTGGCAGTCGTTCGTCAAGAAGAACGAGCTTGCTCTTGAACCCTTGCCCACCATCGTGGATCGGCTGCGGATGAGCTTGGAGTCGACGCTGAAGAAAGCAGCGCGATGACAGCCACGGCGCTCATTTCCATTGATTTGGAGGTCGGCCGCGACAGCGGACACATCCACCAGTTGGCGGGCGTGCTTGACGATGGCGGTGCTTCCGTTGCTTTTCCGCCGGGCAAGCTGCCTGCCGCGCTGCAAGCCTTGGACAATTTGGCCGACCGCGCGGCATTTGTTCTGGGCCACAACCTGATTGCCTTTGACCTGCCGCAGTTGCGCGCCGCCCAGCCCAATCTGCGGCTGCTGGACAAGCCGGCGATTGACACTTTGCGTCTCAACCCTCTGGCTTTCCCACGCAACCCGTATCACCACCTTGTCAAGCACTATCAGGACGGCGCTTTGCTCGGCAACCGCCGCAACAACCCGCTGCTTGACGCCGAACTCGCTTTGCAGGTCTTCGCCGACCAGCGCGCCAACCTGAAAGCGATGCAGAACACCGCGCCTGATCTCTTGCTTGCATGGCACAGTCTGACGACACAAACGCACGGGGCGGAAGGGCTTGACCATCTCTTTACCGATGTTCGCGGCGAGGGCAGGCCCGATGCAGCCCAGGCCAGCGTCGCGTTCACCCGCCTGCTCGACAACACCGCCTGCGCGAAGGCAAGCGCAAGAATCATTTCGGAAGCAGCGCAGTCCGCTTGGCCTTTGGCTTATGCGCTGGCCTGGATTTCGGTGGCTGGTGGCAATTCGGTTATGCCGCCGTGGGTGCGCCACCAATTTCCCGAAGCCGGGCGATTGATCCGCGCTTTGCGCGACACGCCCTGCGACGACCCGGCGTGCGCCTGGTGTCGCCGCGAACACGATGCGTCCACTCAGTTGAAGCAATGGTATGGCAAAGGTTACGACTTCCGTCCGGAGCCGAAAGACGGAGCCAGCGGCAAGCCATTGCAACAGGTGATTGTCGAGGCGGCGATGCAGGGCGTTCACGCCTTGGGCATTTTGCCCACCGGAACCGGCAAGTCGCTGTGCTACCAAATTCCTGCGCTGTCGCGCTTCGCTCACGTCGGGACGCTGTCCATCGTCATCTCGCCGTTGGTAGCGCTGATGGAAGACCAGGTGAAAGGCTTGCGCGAGCGCGGCATCGAGGGCTGCGCCGCCATCAACGGTCTGCTGTCCATGCCTGAGCGCGCGGATGTGCTTGACCGGGTGCGCCTGGGTGACATCGGCATTCTGCTCATCGCGCCGGAGCAGTTGCGAAACAAAAGCGTCCGCAAGGTGCTGGCGCAGCGCGACATCGGTGCGTGGATTTTTGACGAGGCGCACTGCCTGTCCAAATGGGGGCAGGACTTCCGCCCCGACTATCGTTATGTCGCCCGCTTCATCCGCGAAAGCGCCCAGGCCAGTCCTGGCGGTGAACTGCCTCTGATTCAGTGCCTGACCGCTACTGCCAAGCCCGAGGTCATCGCCGACATCGTGGGACATTTCCGCGAAAAACTGGGCATTGAACTGCGCATCTTTGACGGCGGCTCCAAACGCGACAACCTTGAATTCGATGTCATCGAAACCAACCCGGCGGAAAAATTCGCGCAAGTGGCGCAGTTGATTGAGCGCGATTTGCCAGCCCACATGTCCGGCGGGGCCATCGTCTATTGCTCGTCGCGCAAACGAACCGAAGACTTGGCGGATTTTCTGCGGGAGAAGGGTCATGCCGCAGGCCACTACCACGCGGGGCTTTCCCCGGAAAAGAAGAAGGTCACCCAGAAATCATTCATTGATGGAGAACTACGCGTCATTACCGCCACCAACGCCTTCGGCATGGGTATAGACAAGCCCGATGTGCGCTTGGTCATCCATGCCGACATTCCCGGCTCGCTGGAAAACTATTTACAGGAGGCAGGTCGTGCCGGGCGCGACCGGGCGCAGGCCCGCTGCGTGCTGCTCTACACCGCCGAGGATGTGGAGCGGCAGCACGGCATGTCTGCATCTTCGCGCTTGTCGCGGCGAGACATTCAGAGCGTGCTGCGCGCCCTGCGCCAGTTGCAGGGCAATAGAAGAGAGCGCGACCAGTCGCTGGTTGCAACGAGCGGCGAAATTCTTGAGGAGGATGAAGACGGCAAGTTCAAGCGTGACGGCGCGACCGACGACACCCGCGTTCGCACCGCCATCGCGTGGCTGGAGGAAGCCGGGCTGGTGCGGCGCGAAGAAAACGCGGTGCAAATCTTTCCTTCATCGCTGCGCGTCAAAAGCCTGGGCGATGCCAGGCAGAAGCTGGCAAAACAGCCGAATCTGCAAGAAGCCTATCGCCAACAATGTCTGAGTTTGGTTCAGATTCTTCTGAATGCTCCGGCGGATGAAGGGCTTTCTACTGACGAGTTGATGGCGGCCACGGGCTTCAATCCCGACTTGCTGCGCGAAACCCTGTTTCTTTTCGACCGTTGGGGCATTGCCAGCAACGACACAGCCATGACCGCCTATGTTCATGTCGCGGTCGAGAACTCGTCGAAAAAACGGTTTGCCGAAGCCTGCGCGTTGGAGCAGGCCGTCATTGCCGCCTTGCGTGAAGAAGCGCCCGACCTCGGCGCGGGCGATACCTCGCAGCTGCACCTGCGCCTGCTGACGCAGCGGTTGAAAGACCAAGGTATCTCTGCGCTGCCGCAGCGTGTGCGCCAAATCGTTGCAGGGCTGGCAGGGGACGGGCGCGATGGTGAGGACGGCAAGGGCAGCCTGACCGTCAAGCGCGGTGGCGACCCGGAAACAATGCACCTCACGCTCAACCGGGCGTGGAGCGCGCTTGAAAAAATCGCTGAACGCCGCCGCAGTGCCGCCGAAAAATTGCTGGCGCACTGGTTGTCCGCTTTGCCGCAAGGCGCGCGCGGCATAGACCAACTGGCGGAAACCACGCTCGGCAAACTCACTGCCAGCATCGAAGGCGATGCCCTCCTCGCCGCTGAAACCAAAGACATGCGCAAGTTGGTGGAGCGGGCACTGCTGTGGCTGCACGAGCAGGAAGTGCTGCGCTTGAACAAGGGGCTGGCCATCTTCCGCGCCGCCATGACGCTGTATCTGGAGAGCAACTGGAAACTGCAATTCGAGAAAAGCAACTTTCAACCGCTGGCGCTGCACTACGACGAACTGACCCGGCAAATTCACATCATGGCGGAATACGCCGAACGCGGTATCCGAAAAATAGCCGACGCAGTGGACTTGGCGTTTGATTACTTCCACTTGTCGCGCGAGGCGTTTTTGCGGCGCTGGCTGCCGGGGCGTGAAGATGAACTTGTTCGCCAGACCACGCCGGAGTCGTGGGAAAAAATCGTCGAAACCCTGTCCAAGCCGCACCAGCGCAACATCGTCGCCGACGATCGGGAGAACGCCAACGTGCTGGTGCTGGCCGGCCCCGGCTCCGGCAAGACTCGCGTGCTGGTGCATCGCATCGCCTACCTGGTGCGCGTGCGCCGCGAAAACCCGCAGGCCGTGCTGGCCCTGACCTACAACCGCCATGCGGCGCTGGAAATCCGCAAGCGACTGGTTGAATTGATTGGCGACGACGCGCGCGGCATCACCGTGATGACCTGTCATGGGCTGGCCATGCGGCTGGTTGGCGCGAGCTTCGCCAACCGTGGCGGCGAAGAGGCCGACTTCGCCGCCGTGCTGGCCGAGGCCACAGCTCTGCTCGAAGGCCGTGGCTTGCCGCCGGAAGACGCCGATGTGCAGCGCGACCGCTTGCTGAAAGGCTTTCGCTGGATATTGGCCGACGAGTATCAGGACATCGGCCAAGGCGAATACGCTTTAATTTCGGCCTTGGCCGGTCGCAAACGCAGCGACGAGGATGGTCGTATCAATCTGTTCGCGGTGGGCGACGACGACCAGAACATCTACGCCTTCCGTGGCGCTTCGGTGGAATTCATCCGCCGCTTTGCCGAGGATTACAAGGTCAAGACACCGCATTTGCTGGTAGAGAACTACCGCAGCACGCGCCACATCATCGAAGCCGCCAACCGCGTGATCGCCCCCGCCGCGTCGCGCATGAAAAAGGAAGTAATACGCGTCAATACCGAACGCGCCAAATCCGCGCCTGGCGGCGATTGGCAAAAGATAGATCTCGTGGCGCAAGGCCGTGTGCAAATTCTTCCGGCGGGCAGCAGCGTCGAACAACAGGCGCTCGCCATCTATACCGAACTCAAGCGCATGATGGCGCTGGGCTTGGCTCCGGACAAAACAGCGGTCATTGCCAGGCAATGGAAATTTCTCGACCCGCTGCGTGCGGCGTTGGAAGCGGCGGGCATCCCGGTTGCGATGGCCGACGAGGAAGCGCCACCCCTATGGCGTTTGCGCGAAACGCAGGAACTGTTGGCGTTTCTCAAAGCGCAGAAAGAAGCATCCGGCTCTCGTTTTCTGAAAGCGAGCACCGTTCAATCCTGGCTGGCAAGGCAAGACGGCTTGGGCTGGTGGCCGATGCTGAACGAAGCCATCGCCGTGTTTGCCGAAGACACCCAGGGCGCAGAAGTAACACTGGCTGCTTTCCGCGATTGGCTGGCCGAGTGGGGCCGCGCCAGCCGCCGCCAGCAAACCGGCGTTCTGCTGCTGACCGCGCACCGCGCCAAGGGGTTGGAATTCGATCATGTGTTCGTCCTCGACGGCGAGTGGCGCGCAGGGCGGGGTGAGGAGCCGGATGCCGCGCGCCGCCTCTACTATGTCGCGATGACCCGCGCCCGCGCCACGTTGACGCTGGCCCGCATGGAAGCAGGCAATGCCTTGATGGATGCGCTGGATGAACTTCCTGCTTTGATTCGCCGTTCGGCATCGCCGATGCTGCCCGCGCCAGGGCCGATGGAGCGCCGGTATTGCCTACCCAGTCTGAAAGAAATTGACCTGGGTTTCGCGGGCAGGCATGACGCAAACCACCGCGTGCATCAAGCCATCGCCAGCCTGCGTGTGGGCGACGAGTTGCGCTGCATCATGGACGAGCGGGGCGTGCGGCTGGAAAACACATCTGGCGCAATCATTTGCCACTTGTCAAAACACTTTGAGCCACCCCCGGGACTGCGCTGCCAAGCGGCTCGGGTGCGGGCCATCCTGGTCTGGCGCAAGTCCGACAGCGCGCCGGAATATCAAGCCCGTTGCCGTTGCGAGGCATGGGAAGTTGTGCTGCCGGAACTGATTTTTGCGCTCTGAAGCAATAAACTGCTGACCGTGCGCGGGACATCGCGGGTTTGCCGTTGCGCTTTGCTCGTGCAAACCCGCGAGCCAACCATTCCCATCAGCACACGCGCAGGTGGTTGATGCACAACGCCGTCTGCGTGTGCCACGGCGAAGAAGTTGGCGCAGGTTTCGAGAGAAGATAGGGCGGAACAGGGGCAAACCGGGCGCGTGGTGGCGGTCGGGCGACCGGCTGGTAGCACACGCAGAATGACGGGGAACCCCGCGTGGTGTGGGGATTCCACAAATGAAAACGCCCAACCGAGAACGGTTGGGCGTCAATAAATGGTGGAGCGGAGGAGGATCGAACTCCCGACCTTCGCATTGCGAACGCGACGCTCTCCCAGCTGAGCTACCGCCCCACGTGCGGGCGCATTATAGCCTTAGCGGCGCAGCGCGGGAAGCGCGGCAATGCACGCCGGCAGGTTGGGGACAAAATGGGCGGCGAACCAGCCGAGGAGGACGCCGGTGGTGTTGGCGAGCACATCAAGCAGGTCGGGCTTGCGGTCAGGGGTGAGGCCCTGCAGGAGTTCGATGGCGATGCCGAACAGGACGACGGCAGCGGCGAGCTTCCAGCGGCTGCGCGTGACGACCTGCGCCCACCAGAACATGAGCACGGCGTAGCCGGCCAGGTGGCTGACCTTGTCGCCGTAGCGGAGGCCTTCGTTGAGCGCGGGCGGGCCGAGCGAGAGGACGAGGGCGAGGGCGGCGCCGAGCCAGCCGAGGCCGCGCCACAGGCGCTCCATCATGCCTGGCGCTGCGACCAGCGCAGCATGAGAACGCCGGCGACGATCATCGGCAGGGACAGCCACTGCCCCATCGACAGGCCCAGGCCGAGGAGGCCGAGGAAGGCATCAGGCTCGCGTGCGAATTCGGCGAGGAAGCGCAAGGCGCCGTAGCCGATGAGAAACACGCCGGAGACGGCGCCGAGCGGGCGCGGCTTGCTGGAATAGAGCCACAGGATGGCGAACAGCAGCAGCCCCTCGCCGGCGAACTGATAGAGCTGCGAGGGATGGCGCGCAATGCCGTCGCCCGCCTGCGGGAACAGCATGGCCCACGGCAGGGCGGGGTCGGCGGGACGCCCCCACAGTTCGCCGTTGATGAAGTTGCCGAGCCGGCCGGCGGCCAGCCCCAGCGGCACCAGCGGGGCGATGAAGTCGGTGACGGCGAGCCAGCGCAGGCGGTGGCGGTGCGCGAACAGCATCATCGCAAGCAATACGCCGAGGAAGCCGCCGTGGAAGCTCATGCCGCCTTCCCACACCTTTAGAACGTCGAGCGGATGCGCGAGGTATTCGGCGGGCTTGTAGAAGAGGATGTAGCCGAGCCGCCCGCCGAGGATGACGCCGAGCACGCCGTAGAACAGCACGTCGTCGAGCATCTTCGCGTTCCAGCCGCTCCACGGCCGGTGCGCGATGCACCAGCGCCCGAGCAGAATGACCTGGACGAAGGCGACCAGGTACATGAGGCCGTACCAGTGAATGGCGACGGGGCCGAGCTGCAGGGCAACGGGATCGAATTGGGGGTGGACGAGCATGCGGACGTGGGCGCTAGTAAAATACCCGGTCGATTATAACTTTGCCGGAAGACGTCCCATGCCCAACTACCGCTCCTGGACAACGACCCGTGGCCGCAACATGGCCGGCGCGCGCGCATTGTGGCGCGCCACCGGCATGAAGGACGGCGACTTTGCCAAGCCCATCGTCGCCATCGCCAACTCGTTCACCCAGTTCGTGCCCGGACACGTGCACCTGAAGGACATGGGCCAGCTGGTGGCGCGCGAAATCGAGGCGGCCGGCGGCGTGGCCAAGGAGTTCAACACCATCGCGGTCGACGACGGCATCGCGATGGGCCACGGCGGCATGCTGTATTCGCTGCCTTCGCGCGATCTCATTGCAGATTCGGTCGAATACATGGTCAACGCGCACTGCGCCGACGCGCTGGTGTGCATTTCCAACTGCGACAAGATCACGCCCGGCATGCTCAACGCGGCGCTGCGCCTCAACATCCCGACGGTGTTCGTTTCCGGCGGGCCGATGGAAGCGGGCAAGGTGGTGTGGGAAAGACAGACCATCAAGCTCGACCTGGTCGACGCCATGGTGTCGGCGGCCGACGCCGCATTCAGCGACGAGAAGGTGAACGAGCTCGAGCGCTCGGCCTGCCCGACCTGCGGCTCGTGCTCGGGCATGTTCACCGCCAACTCGATGAACTGCCTGACCGAGGCGCTCGGTTTGAGCCTGCCCGGCAACGGCTCGCTCCTGGCGACCCACGCCGACCGCCGCAAGCTGTTCCTCGCCGCGGCG
>JANJXT010000034.1 GCA_024708885.1 Thiobacillus sp.
TTCATCGCGATCGCCTACCTGCGCATGTCCAGGCTCAAGCATCTGCCGAAGAACCCTCTGCTGCCGGCCATTCCCCGAGATTACGGCTGCTACCGTCATGTCTGTTGACTTGTCAATTTCCACACGAAACGGCATAGAGCCAAATATTGGCGATGCTCGCTGCTTGGTTTCCATAGTTCAAGGGCATACCAACCGGTGTGAATGTGTCAAGAGGTTTTACCTAGAAACAGCCGTTGACCACAGAGCAGCTGCGTTGCAAATCGAGCATTCTGGGTTGATTCCCAGGATTTGACTGACTTGAGCATGGTATTGAGGATATTCACCAGTCCAAAGCCGGCAACTCGATTCCACGGAGGAAATTGTTCAAAACGCCTTTGACGTAATACTCCACTCCCAGGCCTTCATTCTTGGCTCGCTCGTCCAGGCTCAGGGTAATGATTACTTGCCGTACCAGTGCGATATAACTTAGCACCGCGAGGCGGGCGTCCATTGACTTGATCGTTCCGGCTTCCTTCATTTCCTGGAGGCTCAATTCAATGTACTCGGTCAGGCCTTTCCAGTGATTCGAGAAAAATTTTTCTTGAATCTCGTCACCGTCGATCAATGACCGCAACTCGATTCTGACCGAGTCGGCATCCCCGATTCGGCCCTTCACGAATATGACGGTCATCCGGTAGAGGACATTCGCAAAGTCCGATGGGCCAGCCAGGACAGCATCAACGTAGTCCTCGCGTTCGCATGCCAAATCGTTGATCACCTCTTCATACAACGCTTCCTTGGATCGAAAGTGTTGATAGAGGACAGCGGGACTCACATTGCACGCCTCTGCGATCTCGTGGACGGACACGCCATGCAAGCCAAGGCGCGCGAACAGCCCCTTTGATTGCTCCATGATGTCTGCCCGGCGCTGACCTGCCTTCAGTTTCGGCTTCATTTATTGAATTCTCCGCGCATGAACGTTTATTTATCAATAATCATTATACAACCCTGAATCCGTGTCCCCCTCCGCCGACACCTTCCCTACGGGCCTGAACGCATGAATTTCACGTGTTCACCCCGTGGTTTTGCCTCCGCAATCCCCAGTCCCGGGAAGCTTCGACCTGGATTTCGGGGCAAATCTGCCTTGTTCGTGCCTGCCGTCAGCGCATTTTCTGCTCCATACGCGAGTTCGTCCCTTCCAGGGGGCCGGAATCCACATTTCGTGGGCCGTAGCCGCTTGCCATCATCCCGAGGATACCGCGGCCATCAGCCGGTTCTGCAGCATCACGAACACCGCCGCGTTCGCCGCCCGGTACATGATTTCCTGCGGCACCGTGCGGATGCGGCGGCGCCTGGCCGGATGGCGGATCGGCGCAATCTCGCCCGTCAGGCCGACCTGTCCCAGCAAACGCAGGCAGCTGTAGGCGAAAGCCGCCAGATGCAGGATCACGTCGTTGGTGTCGAGCCTGCCCGAGGGCACCTTCGACAGCCCGAGTGCTTCTTTGAAGAAGCGGTCTTCCCGAAACGGCTCGATGGCCTCGAAGTCGCTCTTGCCCAGGCTCGACAGCCCGACCACGCTCTTGACGATGTCCGCGGTGCGCATGCCCTGGGAGACCGGGAGCTTCGGGTCGATCACCGCTTCGACCTGGGCCGCCTGGCAGCACTGACCGATCAGCGCCAACCCGGAATACGAGGCCAGTTGCAGCTTGCTGGATTGCTTGACTTCAAAGCGCGGCATGGTCGGATGGGCGAAGCGGGGAATGCGCTAATTATTCAATACAATCAATGTATTATGGATTGTTTTGTGGCCTGGAACACGGATTCGGGTTTGCGAATCCACCATATCGGCAATTATTTGGTTGACATTCCAAGTCGCACATATAATATGAATGAACGTTCATTAACTTATAATGGACTTCCACCCAACCTTGGAGGATTTAGAAATGGAAGCAGTCCAGCGTAAGCCCGTACAAGTCGATCTCAGCCTTGAAGATGCCATCAGGGGCCGACGTTCCGTTCACTATTTTGCCCCTGGGGCCAGGGTGAGGGACGACCAGTGGGCGAAGCTCTTCGAGCTCACAGCGTTAAGCCCATCCTCGTTCAACTTTCAGCCTTGGGATTTTGTCGTGGTGGACGACCAGGCCCGGAAGGAACAACTCCTTCCCCTCTGCTGGGGACAGAAGCAGGTCGTGGACAGCGCAGCCGTTGTGGCTGTGCTGGGCGACAAGAACCCCCATCGCCGCGACGCGCAGGTCCTGCAGCAGTTTCAGGACAACGGGTATATCGATGAGCAAACCAGGAACGCCTACATGGGCGCAGTCGATGTCGTTTACCCGGACGAAGCTCGAAAGATCGAGCATGCCGTCGGTGGCGCATCACTCGCGGCGATGACCTTCATGCTGGCCGCACACGGGATGGGCCTCGCGACACTCCCGATGATTGGATTCGACCCCGTTGGCGTGCGGGCACTGCTCAAGGTTCCCGATGAATACCTCATCACCATGCTTATTGCGGTCGGTGAATCGGCAGACCGAGACCTGCCGCGCCAACAGCGCCGGCCGTACGACGACATCGTCCACTGGGAAGTTTTCGGTGGAAGCCGCAAGACGGTGTATTTGGAATCGGCCAGCTGAGCAACCGAATCGTAACGGGATACGTTCCGAAGGATTGTGGCGCCCTCAGCAATGCTCGGCATGTCGAAGGCGTGGCAATGCTTTGGTTCCAGCTTGCGTTCTGGGAGGACAAGGGAACGGACTGGGGAATCAAGATCATCGACAACGCCAGTGCAACAGCGGGGTGAGGCGCCGCTTTCCAAATCGTCTCTGATTCATTTTAACGAAGGAGCAACTCCATGAAATTTGACAAGGAACTTGATGCGCGCGGTTTGAACTGCCCCCTGCCGATTCTGAGGACCAAAAAGGCGCTCTCTGATATGACCGGAGCGCAAATTTTGCGGGTCGTCACGACGGATCCTGGATCGGTAAAGGACTTCGATGCATTTGCCCGGCAGACAGGCAACAAGCTTCTCGCAAGTGCCCAAGCGAACAACGAATTCGAGTTCTTTATCGAACGTGTCTAGCAGACGCCGCGTGGCCACACGATCTGCGGCGGCTATCCGCTTCCTGTTCGTCAGGCCAGCGCTTTGCCTTCGGCTTCCTCCAGATTCGCAGTCGCCCGCGACACCCTTGCCGTTCGGCTAACTCTTCCCCTCGTCGGGCGAGTAGAGGACTTTCACCTCCAGGTAAGTGCACCCCACCGGGCGCACCAAAAAAAAGCCGGATTCTTTCGAATCCGGCGAAAAAGAGGGACAGGCCCCTCGTTGCGGAGAACTTCCTGCCTGCAGCCCAAGCAGCAAGCAAGTGCATCGTACAAGGGGGTTTCGGACCTGCGTATACAACTTTAGTTGTAGGACACGCGCAAGCTATTGATTAAATTGATTTATATTTTTCGCGCAGGCCGGCATACTGACGCCGGCTGACCACCAGCCGCGCGTCGAGGCCGTCCAGACGCACGAAATGGCCATCGTCCTCGCCCGGCATCTTGCCGATTTCACGCATACGTCCGGCGGCGACCAGGCAGTTGCGGTGGATGCGCACGAAGACCTCGCCGAACTCGCTTTCCAGACGCGCGAGCGATTCCTCGATCAGGAATTCGCGCGCGGCGGTGCGCACCGTGACGTACTTCAGTTCGGCCTTGAGATAAAGGATGTCGGCCACCGGAATCAGCACCATGCGGCCCTTTTCCGTCAGCGACAGGTGGGTGCGCGCCTTCGGATGCGCCTCGCGCAGATGGTCGATGGTGACCGGGCTGAGGCGGTGGGCGCGCGCGAGTGCCCGCGTCAGCCGTTCGGCGCGCACCGGCTTCACCAGATAATCGACCGCGTTCAGGTCGAAGGCCTGACAGGCATAGGCGTCGTAGGCGGTGGTGAAAACAATGGCCGGCGGCGCTGTCAGCCGGTTGAGGTGGGTGGCGCACTCGAGGCCGTCCATGCCCGGCATGCGGATATCGAGCAGTACGGCGTCAACCGCCTGCCCTTGCACCAGTTCCAGCGCTTCCATGCCGCTCGCCGCCTCGCCGATCACGCTCGTCGCGAGTTGCCCGGCACAGTCGGCGAGCACGTCGCGCAGGCGATGGCGGGCGGGCGCCTCGTCATCGACGATCAGGACGCGCAGGGGGGGATGAGGGTCGTTCACGGCCGGAAGCGTAGGGAATGACGATATGCACCTGATAAACGGCACCCAGCTGCTCGGACTTGAGCTGGGCGTCGAGATCGAAATGCAGCAGCAGGCGTTCGCGGATGTTGTCGAGTGCGATGCGGTTGCCCGTGTGGTGGCCCGGGTCGGCGGCGATCGGGTTGCGCACCACGATGTGCACCTTGTCCCCGCTGCGGTAGAGATTGATGTTGACCTCGCCGCCTTCGGCCTGCGGCTCGATGCCGTGGTACACGGCGTTTTCCGCGAGCGGCTGGATCACCAGCGGCGGAATCAGCGCGTCCGCGGGCATCTTGTGGTCGTGCCAGACGATCCGCAGGCGGTCGCCCATACGCAGCGCTTCCAGCTCCAGATAGGCGCGGGTGAGGGCGACTTCGTCTTCCAGCGGCACCAGCTGGTTGGCCTGGCTCATCAGCGCGCGGAAGAGATCCGCCATGTTCTCCAGCGCATGTTCGGCGCGACGCGGGTCGCTGCGCACCAGTGAGAGCACCGCGTTGAGCGTGTTGAACAGGAAATGCGGACGGATGCGCGCCTGCAACGCCTGCAGGCGCGCCTCGGTGATGGCCGGCGACAGCGCCCGCGCGCGCAGGTTGAAATAGGCGAGCAGACCCGCGCCAACCACACCCGCAAAGACCGCCACGCCGACCGGCGTCAGCCGCTGTCCGGCGACCAGCAGCGGCCCCATCGCCGCCGCCGTCAGCGCCGGCACGCCCGCCGCCAGCGCGAGCGTGGCCGCCACGCCCGTCCGGTACGTCAGGCGACCCAGCCAGCGCCCTGCCCCGCACAGCGCGAGCAGGGTCAGGAGCAGCGCCGGCTGCGCCAGCGCCGACACATCGACGAACCCCTCGAAAAAAGCGGCGAGGTCGGGGGCGCGCGCCACCACTCCCGCCGCCAGCACCGCTTCCACCGCCACGACGATGCGCAGCATCACGCCGAGGTGGCAGAAGTTCGGCAATTCCACCGGCCGGTTGTTATGATTCCCTTTTTTCATCCCCTTTTCCTGCCCCCATGAGCACGTCCACGACGCCGCCCGCTGGCGCCTGGTCCGGCCGCTTCGCCGAGCCGGTTTCCGAAATCGTCAAACGCTACACGGCGTCGATTCCCTTCGATTATCGGCTGGCCGAGTTCGATATTCAGGGTTCGTTGGCGCACGCCGCGATGTTGCACCACGTCGGCGTGCTCGCCAAGGACGATCTCGACGCGATCCGCCGCGGCATGGCCGAGCTGCTGGACGAGATCCGCGCCGGGCAATTCGCCTGGTCGCTCGACCGGGAAGACGTCCACCTCAACATCGAAGCCGCGCTGACCGCGAAAATCGGCGACGCCGGCAAGCGCCTGCACACCGGCCGCTCGCGCAACGACCAGGTGGCAACCGACGTGCGCCTCTACCTGCGCGACGCCATCGACCGCATCCGCGCCAGCATCCGCGCCTGCCAGACCGCGCTCGTGGATCTGGCCGAACGCCACGCCGACACCGTGATGCCCGGCTTCACCCATCTGCAGGTGGCGCAGCCGGTCACCTTCGGCCACCATCTGCTCGCCTACTTCGAGATGCTCGCGCGCGACGCCGAGCGCATGGCCGACTGCCGCCACCGCGTCAACCGCCTGCCGCTGGGCGCGGCGGCACTCGCCGGCACCAGCTTTCCGATCGACCGGGAATACGTCGCGCGCGAACTCGGCTTCGAGGCCGTGTGCGAGAACTCGCTCGACGCGGTATCGGATCGCGACTTTGCCATCGAATTCACCGCCGCCGCGGCGCTGGTGATGACGCACCTCTCGCGCCTGTCGGAAGAGCTGATCCTGTGGATGAGCCCGCGCTTCGGCTTCATCGACCTCGCCGACCGCTTCTGCACCGGTTCCTCGATCATGCCGCAGAAGAAGAACCCCGACGTGCCCGAGCTGGTGCGCGGCAAGACCGGCCGCGTCAACGGCCACCTGGTCGCGCTTTTGACCCTGATGAAGGGCCAGCCGCTGGCGTACAACAAGGACAACCAGGAAGACAAGGAGCCGCTGTTCGACACCGTCGACACGCTCACCGACACGCTCGCGATCTACGCCGACATGCTCGGCGGCGTGACGGTCAAGCCGGAAGCGATGCGCGCGGCGGTGATGCAGGGCTTCGCCACCGCCACCGATCTGGCCGATTATCTGGTGAAGAAGGGCGTGCCCTTCCGCGATGCCCACGAAGTGGTGGCGCGCGCGGTGCGCGCGGCGGAGGCGTCGGGGCGCGATCTGGCCGAGCTGCCGCTGGCCGAACTACAGGCTTTCAGCGCGGTGATCGGCGATGACGTCCACGCCGTGCTGACGCTGGAAGGTTCGCTCGCCGCCCGCGACCATCTCGGCGGCACCGCGCCGGCACAGGTGCGCGCGGCGATCGCGCGCGCGCGCCAACGCATCTGAGATTTCCCTACGGCGACTCCGCCAGCGCCACCGGCGGCGCGTGCTCGCGGCAGATGCGCCGCACCTCCGGGCTCGACAGCTTCTCCTGCATCAGCGCACAGAAATAGCTGCGCGGCCCCAGCCGCTGGTTGTGGCGGCAGGTGGCGCACACGCCGAAGCTGCGCTTGCCGCTCTGCACCTGCACCTGCGCCAGCACCTGGCGCAGCACCACCACCGCCGAGGTCACCCGCGCCGGGCTCGCCGTCTGCACGATGTCGCGCCAGGCGCCGCCGGCGGAGAGCGTCTTCAGCAGCGTGGTGCCGCCTTCGGTGAGGATCAGGCGCACCACCCGGCCGTCGCGCGGATCGGCATAGCGCGAGATCAGGCGCCGCCGCGCCAGCACCAGCACGGTCTGCGATACCGTGCCCTTGGTGAGGCCGAGATACTCGGTCAGCGCCTGCGGCGTGTTGGAAAACCGGTTGGCCTGGTTGAGGTAGAACAGCACCTGCAGGTGCACCGGCTGCAGGTGCTGTGCGGCGCCGGCCTGGCGCAGGTCGGCGCGGGTCAGCAGCGAGAGCCGCTCCACCAGGTCGAACAGGGTGAGCGCCTGGCTTTTCACAGGCGGGGGCTAGAAGTGGACCGTAGCGCCGCCCTGTACGGCGATCAGTTGGGCAAGCCTGGCGAACAGCGGCGTGCCGTCGCGGGTGTCCACCCAGTCGCCGTCCTGCGGCCGGAAATGGAAGCCGCCGGAGCGCGCGGCCACCCAGAGCTCGCGCGCCACGCCGTGGCGGTTGACGACGATCTTGCTGCCGTCGTCGAACTCGATCTCGATGATGCCGTCGGCCGGCGTCTCGAAATCCAGATCCGCAGCCTCCAGCGCCCGTTCGATATGGGCCAGTGTCGCGCCGGCCGCCTGGTTGAAGTCGATGTCGCTCATGGTGTCCGTGCTAAGATTTCGCGCATGAATGTGCGTGTCATATATATAGTATCCCTGTTGCTGTGCGGCCTTGCGCTTTCTGCCTGCGGCTCCAAGGGCGACCTGTATCTTCCCGAAAAACCTCCCGCCCCGCAACGGACCCCCCAGTGAATACCCTGCACCGCATCGACGGCCGCCTCCATCTCGAGGACGTGGCGCTGGATTCTCTCGCCGAACGCTTCGGCACCCCGCTCTATGCCTACTCGCGCGCCGCCCTCGAAGCCGCCTACCGCGCCTATGCCGACGCCTTCGCCGCCATCCCGCATCTCGTCTGCTACGCGGTGAAGGCCAATTCCAGTCTCGCCGTTCTCAACCTGTTCGCGCGCCTGGGCGCCGGCTTCGACATCGTCTCCGGCGGGGAACTCGCCCGCGTGCAGGCCGCCGGCGCCGACCCCGCCAAGGTGGTGTTTTCCGGCGTCGGCAAGTCCGCCGCCGAGATGCGCGCGGCGCTGGAGGCCGGCATCCTCTGCTTCAACGTCGAGTCCGAGAGTGAACTGCACCGCCTCAACCGCGTCGCCGGCGAGCTCGGCCGGACCGCGCCGATCTCGTTTCGCGTCAATCCGGACGTCGACGCACGGACCCACCCCTACATCTCCACCGGCCTCAAGCAGAACAAGTTCGGTGTGCCGATCGCCCAGGCGCATGCGCTCTACCGGCAGGCGGCGATGCTGCCGCAGCTTGAGATCGTCGGCATCGACTGCCACATCGGATCGCAGCTCACCGACCTGTCGCCCCTGGCGGATGCCGCCGACCGCGTGCTCGCGCTGGTCGACGCGCTGGCCGCAGACGGCATCGTCCTTCGCCACATCGACCTCGGCGGCGGTGTCGGCATCCGCTACCGCGACGAAATCCCGCCCGATCTCGCCGCCTACGGTCGCGTGCTGGCGCAGAAATTCGCGGGACGGCGCGAGACCCTGCTGCTCGAACCCGGGCGATCGCTGGTCGGCAACGCCGGCCTGCTGCTCACCCGTGTCGAGTACCTGAAGCCCGGGGAAGAGAAAAATTTCGCCATCGTCGACGCGGCGATGAACGATCTGATGCGCCCGGCGCTGTATGAAGCCTTCCACGAGATCGTCGCCGTCGACGAAAGAAGCGTGCCCGCCCGGCGCTACGACGTCGTCGGCCCGATCTGCGAGACCGGCGATTTCATTGGCTTTGCGCGCGATCTCGCGATCGAGGAAGGCGATCTTCTCGCCGTTCTTTCGGCCGGCGCCTACGGCATGAGCATGGCTTCCAACTACAATTCGCGCCCGCGGGCGGCCGAAGCGCTCGTCGACAAGAACAAAATTCATTTGATCCGAGAACGCGAGACGCTCACCAGCATGATGGCCGGAGAACGGCTTCCTGATTGACTTTTCGCCACAAGAGCCAGATGGCCAAGAGGCTTCCATTTGGTATCGTCCCGATACATTTTGTTTCACTGCTACATTTTTTCGCCGCTGCCCCACGCTTCGCATTGACTATTCGTTGAACACTCCGCAAAACGCTCTAGAATGGAATTCACCAAGCGGAGCCTCGGTATCGCCCGTCTCCATGCGGGTTTCGGGCAATCGGTTGCCTGTCGGTACCACGCTTTGGAAGTGCATGTCTGACTGCACGTTGCTTCAAAAATGTAGTGACTGGTAAGTACGTTCAACTTCTGAAGGAGTGTTAAAGATGGCAACAGCGAAGAAACCTGCCGCCAAACCGGCGGCCAAGAAAGCAGCAGCCAAGCCGGCTGCGAAGAAGGCCGCTCCGGCAAAGAAGGCCGCCGCCAAACCTGCAGTGAAGAAGGCCGCCGCCAAGCCGGCTGCGAAGAAGGCCGCTCCGGCCAAGAAACCCGCCGTCAAGAAGGCAGCCCCCGCCAAGAAGGCCGCTCCAGCCAAGAAGCCCGCCGCCAAGCCCGCAGTGAAGAAGGCCGCCGCCAAGCCGGCTGCGAAGAAAGCCGCTCCGGCAAAGAAACCCGCCGTCAAGAAAGCAGCACCCGCCAAGAAGGCAGCACCGGCCAAGAAGCCCGCAGTGAAAAAAGCGGCACCGGCGAAGAAGGCAGCACCGGCCAAGAAGCCCGCAGTGAAGAAGGCCGCTGCCAAGCCGGCTGCAAAGAAGGCCGCCCCGGCGAAGAAACCCGCCGCCAAGAAAGCCGCTCCGGCCAAGAAGCCTGCCGCAAAGCCGGCTGCGAAGAAGGCCGCTCCGGCGAAGAAGCCCGCCGCCAAGCCGGCTGCAAAGAAGGCCGCCCCGGCGAAGAAACCCGCCGCCAAGAAAGCCGCTCCCGCCAAACCTGCATCCACCTCCGCACCTGCGGCGGCACCGGCTGCACCCGCACCGGCGGTACCGGTCATCAAGCCTTTCGGGCTCTAACAGGTCGGGCGCTGCCCAATCTGAAACGGGGGCCTGGCCCCCGTTTTTTATCCCCCACGCGCACGTACCAGAAATCGCCGCCCCCAGGGCAGGCGCACCACGCCAGCAACAGGCCGAGCATGCGGCGGCAACGCGCAGGGCGGGCGCGACCGGCAAGCCACCGCAGCGGATCCATTGACGAAACCGCTGACGGGCTGTCGACGCTTCATCAGGCCGGGTCGCATCAAACGATCGTCACCCTGTCATCCGAACTCCAAACAATGCACTTTTTCATGAACTTATCGGAACAGGCGCCGCTGGCATGAACACTGCAACAGCCCTTGCAAAGACAACGCAAGGAGACCCCAACATGATCGAAATGGAAAACGGCGGCGCGCTCGACATCAACCTGCGGGAAGACAGCCACGGACGCGACCGCGTCGCGCTGACACTCGGACAGGATTGCACGCTCGAACTCAGCCCGCACCAGGCCCGTGTGCTGGCGACCGAGCTCATCATGGCGGTGAACCGTGCCGAGGTGCGCAGCAACCTCAAGCACAGCCACAACATGACCCGCGGCGGCGACGCCGGCTCGCAGCAGCGCAGCCCGTTCCACCAGGCGTTTGCTAAATAAATTCAACCTGGAAACCGCAGTTGGACGCACCCTTGGGTGTGTAGCGGACTCACCCGCCAGGTGAACGGCATCGAAGGCACAAAACCTTGTGTTCATACGGTTTTCATGAAAGCGAGGAGAGGTCAACTGCGGTTTTCAGGTTAGAGGCCGGCCGGTTTCGGCTGGACCGGGGCAACGGGCGCGTAGGCCTGACTTGCCCGATAAGACGCCCCTGCATTGTCGGGGGGCCGCCATCCGTGTTAGGGTGGCACTAGGCGCGAGCTTCGTCCTCGCGCCTTTTTATTTAGTCAACACTTCGGGAATCAGCATGGCCGTCATCGAACTCACCAAGGACAATTTCGAATCCACCATCAACGGCAGCGACGTCGTCATCGTCGACTTCTGGGCACCGTGGTGCGGCCCCTGCCGTGGTTTCGCCCCGGTTTTCGAAGCGGCTGCCGAGAAGCACGCCGGCATCGTGTTCGCCAAGGTCAACACCGAAGTGGAGCAGGAGCTGGCTGGTTTCTTCCAGATTCGTTCGATTCCCACGCTGATGGTGTTCCGCGAGCAGGTCATCCTGTATTCGGAAGCCGGCTCCCTGCCCGCCAACGCACTCGACGCGCTGATCGAACAGGTGATGGGTCTGGACATGGCGCAGGTCCACAAGGACATCGCCGAACAGCAGGCCCAGGGCGAGGCCTGATCAGGACCGCTCGCCACCCGCCAGCAGCTGCCGCACGAGCGGCAGGGTGATCGGCCGCCGCGTTTCCAGGCTGAAACGGTCGAGCGCCTCCAGCATCCCCAGCAGGCTCTGCATGTCCCGCGCGGTGTAGTTGAGCAGATAATCGGCGACCTGCGGGTCGAGGCGGAACCCCAGCGTTTCCGCATGATGCGCCAGCGCGGCGCGCTTCTCCGCATCGTTCAGGCCCTGGATCTGGAACACCAGCCCCCAGCCCAGGCGGGTGGCCAGCTCCGGCCGCACCGGCAACTCGGCGGGCGCCATGCTGCCCGCCGCCAGCCACAACCCGCCCGCCTCGCGCACGCGGTTGAAGCTGGCGAAGGCGGCGCGCTGCTGCGCCTCGCTCCAGGTCTCCACCGCATCCGCCACCACCGCCTCGGCGACGTCGACCCCGCCGATACCCACCGTCAGGCCGCGCGCCGCGCACGCACGCGCCCACGCGGCGAGCAGATAGCTCTTGCCGCTGCCCGGCGCACCCCACACGTAGACCATGTGCTCGGCCGCCTCGCCCTCGAGCATGGCGTGCAATTGCGCCATCAGTTCGACGTTGCGCCCGACGATGAAACGGGCGAGATCGGGCGTGGCCGGGGGGCGGATATCGAGGACGAGCTGCTGCATGGCGGCGTTAGTGTACTGCCTCGCGACGATCCGCACGTGTCCCCGCGACGGCCGTCGTCGAAAGCGATGCCCCCGCGCCTTCCTGGCGCTATACTTTTCGGCTTCCGCCGCACCCGAGTCCAGACATGTCCACCGTTTTTCCCGTTCCGGTGAAACCCGTCATCCAGGCGCCGCCCCTGGTGGAGGAAACACTCGATCCCGCCGAACGCGAGGCGCTGAAGACGCGCATCAAGGCGCTGATGAAGGCGCAGGACGCGGTGCTGGTGGCGCACTACTATACCTCGGGCGACCTGCAGGATCTCGCCGAGGAAACCGGCGGCTGCGTCTCCGACAGCCTGGAAATGGCGCGCTTCGGCCACGCCCACCCGGCGAAGACGCTGATCGTCGCCGGGGTGAAGTTCATGGGCGAGACGGCAAAAATTCTCAACCCGGAAAAGCGCGTGTTGATGCCCGACCTCGCCGCCGAATGCTCGCTCGATCTTGCCTGCCCGGCGGACGAGTTCGCCGCCTTCTGCGACGCACATCCCGATCGTCTTTCGGTCGTCTATGCGAACACCAGCGCTGCGGTGAAGGCACGCGCCGACTGGGTCGTGACCTCGGGGATCGCCGCCAGGATCGTCAAATACCTGCATCGCCAGGGCCACAAGCTCGTATGGGCGCCGGACCGCCATCTGGGCGAATACGTGCGCCAGGTGACCGGTGCCGACATGGTCCTGTGGCAGGGCTCGTGCGTGGTGCACGAGGCATTCAAGGCGGAGGCGCTGAAGACGCTGCGCGCCGCGCATCCGGACGCGGCGGTGCTGGTGCATCCGGAGTCGCCAGAGGCCGTCATCGCCCTTGCCGACGTGGTCGGCTCGACGACACAGCTGATCGAAGCGGTGCGTACCCTGCCCAACCCGGAATTCATCGTCGCCACCGACAACGGCATCTTCCACAGGATGCACGCCGTCGCGCCCGACAAGCGCCTGATCGAGGCGCCGACGGCGGGCGTCGGCGCGACCTGCACCTCGTGTGCGCACTGCCCTTGGATGGCGATGAACGGCCTGCGCAGCCTCGCCGCGGTGCTCGAGCACGGCAGCAACGAAATCCACATCGAGGAATCGATCCGCACCCGCGCCGCCGTGTCGATCCAGCGCATGCTGGACTTCGCCGCAGCGGAGAAGGCCGGCCGCATCCAGCTCGGCGACTGAGGCGCGGCGCCATGGCCGGTGGCAGCCTGCTCGCGCTCCTCGACGACATCGCCAGCGTGCTCGACGACGTGTCGGCAATGACCCAGCTCGCCGCAAAAAAGACCTCCGGCGTGCTGGGCGACGATCTCGCATTGAACGCCCAGCAGGTCTCCGGCGTACGCGCCGCGCGCGAGCTGCCGGTGGTGTGGGCGGTCGCCAAGGGCTCGATGCGCAACAAGCTGATCCTCGTTCCCGCGGCGCTCGCCATCAGCGCAGTCGCACCCTGGGCGATCCTGCCGCTGCTCATGCTGGGCGGCGCCTTCCTCTGCTACGAAGGCGCGGAAAAACTGGCCCACAAATACCTGCACCGCGCGGAAGCGGCCACGCACGAGGCGGCTCTCGCCCAGGCGCTGGCCGATCCGGCGGCGGACCTGGTCACGCTGGAGCGCAACAAGATCCGGGGTGCAGTGCGCACCGACTTCGTCCTTTCGGCCGAAATCATCGTCATCACCCTGGGTACGGTCGCCGGAGCGCCGTTCGGCGTGCAGCTCGCCGTGCTGGCGGGTATCGCCGTGCTGATGACGGTCGGTGTCTACGGGCTGGTCGCCGGCATCGTCAAGCTCGACGACGCCGGGCTGTATCTCGCTGCACGCCCCGGGCCGGTCGCGCGCGCGACCGGCCGCGCCCTGCTCGGCGCCGCACCCTGGCTGATGAAAACACTCGCAGTCGTCGGTACCGCGGCGATGTTCCTGGTCGGCGGCGGTATTCTCACGCACGGCATCCCGTCCGTGCACCATGCCGTCTCAATGATCACGCCGCAACATGGCGCCGCCAGCGTGTTGCTGCCCTTGCTCATCAACGCCGGGGTCGGCATCGTCGCGGGTGCGGGCTTGCTTGCCGGCATCACGCTGGTCCGCCGTCTTGTCCACCGCTGAACGAAACGCGGGCGGCTGTTTGCACCGTTGCGGCATCAATCGATGACGCCAAGCCACGACTGCTGACCATGCTCGCGCGCCAACATGCCGTCGATGGTGTTGAGCGCCACGCGCAGCCGCAGGAAGCCCGGCCACCCTCCCCGCGTCGTGGTTTCGCGCGATTTGTAGCCGCTATCCCTTAAAATACATGCTTTGCAGATGATGGCCGCGGCACTGCTCCGTGGCGTCCGCCTTCCAGCATGACTGCACGCCTGCGCGAGATCCCCTACAACTACACGTCCTTCTCCGACCGCGAGATCGTCATCCGCCTGCTCGGTGCGGACGCGTGGGAGGTGCTCAACACCCTGCGCGCCGAGCGCAGGACCGGCCGCTCCGCGCGCATGCTGTTCGAGGTGCTGGGCGACATCTGGGTGGTGCGGCGCAACCCCTACCTGGAAGACGATCTGCTCGACAACCCCAAGCGCCGTGCGCAGCTCGTCGAGGCACTGCGTCATCGCCTGCACGAGATCGAGGCGCGCCGCCAGGGCAACGAGCTGGTCGGTCAGCTCTTGACCGTGGCCGGGCGCGCGGTACGCGAGTTCGAAACCTGGTTCGCCGACACGGCAAGCCTGCGCGCCCGCATCCGGCAGCGGCTCGCCGGACTCACCCGCCGCGACAACATCGCCTTCGACGGACTCGCCCGCGTCAGCCACGTCACCGACGCCACCGACTGGCGCGTCGAATATCCCTTCGTCGTGCTGACCCCGGACAGCGAGGCGGAAATGGCACCGCTGGTGGCCGGGCTCACCGCGCTCGGTCTCACCGTCATCCCGCGCGGCGGCGGTACCGGCTACACCGGCGGCGCGATACCGCTCACCGACCGCGCGGCGGTGATCAACACCGAGAAGCTCGAAGCGCTGGGCGCGGTCGAGATGCTGCACCTGCCCGGCTGCGAGTTCGCCGTGCCGACCATCCACTGCGGCGCCGGCGTCGTCACCAAGCGCGTGATGGAAGCCGCCGACGACGCCGGCCTGGTATTCGCGGTCGATCCCACCTCGGCCGACGCCTCGACCATCGGCGGCAACGTGTCAATGAACGCCGGCGGCAAGAAGGCCGTGCTGTGGGGCACCGCGCTCGACAACCTGGTGTCGTGGCGCATGGTCACGCCGGATGCCGACTGGATCGAGGTGACGCGCCTCGACCACAACCGCGGCAAGATCCACGACGCCCCCTCGGCAAGCTTCGAAATCCGCCGCTACGCCACCGACGGCCGCACGCCGAAGGGCTCGCCGGACATCCTCACCATTCCCGGGCGCCACTTCCGCAAGATCGGCCTGGGCAAGGACGTCACCGACAAGTTCCTCGCCGGCCTGCCCGGCATCCAGAAGGAGGGCTGCGACGGGCTCATCACCTCGGCGCGCTTCATCCTGCATCGCCTGCCGGCGCACACCCGCACGGTGTGCCTGGAATTCTTCGGCAGCGCGCGCGAGGCCACCCCCGCCATCGTCGAGATCAAGACCCGCTGCGACGCCCACCCCGAGGTGCAGCTCGCCGGTCTTGAACACCTCGACGCGCGCTACCTCAAGGCGGTCGGCTACGCCACCAAGGCGCCGCGTGCCGGGCGCCCGAACATGGTGCTGCTGATCGACGTCGTCTCGGACAACGAAACCGCGCTCGGCGAAGCCGCCTCGAAAATCGTCCAGCTCGCCAATCTGCGCGGCGGCGAAGGCTTCATCGCGGTATCGCCCGAGAAACGCAAAATCTTCTGGCTCGACCGCGCCCGTACCGCTGCCATCGCGGCGCACACCAACGCCTTCAAGATCAACGAGGACGTGGTCATCCCGCTCGAGCGCCTGGGTGACTACACCGACGGCGTGGAGCGCATCAACATCGAGCTGTCGATCGGCAACAAGCTGAAGATCGCCGATGCGCTGGCGGAGTTTTTCGCCGGCGATCTTCCCTTGCTGGAAGACGACGACACCGTCGCCGACCCCGCGCAGGTGGCCGAAAAGCAGGCCCAGGCCCAAGCCCTCATCGCCACGGTGCGCCAACGCTGGGCCGGTCATCTTGCCGACCTCGATGCGCCCCTCTCCCTTGATGGGAGCGAGGCCGGGGAAGCGCGCACGCCCCTCACCGTCTTCACCGCCCTGCGCGACAAGCACATCCGCGTGTCCTGGAAGCGCGAGCTGCGCCGCGCGCTGCACCAGCTCTTCGTCGGTCGCGAGTACACGCCCATCCTCGAGGCCTGCGACCGCATCCATGGGGAGATACTCAAGAGCCGGGTGTTCGTCGCGCTGCACATGCATGCCGGCGACGGCAACGTGCACACCAACATCCCGGTCAATTCCGACGATTACGCCATGCTGCAGGCGGCCAATGCCGCGGTCGTGCGCATCATGAAGCTCGCCACCGAGCTTGGCGGCGTGATCTCCGGCGAGCACGGCATCGGGCTCACCAAGCTCGAATTCCTCGACGACACGACGCTGGCGACGTTCGGTGAATACAAGAAGAAAGTCGACCCCAAGGGCTGCTTCAACAAGGGCAAGCTCATGCGCGGCGCCGACCTGCACAATGCCTACACGCCGTCGTTCAGCCTGCTCGAAGCCGAGTCCATCATCCTCGAATCGACCGAGATCGGCGCCATCGCCGACTCCATCAAGGACTGCCTGCGCTGCGGCAAGTGCAAGCCGGTGTGCAACACCCACATCCCGCGCGCCAACCTGCTCTACTCGCCGCGCAACAAGATCCTCGCGACTTCGCTGCTGATCGAAGCGTTCCTGTATGAAGAGCAGACCCGGCGCGGCGTGTCGCTCAGGCACTTCGACGAATTTTCCGACGTCGCCGACCACTGCACCATCTGCCACAAGTGCAAGAACCCCTGCCCGGTCGACATCGACTTCGGCGACGTCTCGATCGCCATGCGCAACCTGCTGCGTCGCCAGGGCAAGAAGAAGTTCAACCCCGGCAGCTGGGCGTCGATGGCCTTCCTCAACGCCACCGATCCGGCGACGATCAAGGCCATCCGCAAGCCGCTCATCGAGTGGGGCTATGCCAGCCAGCGCCTCGGCCACCAGCTGTTCAAGCGCCTCGGCCTGATCCAGGCGCAGACGCAGCACCCGCCCGCCTCGCTGGGCCGGCCCAAACCCGTCGCGCAGGTGATCCATCTGGTCAACAAGCCGATGCCGGGCGGTTTGCCGAAGAAGACCTCGCGCGCGCTGATGGGTCTGGAAGATCCGTCCATCGTGCCCATTCTGCGCAACCCGGCAAAGCTCTCGGACGACGCCGAGGCGGTGTTCTATTTCCCCGGTTGCGGCTCCGAGCGCCTGTTTTCCCAGATCGGCCTCGCCACCCAGGCCATGCTGTTCGAATTGGGCGTGCAGACCGTGCTGCCGCCCGGCTATCTGTGCTGCGGCTACCCGCAGATCGCCGGCGGCCAGGCCGACCGCGGCGAGGCCATCACCGCACAGAACCGCGTGCTGTTCCACCGCGTCGCCAACACGCTCAACTACCTCGACATCAAGACGGTGATCGTGTCCTGCGGCACCTGCATGGACCAGCTGCTGAAGTACGAATTCGGCAAGATCTTCCCCGGCTGCCGCCTGCTCGACATCCACGAGTATCTGATGGAGAAGGGTGTGAAGCTCGACGGCGCGAACGGCGAGAAATACCTCTACCACGACCCCTGCCACACCCCGATCAAGACCTATGCAGCGCTGAAGGTCGCCAACGCGCTGCTCGGTGGCGCGCCCGACAGCGGGGTGGTCACGCTGTCCGACCGCTGCTGCGGCGAGTCCGGCACGCTCGCCGTCGCCCGCCCCGACATCTCCACCCAGATCCGCTTCCGCAAGGAGGAGGAAATCCGCACCGGTGTTGCGGCGATCGGCGCAGACGGCAGCCAGCCGGTCAAGCTTCTCACCAGTTGTCCGGCCTGCCTGCAAGGTCTTGCACGCTACAGCGACGACACCGGCACCACGCCCGACTACATCGTCATCGAGCTGGCGAAACAGATTCTCGGCGAAAACTGGATGGCGAACTACCTCGCCCAGGTCGGCAACGGCGGCATCGAACGCGTGCTGCTGTGACGTGTCCCCTGTGCGCCACCGCCGGCGGAACCGTGCTGTGGCAGGATGATTTCTGTCGCGTCGTGCTGGCCGACGAGCCGGATTATCCCGGCTTTTTGCGGGTGATCCTTGCCGCGCACGTGAAGGAGATGAGCGACCTGCCGGCCGCCGTGCAACAGCGGCTGTTCGAGGCGATGCTTGCGGCGGAGGCGGCGCTGCGCGAGGTGCTGGCGCCGGACAAGGTGAATCTCGCCTCGCTCGGCAACGTCGTGCCGCATCTGCACTGGCACGTGATTCCGCGTTTCGCCGACGACCCGCATTTCCCGAATCCAGTGTGGGGCGCGCGCAAGCGCGACACCCCGCATGCCGTGCCGGCCGACGCCAGCGAGCGGCTCGCGGCGGCGCTTACGCGACGGCTTGGCCGCGCCCTGGAAACGGGATGACGGCGGCGCCCTGCGCCGTGTGCAGCAGGCGCTGCGCGGGAAAGAGGGCGGAGAAGGTGCTGCCCTTGCCGGGCGCGGACTGGACATCGAGCCGCGCGCCGTGGCGGGTGAGGACGTGCTTGACGATGGCGAGACCAAGGCCCGTGCCGCCGGTCTCGCGCGAACGGCTGCGATCGACGCGGTAGAAGCGCTCGGTGAGGCGGGGGATGTGTTCGGCGGCGATGCCGTCGCCGGTATCGGTCACGGAGAACACGCCTTCGCCGTCACGCTCGCGCCAGGCGAGGGTGATCACGCCGCCCTCCGGGGTGTAGCGAACGGCATTGGATACGAGGTTGCCGAGCGCGCTGCGGATTTCCTGCAGATTTCCTTTCAGCCCGGCATCGCTCTCGATCTGCAGCGCGATGCGATGGCGACCACGGCTCAACGATTCGGCTTCGGTTTGCAGCGCCTGCGCGAGTTCTTCCATGTTGACGGACTCGTCCTTGAGCGCGTGCTCGGCGCTTTCCAGCTGCGACAGGGTAAGCAGATCGTCGAGCAGGCGCTGCATGCGCCGGGTGTGGTCGAGCATGAGATTGAAATAACCGCGGTTGTCGGCGGGTGACAGATCCGGGGCATCGACCAGGGTTTCGACGAAACCGCCAACCACGGTGAGCGGGGTGCGCAACTCGTGCGAGACGTTGGCGATGAAGTCGCGCCGCATGGCGTCGACGCGCTCGAGGTCGGTGATGTCACGGCCGATCAAGAGCTTCTTGCCCTCCCCGAACGGCACGAGTTGCACCGACAGGGCGATTTCCCGGTTCGCGGGCGAACGGCAGGTGAGGCGCTGCGAAAAGTCGGCGGCATCGAGGAATTCGAGGAAGTGTGCCTGCCGCATCAGGTAGCGCAGGAACTGGCCGCGGTCGCGCTCGCAATCCAGTCCCAGGTACCTGCGCGAGGCGGAGTTGCACCATTCGATCTGCTCGTTGCCATTGAGGATGACCATGGCGTCCGGCACGGCCTCGGCGGCGTGTTCGAATTGTTCGAGGGCGGTGGACAGTTCGCTGCGGCTTGCCTTCTGGCGGCGCTGGAGTTTCTGCAGGCGGTAGAAGATGTCGCCCCAGGTGCCGGTGGCATCCGGCGGGTCGACTTCGTCGGGGTTTTCCAGCCAGCGCGACAGGCGGAATTCCTGCCACAGGCGACGCAGCATGACGATGGCCTGGATGCCCGCGAGAAAAGCGAGCGCCGCCACCCAGCCGGAGGCTGCCCACAGGATCAACGCCGCCCACAGCGCCCCGGCCAGCACACCGAGCGGCCGCCACCAGAATCCCATCGTCTTCCCGTCGCTTACAAACCGGGCCCCATTATCGGCCGACTTCGGCAGAAAAGCGATAACCCGCGCCGCGCACGGTCTGGATCAGGCCGGCGTGCCCGGATGGCTCGAGCGCCCGGCGCAGGCGGCGGATATGAACGTCGACGGTGCGCTCCTCGACGAACACATCGTCGCCCCATACCTGGTCGAGCAGCTGGGTGCGCGCGTACACCCGCTCGGGGTGGGTCATGAAGAAATGCAGCAGGCGGAATTCGGTCGGCCCGAGTTCGAGCGGCTGCCCGCCGCCCTGCACGCGGTGACTGGCCGGATCGAGCCGCAGACCGCCGATCTCCACCGCTTCGCCGGTCCGCTGCGGCGCTCGCCGGCGCAGCACGGCCTTGATGCGCGACACCAGCTCGCGCGGGGAGAACGGCTTGGTGATATAGTCGTCCGCCCCGCTGTCGAGCCCCAGCACCTTGTCGCGTTCCTCGCCGCGCGCGGTCAGCAGGATGATGGGGATCGGCTGGTAGCGTTCGTCGCTGCGCAGCCGGCGGCACAGGTCGATGCCCGACATGCCGGGCAGCATCCAGTCGAGCAGGATGACGTCGGGAAGGGTGTCGCGGAGGAAGTGGAGTGCGTGTTCGGCATCGCCGACAACCGTGACCTGATGACCGGCCTGGCTGAGGTTGAGCTTCAGCAGCGCCTGGATGCCCGGCTCGTCCTCGACCAGCAGGATGTTCGCAGCCATGATGACTCCCCGTATTGAGACCGCGACCATAGTATGACGCCAGCATGACCGATTTGTGACGCCGCAATCCCCCCGCGACGGCCGTGCTGGTAGAATTTCCGGCTTGCCAGCTCACTCCGTCCATCATGGATAAAACCACCCATTTCGGCTACCAGGAAGTCGCCGAGTCCGAAAAGGCCGCCAAGGTGGCCGAGGTCTTCCATTCGGTCGCCACCAGATACGACCTCATGAACGACCTCATGTCGGCCGGCCTGCATCGTCTCTGGAAACGCTTCGCCGTGGCGCAGGCCGGTTTGCGGCCAGGCATGAAGGTGCTCGACGTCGCCGGCGGCACCGCCGACCTGACGCGGCTCTTCCTGAAGGAAGTCGGCGACAGCGGCACGGTGTTGCTCACCGACATCAATTTCTCCATGCTGCGCGAAGGCCGCGACCGCATGCTGAACGAGGGCCGCACGCCGCCCGCGGTGCAGTGCGACGGCGAACGCCTGCCCTTCCCGGACAACCATTTCGACTGCGTATCGGTGGCGTTCGGACTCAGGAACATGACCCACAAGGATCAGGCGCTTGCCGAGATGCGCCGCGTGCTCAAGCCCGGCGGCCGGCTTCTCGTCCTCGAATTCTCCAGGGTGTGGAAGCCGCTGGAGCCGGCCTACGACCTGTATTCCTTCAAGCTGCTGCCTCTGATCGGCGAAGTCGTCGCGCAGGACCGCGACAGCTACCAGTATCTGGCCGAATCGATCCGCATGCACCCCGGCCAGGAGGAACTCAAGGCGATGATGGAAGCGGCCGGTTTCGTCCGCGTGCGCTACCACAACCTCACCGCCGGCGTGGTGGCCCTGCACAAGGGCTTCAAGATTTGATCGCTGCGGGGCTCATCGAGCGCGGCCTCAACCACCTGGTGCAGCAGACACCCGGGGCGGCCGCGACGCTCAGGCGCCACACCGGCATGAGCGTGCGCTTCGACCTTGCACTCGCGCAGGTCGATTTGCGCATCGCCGACGACGGCTGTTTCTCCGAAGCAGCGATCGACACCCCCGACGCCACCATCCGCCCGACGCCGGCACTGCTCGCGCGCCTGCCGTTCCTTGGCCGCGAAGCCTTGCGCGACGCCGACTATCAGGGTGACGCCGCGCTGCTCGCCACGCTCGATCGCGTGTTCCGCCAGCTCGACTGGGACGTCGAGGCGGACCTCGCGCCGCTCGTCGGCGACGCCGCGGCGCACCGCCTGCACCGGCTCGGCCGCGACGCGCGCGACGGCCTCGCCCGCGCGCTCTCCGGCATGGGCCACAGCGCCGGCGAATACCTGGTCGAGGAAGTCGAGCTGATGGCACGCGAGATCGACGTCGCACGCTTCAACCACGGTGTCGACGAACTCGCCGATGCCGTGGCGCGGCTGGAAGCCCGCGTGCACCGGCTGGAGCAGCCCGCCGCATGAAGCTGCTGCGCCTCATCCGCATCGTCAGCATCGGCCTGCGCTTCGGCCTGGAGGAGTTCTTTCTCGGCCACGAGCGGGTGCGGCCGCTGCGCTGGCTGGTGCGCGTGCTGCTGTTCTGGCGCCCGCTCACCGAGCCGCGCGGGGTGCGCCTGCGCCGCGCACTGGAAGCCCTGGGGCCGATCTTCGTCAAGTTCGGCCAGATGCTCTCGACCCGCCGCGACCTGGTGCCGCTCGACATCGCCGACGAGCTGGCGCTGCTGCAGGACCGCGTGCCGCCCTTCCCCTCGCGCGAGGCGATCGCCACGCTGGAAGCCACCTACGCCAAGCCGCTTGCCGAGGTGTTCGCCGAATTCGATGCCACCCCCGTCGCCTCGGCGTCGGTGGCGCAGGTGCACTTCGCGCGCCTGATGGACGGCACCGCCGTCGCCGTCAAGGTGCTGCGCCCCGGCATCGCGCCGGTGATCGCGCACGACGTCTCGCTGCTGTACGCGGCCGCCGGGCTGGTGGAAAAGCTGTTCACCGACGGCCGCCGCCTGCGCCCGCACGAAGTCGTCGCCGAGTTCGAGAAGCATCTGGAGGACGAGCTCGACCTCCTGCGCGAGGCCGCCAACTGCTCGCAGCTGCGGCGCAATTTCAAGGACTCCCCGCTGCTCGCGGTACCCGGCGTGTACTGGGACTACTGTGGCCGCGACGTCATGGTGATGGACCGCATGGACGGCATCCCCATCAGCCAGATCGGGCGTCTGCGCGAAGCCGGCATCGACATTCCCAGGCTGGCCGCCGCGGGGGTGGAAATTTTCTTCACCCAGGTGTTTCGCGACGGTTTTTTCCACGCCGACATGCATCCGGGCAACATCCTGGTCAGACCGGGCGGCCAGTACGTCGCGCTCGATTTCGGCATCATGGGCACGCTCACCGAAGTCGACAAGCAATACCTCGCGCGCAACTTCCTCGCCTTCTTCCGCCGCGACTACAAGGGGGTGGCGCAGGCGCACCTGGAATCCGGCTGGGTGCCGCCCGACACCCGCATCGACGAACTGGAAGCGGCGGTGCGCGCGGTGTGCGAGCCGGTGTTCGATCGCCCGCTGAAGGAAATCTCCTTCGGTCGCGTGCTGTTGCAGCTGTTCCAGACCTCGCGCCGTTTCAACGTCGAGATCCAGCCGCAGCTCGTCCTGTTGCAGAAGACCCTGCTCAACATCGAAGGTCTGGGGCGCCAGCTCGACCCGGATCTCGACCTGTGGAAGACCGCCAAACCCTTTCTCGAGCGCTGGATGAACGAGCAGGTCGGCTGGCGCGCGCTCATGAAGAACCTGCGCGACGAGGCGCCGAAATGGGCGGCGCTGCTGCCGCAACTGCCGCGCCTGGCCCATCACGCGCTGAATGAAAACCGGCTGGCCCGGCTGGAGAGCGGCGTCGTCCTGCTGCTGCGCCAGCAGCAGACCCGCAACCGCTGGCTCGGCACCATCGCCGCGCTGCTCGCCCTTCTATCGGCGGCCGCCCTGTACTCCATTCTGTCCTGAGACACCACCATGCTGATCGGCTTCGTCATGCTCTATCTGGTGCTGTCCATCGGCATCGGCCTGTATGCCGCGACCAAGGTCCACACCGCCAGCGACTACATCACCGCCGGCCGCTCGCTGCCGATGATCGTGGTGGTGGCCATGGTGTTCGCCACCTGGTTCGGCGCCGAGACGGTGCTCGGCATTCCGGCGACCTTCCTCGACGAGAATCTCGGCGGCACGATCTCCGACCCGTTCGGCGCCTCGCTCGCACTGATCCTGTTCGGCCTCTTCTTCGCCCGCCCGCTGTACCGCATGAAACTCGTGACGCTGGGCGACTTCTTTCGCGAGCGCTACAACCGCCCGGTCGAGGTGGTCATCTCGCTGGCGATCGCCGCCTCGTATCTGGGCTGGGTCTCGGCGCAGGTGGTGGCGCTCGGTCTGGTGTTCAAGGTGCTCTCCGCCGGCATCATCACCCAGCAGGAAGGCATCCTCATCGGCGCCGCGGTGGTCGCGCTGTACACCCTGTTCGGCGGCATGTGGTCGGTGGCGCTGACCACCCTGGTACAGATGACGGTGATCGTCGCCGGCCTGTTGTGGATCGCGCTGCTGGTCGGCGAAATGCCCGAGGTGAACGGCATCGCCCCGGTGGTCGAGCACGCCGCGGCGGCCGGCAAGTTCGAGTTCTGGCCGCCCATGGAATGGGCCGCGATCGTCACCTTCGTCGCCGGGCTGCTCACCATGGGACTCGGCTCGATTCCCCAGCAGGACGTGTTCCAGCGCTCGAATTCGTCGAAGAACGAGCGCATCGCCGTATGGAGCACGGTGATCGGCGGCACGCTGTATTTCGTCTTCGCCGCGGTGCCGATCTACCTCACCTACGCCGCCACACTGGTCGACCCGGCGACCACCGCGACGCTCCTCGAACAGGACGCGCAACTGGTGCTGCCGACCTTCGTCAAGGACCACCTCCCCTTCTACGCGCAGATCATCTTCTACGGCGCGCTGCTGTCGGTCATCATGTCGACGGCGTCCGGCACCCTGCTCGCGCCCGCCGTCACCATCTCGGAAAACATCATCAAGGAATTCCTGCCGCACCACCGCATGAGCCAGAAAACGCTGCTCAACGTCACGCGCGGCGTGGTGGTCGCCTTCGCCCTGCTGGTCGTGGCGTATTCGCTGTGGTCGCTGGAATCCGCAACCAGCATCCACAGCATGGTCGCCAACGCCTACAAGGTGACGCTCGCCTGCGCCTTCGTGCCGCTCGCCGCCGGCATCTACTGGAAGCGCGCCACCAACACCGGCGCCGGGCTGTCCATCATTCTCGGTTTCGGCGTCTGGATTGCCATGGAATTCATCGCACCGGACGCTGCCCTGCCGCCGCAGTTCGCCGGCCTCATCGCCAGCGCGATCGGCATGGTCGCCGGATCGCTGGGGCCGCAGGTCCGCCTGATCGCACCGCCGCGCGCCGCGCGCCGCTGACTTCCCCGCGTCCCCCTGAATCTGTCGGCGCCACGTTGCCGGACCGGTTTTGCGTGTCGGAATTTTTTACACCCGGCCTGAAAGAAAAAACCAGACATACAGACAATCAGATTTATCTTGTTGATAAATCACGCATTAAATTTGTCAAGGACGACCTGGCACAGCTCATGCTTTAACTCCTTTAAACACACTCGGGCAGGTCTTCGGAGAAATTTGAAGCCCGGTTTGCTCCTGAGTCTGAGTGCGTTGCTCTTTATCGTGGGCTCCGATAACGTCAATCAAAAGGAATCGTCATCATGAAAAAAACCCTCCTGGCCAGCACACTTGCAGCCTCGGCCCTGTTCGCTGCAGGGAGCGCGAACGCCACCATTCTCACGGTCTACAACGATTTCACCACCGGTCTTGCCAACTTCAACAGCACCGTGAGCGGTGCCGGCGGCACGGCCAGCCATGACACCTGGACGAACCTTCCCAGTTCCGCCACCAGCATCAACCGCGGTGATTACGTCGTCACCAAGACCGGCGGCGGCACCATGTACAACGAAGGCGTCTATCAGCTGTGGGGCTCTTCTCCGATTGCCTACACGAGCGGTCAAACCATCGGCATCAATCCCGCTGGCTCGCCTGCCCATGGCCTCGACGACGGCACCGGCACCAAGAACAGCGGCCTCACCCTGACCTTCGCCAGTGCCATCAACAGCATCGGCTTCGAGGTCGGCGACTGGGCTACCTGCTGTCAGATTTCCAACCTCTATATCTCGTTCGACAACAACACCCCCATCATGGTCGGCAACTCCACTGACTATGGTGACGGCTTCCTGACCAACGGCGGAGCCGGCGTATTCGTCGCCGCCTTCGACGACACCGGTGATTTCCACACGGTGCAGTTCTGGGGCGACGGTATCGGCGAGTACCTGGTCATGGGCGGCACGATCCACTACGCCCTGCTGGAGCAGGGCAGCCTGCCGCCCGACAACGGTGTTCCCGAGCCGGCGTCGCTGGCCTTGCTGGGAATTGGCCTGATGGGGCTGGGTGCCATGCGCCGCCGCAAAACGGCCTGATCGGGTACCCCTCGACAAAAAAGCCGACGCCCTGCGTCGGCTTTTTTTACACCTGCCGTTTCCGTTCAGCGCAAACAGCCTTCGTGCTCCGCTTGAACAACACCTGCTGCGCCGCCGCCTCGATGCCGAGACCGCTGGTGTCGATTGCGGGCCGCGGTTCCTGGTGGTTTCCGAGGCGGCGAAGCCGGTGCAGCGCATACTGTTGCGCGGCTGAACGCATGGTTAAAGTTTCCTCCCGCAAGAACCGTAATCCCGTTGAGCAACTTGTTTTTATCCTTTATCCTTCGGCGATACAAAAAATTGAGAACACTCGTACCGTCAGGGCAAGCAGATCGAATCTTTGGCGAATCCGCCCGGCCTGAAACCCGGGACACGCAAAGAATCAACCCGGCAACATCACACCAGCTCGCAAAAATGGGGAATACAGCAATGTACAACGTGAAGACAATCAAAGGCCTGCTCCTTGCCGGACTGATTGGAACAAGTGGAATCCTGACCGGATGCGGCGGGGGGGGCGGCGCCAGTACACCGTCCTATTGGTCGATCGACGTGCGTGCAGACGCTCAGACGCTGCCGATCAATATCGCGGGCGAAGCGCCGTACATTGGCGGCCGCTACACCACCACGCTGTACGTCGAAGTGAAGGATTCCGGCGGCCGGCCCATCCCGGGCGGCGATATCGGCTGTTCTTACATGGGTGGACTCGATACGGGGGCGCTCTACTATCTGGATGGCGACCCGGACCACGAAACGAAGAAAACCATCGATGGCGTTGAATACACCATCCCCAATGCGTACCGCGCCGTAACCCTGTCGACCAACGCGGGCCTGGCGACTTTCCATTTCCACGCCTCCGAGGTAGCGGGCCCGGCGACCGTGCGCTGCAGCGTGACCGACGCCGGGAATGCCGTTCGCTCGGACGAGGTCACGATCCAGGTGGGCGGCGCGCCCAGCGGCAAGGTGTCCCAGGTCGTGTTCGACGCGTCCAGCCCCAACTATCTGTTTGTGCAGGGCTACAACGGCCCGACCCAAATCCAGTTGCAGGCCAGCGTGGTGGACGAGGCCGGGCAGCCCATCGTCAATATCCCTGCCGGGGCCAACAACGTGCAGTTGCGCATCGTTCCCGACCCGGCATCACTGGCCGATGACGGCGCAAGCCTGCGTGGCGTCAACGCAAGCGGCCAGCCCGTTGCCGGCACGTCGATCCATGTCCGGAGCATCAATGGTCAAGCCCAGTTCACCCTGGTGAGCGGCAACGCGGCCGGCACGATCCTGGTCGAAGCCTTGAGCGACCGCGCGGACAATGACGTCGGCAATGGCGTCACGGAAGGCATTTACAACCATGTGGCCATCTCGGCGGTCACGTCGGCGCCGTCGCAAACGTCGACCGGGACACCGCTGGCCATCGACACCACCAGCCTGCCGGCGGCTGTGGCGAACATCCCCTATGCCACGCTGCTCGAAGCCACCGGTGGCGCGGCACCGTACACCTGGTCGCTGGTTGCTTCGAGCACGCTTCCGACCGGACTCTCGTTGAGCCCGAGCGGGGTCATTTCCGGGCTGCCGTTTGGAGGCACGAGCGGGACCTACAACTTTGTCGTTCAAGTGAGGGACGCCCAGGGCACGACGCTGCAGAAGGGGATCCCGATGTCCTACACGGCGCCAGGGCCGGTATCGACAGCCCCGAGCGTGGTCACGTCTTCCCTCGCAAAAGCCAAGGTAGGGGTGTCCTACATCACCGTGGTGGCAGCGACGGGGGGAACGCCGCCTTATGGCTGGACTCAAACGGGATTGCCTGCCGGACTGACGATGAATAGTTCCGGCGTGATCAGCGGCACACCGACGGCAGCGTGTGTCCCCGTGGCTCCATTGCCCACTTGCGAGGTTGCCCTGACGGTTACCAGTGGCGGTTTGTATACGACCCGACTGGTTGTCCTGCAAGTCGATCCGTAAAACATCAAGCAGCACAAAGACCCGCCCGCCACACCTTGTGGCGGGCTTTTTTTGGCGGTTCTTTCCGCGACGAAAAAGCCGGCGCAGTGCGCCGGCTTTTTCAGGACGCGGCGCAGAAGCTCAGCGCAGGTAGCCCTCGTGCTCCAGCTTCAGCAGCACCTGCTGCACCGCCTCCTCGATGCCGAGGTCGGTGGTGTCGATCGCGAGTTCCGGGGTTTCCGGCACCTCGTAGGGATCGGACACGCCGGTGAATTCCGGAATCAGGCCGGCGCGCGCCTTGGCGTACAGGCCCTTGCGGTCGCGCGCCTCGCAGGTGGCAATCGGCGTGGCGACGTGGATTTCGATGAAGCCGCCGACCGCCTCGATCATCGCGCGCACGTCGCGGCGCGTCTGCCGGTACGGAGCGATCGGCGCGCAGATGGCGATGCCGCGGTTCTTGGTGATTTCGGACGCGACGAAGCCGATGCGGCGCACGTTGACGTCACGGTGCGCCTTGGAAAAACCGAGTTCGGACGACAGGTGGCGGCGCACAATGTCGCCGTCCAGCAGCGTGACCGAGCGGCCGCCCATTTCCATCAGGCGCGCGGCGACTGCACGCGCGATGGTGGACTTGCCCGCACCCGACAGACCGGTGAAGAACACGGTGAAGCCCTGCTGCTCGCGCGGCGGGTTCTGCCGCTCTAGTTCGGCGAGCACTTCGGGAAAGCTGTACCACTCGGGAATTTTCAGCCCTGCCTGCATGCGGCGGCGGAATTCCTCGCCCGGCAGGCTGAGGATGCGCGAGCCGGGCGGCACCTCGGCTTCCGCCACGTATTCGGCGCGGTCCTCGGCGTAGACCATGCGCGGGTAGGGAATCAGCGTCACGCCGATTTTTTCGGCCTGCGCGGCGACCGGCAGCTCGGCCTGGTGCTGCATGAGATCCGCGCCACGCCGCAAGCCGCCATCGGGCTGGTGCTCGCCGCCGACGATGAGGAGCGCGCAGCCAAAATTGCGCGCGACGATGGCGCGCAGCAGCAGCTCGCGCGCCGTGCAGCCGCGCGGCGGCGCCGGCAGCAGCGCCAGCTGCGTGGTCGCGGACGGGAAGCGGTCGCGCAGTGCGATGAAGCTGCGCGCGAGGCCGAAGTAGGCCGGCGCATCGGTCAAATCGCCGCCGGCCTGCGGATGCAGCAGCAGGTTGGCCTCATGCTCGATCGCGCTTTTCAGGCAGAACGCGTACTGTGCGCGATGCATGGGCTGGCGCGCCTGCCAGGCGAGCACGCGGCGCCAGCCGCGCTTGGCGAACAGGGCGCGCAGTTCGGCCGGCGTGGCGCGCAGGCTGGCGAAGTCGGGATGCGGCGGCAGCGCAACGCCCTCGGCCGCGCCGCCCAGATGCCAGACGCCCGCATCGTCCCACACATCGCTCACCGTGAGCACCGCGAGCATGAAGCCCTCGCCGTCGCGCAGCGCGACACGGTCGCCCGGCTTCAACTCGCCGGCGGCCTTCTGGCGGCTGCGCAGCGTCACCGGCTGCGGCCAGAACGTGCCGTCGTCGAGCGTCATGTCGCTTTCGACGCGACGGCACTGCGCCCGCGTCATGAAGCCGGCGAGCGGCGAATACGCGCCGCTCATGAGCATTTCCAGCTCGCACTGCGCCTGCCAGTCGAGGTCGAGCGAAGGCAGGCCGAACGCTTCCTGCTTCAGCGCGTCCGCGCGTGCGGGGTCGATGAGGTTGACGAGGGCGCCGCCGTAGGGCGCGATCAGTTGATGGTCCATGTTGCGGTCCGGAAATCAGGCAAAGGTCTGGTAAAACGAAGCAAGAAATCGGCCAAACTCGCTATCGGGAAGGTGATTGATACCCGCCGCCGCCTTGCGTCCGCCGCCGGTGTCGAACTGGCTGCACAGCACGTCCGCGCCGGATCGCGTCGCCAGCGGCGCGCGCACGCTGACGACATAGCCACCGCCGGGTTTCGCCGTGAGGACCGCGTGGGCCTGCGCCGGCGATTCGACCGCCAGCTGGTTGCCGAACACGCCGGAAATCCGCCGCGCCCATTTCTCTGCCGGCAGCACGAACACGCGCCCGCTGGCGCGGTTCTCCGCCGGCGCCAGCGCGACCGCGCGCGCCATGTCCTCCGCGTAGCCCGCCTGCAGGGTGCGGTAGGCGGGCGACTCGGCGATGAAGGCGAAGGGGTCGGCATAGGGCCGCACCTGGCGATACAACTCGGCCGGATCGTAGAACAGGTCGTCGAGCGTCTCGCCGTAGCCGTTGTAGTTGAGGCATTCGCCGAGCGACTGCAACGCCGCATGCTGCGCGTCCGACAAGCCCAGCGGCGCGGCCGCTGCGCGCGCGGAATCGGCGAGGTTGTCGCCAAATGCCGCCGCGACCGCCCAGGGCAGATGGCGCCCCTGGAGATGGCGGTTCACCAGCAGACTGGTGCACACCGCGGCATCGGTGTCGATGTGCGCCTCGAAGTGCGGATGCTCGGGAATGTCGCCCGGCTGGTGGTGGTCGAAATAGCGCACCTGCGCCCCTGCTGCGAGCAGGCGGTCGAGGTCCGCGCGGTTCTTCGACAGCGCCACGTCGAGCACGGTGACGCGGTCGCCCGTGCCCGCTTGGACGCGCTTCAGAAGACCGATGTCGCGCTTCGGCCCGGTGACGAGTTCCGCGTCCGCCGGATCGGCCAGGCGCAACTGGTGGAGCGCGCAGATGCCGTCGGCATCACCGTTGAAAACATCGATGGTCCTGCGTCCGTTCATCCTGCATTCCGCACCACAGAGACACGGGGGCACAGAGAAACCCAAAAAACAGGGGTTCTCCGCGCTTTTCCCCACTCACCCATCAGGTAAGCCCCGGAAAGAATGCAAGTACATTTTTTTACTCGCTTTTCTCTGTGTCTCTGTGGTTCAACTGCTTTTTCCAGGTTCATGCTTGTTCGTTAGAATTCGTGAATGTCTCCCCCACAGCGCGCCCACGCTTCAGCCCGGCCCGGGTCGGCGATGCTCTGGCTCGCCCTGGCCTACGGCGCGCTGGTCGTTTACGGCACGCTGTTCCCCCTCGACGAATGGAGATCCCCCGTCGCCGGCTGGATCAATCCTATCACGGCCGCGTGGCCGCGCACCGTGCCGCGCGCGGATCTCTTCGTCAACCTGCTCGCCTACGTACCGCTCGGCCTGTTTCTGGCGCTGGGACTGCGCGTCCGATTGGGGACCGCCGCGGCCGTCCTGCTCGCCGCCGCGACCGGCTGCCTGCTGAGCCTGACGCTCGAGACGCTGCAATCCGCCCTGCCCAGCCGCGTGACCTCCCCCATCGACTGGCTCGCCAACAGCGCCGGCAGTCTGGGCGGCGCCCTTCTCGCGGCCGTGCTCGACCCGCGTCTCATGCCCGGCCGCGCGCTGTCGCAGTGGCGCCGCGCCTGGTTCGTGGAAGGCACGCTCGCCAGCCTCGCGCTGGCCATCATCGGCATGTGGATGCTCACCGAGGCGGCGCCCTTCGTTCCCTCGCTCGACTGGGGCAATCTGAAGGCCGGATTGCGCCCTCTGGGCAACACCCTGCGTCACCCCGCGACCTTCGAACCGGTCAAGGCGTTCACCATCGGCTTGCAGATCTTCGCCCTGGGCGCGCTGGCCGGCTGCGCGGCCCGGCGCGCGCTGGTCTGGCCTTTCATCGCCTTCAGCCTGGCTGTGCTGCTGCTGAAGGTGCCCGTCGTCGGCCGCCAACTGAGTCTGGAAGCCCTCGCAGGCTGGCTCGGCGCGAGCGTCGTGCTCGCCGCGCTTCCGCTGCGCGGCCTGGCGGCGCGCGCCCTGCCCGCCATCCTGGCACTGCTGACCGCGCATGCGCTTGCGCAGTTCGTGCCTGGTCAGGACGCCGCGACCGTGCGCATGAACTGGATTCCCTTCCGGGGTCAGATCGGCACCCTGGCGGGGATGCTCGACATCCTGGAAACGCTGTGGCCATTCATGACGATGGGCTTGCTGGCGCGCTGGCTGACGGCATGGCGCTGGCGCGCGCCAGTCATGTTCGGCAGCGCGCTGCTGGTGGCCGCGTTCGCCTTTATGCTGGAATGGATGCAGCAGTCGATCCCGGGACGTTTCGCGGATGTGACCGACGTGCTGCTGGCGCTGCTGGGCTGGTTCATGCCGTGGCTGTTTGCCGACACCCGTATCGGGCGACCGCGTCCCGAAACGGAGTCCACCGCGCGGGGGTTGCGCTGGGCACTGCCGGGCCTGGTCGCGCTCATGGTCTCGCTCGGCGTCGCGGCCTGGCATGCGGGCAGCGGCGTGCGCGTCGCCACCGACGACCGCGGCCGCACCATGCTGCCGGCGCCGGAACACCTCACGCCGATCGTCCTGCCTGGTTTCCGCCACGAACACCCGCGCCTGCCCCATCCCAGCGCACAGGACATCGAGCGCCTGAAGCTGGAGAATCCGGCCTGGGTCGCGCTGACCCGCACACTCGCCGACGGCGGCCAGGGCGACATTCAGGCCAGTATCGTCATGGCGTATATCGAGCCCGGCAGCCAGGACCTGGCGCGCCTCCACGCGCGTCTGCTGGCCATGCGCTTCAGCTTCCGCGGCCACGCGGAGGCGAAACCCATCGCCCAGGCCTACGACTGGCTCTACCGCCAATGGACACCCACACAGCGCGAGGCGCTGCGCGACAAGCTCGCCGAGGGCGTGGGCTACCTCGTCAAGCTCATCCGCAAGGATCGTCTGTCGCCCTACAACGTCTATCTCTACAACAGCCCGTTCCAGGCACTCATTGCATCCAATCTCGCCCTGTACGGCGACGACCCGCGCGGCGAGCTCTACATGCGCTTCACCTACGACCTGTGGAAGCACCGCGTGCTTCCGGTGTGGCGCCAGATCATGGGCAAAAACGGCGGCTGGCACGAAGGCGGCGAATACGTCGGCATCGGCATCGGCCAGGCCATCTACCAGGTTCCGGCGATGTGGCGCAGCGCCACCGGCGAGGACCTGCTGCAAGGCGAACCCGGCCTGCGCGGCTTCCTCGATTTCGCGGTCTATCGCAAGCGGCCGGACGGCACCGATTTCCGTTGGGGCGATGCCGGCTTCTTCGGCAACATCATTCCCGACCTCGTGCCGCTTGCGCTGGAGCACCGCCACGCCGCGGCCTACACCCTGCGCCCGCCGCCCCCCCGGCCAACACCAAGCAGCTGGCCGTGGGGCCCGCTCACCGACAGCACCCTGCGGCAAGCGGACGCGCGCGCGTCGCTGCCGCTCACCCGCCATTTCGACGGCATCGGTCTCGTCGTCGCACGCAGCGACTGGAGCCCCGACGCCACCTATCTCACCTTCAAGGCCGGCGACAACTACTGGTCGCACAGCCACCTCGACCAGGGCGCCTTCACGCTTTACAAGGGCGGCGGGCTCGCGCTCGACAGCGGCTTCTACGGACCGAAGTACGGCTCCGACCATCACATGAATTATGCCTACCAGAGCATCGCCCACAATCTGGTCACCGTCACCGATCCCGCCGACACGGCGCTGGCGAGCGGCAAGACCGCGCGCGCCATCGCCAACGACGGCGGACAGCGCCGCATCGGCTCGGGCTGGGGCGTCGAATCCGCACCGATCGACCTGAAGGAATGGCTGGACAAGCGCGACATCTATCACACCGGCGTCATGCGCCAGGTCCGCGACGGCGACGACAGCGTGGTCATGATTGCCGATCTCACCCCCGCCTATACCAACAGTCATTCCGCGCCCGGAGAATTTTCCCACCGCACGCGGCGCGTCGAGCGCATGTGGCGCACGCTGGTCTACGACCGCCGCGCCGACGTGGTGATCGTGCGTGACCTCGTGGACGCGACGCGCCCCGAGTTCCGCAAACGCTGGCTGTTGCACACCCAGAACGCCCCGCACATCGCAGGCTCGCGATTCACCGTGCAGGTGCCGCCCGATCCGGGCCGCCAGGCGCGCGGCGGCCAGTTGCACGGCGTGGTGCTGCTGCCCGCGCACGCCGTGCTGCGCGCCGTGGGCGGCCCCGGCTTCGAGTTCTGGGCCGACGGCAAGAACTACGATGAAAACGGCAGCCTCGCCGCCGCCATCGCGCGCAAAGGCCAGCCCACCGAAGCGGGTGCCTGGCGCATCGAACTGTCGCCGCCAGCGCCCGCGCGCGAAGACGAATTCCTCGTCGTGCTGGTCCCGCGCCTCGCCGGCGAGTCCGCGCTGCCGGGCATCCGCGGCGTGTCCGACGGCGCCGCCTCGGGCGTCGAAATCCGCAGTCAGGGCGTCACCCGCACCTGGTGGTTCGAGCGCGGCGCCCAGGGCGTCCATCTGGAAAGCGACGGCCGGCGCGTGACGATCGGCGCCGAACCCGCGCCCGCCGCGCCCGGCGTCTGGGAACGCCTCAAGGCCTGGTGGCAGACGCGGTGAGCGCCGTATCCGGCGGCAAGCCGGCACGCAACGGCTCGAGCTTGCCGCACAATGCACGCATCATTCCCGTCACGCTCTGGCGTCCCGTGTCGACGACGATGTCGGCCACCTCGCGATACAGCGGATCGCGCACCTCGAAGAGTTCCCGTAGCTTCTGCAGGGGATCGTCCGTTTGCAGCAACGGACGGTTGCGATCGTGCCGCGTGCGCTCGTACAGGTGCTCCGGCGTGCCGCGCAGGTAGACGACGACGCCGTTCTGGCGGAGCCGCTCACGGTTCGCCGCCGACAGCACCGCCCCGCCACCGGTCGCCAGCACGACCCCCGGCAACGCCGTCAGATCGGCGATCGCCGCTTCCTCGCGCTTGCGGAAACCCGCCTCGCCCTCGATCTCGAAAATCACCGGAATCTTCACCCCGGTGCGCGCCTCGATCTCGTGGTCGGAATCGCGAAACGCGCAGCCATAGTGCTTCGCCAGCATGCGCCCGACCGTGGTCTTGCCCGCGCCCATGAGGCCGACGAGGAAAATGTTGTCCTGCTTGCTCATGCCGGCATTTTAACGCCTCGCGCGTTTCGCATTAAGGCCACAAGCAACCGCGGGCGCGTACAGACAAAAAACGCGGGACATGCCCGCGTTTTTTGTGACTGGCTGCGTTCAGCGGAGCGACAGGCGCTCGTCGATGATGCGTGGCGTGATGAAGATGATCAGCTCCGTCTTGCTGTTGTCCTTGGTCGTGCTTTTGAACAGGTTGCCCAACAGCGGCACATCACCCAGCATCGGCACCTTGCTCGTGGTCGCGATTTCGCTGCCGTCGAAAATGCCGCCCAGCACGAGGGTTTCGCCGTTATTGACACGCACCTGGGTCTTGATGCGTTTGGTATCGATGGCAGGATTGTCGCCGACGTTCGCAATATCGCGCACGGCGTCCTTCTGCACCTCGACCGTCAGGACGATTGCATCGTTGTTGAGAATCTGCGGGTCGACCAGCAGGCACAGGAAAGCGTCCTTGAACGTGACGGTTGCAGGGTTGTTGGCCGTGCCGGGCGTAATGTACGGAATCTGTGTGCCATTGAGAATGACCGCCGGCTTCTGGTTGGACGTCATCACCCGCGGATTGGAAATCACCTTGCCCTTGTTGTCCGCTTCAAGCGCACGCAGCTCCAGGCTCAAGAGATTGCCATTGGCAAGGTTCAGCAGGGACATGGCGACGTTCGCAGCGCCGATGGCATCCGGCAACGCCTGGCCGGAGCCGATGGCGGGTGCGCCGAGGGTCGCGCCACCCACCTGAACGGGATCGGCAAATGCGGTGTTCATGACTGTGGACGCCGAAAAGCCCAGACGCGCACCCAGATCCCGGCTCCAGCCGTCGGTCGCGACCACGACGCGCGCCTCGATCATGACCTGGCGCGCCGGAATGTCCAGGCGCGCCAGCAGTTCGCGGACTTCCTGGATCTTGCGTACCGTGTCGGTCACGATGAGCGTATTGGTCTTGAGCTCGTAGGTGGCGCGGCCGCGCTTGGTCAGGATCTTCTCGTCGGCGTCCTTGCCCTGCTGCGAGCTCTGAGCGACTGCCGCGCCGCCGATTCCCTGCGCCTGCGCCGAACAATCGACCTTGTTGCTCGTTGCGGAGCGCGAGGAGGAACCACCGGCAAAGCCATACAGCATGGTCTGCGCCTCGTCCGCGCGCATGTAGTTGAGCGGAATGTATTCGGTCACCATCGGTTCGAGATCGACTACTGCGGCCTTGGCCTCGAGTTCCAGCTTTTCCTTGGCGAACAGTTCATCCTTCGGTGCGATCCAGATGACGTTGCCGTTCTGCCGCTTGTCGAGACCCTTGGTCTGCATGATGAGGTCGAGCGCCTGATCCCAGGGCACGTCCTTCAGGCGCAGGGTGAGGCTGCCGGTCACGGTGTCGCTGGCGACGATGTTCAGGCCGGTGAAGTCGGCGACGACCTGCAGCACCGAGCGCACCTCGACGTTCTGGAAGTTGAGCGAGAGCTTCTCGCCGACATACTGGACCTTGCCGTCGGCGGTGCGCTTCTGTCCGTCGACGCCAGGCTTCACCTCGACGATGAAGCTGTTCTCGGTCTGGTAGGCCGAATATTCCCACGCCCCCTTCGGCGTGATCACCATGCGGGTGTTGTCGCCCAATGCATAGGCTTCGACGGTCTGCACCGGCGTGCCGAAGTCGGCCACGTCGAGGCGGCGCTGCAGCGCCTTCGGCAAGTCGGTTCCAATGAAATCCACCACCACGCCGTTGGCCTGCTGGCGGATGTTGATGCCGGTCTGGGCATCGGCAAGCGTGGTGACGATCCGTCCCTCACCCGCAACGCCACGACGGAAATCGACGTCGCGGATTCCGTGACGCGCAACACTCGGCCCTGCTTCGGCAAAGCGCGGCGTGGCGTTCACCGGTGCCAGGCCCGCGCCGGCGTCGCCGAGCGAGACGTACAGCGCCGTGCCCTCGACGCGCGCTTCGTATTCGGCTGCCTTGTTGAGATTCAGCACCACGCGCGTGCGCGTGCCGGCCTGCACCACGTTGACGCTGGTCAGCGGACCCAGATTGGCCTCGACGACGTTGCGCCCCATCGCATTGCCGGTCTCGGGCAGGTCGAGTGCGATGCGCGGCGGGTTGCCCACGGTGAAACCGGCGGGTGTGGCGGCGAGCGGCTGCTTGAGGTTGATGCGCACCACGACCTTGCCGCCGGGCAGCGTGGTCGTGTCGACGCTCTGCACGGCATTTGCGGTCGGCGGCGTGTCGGCGGCGTGCGCCACCGGCAGCAGGGTCACACCTGCAAGCGCGATGGCGCCCAGCACGCGGCGGGCGAATTGATAGGCAAGTTTCGGCAATGCGTTCATATCAGCCTCTTTGTAATCAGCACTTCTCATCAGAATCATTCCTGCAGCATCAGCGAACTGGTGCGCTCCGACCAGTCGCCCGCGCTGTCCTGCACGATTTCGCGCAGCGTGACTTCGGTGTCGCCGATGTGCGTGATGCGACCGAAGTTCTGGCCCACATAGTTGCCCGTTCGCACATGGTAGATCGCGTTCTCGGGTGTCTTGATCACGGCATGCATGACGCCCTTCTTCGCCAGCACCCCCACCATTTTCAGCGTCTCCAGCGAATATGCCTCGAGCGGTTCCCTCGGCCTCGAGAAATCAGGCTGCGCGCCGCCCCCCCCACCCGAAGAGAGCTTTCGCGGCTTGAACGGGTCGGGAAGATCGAAGGCGCCGTAGGTGAACGGTTCGTAGACCTTCACTTCCGGCAATGGCTCGATTTTCCCCTGCACGTCCTTGCCGGTCTCGGTGACGAACTGCTGCAGATCGTCCAGGTCGCCGCCGCCGCACCCGCTCAGGCCCAGCGCGACAAGAAGAAACGTAAGGCGCCTCATTTCTTGTTCTCCTTGCTGCTCGCCTGCTTGTGGGCAATGGCTTCCTCGTCGTCGAGATAGCGATAGGTCTTGACCGTGGCATCCATATTCAGGGTGCCATCCTTTGCCGGTTCCATGGAAATGTCGTGCAGCGTGACGATACGCGACAGCTTGGCGACGTCGCTGACGAAGGCGGCAATGTCGTGGTAGCCGCCGGTGACCTTCACCTTGATGGGTGTCGAAGCGTAGAACTCCGATACGCTCTCGCCCTCGGGCTTGAACAGTTCGAACTGCAGGCCGCGCCCGAGGCCGGCCTGGTTGACGTCGGTGATGAGCGCATCCATCTCCTGCTTGTTCGGCAACTGCTTCAGCAGGGCGCCGAATGCCTGCTCGATGTCGGCACGCTGCTTGGTGTAGGCCTCCAGATTGACCGCCTGGTTCTTCTTGGTGGTAAAGGTACCCCGCAGCTCGGTTTCCTTGTGCTTCGCCGCGCCGAGCGCATCCATGCCGCCACGCCAGTCGAACCACCATCCGGCCACCACAATGGCCGCGCACAGCAGCGCCAGCGCCGCCAGTTTGCTCGGCAGCGGCCAGTCGGCGAGCGTCTTGAGGTCGAGCTTGTTCAGTTCGTCGAGCGTCATGCCTTGCCCCCCTTGCGTTTCGCACCGGCCGGACGGTCCGCATCCGCGTCGTCGTCCGCCTTCTGGCGCGTCTGCTTGACTGCCAGCACGAACTCGTTGGCGCGCAGGTTGTTCACGGTTGCAGCCTTGATTTCCACCAGGCTGGCCGACTCGAACCAGGGAGAATCGTCCAGATTACGCATCAATGTCGACACGCGCGCGCTCGACTGCGTGTAACCGCTGAGGGTGACGGAACCGCCGACCTGCTTGAACGATTTGAGATAGAGGCCGTCGGGCAGCAAGCGGATCAACTGGTCGAACAGGTGAACCACCTCGGTGCGGTTGGCCTGCAGGGTTTCCACCACCTGCTTGCGGTCCAGCAGCGCCCGCGTCTGCTCGCGGATTTTCTTGATTTCGCCGATCTGTTCGTCGAGCTTGACGATTTCCTTCTCGAGGAAGGCATTGCGCCCGTCCTGTGCCGATTGTTGCGTTGCAATGACCGTGTGGCCGGCGATGACGACGACGACACCGACGGCGACCGCGACACCGAGCATGGCGGTGAACTGGCGCCGCCGCGCGGCGCGCGCCAGCTCACGGTGGGGGAGTAGATTGATGCGGATCATTGGGGATCGAACCTCCGCATGGCGAGGCCACAGGCAACGAAGAGGGACGGCGCGTCTGCGGTCAGCGCCTGCGGGCGCACCTTGGAGCCGACGGCCATGTTGGCGAAGGGATTGACCACCTGCGTCGGGGTGCCGGTACGCTGGGCCACCACTTCATCGATACCGGGGATCATCGCACCGCCGCCGGCGAGCAGAACCTGGTCGACCTTGCGGTACTGGGTCGAGGTGGTGAAAAGCTGCAAGGCGCGGCCGATCTCCATCGCCAGCGTCTCGCTGTAGGGTTGCAGCACTTCGACTTCGTAGCTTTCCGGCAGGGTGCCCTTGCGCTTGGCGTTTTCCGCCTCCTCGCCGGACATGCCATAGCGGCGCGAAATCTCGTTGTTGAGCTGGTTGCCGCCAAAGCCATGTTCACGCAGATAGACCGACTCGTTATCGTGCAGGACGTTGATGTGCATGTTCTGCGCGCCGATGTCGATGATCGCGACAGTCAGCCCGGCCCCTCCGTTGGGCAGCAAGTGGGCGATCTGCTCGTATGCCGTCTGGGTCGCAAAGGTTTCGACATCCAGCACCAGCGCCTTGAGGCCGGCCGCCTCCACCGCGGCGACCCGCTCCTCGACCTTTTCCTTGCGTGCCGCGGCAAGCAGGATCTGGACATCGTCCGGGCTGCCGGGCGAAGGACCGAGAACCTGGAAGTCGAGGTTCACCTCGTCGAGCGAGAACGGAATGACCTGATTGGCTTCCGTCTCGACCTGGCGTTCCAGATCGAGCCCCTTGAGGCTGGCCGGCGCCAGGATCTTCTTGGTGATGACCGCGGAAGACGGCAGCGCGATCGCCACGTTCCTGACGCGACTGCCCAGATTTTTCCAGGCCGTGTGCACCGTCTCGCCGACCTGGTCGAGGTTGGCGATGTTGCCGTCCGTGACCGCATCCCTGGGCAAGGGTTCGATGACGTAGCGCTCCACCCGCAGCATGCCCTTGCCCGCGTCGGACAATTCGACCAGCTTGACCGCGGTCGTGCTGATGTCGAGCCCGAGGATGGGCAGCCTGTTGGCTGACAGCCAGTCCAGATTGATATTCAGATGCAAGTTTTTTCCTTTACGCTTCTGTGAGTTGGCGCTTTTTTTTGTTTTTGTTTCTAAATCCTAGCAACAACACACGGTTTTTAACAGAAATTTTCTTGCTGCGCCCCGATAGTTGAACACCTGTGTCCAATTTCCAACATCACTAACGCCTATAATCGGCGAAAACTTTAGGCGCTTAATGTTCCTGGCGAGTCGCCGCCCCGGAGAATCACTCGGCCGCTCACCATGAACGTGCCACGCTCTCCAGCAAGCGGGATAAGCGGCGACCTGCTCGCTTGCGGGCTTAGCCGATCGCTTGGCGGCTTCATCAGAGGGATGGGGAGAGGGAAACGGGCAGCGCCAGTTTCATGGTCTGGGGTGGCAACATGCCACGCCCGTTAAACGAAGGAAGCGGATGTTTTCGAAATGGTGGCATTACGCGCTGGCGGCGGTCGTCAGTCTCGGCGTGGTCGGCACCGCGCTGGCCGGCCTCGCGGCCGCGCTGATCTACCCCAACCTGCCGCCGCTCGAGGCCCTCACCGATTACAGGCCCAAGCAGCCCTTGCGCGTGTATACCGCGGATGGCGCGCTGATCGCCGAATTCGGCGAGGAGCGCCGCGCCTTCATCCCGATCGCACAGGTCCCCGCGTACATGAAGCAGGCAATCGTCGCCGCGGAAGACGAGCGCTTCTACACGCACGGCGGGGTCGACACCCTGGGGATTCTGCGCGCCGCCAGCGCGAATCTGATGTCGGGCGGCGCCAAGGAAGGGGCGTCGACCATCACCATGCAGGTGGCGCGCAATTTCTTCCTGTCGAACGAGAAGACGCTCACGCGCAAGCTGTCCGAGGCCATGCTGGCGATGAAGATCGAGCACACCCTGTCCAAGGACAAGATTCTCGAGCTCTACATCAACCAGATCTATCTGGGACAGCGTGCCTACGGGTTCGAAGCAGCCGCGCGCACCTATTTCGGCAAGCCGATGAAGGCGCTGTCGCTGGCCGAGTTCGCCATGCTGGCGGGGCTGCCCAAGGCGCCCTCGCGCTACAATCCGGTGGTGAATTTCCCCCGCGCCAAGATCCGCCAGGAATACGTGCTGGGACGCATGCGCACGCTGAAATTCATCGACGAGCCGACCTGGCGCGCCGCGGTCGCCCAGAAGCTCGTGATCCGCCAGGCGCGCCAGCAGACGGATGTCACCGCGGACTATGCAGCGGAAATGGTGCGCCAGGCCCTGTTCGAAAAATACGGCGAGACGATCTACAGTTCGGGGCTCAAGGCCGTCACGACGCTCAGGCGCACGCAGCAGGAAGCTGCCAACCGTTCCGTCTGGCAGGGGATTGCCGATTATGACCAGCGCCACGGCTACCGTGGCCCGGAAAGGCAGGTGAGTCTGCCCGCCGAGAAAGCGGCGCGCGCGGCCGCGATCACCGCAGCCCTTGAGGATCTGGCGCCCGTCAGCGAGATGCTTCCGGCCGTGGTGTTGAGCGCCGACGCCAAACTCATCCGTGCCCAACTCGCCGACGAGCAGGAGATCGCGATCACCGGCAGTTCGTTGAAATGGGTGGCGCAGTGGGCCGCGGCCAAGAAGGGCCGCGCGCTTCTGCCCGGCGCAGTGGTGCGGGTGCAGGCGGTCGGCGCCAAGCCGCAGTGGCGGCTGGTGCAGCTGCCCGAGGTGGAGGCGGCGCTGGTTGCGCTGAACCCGAACGACGGCGCCATCACCGCACTGGTCGGCGGTTTCGATTTCAACCGCAACAAATTCAACCGCGTCACCCAGGCATGGCGCCAGCCCGGCTCGAGTTTCAAGCCCTTCATTTATTCGGCGGCGCTGGAAAAGGGCTATACGCCGGCCACCCTCGTCGAAAACGCACCCATCGCGCTGAGTGCGGAGGAAGCCGGCGGCACCGCCTGGGAACCGAAGAACTACGATGGCAGCACCGGCGCTCCGGTACGCATGCGGGTGGCCCTGACCAAGTCGCTCAACCTGGTGTCGGTGCGCATTCTGCAGGGCATCGGCCCCTACTATGCGCGTGATTACATCCGTCGCTTCGGCTTCGACCCCACGCGCCATCCGCCGTATCTCACCATGGCCCTGGGCGCCGGCGGCGTCACGCCCTTGCAGCTGGCCGCAGGCTACGGCGTGTTCGCCAACGGCGGCTTCGGCATCCGCCCCTACCTCATCGACAAGGTGTATGACAAGGACGGCCGGCTCCTCATGCAGGCGAGTCCGCAGCAGGCCAACGGCAACGCGCCGCGCGTGATCGACCCGCGCAACGCCTGGCTGATGACGAGCATGATGCAGGACGTCACGCGCTACGGCACCGCGGCGCGCGCCGCGCAGCTGGGACGCAGCGACATCGCCGGCAAGACCGGCACCACCAACGACTCGCGCGACACCTGGTTCGCCGGCTACACGCCCGATATGGTGGCGGTGAGCTGGATGGGCTTCGACCAGCCGCACCCGCTGGGACGGGGGGAAACCGGCGGCCAGACCGCACTGCCGATCTGGATCAACTTCATGGGCACGGCCTTGCGCGATCAGCCACAAAAGGGCTGGCCAATGCCAGACGGCCTCGTCAGCGTCAGGATCGATCCTGAAACAGGCACGCAGATGCCCGAATCGGGGCTCGGCGAACTCATCGGGGACCTGCTCGGCAAGCTCGAGAGCGGCATGATCGAACACTTCTATGAAGAGTTTCCACCGCCCGAATCACGCGCGCCCGACTGGAACGCCGACCCCGACGCGGTGCCGGTCTTCCCGGGAATGCCGCTGTGAAGCACCAGGAGATGCGCTGGCGCATCGCGCACGCCGCCGCACGCCTGCTGGCGGAGGACGGCAGCCTCGATTACGGCAGCGCCAAGCGCAAGGCGGCGCGCCAGCTCGGCGCGCCCGACAGCCGCAATCTGCCCGACAATCTCGAGATCGAAGACGCGCTGCGCAGCTACCGCGCGCTCTATCAGGCGGACGAGACACGCACGCAGCTGGCGCTGCTGCGCCAGGTGGCGGTCGAGTACATGGAGCGGCTCGCCGATTTCGATCCGCACCTCACTGGGCCGGTCCTCAACGGCACGGCGGGGCGTCACGCCGGCGTGCATCTACAGCTTTTCACCGAGCAGCCGAAGGAGCTGGAATTCCTGCTGATGCGCCTGCCGGTCTCTTACGAAGCCGGCGAATTTCGCCCCCCTGATGCATCCGGGCGCGTTTTCCCGCGCTTCGTCCTGGACGACCCGCGCGCGCCGGTCGAACTCATCGTGTATCCTGCCGCGGAACTGCGCAGCATGAAGCGTCTGCAGGCCGACGGCAGCCCGCGTCGCGTGCGCCTGCCACAGGCGAAGACGCTGAGTTGAGTTTCCTTGCCGAACGGCTGGCATGGAAGATGCTCGCTTTCTGCCGTAGCGATAACGACAAACAGCAACCGTGATTCGATTCTTCCGGCACTACGTGCCGCTCAACCTGCTGCTGCTGGTGCTGGTCGAGGCATGCATCCTTGGTGGCGCCATCTATGCCGGCGTCGGCGCGCGCTTCTTCGATGCCAATTCGGTCCCCAGCGGCCTGCAACCGCTGTTGCCCAAGGCGATCAGCTTTTCGCTGGTCATGATGGGATTGATGACCGCCAGCGGGCTGTACGATCCCGACTGGCAGGGCAGCGTGCGCGCCTTGTTGCAACGCCTCGGGCTGAGTTTCGGCCTCGGCCTGGTGGCGATGAGCCTGCTGTTCTATTTCTTTCCCGTGCTGCTGGTCGGGCGCGGCGCCTTCGTGCTGGCGTTCGGGATCGCGCTGGTCGGCATTCTCGCCAGCCGCATCCTGTTCACCCGCTGGGCGCGCACCGCCGCGCTGAAGACGCGCGTGCTGGTGATCGGTACGGGCAGCCGCGCCGCGCACATCGAGTCGATGCTCGCCCAACGCGGACCCGCCAGCAACATCCAGGTGGTCGGCTACCTGCCGATGGGAGGCAGTCATCATTTCGTCGACCATGCGCGCATTCTCGACAGCAACGAATCCCTGCCGGCACTCGCCGCCCGTCTCAACATCGGCGAGATCGTCATCGCCGTGCGCGACCGCCGCGGCGGCGGCATGCCGGTGCAGCAATTGCTGGAGTGCCGGCTGCGCGGCGTCAACATACTGGAACTGTCGAGCTTTTTCGAGCGCGAGAACGGCCATTTGCAGCTCGACTCGATGAACGCCAGCTGGATGATCCTGGCCGAGGGCTTCCGCCAGGGCATGCTGCGTGAAACGTTCAAGCGCCTGTTCGACCTGCTCGCCAGCACGACGCTGCTCGTGGTCGCCCTGCCCGTCATGACCCTCACGGCGCTCCTCATCAAACTGGAAAGCCCCGGTCCCGTGCTGTACCGGCAGGAACGCGTCGGCCAGGGCGGCCGCAGCTTCATCATCCTCAAGTTCCGCAGCATGTGCGTCGACGCCGAAAAGGACGGTCGGCCGCGCTGGGCGCACCAGAACGACAGCCGCGTGACCCTGGTCGGCCGCTTCATCCGGCGCACGCGCATCGACGAATTGCCGCAGGTGTTCAATGTTTTCTTCGGCGACATGAGCTTCGTCGGCCCACGTCCGGAACGCCCCTATTTCGTCCAGGACCTGACCCAGAAGATCCCCTATTACGGCGTGCGCCACACCGTCAAACCCGGCATCACCGGCTGGGCGCAGGTGCGCTACCCTTACGGTGCGTCCGACGAGGACGCCACGCACAAGCTGCAATACGACCTCTATTACGTAAAGAACCACAGCCTGTTCCTTGATCTCATGATTCTGTTCCAGACGGTGCAGGTCGTGGTATGGGGCAAGGGCGCCCGTTAGCGTGAAACTTGCAAAGCGAGACTTTGTCCCCGCTCTCCCCCAAGCGGGAGTGGTAAATCGCCATGAGCGTTAGCGCCGCACCCGTCATGGCCAGCATGCTGCTCCTGCTCGCCGGCGCGGGATATGGGCTGGCAGCGCTTGCCTATCTTGGCCTGTCCGGACTGATCCTCGCGAGTTGGCGGCGGCGGCCACACGGCCGCCTGCTGCTGGTTGCCAGTCTTTTGTCGGTGGCATGGGGAACGCTCTCCATGCTCACTGCCTGGGGGCTGCTGCCGGGACGACACGAACTGGTGGTGGAAGTGATGCGCAACGGCGCCTGGCTGGCACTGCTGTTTCACATCGTGCGCCTGCGCCGCCCCGCCGGCACGCCGTTGCCGGCGCCGCTGCGCACGATCCGCCTCGCGAGCGGCCTGCTCGTCGGCGGACTCCTGCTCGCCGGGCTGCAGCCGTTCCTGCTGCCCGGCACGCCGGGTCTGCCGCGCAGCCTTGGCCATCTCGGGCTGGTGCTGCTCACCGTGATGGGCCTGGTGCTGGTCGAGCAAGTTTACCGCGGCGCCCGGCCGGAAGACCGCTGGGCGATCAAGTTCCTCTGCCTCGGCGTCGGCGGCCTGTTCGTCTACGACTTCTATCTGTACGCCAACGCCACCCTGTTCGGCGCATTCGACGCCCAGGTGTGGGCGGCGCGCGGCTATGTCGCCGCCCTGGTGGCGCCGCTTGTCGCCGTGTCCGCCGCGCGCAACCCGGACTGGGCGGCACCGGTCGGCCTGTCGCGCAGCATGGTCTTCCACACCGCAAGCCTGCTCGCCGCCGGCATCTACCTGCTGTTCATGGCCGCTGCCGGCTACTACCTGCGCCTGTTCGGCGGCGAATGGGGTGACGTGCTGCAAAGCGTGTTCGTGTTCGCCGCCGCACTGCTTCTCGTCCTGCTGATGTTTTCCGGCACGCTGCGCGCGCGCCTGCGGGTGTTCCTGTCCAAGCATTTTTTCAGCTATCGCTACGACTACCGCGAGGAATGGCTGAAGTTCACCCGCACGCTCGCCGAGGGGCCGTCGGGCGCGCAATTATGCGAACGCGCCGCCGAGGCGCTGGCGCGGCTGGTCGACAGCCCCGGCGGCGCGCTGTGGCTGCGCGAGGGCAACGCCGGTTACCAGCGTGCCAGTCACTGGAACTGGAGCGACCTCACCGGCACCGAACCCGTCGACTCGCCCTTCGCGCGCTGGCTCGCCAGCCGCCAGTGGGTGATCGACCTCGACGAACTGAAGCGGCGTCCGGAATTGTATGGCGAGCTCGCCCCACCCGCCTGGATCCGCGCGGCCGACGCCGCCTGGCTGGTGGTGCCGCTCATGCTGCATGACGAACTGCTCGGCTTCGTCGTCCTCAAGCACTCGCTCGGCAAGGTGGCCTACAACTGGGAGGTCGGCGACCTGCTCAAGGTGGCTGCACGCCAGGCGTCGGCCCACCTGGCGCAGATGCGCGCCGCCAACCAGCTCATCGTGGCGCGCCAGTTCGAGTCGTTCAACCGCACCACCACCTTCGTCATCCACGACCTGAAGAATCTCGTCGCCCAGCTCTCGCTCTTGCTCGCCAACGCCGAGAAGCACAAGCACAACCCGGAATTCCAGGCCGACATGCTGGAGACCGTGGCCAATGCAGTGGCGCGCATGAACAAGGTGCTGGCACAGTTGCGCCGCGACAGCGATACCGCACCGATGCAATCGGTGGCGCTCGCCGAGCTGCTGACCGAGGCCGCTGCCAGCAAGCAGGCGTTCAAGCTGCGCCCGACGCTGGAACGCCCTCCCGCCACGCTGCACGTGCGCGCCGACCGCGAGCGTCTGGTACGCGCCATCGGCCACCTGCTGCAGAATGCGCTGGAAGCCACGCCGCCAGGCGGCAGCGTCAGCATGCGTGGTTTCGAACACGACGGCCAGGCGATCGTCGAAATTACCGATACGGGCATCGGCATGGACGACACCTTCATCCGCACCCGCCTGTTCCAGCCGTTCGATTCGACCAAGGGTGCGGGCATGGGCATCGGTGCCTACGAATGTCGCGAAACCGTCCGCGCGCTGGGCGGCACGCTCGACGTCGACAGCGCGCCAGGGCGCGGCACCCGCTTTCTCATCAGCCTGCCGCTGGACCATAATGACGTCGGAGGACACGCCGCATGAGCGACGCCAAAGAGAAAATACTGCTGGTCGAGGACGATCCCGGGTTGCAAAAGCAGCTCAAATGGAGCCTCGCCGACTATGAGCTGCTGATCGCCGCCGACCGTGACACGGCCATCGCTCAGCTGCGCCGCCACGAACCGTCCGTGGTGCTGCTCGATCTCGGCCTGCCGCCCGACCCCGATGGCGCCACCGAAGGCCTCGCCACGCTGCAGCAGATCCTCTCGCTCGCCCCAGCGACGAAGATCATCGTCGTCACCGGCAACCTCGACCGCGCCAACGCGGTGAAGGCGATCCACCATGGCGCCTACGATTTCTTTCAGAAACCCTTCGATCCCGACGTGCTCGCGCTGATGATCTCACGCGCCCTGCACGTCCATGCGCTCGAACTGGAGAACCGGCAGCTCGCGGCGCGTCAGCAGCAATCCCCGCTGTCCGGCGTCATCACCAACAGCGAAGCGATGCTGAAGGCATGCCGTACCGTGGAGAAGGTCGCGCCAGTCAACGCCACCGTGCTGCTGCTGGGTGAATCCGGCACCGGCAAGGAAGTGCTGGCACGCGGCCTCCACGAACTCTCGCCGCGCGCCGGCAAGCGTTTCGTCGCCATCAACTGCGCAGCGATCCCCGACACCCTGCTCGAATCCGAGCTGTTCGGCTACGAAAAGGGCGCCTTCACCGGGGCCACCAAGCAGACCATCGGCCGCATCGAATATGCCAACGAAGGCACACTGCTTCTCGACGAGATCGGCGATCTGCCGATGCCGTTGCAGGCCAAGCTGCTGCGCTTCCTGCAGGAGCGCGTGATCGAGCGCCTGGGCGGACGCGGCGAGATTCCGGTCGATGTGCGCGTGGTTTGCGCCACGCACCGCGACCTCGGCGCGATGATCCACAGCGGCAGTTTCCGCGAGGATCTGTACTACCGTCTGTCGGAAATTACCGTCACCCTCCCGCCGTTGCGCGTGCGCAACGGCGACGCCGTGCTGCTGGCGCGCACCTTCCTCGAAACCCAGGCGCGCGCGCTCGGCCGCAAGCTCAAGGGCTTCACGCCCGATGCCTTGAGCGCACTCGAAGCGCATACCTGGCCTGGCAACGTGCGCGAACTGGAGAACCTCGTCAAGCGCGCCGCCATCATGGCCGACGGCAGCCTGGTCACCGCCGCCGACCTCGGTCTCACCGCGCCGCACACCGAACCGGCGCCGTTCAATCTCAAACTGGTGCGCGAGGACGCCGAGCGTGCCGCGGTCAGCCGTGCCCTGTCGCACAGCGACGGCAACGTGGCACAAGCCGCGGAGCTGCTCGGGGTGAGCCGGCCCACGCTGTATGATCTGATGACGAAAATCGGGCTGAAGTGAACCCTCGCCCGTGTCAGGGGGTTCAATCTAGGCTGAATGCGCGCCGCCCGCAAGCATGCGGCCGCGCCGACCGTCCTTGATGAGCAGAAGCGCCGGCAGCAGCAGCAGCTCGAACACCTGACCGGCAAGCAATCCGACTGCCGTCAGCAGACCGAAATTCGCAGTCGGGATGAACGCCGACGTGGCGAGCAGCCCGAACTGCGCCACCAGCAAAAGCGAAATCGCCAGCACTGCGCGCCCCGAGGACTGGAAGCTGCGCGCGATGGCAAATATCGGCGAGCAGCCTTTCTTGAGCCGTTCGAGATAGCCATGGTACAGGTGGATGGTGTCGTCGACCGTGATGCCTAGAACCACGCCGGCAATCATGACCGTCGCGAGGTCGAGATGGATGCTCGCAATCCCCATCAGTACGAAGATGAAGTACAGCGGCGCGAGGTTGGGAATCATGCCCAATCCCGCTGCCGTCGGCGAGCGCCACAGAATCGCCATGAAAAGAAAAATCTGCCCGAATGCGCCAAGAAAGCTGTCGAGCTGGCCGCTCACCAGGAGGTCCACCTGATCGGCGAACAGGCGGCCGAAGCCACCGATATCGACCTCGATGCCGGGAAGCGGATGATCCGCCAGGTGCGCGCGGATCGTGTCGATCACACCTCCGACCTGCTGCGCCCCATGCACATGGAGGTTGACCACGATGCGCGCATGGGCGTAGTCGCGGTTGACCAGTTCATACAGGTCGCGGCCGTCGTAAACCAGCAGATACTGGCGCAACAGCTTGTCGCTGGGCGGCAGGGTGCGGAACGCCGGATCCTCCCCGTTCATTGCCCAGTGCATCTCCTCGACGAGATCGGCCATCGACAGGGTGCGGTCGACCTGCGGAAGCTTTTCCAGCCACAGCTGGAACTCGCGCACGGTACGCAATGCGTCGACGTGCGCAAGGCTGTCACGGCCGTTTCCGCGCAGCGAAATTTCGAGCGTCGTCACCCCGGACAGCTCCGATTCGATCAGCCGGGTGCTCTTGCTTACCGGGTGATCGGGCGCAAAAAACTCGAGAAGATCTGATTCGACCTCAACGCGCTGCGTGAATGGGAACGCCAGCACGACCAGGGTAATCGCACCAAGAATGATGCCTTTCGGGTGCCGCAGGCTGAAGCGCACCACGCGCGAAGCAATCCGCCCGGTCAGGCCAAGCCCTGATCGGTGCCGCGGCCAACGGTGGATGTCCCAGTGCAACAGAAACGGCGGCGCCAGAAAAAAGACCGTCAGGAACACCAGAAACGTGCCGAATGCGCCGGCAATGCCGAATATCTGAATGGGCGGAATCGGCACCAGCGCCAGGCTCAGCAGGCCGGCACCCGTCGTCAGGACGTTGAACGCGCCCGGCTTGAGCGTCTCCGCCAGCGCCCGGTCGATACGCGCCGGCCGGCTCAGCCGCGCCACGCGGCCGCGCTGGATGCCGGCATAAAGATGCAGTATGGTGGCCAGCGTATACGCGGCGAGCAAGCTTGGCAGAATTGCTGTCGCCATGGTGTATGGCTGCTTGAAAAAGGCGACACCCGCGATCATCGGCAGAACCACGGTGGACATGGCGACAGCGCCGATGGCCACGGGCCTGAGTCGGCCGACCACCCAGGCGAGGAGAGCAAGGCCGATCACCGTCGTAAGCGGAATGAACACGGCACTGTCGCGCAGGACGGAATCGAGCTGCGCGACATCGAGCGTGACGGGGCCGGCATCCCCCGCGTACTGCGCGCGCAGCCCCGCCTCGTCGATGGCGGCAAGCACTGTATTGCGAAGCGCCTTGCGTTGCAGACTTTCGCCCAGGGGCACCGGGCGCACCGCCATGGCCACATAGCGGCCGTCCTTCGAGGACAGGAGCCCCGGCGCGAAACGGTCGTCCAGCACACGCTGGCGCACGGCATCGGTCCCGCTGCTGTCGAGCGCGCGGGGATCGACCAGCGGCGCCACCTCGAAACCGTCCTCGGTTGCCGAGATTTTCTCGATCGTTGTAAGCGTCAGGACGCGGTCGACCAGCGGTTCACGCTCCAGTCGAACCGTCAGGTGGTCGAGCCGTTGCAGAAAGTCCTTTGCAAAGGGCTGTTCGACACGGAACAGCACGGTGAGCACTTCGTCGCTGGGAAAATCCTTGCGCAACTCATTGCGCAGCAGAACGGCTGCCGCATCCTTTGGATAGTAAACCTCCGGCGCGTTGTTGAACTTCAACGTGAGCAGCACCACCGCGGAGACGACATGGAGCAGCACCACCACCGCCAGCGCCAGCGGCCATGCCAGCACCCTGTGCCGCATGCCCTTGGGCCGCGGAAAAGCACGGGCAATCAGGTTGCGCATGACGTGTTCAGAACCGCGTGCGCAGCCCCAGGGTGATCAGCGAATGATCCTGATGGAAGCCGCCCAGCGTGCGCGCCTCGCCATCGAAGTAGTGCGCGGCGACATAGAGCTCGTGAGGTTCCCAGCCGACATAGCTCAGACGCGGACTCAGGTAAACGTCGTCGACGTTGAAGCCGGTGGCAAAACGCAATGCAGCCTTCCAGCGCCCCTGCCCGAAGGTGGTCTCGATTTCACCGTTCGCACCGTAGTATTCCTTCAACTCGAGAATATCGCGGTCGGTCTGCAGCGCGTGTGCCGCCAGTTGCAGGTTGACACGCGTATCGCGCCCACCTGGAAAGAACTCCAGCGCCCCGACCCAGTCGAGCGACGCGGTCTTGTCCAGCGCCGTCGTCGCCAGCGTCACCGGCACGTCGTCGGTGTGGCCGACTTCCATGCGCCACGTCAGGCCGCCGCGCACCAGCTCGAAATCTGCGCCGACGAAGGTATTGAAGGGATGGATCGCGGTCAGGGCCAGCGCCGGCAAGTCGACCCGATAATAGGGCAGCGACTGACGCGTGCGCGCCAGTGTCACGCCGAAATCGAGCGGAGTGCCGGCATGGGTGAAGCGCAATGCGCCGCCGCCGCTGCCGTGCTCGTCATGTTCGACGTTTGCGGCGCCCACCCAGCCCGTCAACGCGGGATCGATGCCGAACACCTGTGCCGTGGCGCGGTTCACCGGGCTCCACACGCTGGCGACATCCGGCAGTTGCGCACCGCGAAACAGCGGCAGCCACACCGCATCCAGCTTGAAATCGCCCAATGTCCGTTCCCAGCGGGCCGCCAGCTGTGCGCGGCGGCGATCGGCCAGATCGTCCAGCATGAAGCGGGCAAGGTCCGCGCGGCTGACGCGATCCGCCAGCGGAACCTCGTCGGCCCGGCCCCACACGATGGTCTGTGCGCCCAACGTCAGGCGGGTGTCGCCGCTGCGATAGCGCACGTAGGTATCGGTGTAGTCGGCCAGGACCTCGTCGTGATCGACCGCACCACCGGCCTGGCGCATCGCGTCCACCCGTGCGCCGGCACGGAATTCCCAATTGCGACTCGGCTGCCACAATACGTAGGCGCTGGCGCGCGCAGTGGAATACGTATCGGCTTCCGGGGCGTCGGGCAGCGCCCCCGCTTCCAGCAGCAGATCGTCGATGCCATATTTCAGCACCGGCTGGAAACCACGCGCGGCCGGCTTGCCGGAACGCGCCCGGGGTGGCGGCAAGTCATCCTGGACCGCATCCGCCGTCACGGAAGGCGTCGCGACGCGCGGTTTGCGCGTCGTGGTGCGCGGCGGCGGCAGGTCGTCGCCAGCCTCGACGGTCGCCTCTCGCGGCGGCGGCAGTTCGGCCGCAACCGTGCCATGCAGGAACGCGAACGACAAACTCAGGGGCAGCAGCAATTTTTTCATGGTCGATATTCCGATTCCAGACTTTCGTCGGCAAGTACCTGGGGAGTAAAAAGCCTGTCGGGCAGTTTCTGGTCGTACAGCGCGCTGTCGACCACCATGCGCGTCTCATGTCCGGTGACCAGATCGATCATCCGGCTGTCGGTGAACGTCCAGTAGCCCTGGTTGCGTTTTTTCGCGCGCAGCAGCCAGCGCTTGCTGGGGACGCCCGCATCCTTCTCGAAATAATCGACACGCAGCGGGATCGCAGTGGCCGGATCGATCCAGCTGATGCGCTTGATGTAAACCGAATCACGGGCTTCCTTCGGTATGCTCTCCAGCACATCGCACAGAATACCGTTTTCCATCTGTTTGCCGAGCACGCGATGCTGGTCGCGTGACGGCTTGCGCGTTTGCAGATCCTCGAAATACAGGTCGGAGCCAACGAAGCGCCCGCCCTTCCGGTCGCTGGAGATGCGCCGCACCCGTTCGAGCGCAGGCAGATACAGCCACTGGTCGGCGCTGCCATCGGCCTTGTCGATACTGAGCAGACCCGTGCCGGCGATGTCTTCCGGGTCGAGAAAGCGCATCAGGTTCGCAGTTTCCCCGCGCTGCCTGTCGAGGCGGTACGTCACCAGTTCCCGGATGCGCGGCGGCCGCGCCTTTTCGGTCAAGACCATGCGGCCGAGCGTGGTGAGATCGCGTCCACTGGGGCGGTCGAACACCTTCTGCGCCAGCGCAAGCCCCTCGTCCGCATGCGCGGACAAGGCGGCCAGCAGAATGCCGCAGGCCAGGCCGAAAGCTCTCATTGCTGAAGGGATATGCATCGGGCTCGAATCTTGCTGAAAATCTTGTGGAGACAAAAAACGAACTGTACTGGAAACGACAAAACAAGCCCATAAGCGGAGAAATATCGAGGAACTTGACGAATTTCCGCCAGACTTCAACCATGATGGTCAAAAATACCGCGCCGCACTCCATTACAATCGATTCCCGACGATCAGGAGACCGCACTACGATGCCCCGTGTTTCGCTGTTTTCCCCGGCCCGGCCCAGGCGACTGCTCGCCGCCCTGCTTCTGGGCGCAGGACTCACCGCCTGCGGAGCGGGCGAATCGGCCGACACCCTGCTCGCAAAGGCCCGCCAGAGCCTCGACGCCGGAGACGCGAAGGCCGCCATGATCCACCTCAAGAGCGCGGTCCAGGCGGACGACAGCAATGCCGAAGCACGCTTCCAGCTCGGCAGACTCCAGTTCGAGGCAGGCAATCTTGCCAGCGCCGAAAAGGAACTGAAGCGCGCACGCCAGGCCGGTTACGCCGCCGACAAGGTGAATCCGTTGCTGGCCAAGGCCATGCTCGGCCAGGGTGAATTCCAGCGCGTTCTCGACGAATTGCCGCAACCGACGGCCGACAGCGCGGCGGACGTGCCCCTGCTGGTGGCGCGGGCCACCGCCCAGCTCGGCGCCGATGCGCGCAGCGAAGCCCGCCAGAGCATCGAACGGGCGTTCGCCCTCGCGCCGCAGGACGTCGAGGTCCTGCTCGCCCAGGCCCGCCTCGCGCTCGCCGAGAAGAATCCCGAGGCGGCGATGCGCCATGTCGACCAGGCCTTGCAGAACGCGCCGCGCGACCGCGACGCCTCGCTGTTCAAGGCCGATCTGCTGCGCGCCACCGGCAAGCCGACCGAGGCCGCCAAGGCGTATCAGGCCACCCTGGAAATCGACCCCGGGCACGCCGGCGCGCGCCTGGCGCGGGCCAGCCTCGCCATCGGCGAAAACCGCTTCGACGACGCGCGCCGCGACATCGACACCGTGCTCAAGGACGCGCGCGACCACCTGCAGGCCCATTATCTTCTGGCGCTGATCGAATTCCGCGAAGACAAGGTCGAGGCCGCGCGCGACCGCCTGGCCGGCATCCTCAAATCGGCGCCGGGCTTCACGCCTGCCGTCTCGCTCGCCGCAACGGTCGAGTTCGCGCTGGGCAACCTGCAAACCGCCGAGGCCTACCTCAACCAGATCGTCAAGGCCGCGCCGCACAACGTCCAGGCACTGCGCCTGCTTGCCGCGACCCAGCTGCGCCTGAATCGCGTCGACGATGCCGCGCGTACCCTCGCCGGCATTCCCGCGGCGGCCGAGGATGCGGGCTACCACCTCATCGCCGGCGAAGTCGCCCTTGCCAAAAAGAACTTCGACAAGGCGGCCGGACATTTCGAAACCGCCACGCGCTTGAGCCCCGACAGCGCCGCGCTGCGCACCGAACTGGGCATCGCGCGCCTCGCGCAGGGTGACGCGCGCGCCATGGATGACCTGCAGGCTGCCGCCGCGATGGAAGGCAGCGGCGGCCGCGCCGACACCGTCATCATCCTCAAGCAGCTGCAAGCGGAACAATTCGACGCCGCGCTCGCCAGCATCACCGCGCTGGAAAAGAAGCAGGGCGCCGACCCGCTCGTCTGGAACTACCGTGGCGCCGCCTACCTGGGCAAGAAGGACCGGGCGAAGGCACGCGCGAGCTTCGCGCAGGCGCTCAAGCTCGACCCGAAATTCTTCCCCGCCGCCACCAACCTCGCCCAGCTCGACCTCGCCGACAAGCAGCCCGACACCGCACGTCAGCGCTTCGAAGCCATTCTCAAGGCCGAGCCCAGGCATCTCAATGCCATGCTCGCGCTGGCCGATCTCGCGCTGCGCGACAAGGATGAGAAGAACCACGTCGCCTGGCTGGAAAAGGCGATCAAGGCCCAGCCGCAGGCGCTCGAACCCCGGGTCGCCCTCGCCCGCTGGCAGCTCGCCCGTGGCGACGCCGCCCAGGCGCTGGCGACCGCGCGCGACGCCGCCAACGCCCACCCCGACCATCCCGCCGCCCTGGAAACGCTCGCCACCGCGCAGTTCGCCACGGGCGACGCCACCAACGCACAGGGCACCTACCGCAAGCTGGTGGAACGCTCGCCCAGGCCGGCGCTGCCGCTGACCCGCCTGGCAGCGGTGCAGGCGAGCACCCAGCAGTTCACCGAAGCGCGCAAATCGCTGCAGGACGCCCTGCGTGCGCAGCCCGACCTGCTGGAAGCACAGATGCTGCTCGGCCGCCTCGAACTCCAGGCCAAGCGCCACGACGACGCCTTCAAGCTCGCCCAACAGATCCAGCAGCAAAAACCCAAATCCTCCGCCGGCCCCCTGCTGGAAGGCGACACCGCCATGGCGCAGCAACGCTTCGACGCCGCGCTTGCAGCCTACGAGCGTGCGCACGCCCTCGAACCTTCCGGCGCCTTGCTGTTGCGCCAGCATCAGGCACTCGCCCGCCTGGGACGCGCCGCAGAAGGCGACAAACGCGTCGTCGCGTGGCTCGCGAATCACCCGCAGGACGCCGAAACCCGCCTCGCGCTCGCCAGCCAGCTGCTGAACCGCAAGCAATACAAGGCCGCCGCCGAACACTATCTCGTGGTCAACCAGAGCCACCCAGGCAACCTCGTCGTCCTCAACAACCTCGCCTGGGCACTCCACGAGACAGGCGACGCCCGCGCCGTCGACTTTGCCGAGCAGGCGCACACACTCAAGCCCGACAATCCCTCGGTGATGGACACGCTGGGCTGGATCCTGGTGCAACAGGGACAGGCCGATCGCGGTCTCAAGCTCCTGCAACAGGCGCTGTCGAAGCAGCCCGACGCGGCCGAGATCCAGTGGCACCTGGCCGCCGCCTACGCCAAGAACGGCGACCGCGCACGCGCGAAGAGCGAGCTGGAACGGCTGCTCGCCAGCGGCCTCGCCTTCCCGCAGGAAGCCGAAGCCCGCACGCTGCTGAGGCAATTGCAGGGTTCGGCACGCTGACCCGCCCCCCATCGCCCCATCCGGAGCCCGCACTCATGATCAAACCCCCTGTCGTCCTGGCCCTGGCCCTCGCCCTGGCCACCGCGCCGGCACTCACTGGATGCGACCGCAGCGCCCGGCTGACGGAGCAGGAACACATCCAGCGTGCCAAGGATTTCGAGGACAAGGGCGACGTGAGGGGCAGCATCATCGAACTCAAAAACGCCATCCAGAAGAACCCCGACAGCCCCCAAGCCCGCATGTTGCTGGGCCAGGTGTATCTCAAGGCCGGTTCCGGCGCCGAGGCGGAAAAGGAGTTGCTACGGGCGCAGCAGCTGGGCATCAGTCGCGACAGCCTCGCCCCTCAGCTTGGCGAGGCACTCCTGCTCATGGGCGAGTATCAGCGCCTGCTCGACGAGATCCAGACCACTGACAAGCTCTCGCCCGTCAATCAGGCGCGCATCCTTGCCCTGCGCGCGAATGCCATGCTCGCGCAGGGCAAGGTACGCGAGGCCTGCGATCTGTTCCAGAATGCGCAGGCTGTCGACTCCAGCCACCCGTCCGCCTACTGGGGGCTCGCAATGTGCGCAATCGGCGAACGGGATATCGCCCAAGCCAGATCGCTGCTCGATGACGCCCTGAAGCTTCCGCAGCAGCAAAGCCAGACCTGGGTGTACATCGGAGACCTGGAGCAGTTGAATGGATCGGACGAGGCTGCGCTGAACGCCTACGACAGCGCACTCAAGCTCGATCCCGAAAATCTCCAGGCACGCTATAACCGCGTACCGGCCCTGCTCCGAACCGGCAAAACCGATGCTGCCGCCAAGGAAATCGCGCACCTGCGCGAGCGCGCGCCCAGCCTCGCCCAGACGCATTACCTCGCAGCCCTGCTGGCCTTCTCGCAAGGGAAATTTCCCGAATCGCGTGATGCGCTGCAGCAGGCCTTCAAGTTCATGCCCGATCACGCCCCCAGCCTGATGCTCGCTGCCATGACGTCGCACGCGCTCGGGTCGTATCAGCAGGCCGAAACCCAGATCGGCCGCTTCCTTGCCCGCTTCCCCGGCAACAAACAGGGGATCAAGGTGCTGGCCGCCACGCAAATCCACCTGAAACAGCCTGACAAGGCGCTCGACACCCTTGCTCCACTGCTTGCCGCCGATCCCAGGGATGCCGAGGCCCTTGCCCTGGCGGGCGAAGCCAGCCTGCTTCGAAAAGACCCCAACCGCGCAGTCCCCTATCTGGCCAGTGCGGCGCTACTCGACCCGGGAAATGCCTCGTTGCAGACCCAGTTGAGCCTCGGCTACCTTGCAGCTGGCAATACGCAGCTCGGCATCAGCGGCCTGCAGGCCGCATCGGCCGGAAATGCCGCCCAAACCGATGCCGACTTGCTGCTCGTGCGCGCTCATGTGTCCCGCAAGGAGTTCGACCAGGCGCTTGCAGCGATCGACGTCCTGGAAAAGAAACAGCCGAACAGCCCGCAACCCCACCAACTTCGAGGCGCCGTCCTGGTCGGCCAGGGGAAATATGGCGCGGCGCGCCAAAGCTTCGAACGCGCACTCGCGATGGACCCGGTCTATTTCCCGGCAGCCAACGGCCTCGCCGAACTGGACATGCGCGACAACAAGCCGGAGGCAGCGCGACAGCGCTTTGAGCGGATCCTGGCCAAGGAGAAGACCCACCTGCAGGCGATGCTCGCCATGGCGCAATGGTCGAGAATCAACAAGCAGGACAAGGCCTATCTCGACTGGCTGGACAAGGCGGCGCGCGCCCACCCCAAGGCCATTGAGCCGCGTGCGGCGCTTGTCAGCGACCTGCTCTCGAAAGGCGACAGGCACAAGGCGCTCGTGCTCGCCAACGAGGTGGCCAACACCCACCCCGAGGATCCCGTGGCCCTGAATCTGCTCGGCAACGTGCAAATGTCGCTCCAGGACTTCCCCGGCGCACTCAGCACCTTCACCAAGCTCGTCCGCGCAGCGCCGCAATCCACTGATGCCCATATGCGCCTGGCGTTCGCCGAGATCGCCTCGAAACGCAACAAGGACGCCCGCGCGACCCTACAAACGGTGCTCAAGCTCAAGCCCGACCACATCCAGGCACAGGACGCCATGCTGCGGCTTGCCATTGAGGACAACCGGCTGGACGAGGCCATGCGGATCGCGCGCCAGCTTCAGACGCAGCATCCGGACGCCCCGATAGGCCATGAGCGCGAAGGCGATGTCCTCATTCTGCAAAAACATCCCGACACCGCCTTGAAGGCATACGAGCAGGCATTGGCCAAAGGCAGCGGGTCGGCCGGCTTCATCAAGGTCCACCGCGCCCTCGCCCTGTCCGGCAATCCGGCCGCCCAGCAACGTCTCGACAACTGGCTTGCCCAGCACCCGAAGGACAACGTCGTGCGGCACTACGCGGCGGAGCACTACGCGCGGACCGGCCGCCCCCAGCAAGCCATTGCGGCTTACGAGACCCTGATCCGCGAAGCCCCCGATTCCGCACTCATGCTGAACAACCTGGCCGGCCTTTATCAACAGGTGGGAGACAAGCGCGCCCTGGCCACGGCGGAGCGAGCGCACAGGCTCGCCCCCGACAACCCCGCCGTGCTCGACACCCTGGGCTGGACGCTGGTGGAGCAGGGACAGACCGCACGCGGGATCGACCTGCTGCAGCAGGCCCGCGCCAAGGCGCCCAAAGTCCCTGAAATCCGCTACCACCTCGCTGCGGCGTGGGCGCGCAATGGCGACAAGGCGCGCGCGCGGCAGGCGCTTCAACAATTGCTGCAGGAGGAACCGGACTTTTCTCTGGCCCCCGCGGCACGCGCTTTACTCAAGGAACTCTAGCCCGGCGGCACTCACCCCCAGTCAGGCACTGTCGGATTTTTTTACACCCAGGCGAGTTTTACGTCGGGGCGCCACGCCAACGATCCATGTTTTTCACATTAATTCAACAACATATAAAGCCTGCTTTACCCCTGGCATGGCGATTGCTTTGATTATTGCATGACCGGAACTTTTGCGAATCACGAGCCATCCCGGTTTGAGAGCTACACGTACATTTAACGAATCAAGGAGTTCAATCATGAAAATGACCACACTGGCATCCAGCCTGCTCGTCGCAGGTTCGCTGTCCCTGGCTTCGGCTGGCGCGCATGCCTACACGGTTGCCGGCGTCAGCTGGGACCAAAACAGCATTCTTGACTTCAGCGCCCAGTCCTCCCTGTGGGAGAGCATCGCGACTACGGCCGGCCAGTCGTTTGGCGGCTATGGTCGCTTCACGACCATGAACGGTGACTTCAATTTCTGCTCCGGATGCGAACTGACCTTTGTGTTCGCTGACTACGTCCAGCAGACCAACCTGACCGGAACCGTTGGCGAAGCCTTTAACGCCACGGGCGGCACCATCAAGGTCTACGTGGACCACACCCCGAACTTCAATCCGGCCAACCCCGCCACGGCGTCCGACGGTCTGTTGTGGCTCGATCTGGTTGGCTTCGACGCCCTGGGCACCGGCTACACCCTCACCGGCAACATCACCGGCGTCAGCGTCGCGGGCCTGACCGGCCAGGGCACCGGCTTCCTGAATGTCGTGGACGGTCTTGCCAAGTCCTACTTCGACACCGACGGCCAGCTCGGAGGCGCAGACTTCCTCTACACCTCCAGCTTCCAGCCGATTATTCAGGGCCAGATTGCCCCCGGCATCACCCACCTCGGCACGGCCGAGATCACCGGAACGTCGGTTCCCGAGCCCGCCACCCTGGCGCTTCTGGGCCTGGGTCTGATTGGTCTTGGCTTGGCCCGCCGTTCCAAGAAAGCTGCCTGAACTCAAAACCAGTTTTCAAAAAAACCGCGCAGTGATGCGCGGTTTTTTATTGCCTGCCCAACGCGAAAACGTCAGGCCCGATCGAGTTCGAGGCGGGACACGACAATCCGCTCAGCCAGCTTCTGCAAGGGATTGCGATAACCGCCAGGACGCCAGCAGCGGTAATAACGTCCCAGATACGCATCGAACTGGTAACTGTGCGGCGCGCCCTTCACGCCACCACGCTGCAGCAGCAGCTTCATGGAAGTGGTGACCGCCATGCCGGCGGCGAACTGGCAGGCCATTCCCAGCGACGGCACGCGGTGCTTCACGAAGTCGACAATGTCCGGATAGGCCAGGTAATGCCGCTGCGGCAGACGCGGCGACATGCCGACCATGAAGCGCACCGCCATGGTGACGTCGTCGCAGCCGGCAAAGCCAAAATAGTCGTCGAAGCTCATGCCGCCCGGTAGAAAGCTGATCAGGGACGCGCCTGCGCCCAGCGGCGCCGCACAGACGACGGGTATGCCGCGCTCGCGCGCAGCGCGGTAAAGCGCCGGCCGAATGCCGTTTGCAAAGAAGTCGATGCCGTCAATCAGCAGGTCGACCTCGCCAAGGTAGTCGGCCAGCTTGTGTTCATCGATTCCGTCGGGAAAAACGCGCACATCCGTTTCGGGATTGACGTCCAGGGCAAACTCGCGCATCACCTCGACCTTGGCGCGGCCGATCGTCGAAGTGGCCGCGCCGGCCTGGCGATTGAAATTGGCCAGTTCAAAACTGTCGAAATCGGTGAGACTGAGCGCGCCAACGCCCAGCCGTGCCAGCGCCTGGACATGCACCCCACCAACGCCGCCCATGCCCGCCACCGCCACGCGCACGCGCCGCAGACGTTCCTGCTCCTGCGGCGTCACCCAGCCAAGATTGCGCGAAAACGCTTCACTGTAGTCGTACACGCCTAAGCGCTCTCGCCCTGAAGGCGCCGCATGATGCCGCCCTGGTCCCCCGGGGCGAAAAAGTACGGGTAAATGCTGCGTTCCTTGGTTGCCGCACCCTTCCCGCCCACCGCACGGATACGTTCGGTAATGTGCTCGAGCTTGATATGCATCAGGACGACGTTGGTGCTCGACGCTTCGTAATAACGCTCACCGGCAATCTGCTTGAAGTCAAGCATGCGCTCGTAGAAAGGGCTGTGGCGCGGCGTCACTTCGATCACGGCGTCGGTGACGCCATGGATCAGCCCATATAGATAGGCAATATTGATCATACCGGCCAGCACCTGCTTGTTGCCCTTGTTTTCGTCGATGGCAAGCTTGGTGATTTCTCCGACACTGCGCCCCTGCGCGCGCAAGGCATCGATCTCCTCGCGATAGCGCTCATCGGCACAGAGCCCTTCCGCGGAATCATAGCCAATATTCAGGCTCCCTACGATCTGGTCGCCCAAGTGGGCGAGAAGGGTGATGCGATTGGGTTCCTTTCTGATCTCACCCGCCTTATACCCGCGCCAGGCATAGCGCTTTTGCACCAGCATCGTGGCAGCGCTGCGTACCGCATCGGTCTGGGCGAGACGGATCTTGAATTGCTGCTCGCCGAGAGGTTGCTCCCGCACATTCGCTGCGTCCGACATCGGAGGACACAGGTCCTTCAGGCGGTAAGGACTGAGAATGTTGACGATCGTCTTGTCGAAATCGTCCGCGGCCCTCCGCTGACGGCCCGCGAACAGATTTTTCAGGCCATGTGCCATATCTGCTCTCCTGGTCCCGCGCTCACGGCGATCCGAGGCGGGCTAATATGAATTACGGCAATCGGAGAGGCAAACTTAACGGGACGAGGAAGCGAGCCACCTCGCCGCATCCCGCGCAAAATACGTCAGCACCCCGTCCGCCCCCGCCCGCTTGAACGCGAGCAACGCTTCCAGCACGCAGGCCCGCTCGTCGATCCAGCCATTTTGCGCCGCCGCTTTCAACATAGCGTATTCGCCGCTCACCTGATAGGCGTAGGTGGGCGCGCCGTAGGTGTCCTTGACGCGGCGGATGACGTCGAGGTAGGGCAGGCCGGGCTTGACCATGACCATGTCGGCGCCTTCGTCGAGGTCGAGGCCGACCTCCCACAGCGCTTCGTCGCTGTTGGCGGGGTCCATCTGGTAGGTGGTCTTGTCGCCCTTGCCGAGGTTGGCGGCGGAGCCGACGGCGTCGCGGAAGGGGCCATAGAAACTCGACGCATACTTCGCAGCATAGGCAAGGATGCGGGTGTGGATGTGGCCGGCGCCTTCGAGCGCGGCGCGCAGCGCGGCGACGCGGCCGTCCATCATGTCGGAGGGGGCGACGACGTCGGCGCCGGCCTGGGCGTGCGCCACGGCCTGGCGCGCGAGCACGGCGACCGTCTCGTCGTTCATCACGTAGCCGGTATCGTCGACGAGACCGTCCTGGCCATGGCTGGTGTAGGGGTCGAGGGCGATGTCGGTGATGATGCCCAGTTCGGGGAAGCGGCGCTTCAGCGCCGCCACCGTGCGCGGCACCAGACCGTCAGGGTTGAAGGCCTCCTCGGCGCCGAGCGACTTGAGCGCGGGATCGATCACCGGGAACAGCGCCAAGGCCGGGATGCCGAGGGCGAGGCATTCCTCGGCAATGGGCAGGAGCAGGTCGAGGCTGACCCGCTCGACCCCCGGCATGGACGCGACGGCTTCGCGTCTTCCTGTGCCGTCGAGCACAAACACGGGATATATTAGATCGTCCGGCGTAAGTGTGTGCTCACGCATCAAACGGCGGGAAAAATCATCGCGGCGCATGCGACGCATGCGGCGGGTGGGAAACTGGCCCAGGGGGAGGCTCACGGGTATCTCCAAAAAAATTTCTGCGCCGACGGAACTCTCACGGCGGAGCACGCTCTATCTTACAGACGGTTTGCATCGTCTCCCGCTTTTCCTCCCTGAGCGGGTTGCCTTAATCCCCTTAAGGCACCTTTTGCCCCGATCCCTTCCCTTGATCGGGGCTTTTTATTCCTGCGTACCGGCCACGGCCGGTTGCGCATCCGCCGATGCCGCCGCCGCTTGCAGCCAGGCCTCGATCTGCGCGGCGGCCTCGTCGGCACCCAGCTTCGACAGACTGGAAAACAACTGCACGCTGACCTGCTGCATGCCGGCGAGTTCCTGGCGCACGCGGCGCAGCGTCTGCACGCGCTCGCTGTTCGACAGCTTGTCGGCTTTCGACAGCAGGACGTGCACCGGCTTGCCGGTCAGCGCGAACCAGTCGAGCATCTGGCGATCCAGCGCAGTGAGCGGGTGGCGCGCGTCCATGATGAGAACCAGCCCGGCAAGCGCCTCGCGCGTCTGCAGGTAGGCCGACAGCAGCGCCTCCCACTGCGCCTTCATCGCCGGCGGCACCTTGGCATACCCGTAGCCCGGCAGATCGACGAGGTAGACGTCCGGCGCGACGGCGAAATAGTTGATGAGCTGCGTGCGTCCCGGTGTCTTGGAAGTGAACGCGAGCCGGTGCTTGCGCGTCAGCAGGTTGATGGCGCTGGACTTGCCGGCGTTGGAACGCCCGGCAAAGGCGATCTCGGCCCGGCTGGGCGGCAGGTCGCGCAGGTGCGCGGCCGAGGTGTGGAAGCGGGCGTGATGAAGCACGGACTTGGCAGTAACGGGGCTTGCAATTAAACTACCTTTTTTACCAGGTTTTGCAAGCCTCAGGAGCTTTCGATGAAATTCGCCCTTCCCCTGGCCGCCGCGCTGCTCGCTGCCTCCCCCCTCGCCTCGTTTGCCGCAGCCCCGGGCAATGCCAAGGCAGCCGAGCCCATTGTGACCCAGCTCTGCGCGGCCTGCCACAACATGGACGGCAACAGCGCCATCGCCGCCAACCCCAATCTGGCCGGGATGAATGCGGAGTATCTCTACAAGCAACTGGGCGAATTCAAGTCGGGCACGCGCACGGGCACCGTCATGCCGGGCATGGTCGCCAGCCTGAGCGACGACGACATGAAGAACCTCGCGGCGTATTTCAGCGGACAGAAGGCGAAGCCTGCAACGGCGCAGGACCAGGCGCTGGCGCTGGCAGGACAGAAAATCTTCCGCGGCGGCGTGCAGGGCGCCGGCGTGCCGGCGTGCGCCTCCTGCCACGGTGCGCAGGGCCAGGGCATCCCGGTGCAGTTCCCGCGCCTGGCCGGGCAGCACAGCGAGTATGTGTACGGGCAGTTGAACGCGTTCCGCGTCGGTGAGCGCGCCAACGACGCGGCGCGCATGATGCGCACCATCGCCGAAAAGATGACCGACGCCGACATGAAGGCGGTGTCGGCCTACATCCAGGGCCTGCGTTGACGCATTCCGCGCCGCCAGGCGCGGGGCCGGCCCCGGGGCGGCACGAGTCGCCCCTTTTTTCGTGTGCGAACGACGTGAGCCGGGCAGAAGGGGGGTCGTAAGCTACTCTTGCCTCGCCCGACGCGCTGCCCCACACTGACGCAATGTGGAGTTGCCCCCTGCCGGCAAACCGCGCCCCGTTCCGGAGATCCCTTATGCCCAAAATCCTTGCTGCCCTGCTGATCGCGATCGGCGCCGGCATTTCCGCGCAGGCGCTCGCCCAGGCGCCCGCCGCGTCATCGAATCCCTATCTGCAGAACGTGCCGCCGCCCGCGCCCAGCCTTTTTTCGGTGATGCCCAAGGGCACCGGCTCGCTGGCGGATGCCACGCCGTGGGCGATGACGCCGATGCCGACCACCGAGCAGAAGCGCCAGATGATGAAAGCGATGCTCCCCATGCTCAACAACATGGGGCTCAACATCCGCGACATCATGAACTACATGACCACCAAGTACCAGGCCAAGCCAGGTCTGTCGTTCGAGGAAGTGGTCGAGTCGATGACGCTGCGCGCCAATCAGCTCAATCTCAAGCAGGTCGGCCATTCACCGATGATCAAGGACATCCAGGCGGTGCTCGGCGACACGACTTCGCCGCGCATGGAGGTGTTCCACTTCTGCGACATCGCCGCCGGCCGCGAGATCATGCGCCTGGTGCCCGAGGCCATCGTCTACCTGCCCTGCCGCATTGCGGTGATGGAAGACGACAAGAAGAACATCTGGGTGCTGACGCTGGACTGGGACATGGCCTGGCTCGACAGCATCAACGGCTCGATGGGCATCACACCCGAACTGTCGAAGATGGCGGTGGACATCCGCGACAAGATGGACAACGTCATGCGCGCAGCGGCGGCCGGCGACCTCTGATCGAACCCACCCAAACCCGGCGCACCCCTTTCCGGCTCCGGCCCAACCAGGAGATTTTCATGCACACCCGCACCCTCGCCCTCGCAGCCCTCGTCCTTGGAACCGGCAGCGCCCACGCCCAGTTCGGCATGGAGCAGATGATGAACCCCATGGCCATGATGAATCCGATGACCATGATGAACCCCATGGCCATGGCCAATCCGATGGCCATGATGAACCCCATGGCGATGATGGCGCCGATGGGCATGATGGCCGCCCCCATGATGATGCCCCTGGGCGCCAACATGATGTCGGCGCAGACCTTCGCCTCGCCGCAGGCGATGATGAACCCCTATCTCAACCCGATGGCGGCGGGCAATCCCTACCTCAACCCCTATGCCGGGGCAGGGACACCGTTCCCCGGCATGCCGTTCCCGGGCATGCCGCCCGCCGGCTATGGCGCCCCGGCGGCGGCGCAGGGCTTCTTCGGCATGCCGGGCATGCCTGCTGGCATGCCTGGCATGCCCGCCGCACCCGCCTACGGTGCGATCCCGGCGCAGGCCGCGCCACTGCCGTTCTTCCCCATGCCGCCCGCGTCGGCCGCGCCTGCGGCCCCCGCCGCCGCGCCGATGCCCGCAATGAACCCGTTCGACCCCAGTTTCTGGATGCAGATGATGGGCGGCATGCAGCCGCCGGCCGCCGCGCCGGCCGCAGCCGCGCCGGCACCCACACCGGCTCCGGCGCAATAGCGGCCGCCCCGGACGCGAGCGGGCCCTCGGGCCCATAGGTGCCCGTTCGCATCAAAATCTGGACAATTTGCCCGTATTTGCGGCAAACTCGCGCCCCATGACGATCAAGCGAACCGGCCGCGCCGCGGCCAAACCGGCTGATGTCCGGCGCCCGCGCCTGCTGGTGGTGCACGGCCCCAACCTCAATCTGCTCGGCAGCCGCGAGCCCCGGCATTATGGCCACGCCACGCTCGCCGACATCGACCGCGCGCTCGTCGCGCGCGGCGAGCGCGCGGGCGCCCAGGTCGAGTGTTTCCAGCACAACCACGAAGGCGCGCTGATCGACCGCATTCACCAGGCCGGGCAGGAAGGCATCGACTTCATCCTCATCAACCCCGCAGGCCATACCCACACCAGCGTCGCGCTGCGTGACGCCCTGGCGGCGGTCGGCATCCCCTTCGTCGAAATCCATCTTTCCAATATTCACGCGCGCGAACGCTTCCGCCACCACTCGTATTTCTCCGACCTGGCCGTGGGCGTCGTCTCCGGGCTCGGCGCGCAGGGCTACGAACTGGCACTGGAATACGCGCTGCGCCATCTTCAGGACAGGACCCCCCATGGATCTCAGAAAACTGAAAAAGCTCATTGATCTCGTCGAGGCTTCCGGCATCGCGGAACTGGAAATCACCGAAGGCGAGGAGAAGGTCCGCATCGCCAAGAGCATCGCCGGCGCGCCGATGATGATGGCGCCGCAGCCGCAGCTCTTCCATGCGGCCGCCCCGGTGGCCGCCGCGCCGGTCGCCACCGCGCCCGCCGAAGAGACGGTGCCCGAGGGCCACGTGGTGCGCTCGCCGATGGTCGGCACCTTCTACCGCGCACCGGCACCCGGCGCCAAGACGTTCGCCGAAGTCGGCCAGAGCGTCTCCGCCGGCGACACCTTGTGCATCATCGAGGCGATGAAACTTCTGAACGAAATCGAAGCGGATCAGGGCGGCGTCATCAAGGCCATCCTGGTCGAGAACGGCCAGCCGGTGGAATACGGCGAGCCGCTGTTTGTGATTGGCTGATTGGAGGCAGGAACCAGGGGCTGGGGGCTGGGGGCTAGGGAAAAACGCCGCGCGTAGCGCAACTTCCCCTGGCTCCTGAATCCTGATCCCTGGGCCCGCAAACGCATGTTCGAAAAAATCCTCATCGCCAACCGCGGCGAAATCGCACTGCGCATCCAGCGCGCCTGCCGTGAAATGGGCATCCGCACGGTGGCCGTCTACTCGGAAGCCGACCGCACCGCCAAGTACGTGAAACTTGCGGACGAATCGGTATGCATCGGTCCGGCGTCGTCCACGCAAAGCTATCTGCACGTGCCGTCGATCATCGCCGCCGCCGAAGTCACCGACGCCGAGGCGATCCACCCCGGCTACGGCTTTCTTTCGGAAAACGCCAATTTCGCCGAGCGGGTGGAGTCGTCCGGCTTCACCTTCATCGGCCCGCGCCCGGACAACATCCGCCTCATGGGTGACAAGGTCGCCGCCAAGCAGGCGATGATCGACGCCGGGGTGCCGTGCGTGCCGGGCTCGGACGGCGCGCTGCCGGACGATCCCGACGAGATTCTGCGCATCGCCGCGCGCATCGGCTATCCGGTGATCATCAAGGCCGCGGGCGGCGGCGGCGGCCGCGGCATGCGCGTGGTGCACACCGAGGCGGCGCTCCTCAATTCGGTGTCGATGACCCGTACCGAAGCCGGCACCGCTTTCGGCAATCCCATGGTGTACATGGAAAAATACCTGCAGACGCCGCGCCACATCGAAATTCAGGTGCTCGCCGACGAGCATGGCAACGCGGTGCATCTGGGCGAGCGCGACTGCTCCATGCAGCGCCGCCACCAGAAGGTGCTGGAAGAAGCGCCCGCTCCGGGACTCGACCCCAAGCTGCGCGACGCCATCGGCGAACGCTGCGCCGAGGCCTGCCGCAAGATCGGCTACCGCGGTGCCGGCACCTTCGAGTTCCTGTACGAGAACGGCGAGTTCTACTTCATCGAGATGAACACCCGCGTACAGGTCGAACACCCGGTCACCGAACTCATCACCGGCATCGACATCGTGCAGACGCAGATCCGCGTCGCCGCCGGCGAGAAGCTGGCGTTCCGGCAGAAGGACATCCGGTTCCGCGGCCACGCCATCGAGTGCCGCATCAACGCCGAGCACCCCACCACCTTCGTGCCCAGCCCGGGCAAACTCACCAACTACCACGCCCCCGGCGGTCCCGGCATCCGCGTCGATTCGCACGTCTACCACGGCTATTACGTGCCGCCCCACTACGACTCGATGATCGGCAAGCTGATCGCCTACGGCGACACGCGCGACCAGGCCATCGCCCGCATGCGCGGCGCGCTCATGGAAATGGTCGTCGAAGGCATCCAGACCAACATCCCGCTGCACCAGGATCTGCTCAACGACACCGCCTTCATCGCCGGCGGCACCAGCATTCATTATCTGGAGCAGAAGCTGGCGGGGGAGAGGGCTTGAGGGGCTAGGATCTAGGATTTAGGGGCTAGGGAATGAGCGGCCGGAGGCCGCGATATTTATAGCCCCTAGCCCCTAGCCCCTAGCCCCTAGCCCCTAGCCCCTAGCCCCTAGCCCCTAGCCCCTAGCCCCTAGCCCCTAGCCCCTAGCCCCTAGCCCCTAGCCATGTCCTGGCAATCCCTCCACATCCGCGTCGATTCCAAAGCCGCCGAACCGCTGTCGGACGCCCTGCTGGAAGCGGGTGCGCTGTCGGTGTCGCTGGAGGACGCCGATGCCGGCACGGACGACGAGACCCCGCTGTTCGGCGAACCCGACCATCCAAGCGCGGAACTGTGGCCGCACAGCATTGCCGTCGCGCTGCTGGATGAAGCGGCCGACGCCGCCGCGCTGCTGGCGGAGGCGGCGGCACGGGCGGGCATTCCGGTGCCGGGCGAATGGACGGTGGGCGCCGTTGCGGAGCAGGACTGGGTGCGCCTCACGCAGTCGCAGTTCGACCCCATCCCCATCTCGTCGCGGCTGTGGATCGTGCCAACCTGGCACGATGCGCCCGACGGCAGCGCGATCAATCTCAAGCTCGACCCGGGGCTGGCCTTCGGCACCGGCAGCCATCCGACGACGCGGCTGTGTCTGCGCTGGCTCGACGAACACATCGCCGGCGGCGAGACCGTGCTCGACTACGGCTGCGGCTCGGGCATCCTCGCCATCGCCGCGGCACGGCTCGGTGCCACGCGGGTGGACGGCGTCGACATCGACGCGCAGGCCGTGACGTCCGCGCGCGACAACGCATCGCGGAACGGCGTCGCAGCCTGGTTCGGGCTGCCGGGCGAGCTCGCGTCCGGCGAATACGACGTGCTCGTCGCCAACATCCTCACCAACCCGCTCAAGGGCCTCGCACCGCTGCTCACCGGCCGAGTGCGCCACGGCGGCCGGCTGGTGCTCTCCGGCATCCTCGCGGAACAGGCCGAGGACGTGATGGCGGTCTACCGGCCTGCCTTCGAGTTCGACCCACCCGCCACCGACGAGGGTTGGGTACGCCTCAGCGGAACGCGACGGTGAAGTACCGTACCACCTGCCCGCAGTGCGCCAGCGTGTTCCGGCTCGGCCCGGAGCAGCTCGAGGTGGCGGCAGGCTGGGTGCAGTGCGGCGTGTGTGGCGCGCCGTTCGACGCGTATCCGGCCCTGCTCCAGGAGGACGGGGCTGCGCTGCAGTTTCCGGTCGAGTCGACGCCTCCCGTCATCCCGCCTCCTGAAGCGGCCGCGGCCAGCGGATTGATCGGCACGGAAGTCCCGGCAGTCGAACCCACGCCCGAATTGCCGCCCCTCGAGGTGTCGCCCGTCGAAGCCGCAGCAGCGGCCGAAGCGCCACCGGCTTCAGCGGAGCCCATGGACATCGCCGAGCGCGGTCGCACGGAAGAACTGGCGTCGATCATCCTGCTCGATCCCGACCAGCCTGCCGACGACGACTTCGGTCCGCTTCCCGTCATGCCCTCACCGTCGATGCCGCCGGCGTATCCGCCGCTCGGCAGGGCGGTATCGGCCGCAATCTCCGCACCAAAAGCCGTCGGGATTCCTGCCCTGCCGCGGGCCGACGACGCGCCGCGGCCAGCATCCGGAGACGGGCCCGAGGCCGAACTCGTGCCAGAACCGGCCGCCGTCGCCCCTGTCCGCCGCCGCAGCCTCACCTGGGCGTGGGCGACGGCGAGCCTGCTGCTGCTGGCGACCCTCGTGGGACAGGCGGCGTATTTCCTGCGCGACACCCTCGCCGCCGAGCTGCCGCAGACCCGGCCGGCGCTGGAGCAGGCGTGCGCCCTGCTCGGGTGCACCCTGGAACTGCCGCGCCAGGTCGAGCAACTGCGCATCGTCGGCTCCGATCTGCAGACCGAGGCGACGGAGCGCCTGCGCCTGACGCTCACCTTGGGCAACCGCTCCGCGCAGGTGCAGGCGTGGCCGGTGCTGGTGCTCACCCTCACCGATCAGAACAACCGGCCACTGGCGCGCCGCAGCTTCGCCCCCAGCGAGTACCTCGGCGACCCCGCGCGCATCGTCGCCGGCATCCCGCCTCGCACTGAACACCCACTCGCGCTCCCCCTTGGCGTGCGCGGCATCAAGCCGATGGGATTCGATCTGCGCTTGACGTACTGACGGGCATGGCGATTCGCCGTCCCCGACCATGAAATGCGCTTGACGTACTGACGGGCATGGCGATTCGCCGTCCCCGACCATGAAACCGGATCCTGCCCGTTTCTCTCACCCCAACCCTCTGCTGAACCGAGAAAAAGCAGTTGAACCACAGAGACACAGAGAGCAGCGAGCAAAAACACACACTTGCATTCCTGCGGCGGTTCACGCGATGGATGAGCGGGAAAAGCGCGGAGATGCCCTGTTTTTCCGGTTTCTCTGTGCCTCTGTGTCTCTGTAGTGCGGAATGCAGGGTGAAGCCACCCAGTGATCGACCAGGCCCGCAAGCGCGCCCGGAATCGCTGCGCGATGCTTCAGCTCATTCGGTGCCCCAGTACGGCGTGGCGATCGCCTCGCCAAGGTCTGCCGCCACCAGGCGGCGGCGCACCTCGAGCAGCTTTTCGATCAGCGCCGGCTCGGTGCGCGCATAGGCATCAGCGTCGGGGACGCGCTTCACCACCACGCCGAGGAGTTCGGTAATCGCGTTGCCGATGGAGTTCTGGCTGATGGTGACGATGAGCTGGCCGGCATCGTTGCGGTAGATGAGCTGCTTGAAGGCAGGCTGCCAGCGGATGGCGTTGGCGTAGCGGGCGTCGCGGATGCAGCGGTCGCGTACCATCTTTGCCGCCTTCAGGAAGTCGTTGTTGAAGAGCAGTTTCTCCTCCACCAGATCCGGGAAATAGACGTCGCGCGGCATGGCGGAGTTGCGCGTGGAAACCTGGCCGAAGAAGGTGCGGTAGAAGTCGAGGAAGCCCTTGAGAAGGATGTCGTATTCCTTCCAGAAGCGCGGCCGCTCGAGTGAGTCGGCGCCGCCGGTGACCTCCCAGCTTGGCAGGCCCTGCGGGTAGCCGGTCAGCGCAATCTTGCACGAGCCCATCTGGCAGGGGCGCAGGATCTCCAGGTCCAGCCCGTCGAAGAAGGCCCGATACACGTCGCGCATGTGCGCCTGAAACAGCGAATGCTGGCCGCCGTCGGTCAGGTTGGGATTGTTCGTGTCGGCCAGCGGGGCGGCGGCAAGCTCGGCCTTGTCGAACACGATGAAGTGGTTGTGCAGCATGCGGATCGACGGCACGCCGGGCGAGGTCAACGGCCAGGTCGCGTCGAGGCTCGCCTCGCCGCCGAGGACGAGGTGCCGGTCAGGGTCCGGGTAGCGCTCCAGCATGGAGTCCAGGATGATCTGGTTCATGCGGTTCCAGACGTTTTTCACCGCCTCCGGCACCTGCGTGCGGCGCACCGGACGGCCCAGGGGGTCGAGGATCGTCTCGGAGGTGTTGTAGATGATCGAGGTGTCGAATTCGTTGCTGTGGCCGAGCGCCTTGCGGTAGAGCAGAAGACCCTCGGCGTTGGTGAGCAGGCCGTTGTTGTGCACCAGATCGTTGAGGTTCTCCGTGCTGTTGAAGAACTCGTTGGGCTTCATGCCCTCCGGCACGTCGAGCGGGATGGGACGGAAGGCATTGACGATCTCTCTTGGGCCTGACTGCATGGTGTTGCTCCGGAAGGATGGACAGCACCCCGCATTGCACCATGCCGCGTCGACGCGAGGCAATGACGGGGTTTTTATCCTTGCATAGGCGGCTTTAATCCGCCCGGCGCATGCGCGGACTGGTGTGTGCTCGACTGGTCAGCGCGGCGCTTGTCCGGTATAGTTCCGCCACCGTTGCGGGAGAGCGCATGCACGTCATGCCGCCGAAGGCGCAAGCACCCGGAATCGCTCAGGCAAAAGGATCGCAACGCCAGGACGGACGCCGTCCTGCAACACTCTGGAGAGCGCAGTCGCTGACGACTGCCACCGAAGGGGCAGCGGCTGCCGGTTGCGTGACCGGCCGTCCGTAATCTCTCAGGTACCAAGGACAGAGGGGTGAGACGCATCCGCGCTTCGCCCTTTATTATTTGGTGCCCCATGCTCAAACAGACTCCGCTCAACATCACCCACCGCGAACTCGGCGCCAGGATGGTCGACTTCGGCGGCTGGGACATGCCGGTCAACTACGGTTCGCAGATCGAGGAGCATCACGCGGTGCGGACCGGCTGCGGCCTGTTCGACGTCTCCCACATGCTGCCGGTCGACCTCGAGGGCGCCGAGGTCCGCGCCTTCCTGCGCCGGCTGATGGCGAACAACGTCGACAAGTTGCAGGTTTCCGGCAAGGCCCTGTATTCGTGCATGCTCAACGAGGCCGGCGGCGTGATCGACGACCTCATCATCTATTTCATGGACGAAAACTGGTTCCGCGTGGTGGCGAATGCCGGCTGCGCGGACAAGGACCTCGCGTGGATGGAAAGGATGAACGCCGAATGGGGCGCCGGCTGCACGCTGACACCGCGCCGCGATCTCGCCATGATCGCGATCCAGGGTCCGGATGCGCCCCGCGTGCTGAACCATGCGCTGCCCGGCGTCGACAGCATCACCGCGACGCTGAAGCCGTTCACCGCGGCCGCCATGGGCGAAATGTTCATCGCGCGAACCGGCTACACGGGTGAGGACGGCTTCGAGGCGATGGTGCTGGCGAAGGCGGCACCCTTCTTCTGGCGCGCGCTGATGGAAGCCGGCGGCAAGCCGATCGGGCTGGGCGCGCGCGATACGCTGCGCCTGGAAGCCGGCATGAACCTGTACGGCCAGGACATGGACGAGACGGCCAACCCGCTGGAATCGGGGCTCGCCTGGACCGTGGATCTCAAGACCGAACGCGACTTCGTCGGCCGTTCCGCGCTGGAAGCGAGCGAAGTGACGCAGCAGCTCGTCGGTCTCGTTCTTGTCGACCGCGGCGTGCTGCGCAGCCACCAGAAAGTCCACACGAAAAACGGCGATGGCGAAATCACCTCGGGCACGTTTTCGCCTACCATGCAGCAATCCATTGCCCTCGCCCGCGTTCCGCTGGGCATCGCGCCGGGTGACGAAGTCGAAGTCGAGATCCGCGACAAGGCGCTGCGCGCGAAAGTGGTGAAGTATCCGTTCGTGCGCAATGGCAAGGTTTTGATTTGATTTTGGAGGGGCTAGGGGCCAGGATTTAGGGAATGTGCGGCTGCGCCGCGCTCCCGATTCGCGCCCCTTCCCTAGATCCTAATTCCTAGATCCTGGAGCAAACATGTCCATCCCCGCTGACCTCAAATACACGCCCAGCCACGAATGGGTGCGCGTCGAAGCCGACGGCACGCTGACGGTGGGCATCACGCATCACGCGCAAGACCTGCTCGGCGACATGGTGTTCGTCGAGAGTCCCGCCACCGGGCGCGCGCTCGGCAAAGGCGAGGAATGCGCGGTGGTGGAGTCGGTGAAGGCGGCCTCCGACGTCTACGCCCCGGTCGCCGGCGAAGTCATCGCCGCCAACGGCGAGGTCGAATCCAGTCCCGAATCCGTGAACCAGGACGCTTACGCTGCCTGGCTGTTCAAGCTGAAGCCCGCGAATCCGGCCGACGTCGATGCACTGCTCGACGCGGCAGCGTACCAGAAACTGGTCGAGTCGGACGCCCACTGAGGAGCTGGAATCTAGGGGCCAGGATTTAGGGAATGTGCGGCTACGCCGCGCCCCCTGAGCTCGGCCCCGCCTCCCCTAGCCCCTAGATCCTAATTCCTGGCCCCTAGTAAAAATGCCCTTCATTCCCCACACTGAAGAAGACGTCTCCGCCATGCTCGGCGCCATCGGCGCGAAAAGCATCGACGCGCTATTCGACGAAATCCCGCCCGCGCTTCTGAGCGGAACGCTCGACGATGTTCCGGAGGGACTGTCCGAGATGGCGGTGGCGCGGCTGATGCAGGCGCGTGCCTCGGCCGACGGATTCTGGTCGAATTTCATCGGCGCCGGGGTGTACGAGCACCACATCCCCGCGGCGATCTGGCAGATCACCACGCGCGGCGAATTCTATTCGGCCTACACGCCGTACCAGGCCGAAGCAAGCCAGGGCACGCTGCAACTGATCTACGAATACCAGACGATGATGACGCGGCTGACCGGGCTCGACGTGTCGAACGCCTCCCTCTACGACGGGGCCTCGGCACTCGCGGAGGCGATGCTGATGGCGGTCAGGTCCCATAAAACCTCGCGCCGCGTGCTGGTGCCGAAGACGGTGCACCCGATCTACCGCCGCGCCGCGCTCACGACGGTGAAGAACCAGGGCATCGAACTGGTCGAGCTCGATTACGACCCGGTGAGCGGCAGGACGGTGCTGCCCGCCGATCCCGGCACCTTCGCCGGCCTGGTGATTCCGCAGCCCAATTTCTTCGGCGTGCTGGAAGACGTACACGCGCTGACCGACTGGGCACACGAGCAAGGCGCGCTGGCGATCGCACTGGTCAACCCGACCACGCTGGCGGTGCTGGAAGCGCCCGGCAAATGGGGGGCGACAGGCGCCGACATCGCGGTGGGCGAAGGCCAGCCGCTCGGTGCGCCGATGGCCTCGGGCGGTCCCTACTTCGGCTTCATGTGCTGCCGCCAGGCCTTCGTGCGGCAGATGCCGGGCCGCGTCGTCGGCCGCACCGTCGACCTCGACGGCAGGCCCGGCTTCGCGCTGACCCTGCAAGCCCGCGAGCAGCACATTCGCCGCTCCAAGGCGACGTCCAACATCTGCACCAATCAGGGTCTCATCGTCACCGCGGCGACACAATACCTGTCGCTGCTGGGTCCGCAAGGCCTCGCCCGCGTCGCCGCCGCGAGCCACGCCAACACCGTCGCGCTGGCCGGGCGTCTCGCCGCGATTCCCGGTGTGAGCCGTGCATTCGAAAGCCCGTTCTTCCACGAGGCGGTGCTGAAGCTCAAGGACAACGCCCACGACGTGCTGCGCGCGCTGCGCGCACAGGGCATCCTTGGCGGGCTGGACATCTCCGCGTGGTATCCGGAGCTTGGCCAGGCGATCCTGGTGTGTGCCACGGAGACCAAGACCGATGCCGATCTCGACCATTACGTGCAGCAGATGGAGCGTATCCTGTCGAAGCGGCGCGAAGCGCCGCCGTGCGCGTACAAGAGCTGATTTCCTGCCCCCGGAAGACCCCCGAGGACGATTCACGTTTTTCTTCGCGAACCTTCGCGGAGGAATGATTTTCAAAGGAGAGCAAACATGGCAGTCACGCTAGGCGGCAACCCCATCGACGTATCCGGCAACTTCCCCAGGGTCGGCGACACCGCGCCCGACTTCAAGCTGGTCGACAAGGATCTGGCCGACGTCTCGCTCGCCGGGTTCGCCGGCAGGAAGAAGATTCTCAACATCGTGCCGAGTCTGGACACCCCGGTGTGCGCGATCTCGACACGGAAATTCAACGACGCGGCCTCCGACTCGGTCGCCGTGCTGGTGATCTCCGCCGACCTGCCGTTCGCGCAAAGCCGCTTCTGCGGCGCCGAAGCACCCAACGTCGTCACGCTGTCGACCCTGCGCGGCGGCACCGAATTCAAGCGCAACTACGGCGTCGACATCACGAGCGGCCCGCTCGCAGGCGTCACCGCGCGCGCCGTCATCGTGCTGGACGAAGCCAACAAGGTGCTCCACGCCGAACTCGTGCCGGAGATCAAGCAGGAGCCGAATTACGAGGCCGCGCTGGCTGCTCTGAAATAAAGGGATCGGGGGTCAGGATTCAGGGATCAGGGGTGGAGCGGCTTCGCCGCGCCCCTTCGATTCCGGTTTTCCCTGGCCCCTGAATCCTGAATCCTGACCCCTGAGAACCATGCTGATTTTCGACCATTCCCGCCCCGGCCGCACCGCCACGGCGCAGCTGCCTGCCGCTGGCGGCAGCCTCGACGACCTGCCCGCAGAACTGCGCCGCAAGGATGCGCCGGCGCTGCCCGAAGTCTCCGAGCTCGACGTGGTGCGCCACTACACGCGCTTGAGCCAGAAGAACTTCTCCATCGACACGCAGTTCTACCCGCTCGGCTCGTGCACCATGAAGTACAACCCGCGCGCATGCAATTCGCTGGCGATGCTGCCGCAGTTCCTCGCGCGCCATCCGGCGAGCCCGGATGACACGGGCCAGGGCTTCCTCGCCTGCATGTTCGAACTGCAGGAGATGCTGCAGGCGGTGTCCGGCATGGCCGCAGTGTCGCTGGCGCCGATGGCCGGGGCGCACGGTGAATTCGCCGGGGTGGCGATGATCCGCGCCTATCACGACGCGCGCGGCGATACGGCACGCCGCGAAATCATCGTGCCCGACGCCGCGCACGGCACGAACCCCGCGACTGCGACGATGTGCGGCTACACGGTGAAGGAAATCCCCACCGACGCCTCCGGCTCGGTCGATCTCGCCGCACTGCGCGCCGCGGTCGGCCCGCAGACCGCGGGGCTGATGCTGACCAACCCCTCGACCCTCGGCGTGTTCGAGAAGACCATCGCCGACATCCAGAAGATCGTCCACGACGCCGGCGGCCTCCTGTACTACGACGGTGCCAACCTCAACGCCATCCTCGGCAAGGTGCGCCCCGGCGACATGGGTTTCGACGTCATCCACCTCAACCTGCACAAGACCTTCTCCACCCCGCACGGCGGCGGCGGCCCCGGCGCGGGACCGGTGGGCGTGTCCGAACGCCTGCTGCCCTTCCTGCCGATCCCGCTGGTGCTGAACGAGCGCGGCTTCTACCGCCTCGCCGCCGAAACCGACCGCCCGCAGTCGATCGGCCGCCTGTCGGCCAACCTCGGCAATGCCGGCGTGCTGCTGCGCGCCTACGTCTACGCGCGCATGCTCGGCCGCAGCGGCATGCTGCGCGTCGCCGAATACGCCACGCTCAATGCCAACTATCTGATGGCGAAGCTGCGCGACGCCGGTTTCGAGCTCGCCTACCCCGAGCGCCGCGCCAGCCACGAGTTCATCGTCACGCTGAAGAAACTGAAGGACGCCACCGGCATTTCCGCGATGGACTTCGCCAAGCGCCTCCTCGACTACGGCTTCCACGCGCCGACCACCTACTTTCCGCTGCTGGTGCCGGAATGCCTGCTGATCGAGCCCACCGAAACGGAGAGCCGTGCAACACTCGACAGTTTCGTCGAAGCCATGACAGCGATCCGTCGCGAAGCCGAAACCAACCCCGAGCTCGTCAAGGGCGCCCCGCATACGCTGCCGGTGCGTCGTCTCGACGATGTGCGCGCCGCACGCGAGCTCGATCTCGCGTACCAGCCAGCCGGCTGAACATGGACGAGTCGGCCAGCCCGTTCAAGGGCAAGACCGGGGTGCGGCGCCTGCTCAATGCCGCCGTCTACTCGTGGGCCGGGCTCAAGGCCGCGCTGCGCCATGAAGCCGCGTTCCGCCAGGAAGTCCTGCTGTTCGTGGTGTCGCTGCCGCTCGCCGTGTACCTCGGCAGCACCGGCATCGAGCGCGCGCTGCTGATCGCGCCGCTATTCGGCGTCCTCATCGTCGAATTGCTGAACGCCGCGCTGGAAGCGCTGGCCGACCGCGTGTCGCCGGAACACCACCCGCTCATCAAGCGCGCCAAGGACATGGGCAGCGCGGCGGTCCTGCTCGCACTGGCGAACGTGCTGGCCGTATGGGGGCTGGTCTTGTTCGGCTGAATGGTAAATAATTGTGCCGCCTCACGGCGGGCACGATGATTGCAGGTCGAAGGGCTCATACTGCAATCCGGCTGCGCTTTGCATAACCCCGAACAACAAGCATGTGCATTTGACCTCGACCGCGTGAACCTGAAACCCGCCTGCCTGCTGCTGTGCCTCGCCCACGCCCACTCCGTGGCTGCATTGGGACTCGGCGATCTGGACCTGCGATCCGCACTCGGACAGCCGCTGCATGCGACGGTCAAGATCCTCGCGCCGGGCGCCTCCGACAGCACCGAATGCTTCACCGTGCAAGCCGCTGCCGACGCCATTTCCGCCTTGCCGCGCACGCAACTCGAGCTCGAGCGTCGCGGCGAACAGGCCGTGCTGCACATCCGCTCCGCCCAGGCGGTCAACGAACCGGTTCTGCAATTTGCCGTTACCGCCGAGTGTGAAACCCGCCTGCGGCGTGAGTATGTGCTGCTGCTTGACCCCCCGGCTGCAATCACGCCGCCTGCGGTGGCCGAAGCGCCGCCCGCTGCGGTGGCCGCGGACGCCGCCGCAGCGGTTCCACGCGCACGTCCCGCCACGCGTGTGCGCACCGCGGGCGCAACGCGCACGCCCAGCGCACGCACACGCGCACCGGCGCCGACGGCCCCTCGCCTGGTGCTGTCCGGCCGCAGGCTGGCCGGCGTCGGTGCAGACGGCTTGGCCTTGCGCCTCGACACCGGCCTGCCCGATCTCAACCGTCCACGCACCGAGACGCTCACCGCCACCGAGCTGTCGGACGAAAACACCGCGCTGACCCGCAAACTGGCGCATCTCGAATCGCAACTCGGCGAACTGCAGCGGCGCAATGCGGAACTCGAAGCGCGCAAGTCCGCGCGTACCGCCACGGCAAGCACACCGGCCGCCGCCGAACCTCAACGCACCGGCGCGCCGCAGTGGCCGCTCTATCTGCTCCTCGCCGGCCTCGTCACCGCAGCGGGCGGTCTCATCGTGTGGATGCGCCGCCGCAACCGCACGAGCCTGGCCAGGCCGGACGAAGCGTGGCATCCGCACCCACCGACTCCAACCGCTGCGGTCACCGCGACCGCCGTCGCGGATGACTGGACCAATGTCACCCAACCGGCGCACCCTGCCGACGGCGACCCAGACCTCCCCGCGATGAACATCGAACCGCCGCGTCGCGCCGAACCCATGTTCGGCATGCTGGCGGTGGAAGAGAACCCGGAAGTGAAGGATGACATCCTCGACCAGGCCGAGGTGTTCATGGCGCACGGCCACGGCGACTTCGCCATTCACCTGCTGCAGGAGCATCTGCGCGAAGCACCGGACGAATCGCCCGTGCCGTGGCTGCTGCTGCTCGACCTGCTGCACCGAGCCGGCGACAACGCGGGGTATGCCGCCGCCAGCACGCAATGCCGCCGTCACTACAACATCGACCTCACCCAGCCGCCGGTTTCCCAGGATGGCGAGATTGGCCCAGGCCTGGAAGCGTATCGGCACGTGATGGACCGCGTGGTGCAGATGTGGCGGTCCGCGGAAATCATGGACTTCCTGCGCGACCTCATCTACGACGATCGCGGCGGCACCCGCGTCGGCTTCGAGCCAGGCGCCTACCGCGACATCCTGCTGCTGCGCGACATTGCCGGCACGACGCTCGCGTCCGGCGAGTAAGTTCGCCACCCACGCTTCGCTGTCGTGACGCATGCCGGGTGCATGCGCGCAGCGATGCACGTCGCCGATACGGCCCGCAGACACCAGGTGCGTGACGGCCGCGTGCCAGCGACGCCAAGAATTGCCTGAAGTCGGGGGCGGCGTGCTGCGTATAATTCCATGGTCCCATTCAACCCAGGTTCATCATGCGCACCCTCATCTGCGGCTCGCTCGCGTTCGATTCCATCATGGTCTTCCAGGATCACTTCAAGCATCACATCCTGCCCGACAAGATCCACATGCTGAACGTATCCTTCCTGGTGCCGGAGATGCGTCGCGAATTCGGCGGCTGCGCCGGCAACATCGCTTACAACCTGAAACTGCTCGGCGGCGATCCGGTCATCATGGCCACCGTCGGCGACGACTTCGGCGTCTATGCCGACCGTCTCGACGCGCTCGGCCTCACGCGCGAAGCGGTGCGCCGCCTGCCCGGCACCTTCACCGCGCAGGCCTTCATCACCACCGACCTCGCCGACAACCAGATCACCGCATTCCACCCCGGCGCAATGAATTTCTCGCACGAGAACGACGCCGGCAACGTGCCGGACATCGGCCTGGGCATCGTCTCGCCCGACGGCCGCGAAGGCATGCTCAATCACTGCCGCCAGTTCCACGCCGCGGGCATTCCCTTCGCCTTCGACCCGGGCCAGGGCATGCCGCTGTTTTCAGGCGAGGCGCTGCTGGAAATGGTCGACCTCGCCGACTACGTGACGCTCAACGACTACGAGGCCGAGTTGCTGCAGACGCGCACCGGCCAAGCGCTCGACGCCCTGGCGGCGCGCGTGAAATGCCTGGTGGTGACGCGTGGCGAAGCCGGTTCGCGCTTTCACGTCGACGGCCGCCGCTTCGACATTCCGGTGGTGCCGGCCGCGGCAGTGGTCGATCCGACCGGTTGCGGCGACGCCTATCGTGCCGGCCTGCTCCACGGCATCGCCCACGGCTGGGACTGGGAAGCCACCGGGCAGCTGGCGAGCGTGATGGGCGCGCTGAAGATCGAACGGCGCGGCGGGCAGAACCATGCACCGACGCGCGAGGACATTTCCACACGCCTGCGCGACGCGTTCGGCTGGACGCTTTAAGGCTGCGGCGTGGCCGTGCAAGAATCGGGAACATTCCCGTCCCGCCATGGCCTATACATAGAGAGTCGATCCTGGATTATCCAATCGCGCGCGGGCCGTGTTTCAAGCCGATCTGTCGGGCTGGAATCCGGGCTACATGCCGTTGATTTTTCGGGTACGGATGTTCCAACGGATTTTTGGGTTGATTGATCAAAGGAATCCCGCAATGCAGACGCGAACCCTGGTGCCCGTGCTTCTCGTTCTCCCCTTCCTCGCGCTCGGCGGCTGCGCGTCCGGCCTCGGCGGCAAGGATTACAGCCGCGAGCAGGCGCGCGTGGTGCAGCAGGTGCAGATGGGCGTGGTCGAAGCGGTGCGCGACGTGAACATCGAAGGCACCAAGACACCGATCGGCGCCGGCGCCGGCGCCGTGGTCGGCGGCGTCGCCGGCAGCACGGTGGGCGGCGGCCGCGGCAGCGTGGTGGGCGCAACCGTGGGCGCGGTGCTCGGCGGCGTCGGCGGCGCCGCGGCCGAAGAAGCGGTCACCCGCCAGAAGGGTGTCGAGATCACCGTCAAACTCGATTCCGGCCGCCTCATCGCCGTGACCCAGGCCGCCGACGAGGCATTCCGCGTCGGCGATCGCGTGCGCGTGCTCACCGGCGGCGGCACCACGCGCGTGTCGCACTGAGCACGCACAGCACAACGCCCGCGGGCGAGTCCGGCGGGATGCAGCGCGCATGATCGCGGCACGGGTGCGCGTCTTTTTTCGTCGTTTGGGTCGTATCGCGCTGCTGCTGCTGCACACGAGCGCAGGCGTGCTGCTCGCGGCCCTGGTGCTGCCGCTGCTGCGCTCGCGCCGGCGCGATGCGCTGATCGTGGCATGGTCGCGCATGCTGCTCGGCCTGCTGGGCGTGCGCGCCGTCGTCGCCCCCGCGCCCACCGTGCCTGGCGGCGCGCTGCTGGTATGCAACCACGTCTCCTGGCTCGACGTGTTCGTCATTTTTCTCGCCCGTCGCGTGCATTTCGTCTCCAAATCGGAAGTGCGCCACTGGCCCGTGGCAGGCTGGCTCGCGCAGAAGGCCGGCACACTGTTTCTGGAACGCGGCCGCCGCGCCGACACGCTGCGCGTCAACGCCGACATGGCAGCCCTGCTGCGCGACGGTGCGTGGGTGGCGGTCTTTCCGGAAGGCACCACCAGCGATGGCCGCAGCCTGCGCCGCTTCCTGCCTTCGCTGCTGCAACCGGCGGTGGACCTGGACTGTCCGGTCGTGCCGGCAGCGCTGCGCTATCGCACGCCCGACGGCGCCTACACCGCAGCCCCGGCCTATGTCGACGGGATGAGCCTGTGGCGCAGCCTGCTCGCCATCACCGCTGAACCCGGCATCGTCGCCGAGTTGCGCTTCGGCGAACCCATTGCGCCCAACGGCCACCGGCGCGATCTTGCAGCCGCAGCAGAAGCGGCGACCGCTAGGCTTGTGGGGATCGCGCCTGCGGACACGGCAGCGCGAACACCTGCCGGTCCTCCAGCCTGAACGCAGTCATGTTGCCGCCCCACAGGCAGCCGGTGTCGAGGGCGACGAGGCCGGGACGATTGACGAGCCCCAGCGTCGACCAGTGGCCGACGATGAGCGTCGCGTCCGCGCTCCTGCGCCCCGGCACCTCGAACCACGGCAGCCATCCCGCCGGCTGCGTGCCGGGCGCACCCTTGTGATGGAATTCCATCTCGCCCGCGACCGAGCAGTAGCGCAGGCGCGTGAAGGCGTTGACGATCACGCGCAGGCGATCGATCCCGGCGAGCGCGTCGTCCCACGCCGCGGGCATGTTGCCGTACATCTGCCTGAAAAATTCCACGTAGTGCGGTCCATGCAGCACCGCCTCCACCTCCGCCGCGTGCGCGAGCGTGTCGTCCACGCTCCATTGCGGCAGCACGCCGGCATGCACCATCAGATAGCCATCCTCGTGCCAGGCGAGCCTGCGATGGCGCAGCCAGTGGAGCAGCTCGTCGCGGTCCGGCGCGGCCAGCACCGCATCGAGGGTATCGCCCTTGTGCACGCGGCCGAACCCCTCGGCGAGCGCCAGGAGATGCAGGTCATGGTTGCCGAGCACACACACGGCGGCCTCGCCCAGGTCCCGGATGCAACGCAGCACCGCAAGCGAATCCGGTCCACGGTTGACCAGATCGCCGACGAACCACAGGCGGTCGGCGGCGGCATCGAAACGGATGGCATCCAGCAGGCGCAGCAGGGACGCATGGCAGCCCTGGATATCGCCAATGGCATAGGTGGACATATAAAATACGGCTTCGTTTGCGTGGTGTGACCCGAATCATAGCGCGCCCACCCGACCCTGCCGTGACGCCTGCACCATGAAATCCCTGATCCGCCTGTTCTTCCGCATCCTCCGCCTCATCCTCACCCCCTTCCTGCTGCTGGGGCACGCGCTCGCCACGCCACGCGGCGTCACGCGCACGCCGGACGCGCAGGCAGCCGTCGACGCGCACACGCGCAAGCTCGCCCTCTATCACTTTCCGACCTGCCCATTCTGCCTCAAGGTGCGCCGCGCCATGCGCCGCCTGTCGCTCGACATCGAACTGCGCGACGCGCGCCACGCAGGCCCGCACCGCGACGCGCTCGTCGCCGGCGGCGGCAAGCCGCAAGTGCCATGCCTCACCATCACCGGCGAGGACGGCAGCGTGACCTGGCTGTATGAGTCCGACGCCATCATCGCGTATCTCGAGCGCGAATTCGGCGCGGCATGAGCCTGCTTTCCGCGCTCAACCCGCCGCAGCGCGAAGCGGCGAAATACCACGACGGCCCCTTGCTGGTGCTGGCCGGCGCGGGCTCGGGCAAGACCCGCGTCATCACCCACAAGATCGCGTTTCTCATCGGCGAGTGCGGCTACCGGCCCGGCTCCATCGCCGCGATCACCTTCACCAACAAGGCCGCGCGCGAAATGCAGGAGCGCGCCGCGAAGCTGACCCAGGGGGAAGCCTTCAATAAAATCAGTACCAAGGGCCTCATCGTCACCACCTTCCATTCGATGGGCCTCAGGATGCTGCGCGAGGACGCCGCCTTCGCCGGGCTGAAGCCCGCGTTCTCCATCCTCGACGCGGCGGACGCCGCCGGCATCGTCTCGGAAATCCTCAAGACCACCGACAGGCAGGAAATCCGCCGCGCGGTCTCGCGCATCTCGCTGTGGAAGAACGAGCTCCAGTCGCCCGCCGCCGCACTGGCGTCGGCCGAGGACGACAACGCGCGCGCCTACGCGAAGATCTACGACCGCTACGACGCGACGCTGCGCGCCTACCAGGCGGTGGATTTCGACGACCTCATCCGTCTGCCAGCCGAACTGCTCGACACCCACTTCGATCTGCGCGAGAAGTGGCAGAACCGCCTGCGCCACATCCTCGTCGACGAATACCAGGACACCAACGCCGCGCAGTACCGCCTGCTGCAAAAGCTCACCGGCGTGCGCGCCGCGTTCACCGCGGTCGGCGACGACGACCAGGCCATCTACGGCTGGCGCGGCGCGTCGGCCGACAACCTGCGCCAGCTCGCCAACGACTACCCGCACCTGCGCGTGGTCAAGCTGGAACAGAACTACCGCTCGACGGTGCGCATCCTGAAAGCCGCCAACAGCCTCATCGCCAACAATCCCAAGCTGTTCGAGAAGCGCCTGTGGAGCGAGCTCGGCGTCGGCGATCCGATCCAGGTGCTGCCCGCCGCGCGCGACGACGAGCACGAAGCCGAGTCGGTCGTCATGCGCCTCCTGTCGCACAAGTTCCAGCACCGCACCCGCTGGCGCGACTACGCCATTCTTTATCGCGGCAACTACCAGGCGCGCGTGTTCGAACAGGCGCTGAGGAACGAGAAGGTCCCCTACCAGCTCTCCGGCGGCCAGTCGTTCTTCGACAAGACGGAGATCAAGGACGTCATCGCCTATCTGCGTCTCATCGCCAACGGCGACGACGACCCCGCCTTCATCCGCGCGGTCACCACGCCGAAGCGCGGCATTGGCGCGGCTACACTCGAGAAGCTTGGCCAGGTCGCCGCCACCCTGCGCACCAGCCTGTTCGACGCCGTGTTTTCCGCTGCGGCCGCGACGCAGATCGGTGAGCGCCAGCTCGCGCCGCTCACCGAGTTCTGCAACTTCATCAACCGCTTCGAGGCGCGCGTCACGCGCGAGCCCGCGGGCGAAGTGCTGAACGACCTGCTGCAGGCGATCGGCTACGAAACGTATCTCTTCGACCAGGACGACGAGCGCGCCGCGCAGACGCGCTGGAACAACGTCCTCGAATTCGCCGCGTGGATCGCCAAGAAAGGCGAAGAAGACGAAAAGAACCTGCTGCAGCTCACCCAGACCATCGCGCTCATCACGCTCCTGGAAGGACGCGAAGAGGAAGAGCCCGACGCCGTGCGCCTGTCCACCCTGCACGCCGCCAAGGGTCTGGAGTTCGGCCACGTGTTCCTGGTCGGGGTCGAGGAAAACATCCTGCCGCACCGCGACGCCGTCGACGAAGGCCGGCTGGAAGAAGAACGCCGCCTGATGTACGTCGGCGTCACCCGCGCACAGCGATCGCTCACCCTGTCCCACTGCGCGCGCCGCAAGCGCGCACGCGAAACCGTAGGCTGCGACCCCTCGCGCTTCATCGACGAACTCGGCGACGACGTGCGCCAGCCGGCAAAAACCGACGACGCCGAGACGAAGGCGCAAGGCAGCAACCGGCTGGCGGCGCTGAAGGCGATGCTGGGGTAACGGATCCACCGCAGGCCGGACTTCAGCGCGGCATGCCGTGAAATGGGCAATTTGTATTTACTCGGAAATCGATGACTTGTGCGATATTAAGCCTAGATTCTGTGCGGGTTTCCAGCCAACTGTCGTCACCGAAGTTGGCGGCTGCTGAGTAAAAACCCTTAACCACAGAGGCACGGAGATACGGAGGCACGGAGAAAATCCTGATCCGGGTAGTTTCCTCTGTGTCCCTGTGGTGAGTGGTTTTCATCGCAGTAAAAATCGATAACTTGTGCGACATTAGGCCTGGATTCCATGCGGGTTTCCAGCCAACTGTCGTCACCGAAGTTGGTAACTGCTGAGTAAGCTGAACATATCGACGCATATCTTTGCCCATGCACAAGGAGTCCCCATGAGAAAAATCCTTTCTGCCCTCGCGCTCGGTTTTCTCGCGGCGCCAACACTGGCCGCCGACATGAAGGCCGGCCTGTGGGAAATCAAGACCATCAAGCAGGTCGTCGACGGCCAGGACATGCAGGCGCAGATGCAGGCGATGCAGAAGCAGCTGGCCGCCCTGCCTGCGGCGCAACGCAAGCAGATGGAAGCCATGATGGCGAATCAGGGGGTCGGCATGTCGGGCGGCGCGATGCGCATCTGCATCAGCGAAGACGCTGCGCGCCGCAACGCGCCGGTGATCGACCCCGAAGACCGCTGTCAGCCCCGCAAGCTCACGCGCAGCGGCAACACCGTGCGCTTCGAACTCGATTGCATGATGGACGGGCGCGCCACCCAAGGCAAGGGTGAGAGCACGTTCTCGGGCAACAGCGTGCACTCGCGCATGGACATGACGACGACGGGTCCCGATGGCCGCCACACCATGCAGACCGAATCGCAGATGAGCTATCTCGGTCCCGATTGCAAGGGTCTGGCGCCCGTGGGAGGCAAGGCGAAAACCAAGTGAGCATCCGGGACGCACGCGCGCCCCGGACGTATCGCAGCCGGGTTCAACCCGAGACGGCTGTGCCCACGTTCAGAACTTGCACAGCCCGCCGAACACCAGGTTGGAAAAACCGACGATCCCGACCACCTTGCCATCGTCGATGACCGGTGCCTGGCTGAGGTCGAAGCGGGTGTTCATCACATCGCCCACGCGCACAATGTTGGCTTCGCTCATAATTTGTCCTCCACCACCGGGGTCAGTTTCTGCACCTGCTGTGCCGGACCGATTGCCTCAATCCATAAGCTTTTGCTAATATTGCGGCGTCGATCAGCTGTCCCCTCAATACAAAAGGAGTGTTCCGTGCGTGCTGCCGTCTACCTGCTCGTTCCGGCCCTGGCCATGATGGGCTGCGCTTCCCAGAACATCGACCGTGCAGAGGCCGACGCGCCCAACCCGCAGTTCGAGGAACTGAAGCACGCTCATGCCGCACTTGCCGCGGCCCAGGCAAAGCTGGAAGCGCGGCTCACCCGACTCGAAACCGACAGCACGCTCCAGGCCGCGCGCCTCGACGCACTCGGCGTCGCGAACACCGCACTCGCGCAGCAGGCAGACCGGCTGCGCACGGAGGCGGACGCCACGGCATCCGGCCTGTCCACGCTCGCTGACAAGGTCGAGCAACAGGGCGGCACGCTCGTGCTGGCACGCGAGGCGGCCGACGACGCCATCAAGATCGCGCGCGACAGCCGCCTGGTGGCAGGCAAGATCGTCGAGTCACTCACCCTCGGCCCCGACATGGTGCTGTACGGCTACGAACAGCCGGAACTGACAGCCAAGGGCCGCGAGGCGATGGACACGCTCATCGCCGACGTCAAACCGCTGATGCCGCATGCCTTCATTGAGATCGTCGGCTTCAGCGACGACCTGAGCCTGGGCAGCCGCAACCGTCTGATCGCCCTGGAACGCGCCGAATCCACACGGCGTTACCTGCACGAGACCGGCGGCATTCCCCTGCACCGAATGTCGTCCATTTCCTACGGCGACCTCAAACCCCTGGCGAGCGATGCGTCCCTCGAAGGACGCCAGCAAAATCAGCGCGTCGTCATTCAGGTGCTGAAATAGGCGCGCGTCCGGATGCGCCTGAGCGCCCGCCACCGTGGCGCTCGAGAGAGGCAAAAGGCGAGACCAGACCCCGTGTCCACGCGGGCATCC
>JANJXT010000056.1 GCA_024708885.1 Thiobacillus sp.
CATCATCGAGTGGCGCGGCACACCGTCGGTGATCCGCTGCGATAATGGTCCCGAGTACATCAGCGGCGCGTTGCTGGCGTGGGCGGAAACGCGTCGGATACGCATCGAGCATATCCAGCCCGGCAAGCCGCAGCAGAATGCTTATGTGGAACGCTACAACCGCACGGTGCGCTACGACTGGCTGGGGCAGTATCTGTTCGACTCGATCGAGGAAGTGCAGGAATCGGCCACCCGCTGGCTATGGTCGTACAATCACGAACGTCCGAACATGGCGCTCGGCGGCATCACCCCCATGCAGAAATTGATGCTCGCCAACTGACTCCATTTCTGGCTGCTGCTAAAAAGGGGGGGATTACCGATGGGCTGGTTTCATTGGATGGGTAATATCAACCTTTATGTCGAAGTTATGAGCTGGGACAAGGTGTATAAGGACGCAAAGATGCGTAACCAAATCTTCTTCCAGACACTCGGTATCAGCTAAGGAAGCCAGGGGGGTCAGCCTCTTCCGAAGCGCGGCTTCGGTCAAGCGACTGCACGAGGACAGCCGGCCAACATCAAGACCTAGCAGATAGGAAAGCTGGCAACCTACATCTACCGGCATACGGACAAGGTGGCGGCCGTTTAGGAAGCCAGCATTAGCCGTTGGGGAATCAGTCAGAGATCGGTGACGATTTCTAGCCAAAATCGAAAGGGTACATGACGTATCGAATACCAAAATCTTGTTGATGGAAACTGCATGACAACACAGAAGACGAGATCGCAACCTTGGTTCCGAGTAGCGGTCGATCTAAAGAAGGATGGCCCATTCTTTGGCATGGTTGGGCTGATCTGCGGCTTTGTTCAGGTTGTTGGATATAAGTATTTCGACAAAGCAGATTGGGGGAGTGAATTGCTACAGGAGCACATCGCGTTCAATTCATTGTTGTTGATGGCGATGTGCCTGTGGCTGGCAAGAGGATTAATGGAGTGGCTAACCATGCACTGGACGATGCAGCGCACAAAAGTCCTGATAGAACATGTTGCCGGCAGAGCCGTTGCGTTCGGATCGGTCGCTGCATCGGTCATCATTGGCTTTGCGATTTCAGCGGCAATCTTTGGTGCATATGCGCACGCAATCAAGTTCGCTCAGGCCGCGCTGTATTTCGTGGGGCTTTCCGAAGTCGTAGCCAATCCTCTTCGGCAAGCCGAGCTGTCGAAGGGTTACTTTCTGGCGCTGGGTATGATCATCGTTACCCCATTCGCGTTCTAGACGGCCCTGTGCATATCAAGCACAGCGATTGTTAGAGACCATACTTTTGTTTTCGATTCTTGAAGGCAGGTTCTGTACCTTCGAGAATTTCAACAACCCTCGCCTTGATTGCGGGCGACTCGATACCCCCTGAGATGTAGTTGAAGGTGTTCGTCGCCTTGTCGCATGTGGCGGAGATAATTTGCTCGGCATCGCATACGACGGCGAGGTTGGGGTTGTGGGTCACCATGATGACTTGGCGGCGTTGCTTGGCCGCTTTGATGCATTTAACTAGCACCTTGAAGATCGTCTGGTTGTCGAGATTCTCCTCCGGTTGGTCGACGATGATCGGGATATCGTCCTTATCAACCAAGAGGTAAAAAACAAGCAGAAGCAGTCCGCGCTCACCGGGTGAAAGCTGGCTGATTTCCTGTTGGTCAAACGTCAGCGAATATCTTGGCGCGAGGTAACTCATGCCGAAGAGGTAGTCGAAGATATCCTGGGGCTCGCCGCCACGCCGGAGCTGGTCTGCGATCTTTGTTTCGCGGCCGCCGCCTGATTCGCGACGGTCAAAATGAAGCATATCGTCGATGGTATCGAGAAATTTCAGGCTGGAATCCACATCCCCAAAATTGGCCTCCTTCAACAGCCCGCGCATGAGCTGGTTGCTTTCGTCCACGCCAGAAAAGCTGCCACGAGATTGTCGGTTGATTCGCGGGAAAAACTGCTCCTGGAAGTTGGACTCTTCAATGCGCACATCGAAATCTAGAGGTAGATGCATGTCCATCTGCGCGGCTGACTTGACGAATTCCTGCACGGGTTCATACAGCCGGCGGTATTCCTCAACGGTTTTGACGATCTGCTCGTGGACTTTCTTGGATAGCTCCACGCGGCTGGCCTTCAGTTTCGCGAGCTTGGCTGGAAGGGTGCCCAGCGACTCGATTTCTGCCTTGAACCATTCGATTGATTGAGCCTTTTCCTTGCTACCCACGAGTTCCTCCTTGGCTCGTTCCCACTTGGCAACCTGCTCCTTAAAGAGGACGAACAAGCGCTGCTTCTCACCGAGCTTGCTCTTGATCTCGGCAACGGCAATCTCAGCCGCTTCGCGCCTCTTGTTAAGGCCAGATGGGTCTTGGCTGGCAAGCGCCACGTCAACGCTCGTGATCGAATCTTTCGTCGCCTTGCTGAGCGCCTCGATTTTTGTGGTGTCGATCTTCAAACCCACCAGATCGCCCGCTTTCAAGTCCCCGCCGACCTCTTCCAGTATCAAAGTCAACTCGGCGACAAACTGGTCATGGGCTTTCTTGTGGTTGGTGATGGCTTGCGTGATCCGGCTCAGGATGGCTTGCCGCTTCGCTTCTGTAGCCTTCTTGTCTCGGAGTTGCTTTTCCTCGTCGCGCAGTTTTTTGAGTTCGTCTTCCAGGGTTTGAATCTTCTCTGTCGCAACCTTGGACGCTTCCTTGGCTGTATCCGATGCTGTGGGATCTTCGACCTGTGCGGGTTTTGCTCCTTCGAGTGCAGTTAATTCGGCTACCTTTGCGTCATGCTGCTCTTGGAGGGACTGCTTGAACTCCGGCGTAAGGCGGCGCTCAGTCTGCAATATGTCTGCATTGACCTTCGAGATTTCTTTGAGCACTTGTTCGCGCGCACTGTCGATCTCTGCGACTTTGAAATTGAGCAGCTCGTCCATGGAGGAATAACCCAGGCGCGCCTCTTCCGGAACGTGCGTGTAAATGATCTTGCGCAGCTCGGTATCGAACGTCGCCGAGCCACCATCGCCAAGCTCGTTACATAGCGTTTCAAGATAGCTTTGCGGTAGATACTTGACCCGCTCCACACTGGTCTCTAGCGGGTCTTGACCAAGTTGCCGTTCGGACTCCGTGCAGTCATGCCAGACAAGTGTTCCGACAAAGTGCGGTGCAAGCTTGTTTCGTGGATTTCGAAAGCGCTTGTCGTTCAGAAACGAAAAGCTCTTGAAGTTTTTAGTATCGCCCGCCAGCGCCACGATGTCGGCCATGGCGCTCTTCCCGCTGCCCTTGTTGCCGATGATAGCAACCAAGTCGTGATTCAGCGGCATATCAATATCAAACCAAGTGTCGGTGAGCGAGGAACCGGGCTTGCGGTTGACCCGAATCTTGGACACATATTTCGTGCGATTGGCCTCGACAAGCAGCCTCTTGTGTGGCGTGTCGCCGATGAAAACTCGGTCTTCGAATTCGGTGATGGCCTGCACCAGTCCGTCAAAGGTTGGATCAGCTTTAATCCAGGTAAAGCAGTTGCCGATGCGATCCTTGTCCGCGGAACTGCTCAGAGCGTGAGCGTCCGAGCAGTCGAGCAGCGTGGCCTTGACATTTGACTCCAACAGCTTTTTTCTTGCTGCGTCATAGGCAGCAGGGTTGACTGCGGCGGTGAACACCAAGTCGGCTTGGTTGATGATGTTGCGCTTCTCGGCGATTGATTGGTCATCCCACTTCAAATTATCCCATTCGGTTTTACCGACCGCGATCAAATATTTGCCGGCGAGATAATGTCGGTCAAGAGCTTCAATCACCTTCTCCAAGCTCACACACAGGTTGTTAAATCCCTCTTGGAGGGGCTGCGCGTAGTCGGCTTTCTTGTCGGCCGGTGCCGAGTCGATGATCATTTGACCTAGCTCGGCCAGGCTTTCCCTAGTGATCACGCCTTTCCACTTCCCTTTTAGACTGGTGGTATCGGGGATCAAGTCATAGCTGGGGGCCAGGGAACCAAGGAATTGCTGTCGAATGATTTCGGGGTCGAGAGCGTCAAAGACGACGTGCAGGTTGATGCGGTTCCAGCCGGACTGCGAATAGGTGCCATCCTTATCCTTCTTGACCACTCCCGCGAACTTGTCCAGCCGCAGCTCGATCACCGGCAGCACGAGGTCGATGTTCTTGAGCCGGCCTTGTTCGAGTTTTGCTTTGCGTACGCGCTCATAGCCATCAATGAAGATATAGTCGTTGATGCCGATGACCTTGAATTCGGGTGGTAGGGCTTCAAGGTCGAGCAGGAAAGACTCCCAGGCTTCGTTATCCGCTCCGGGGTAGTTGTGGACAACTGACGATGGCGTGTGGACATGCAAGTCCCACTTTTTCCAAGTCGAGCCGACTAGGTTGTTGTTGCTCATTGTGTCTCTATCTTCCTTTTTCTTGCTGCCACAAGTGAACTTTGTTATCTGCGCACGAGTATTTTCAACTACCCGTGTAGCAGCCCCGGATAACTCTTCTGTCGCAACTCTTCAATGGCCTTGTCCGTCAGCTTCCAAGCATCCCCTTTGATGCGAACAATCAGTTCCGTCCACACACGTTCAAAAGCACGAACCGCATCGTCGTCGCCGAACTGAATTCCTGCGGGCAATAGTGGCGCGATGTCTTCGGTGAGACTGCGTGTTAGCTTTTCCAGCATCCGCTGTTCTGCCACTGCACGGCTGATAGGTTTTCCTTCCAGCGACAAATAGTGATCGAAGCAGGCGATGAGCTTGTCCGCGTCCAGTGCAAGCTGATCAAGTCCATGATGCAGGTCGAACAGATCACGGTTCTTGCGGCGTTGGAGCAAGGCTCGCAGCTTGGTGCCAAACAGTTCTTCGGGCTCGAAGGAAACAATCTTGGCTTCACCCTGATACCAGTCGTTCTCCACGGCAAAGGGATACGACTTGAGTCCGAAAAAGCTTTCGTGTTCGCGCGTGTTGATTTCGATCTTGAGCTTTAACGTTGCTTGCGTGTCGGCTTCTGGCGCGAACTTGAAGACCAGATGCATCGAATGCCCCGCTTGCTCGCGGTTGCACTTACCCAGCCACGACAAAGCATCTCGAATCGCATCGACCGTTGCGCCGATCGGTTCCGTTGGGGTCTGCACCAGATCGATGTCTTCGGAGTAGCGCATGGGCTGCGTGAAGAGCAGCTTGTTGATGGCGGTGCCGCCACGAAACGCGATCTTGTCTTTCAAGGCCGGTGCATTGAACAAGTCGCACAAGGCACGGCAGATGATGAGGTCTTGTTCGACCTGGCGTGGATCGGGCCAAGGCGCTGTTGCGCTCCAGGCTTGGGTATAGGCGTTGGGAATCAAAAATCGGTCTCCACGGATTCATTGATGACGAGTTTCCACTTGGCGTCTTTCTCGTGGAGTTCAGCCAGTGATTCCAGAAGCGGTTTGACGGAAGGGTCGAGCGGCTTCATGGATTTGGCTTGGCGAGCGAAGGGTTCCAGCGCGCTGGCCTGGCGGACGTGGTTGGTTTGATCCAGTAGGTACCCGAGACGACGCACCGAGGCGTTTTCGTAGTGCTCGGCCGCCTTGGCCAGTTTGCGCGGGTCGGCCTTTGCACCGAGGTCTTTCACGATCTGCGCCACGCCGTTGATGCCTGCGGCCTTGTGAAAGTAGCGCGCGGCGTCGAGCAAAGTCAGTTCCACCCCGGCGACCTTGGCGAAACCGGCTTCGCTCTTGATCTGCCCGAGCCAGTCCGGTTGGTTGAGTTGGGCGAATGCAGCCGGGGCCTGATAGACGAACTGGAGGCGGTGGCGGCCGATGTCGAAACCCCGGAGCTGCCGGGGAGCAATCACCTGAAAAACCATCGCCGCCTGATGTGTGGAACCATAGAAGGCTGCGGCTCGCAGCAACGAGATTCGATAGTCGATTCCCAGGTACTTCATCAGCGGGTCGATCCAACGCACCGGATCGGGCGCACCGGCTACCTGATCCTCCGGTCGAAGGATCAGGAAGAAACCTCGCCGGGGGCTGGCGAGCCGTCGTTTCTTGGTCAACCGCGTGGCGGCTGCTGAAAAGGCTTCAGGGCTTGAACCAAGCGCCTGCAACCCATCCTCGCGGCTGAAGTAAGCTCGGCCACGGGAGAGTTGTTCGTCCAAGTATCGATCCAAGGCACCCATTCCCCGTTTGTACTCAAAAACTGACAGAAAGGCAACGTTCTTGCATATGGTTGGGGCTACGTCAACCGCTTCGCTAAGTCCTTCGCCCTCGGGTGGTAGTACCGCATCAGCATGCGCGGGTCCTTGTGGCCGGTGATCTTGGTCAGTTCGTGCATCGGGAAGATGGCGGCCAGGCGCGACGTGGCTTCATGCCGAAGATCGTGGAACCGCAGATCGAGCAGATACTTCGGGTCTGGCCGAACCTTGGCCGCCTTGCATTCATCCTCGTATGCCTTCCTGGCACGCTCCACGGCGCGCTCGAACGCGCGCGTCACCGCATCACCGCGAATTTTGAACACGCGGCTGTCGTTTTCTTCGGCTTCGTCACCTTCCTGCTCATCGTCGTTCTCTTCCGGTATCAGGACTTCGAGCACGGCCACGGCCTTTGAAGAAAGTGGCACGTCGCGCGGCTCTCCGTTCTTCGTCTTGGATAGGTGAGCCACGCGATCCTGGAGGTCGATATGCTCCCAGCGGAGGCCAACGATCTCGCCGTGGCGCATCGCGGTCTCCACGGCCAACCGAATGATGGCCGGGAGAAAGCTGGAGCCAGTGGCAGCGATCACACGCGCCAATTCGTCGTCAGGTGTATCCCGACTGGACTTCTGATCCGCCGCTTCCTCGCCGGCCTCCGGCGTGTCGGCTGGCTTGGCCACCGCGATCCGCCGGGTGCGTGCATTGTTGGGTTGCGGCTTGCGCACCAGTTCCAGGGGGTTCGACAAGCTCTCCATGCCCCATTCCTTGCGAGCATGTTGAAGACGTGGGACAGTAGTTGCAGCCGCCGCAAAACGGTGGCCGGCTTCAGGGTCTTCAGCCATTCATCGCGCAGCTTGGCGATATCGGCGCTGCGAATCGCCGGCATGGTTCGCAAGGCAAGCTCAGTGCCTTTCCAGATCCGCAGGACGGATTTCTCGGCTTCCTCGCCGTTCTTGTGAACTGTCACCTCGTGCTCGTACCGGCCCAGTGCCTCGTAGAGGGTCGTTGCCTCGGCCTCTGCCCGGCTGACGAATGCGCCTCAGTCGATCTGATGCTCGATGGCTCTGGCCCATTCCTCAGCCTCGGCGCGGGTGTTGAAGGTCTTGACCTGATCGGGGTAGCCCTTGCGGCGAATCCGTGCCTGCCATTGCAGTTCGCCACGCTTGCGGAAATTGGCCATTTTTCGTGTTCTTCACCTGTCAGCACCGGCAGTCAGTGGGACAGGATTGGGACAAAAAAGCCAATCACCATGCCGAGAGAATGCCGCCTATGCCTATAAACTGTTGATACGCATAGACTACAGCATTCCCGATGGAAGTCGAGTTCAGGCATTCGCAATGCGAAGGTCGGGAGTTCGATCCTCCTCCGCTCCACCACCATTCAGCGCCCAACCGTTCTCGGTTGGGCGTTTTCATTTTTAGTGTTGTTCATCAAACACTTGTGCGTGTGCCATCGGGAGTGGTTTGCCTGCGTGTTTGCACGGGCAGGGTCGTGCATCAACCCGTAAGTTGGCAATACCAGCCCCAGAGTCATCCTTTGGGCGGGCAGCACCGCTTGCGCTCCGTCAGTTCAGCCTCGATCTGGTCAAGCGAATTGACCTAGGGAAAGCGGGATGTCGATTTGTCATTATGGCGCCAAAATGGCGACAGTGATACACTGAAAACTCAAGTGATTGTTGGAGGTGAAAATGACTGCCGCTATTGCCAAACAAGATCGTATTGGTGCTCGGGTTCCGCATGAGGTCTATGAGACGCTGTGCCGTGCCGCCGAACTGACGGGGGCCACGGTCAACCAGTTCCTGGTGCAGGCTGCGTTGAAAGAAGCCCAGGAAGTCATCGAGCGGGAAGAGGTCATCCGCCTCAGCCCGCGCGACTGGAACTGGCTGCTCGACTTGATGGAAAACCCGCCCAAGCCGAACGCCAAGTTGAAGGCTGCCATGAAGCGTTATCAGAAAGCCAAGCGAGACGATGCAGGTACTGCCTTTAGCTGGGAACCATGACCGGCAGGGTTTCGACTGTGGCCGCCAGGAACTGAACGACTGGCTGCGGCAGGTCGCTCGCCAGCATCAGGACAAGGGGCTGTCGAAAACCTTCGTCGCCATCCGTGAGGACGAACCGGCCCGCATTTGCGCCTACTATGCGCTGACCTTGGCCGAACTCGAAATCCGGTATCTGCCGGATGCCTGGCGGAAGAAACTGCCGCGCCGTATCCCCGGCGTGCGGCTCGGCCGGCTGGCAGTCGACCGGCAATACCAGGGCAAAGGGCTGGGAGGGCTGCTGTTGATCGACGCCTTGACGCGGGCGCGTCGCATCTATGCCGAGGCGGGCGGGATTGGCTTGTTCGTCGACGCACTCGATGAACAGGCAGCCGGGTACTATCGCCGTTTCGGTTTCGAAGTCGCGCCGGATAATCCGCTATTGCTGTTCCTGTCGGCAAAGGTCGCGGAACAAGAATGATTTGAAGGGTGAGATGGCCAACAACAAAGAATCCGAACGGGCGGAACTGCACAAGACCATCTGGCGCATCGCCAACGACCTGCGCGGCAGCGTGGACGGCTGGGACTTCAAGACCTACGTGCTCGGCATGCTGTTCTACCGCTTCATCTCGGAAAACCTGACCAGCTATCTCAACGAACAGGAGCGCAAGGCTGGGATGCCCGATTTCGACTATGCCCTCCTGAGCGATGCCGATGCCGAATTCGGCCGCGCTGAGACGGTGAAGGAAAAGGGCTTCTACATCCTGCCTTCCGAACTCTTCGCCAATATGCGCAGTCGCGCCCGGCATGATGCCAACCTCAACGAAACGCTCTCCCGCATCTTTGCCGACATCGAAGGCTCGGCCACAGGCAGTGACTCAGAAAACGACATCAAGGGGCTGTTCGACGACCTCGACGTGAACAGTTCGAAATTGGGTCCCACCGTGGCCAAGCGCAACGAAAAACTGGTCAAGCTGCTCGACGCCATCGGCGACCTGCCGCTCTCAAGCGACACCGGCAATTTCTCCGACAACAGCATTGACCTGTTCGGCGACGCCTACGAATACCTGATGCAGATGTACGCATCCACCGCCGGCAAGTCCGGCGGCGAATTCTATACGCCACAGGAAGTCTCCGAACTGCTGGCCCGCATCACCGTCGTCGGCAAGACCGAGGTGAACAAGGTCTACGACCCGGCCTGCGGCTCAGGTTCGCTGCTGCTCAAGTTCGTCAAGGTGCTCGGCCACGACAAGGTGCGTCAGGGGTTCTTCGGCCAGGAAATCAACCTGACCACCTACAACCTATGCCGGATCAACATGTTCCTGCACGACGTCAATTTCGAGAAGTTCGACATCGCCCACGGCGACACCCTCACCGATCCGGCCCACTGGGACGATGAGCCTTTCGAAGCCATCGTTTCCAATCCGCCGTACTCGATCAAATGGGACGGCGATGCCAATCCGCTGCTGATCAACGACCCGCGTTTCGCCCCGGCCGGCGTGCTCGCCCCCAAGAGCAAGGCCGACCTGGCCTTTACGATGCACATCCTGAGCTGGCTGGCGGTCAACGGCACGGCGGCCATCGTCGAATTCCCCGGCGTGCTCTATCGCGGCGGTGCGGAACAGAAGATCCGCCAGTACCTGATCGACAACAACTACGTCGATGCCGTCATCCAGTTGCCACCCGACCTGTTCTTCGGCACGACCATCGCCACCTGCATCATCGTGCTGAAGAAGTCCAAGCACGACAACGCCACCCTGTTCATCGATGCCTCGGCCGAATTCGTGCGCAGCGGCAACAAGAACAAGCTGCTGCCGGAGCACCAGCAAAAGATCCTCGATGCCTATACCGGGCGCAGGAACATCGCCCACTTCGCACGGCTGGTGGAGAACGGCGACATTGCCGCCAACGGCTACAACATCGCCGTTTCCAGCTATGTCGAGCAGGCCAATACCAGCGAAGCCATCGACATCACCGCGCTCAACGCGGAGATCGCCCGCATCGTGACGCGGCAGGCGGAACTGCGTACCGCCATTGATGCCATCGTGGCCGACCTGGAAGGAGAGCAGGCATGAGCCGCATAGACGACCTCATCGCCGAGCATTGCCCGAACGGCGTGGAGTTCAAGGAAATCCAAGAGCTTTTCATCACGAAGAACGGCTACACGCCTTCGACGACGAACAAAGCCTTCTGGACTGACGGAACAGTGCCGTGGTTCCGAATGGAGGACATCCGTGAGAACGGTCGAATCCTCAGCGAGTCGTTGCAACAGATCACTGAAGAAGCTGTTAAGGGCGGCAGGCTGTTTCCCGCCAACTCAATCATCGTCGCAACCTCGGCCACCATTGGAGAGCATGCGCTCATCACGATTCCGCACCTGTCGAACCAAAGGTTCACGTCGCTCGTGCTGAAACCGGAATTCGCCGAGCGGCTCGACATGAAGTTCGTCTTTTACTACTGCTTCGTGCTTGATAACTGGTGTCGCAGCAATACGACCACATCCAGCTTCGCGTCGGTCGATATGAACGGATTCAAGAAATTCCGCTTCCCGATGCCACCGCTCGATATTCAGCGCGAAATTGTGAAAGTACTCGATACGTTCACCCAGCTGGAGGCGGAGCTGGAGGCGGAGCTGGAGGCGCGTCGGCGGCAGTACCAATATTACCGCGATGCGCTCTTGACGTTCGGCGAACGCACGGACGCTGACGCAAGCAAGCAAGCAAGCAAGCAAGCAAGCAAGCAAGCAAGCAAGCAAGCAAGCAAGCAAGCAAGCAAGCAAGCAAGCAAGCAAGCAAGCAAGCAAGAATAACGACCCTCGGTGAGATTGGAAGTTTCATGCGCGGCGCTGGAATACAAAAATCTGACTTCACCGAAACCGGCGTGGGCTGTATCCACTACGGCCAGATTCACACGCACTACGGCACATGGGCTGATGAAACCCTTTCGTTCGTCAACCCGGAATTTGCAGCGCGCTTGCGGAAGGCTCATTCGGGCGATCTGGTCATTGCCACCACGAGCGAGGACGATGAAGCCGTGGCAAAGGCCGTCGCCTGGTTGGGCGATGAAGATGTAGCCATCAGCACCGACGCCTACATCTTCCGACATACGATCAATCCGAAATACGTTTCCTACTTCTTCCAGACGGAATATTTCCAGTCACAGAAGAAGCCGCACATCACCGGAACCAAAGTGCGCCGCATCTCCGGCGAGAGCCTTGCGAAGATTCGCATTCCTGTCCCATCGGACGAAGAACAGGAGCGCATCGTTTCGATCCTCGACAAGTTCGACGCGCTGGTGAATGACCTCTCCTCTGGCCTGCCCGCCGAAATCCGGGCACGCCGGCAGCAGTACGAACACTATCGCGACCGTCTGCTCACCTTTCGGGAGGCGGCATAAACATGGCAGCGTCATTCTGCGCGGAGCGAAGCGGAGTCGCAGAATCCATGAATGCTGTACATGGACCCTGCGACTTCGCGCAGGGTGACGGCGATTCAGCACTGGGTGACAAGGAGGGAGCGGCATGAGCGAAGACTTCAAGTCTTGCCGCTACGAACCGATTGCGCTATCCAACGAGAGCACCGTCGTCGCCGAGTTTCTGCCCGAATTCCTTGGCGTTCGGGAGGCTGTCTATCAATCCGAGGCCGAACTGGAAAAGGCCTTCATCAAGCAGTTGCAGGTGCAGGCCTATGAGTACCTGCCCATTGCCTCGGAAGCGGAGCTGATCGCCAACCTGCGCTGGGAGTTGGAGAAACTGAACAAGATTCAGTTCTCCGACGCCGAGTGGGACCGTTTCTTCGGCACCTGCATTGCCGGCAGCAACGACGGCATCATCGAAAAGACCGCGCGCATCCAGGAAGACCACATCCAGGTACTCAAGCGCGACGACGGCAGCATCAAGAACATCTACCTGATCGACAAGCAGCACATCCACAACAACAGCCTGCAAGTCATCAACCAATATGAAGTCGAGGGTGCGCGGTCTAACCGCTACGACGTCACGGTGCTGGTCAATGGTCTGCCGATGGTGCACATCGAGTTGAAGCGACGGGGCGTGGACATCCGCGAGGCCTTCAACCAGATCAACCGCTACCAGCGCGACAGTTTCTGGGCGGGCTGCGGCCTGTTCGAGTATGTGCAGTTGTTCGTCATCAGCAACGGTACGCTGACCAAGTATTACAGCAACACCGTGCGCGATGGCCATCTGGCGGAACAACGCAGGCGAAGTGGCACCGGCGGCAGCAAGAGCAAGTCCTCGAACAGCTTTTCCTTCACCAGTTGGTGGGCCGACGCGAAGAATCAGCCGATCACCGAGTTGACCGGCTTCACCAAGACCTTTTTCGCCAAGCACTCGCTGCTCAACGTCCTGACCCGTTACTGCGTTTTCGACGTGGATCGCAAACTGCTGGTGATGCGGCCCTATCAGATCGTCGCGGCGGAACGCATCCTGCAACGCATCGGCACGGCCACCAACCACAAGCAGTTGGGCAGCGTCGCAGCGGGTGGCTACATCTGGCACACCACCGGCAGCGGCAAGACGCTGACCAGCTTCAAGGCGGCGCAACTAGCGCGGGGCCTGCCGGAGATCGACAAGGTGCTGTTCGTGGTGGATCGCAAGGATCTGGATTACCAGACCATGAAGGAGTACGAACGCTTCGAGAAAGGGGCGGCCAACTCCAATACCTCGACGGCGGTGCTGCAGCGGCAACTGGAAGACCCGAACGCTCGCATCATCATCACCACCATCCAGAAGCTTTCCCGCTTCGTGACCAAGAACAAGAAGCATCCGGTCTATGACCAGCATGTGGTGGTGATTTTCGACGAATGCCATCGCAGCCAGTTCGGCGACATGCATGCCGAAATCACCCGAGTGTTCAAGCGCTATCACCTGTTCGGTTTCACCGGCACGCCGATCTTCGCTGAGAATGCCGGCACCACCGGCAACCCGCTACGGCGCACCACCGAACAGGCATTCGGCGACAAGCTGCATACCTACACGATTGTCGATGCCATCAACGACAAGAACGTGCTGCCGTTCCGTATCGACTACATCAACACGATCAAGGCTTCGCCCGCTATCCGGGACAAGAAAGTGTCGGCCATCGATACCGAGCGGGCGCTGTTGGCACCGGAGCGCATCACGCAGATCGTGGGCTATATCCGCGAGCACTTCGACCAGAAGACCAAGCGCAGTGCCAGCTATCGTCACGATGGCAAGCGGCTGGCCGGATTCAATTCGCTGTTTGCCACGGCGAGCATCGAGGCGGCCAAGCGCTACTACGCCGAATTTGCCGAGCAGCAAAACCCACTGCCACCGGCGCAGCGCCTCAAGGTGGGCTTGATCTACAGCTTCGCCGTCAACGAGGAAGAATCCGACGGCCTATTGAGCGAGGAAGAGTTCGAGACTGAGGGGCTGGATCAAAGCTCACGTGACTTTCTGGATGCGGCCATCGGCGACTACAACGGCCTGTTCGGTACCAGTTTCGACACGTCCGCCGACAAGTTCCAGAACTACTACAAGGATTTGTCGCAGCGCCTGAAGAAGCGTGAGCTCGACTTGGCGATCGTGGTCAACATGTTCCTGACCGGCTTCGACGCCACCACACTGAACACGCTGTGGGTGGACAAGAACCTGCGCGCGCACGGGCTGATTCAGGCGTATTCGCGCACCAACCGCATCCTCAACTCGGTCAAGACCTACGGCAACATCGTTTCCTTCCGCGATCTGGAGCAGGCCACCAACGACGCGCTGGCGCTGTTCGGCAACAAGGACGCCAAGGGCATCGTGCTGCTCAAGCCCTACGCGGACTACTACGCCGAATACCAGAAGAAGCTCGCAGAGCTGATGGCGCTGTTCCCGCTGGGCGTGGCCATCACCAGCGAGGCGGCGCAGAAGGCGTTCATCAAGCTGTTCGGCGCCATCCTGCGGCTGAAGAACATCCTCACAGCCTTCGATGACTTCGCGGGCAATGAAATCCTGAGCGACCGGGATTTTCAGGACTACCAGAGCCTGTATCTGAACCTGTACGCCGAATTCCGCAGCGCGTCCGACGCCGAGAAGGAGACGATCAACGACGACGTGGTGTTCGAGATCGAGCTCATCAAGCAGGTCGAGATCAACGTCGATTACATCCTGATGCTGGTCGAGCGCTACATCAGGGCCAAAGGCACCGGCCAGGACAAGGAAATTCGCGCCACCATCGAGCGCGCGATCAATTCCAGCCCCAGCTTGCGCAACAAGAAAGACCTCATCGAAGCGTTCGTGGATTCCGTTTCCCCGAAAGCCAAGGTGGATGCGGAATGGCAGGCGTTCGTTGCCAGGAAGAAGGTCGAGGAGCTTGACCAGATCATCGCCGACGAGGGCTTGAACGCCGACGAGACGAAGACTTTCGTGGACAACGCCTTCCGCGACGGCGCGATTCCGGCCACCGGCACGGCCATCACGAAGATTCTGCCGCCAGTGTCGCGGTTCTCGAAGAACAACAACCATTCGGCGAAGAAGCAGTCGGTGCTGGACAAGCTGGCGGCGTTCTTCGAGCGGTATTTTGGGTTGGGGTGAGACGATGGCCGAAACGGCTGTGGCGCTTGATGCCGATGAGCTGGCCACGCTGCGCGCGGAGAACGCGCGCCTGACCGCGCTGCTGGACGCACACGGCATCGCGTGGCGCGTACCGCCCGAGACGGAAACGCCGACGGTTGCGGAACCACCCTCGCGCCTCAACACCGACGAGAAGGTTGCGCTGTTCCGCACGCTGTTTCGTGGCCGAACGGATGTGTACCCGATCCGCTGGGAAGGCAAGACCAGCGGCAAATCCGGCTACGCCCCGGCCTGCGCCAACGAGTGGCGTGCCGATGTCTGCGAGAAGCCGCGCATCAAGTGCAGCGAGTGCGCCCACCGCGCCTTGCTGCCGCTGACCGATGCGGTGATCTACGACCATCTGGCCGGTGAACACACGGTCGGTGTCTATCCGCTGCTGGAAGGCGACACCTGCCATTTCCTCGCGGTCGATTTCGACGAGGCCGACTGGCGCGAGGATGCCAAGGCCTTCATCCAGTCTTGCACTGAACTGGGCGTATCGGCGGCGCTGGAGATTTCCCGCTCCGGCCAGGGCGCGCACGCCTGGGTGTTCTTCGCCGGTGCGGTATCGGCCCGGGATGCGCGTCGTCTGGGCACCGCCATCATCAGCCATGCCTGCACGCGAACGCGACAACTGAAGCTGACGTCCTATGACCGCCTCTTTCCCAACCAGGACACGATGCCCAAGGGTGGCTTCGGCAACCTGATCGCCTTGCCCTTGCAGAAGAGGCCGCGCGAGCTGGGCTTCAGCGTGTTCGTGGATGCCGACCTCCAGCCGTATTCCGACCAGTGGGCGTTTCTCGCATCCGTCGCGCGGATGCTCGCACACGACATCGAGCCGACCATCCTGCGCGCGACGGGCAGCGTGCATCCGCTGGACGTGACCTTCATCGACGACGAGGATCTGGCCACGCCGTGGAAGCGGCAAAGCAAGCCGGCCAAGCTGGCCGGGCTGATGCCCCAATCGCTGACCGTGACCCTGGCCAATCAGGTCTATTTCGAGAAGGCGCAACTGCCGCAAGCGCTGGCCAATCGTCTGATCCGGCTGGCGGCCTTCCAGAACCCGGAGTTCTACCGGGCGCAGGCAATGCGGATGTCGGTGTGGGACAAGCCGCGCATTATCGGCTGCGCCGAAAACTTTCCGCAGCACATCGCGCTGCCGCGCGGGTGTTTCGACGCCGCGTGCGACCTGTTGGCGGATAACGGCATTCGTCTTGACTTGCGCGACGAGCGCCACGCCGGAGCACCTATCGCCGTCGGCTTCAGCGGCATGCTTCGCCCAGACCAGGAAGCCGCCGTGGCGGCGATGCTCGGGCACGATGACGGTGTACTTTGCGCGCCAACGGCCTTCGGCAAAACGGTGACGGCGGCGGCCATGATCGCCCGACGCGGCGTGAACACCCTGGTACTGGTGCATCGCACGGAATTGCTCAAGCAGTGGCAGGCGCGGCTCGCCACATTCCTCAGCGCAGACAAGGGCGTGATCGGTGCTATCGGCGGCGGCAAGAACAAGCCCAGCGGCCAGATCGACATCGCGGTGATGCAATCGCTTTCGCGTCAAGGCGAAGTCGATGCGCGGGTCGAGAACTACGGGCAGGTGATCGTGGACGAATGCCACCACGTCGGCGCGGCGTCCTTCGATGCCATCCTGCGGCGCACGAAGGCGAAATACGTGCTCGGCCTGACGGCAACGCCGATTCGCCGCGACGGGCAACAGCCCATCATCTTCATGCAGTGCGGGCCGATCCGTCACAAAGCGGCGCAGCCGCTTGACGCGCCGCACGATCTGGCGGTGGTGCCATGGTTCATCGAGTCGCCGATTGCCCTGCCGCCGGAGGCGGGCATCCAGGATGTGTTCCGGCATCTCGCCCAAAACCAAGCCCGCACCGACGCAATCGCCAGCGCCATCACCGAGGCCTTCCGGCAAGGCCGCAAGGTTCTGGCGTTGACCGAACGGACCGAGCACATTGACGCCATTCGCGCCGCGTTGGCCGACGAAATTCCCGAGCCCTTCGTATTACATGGGCGGATGTCGAAGAAACAACGCGCCACACTGATCACGGCGCTCGATGCCCTGCCGCCCGATGGGCCGCGCGTGTTGCTGGCCACCGGCAAGCTGGTCGGCGAAGGCTTCGATCATCCGCCACTGGACACCTTGGTGCTGGCGATGCCCGTCTCGTGGAAGGGCACGCTCCAGCAGTACGCCGGTCGCCTGCACCGGGAGCACGCCAGCAAGATCGACGTGCGCATCATCGACTTTGTGGACACCGGGCATCCGGCGCTGCTGCGGATGTGGGACAAGCGCCAGCGTGGCTACCGGGCGATGGGGTATCGGGTTGAAACGGCAGAGTGGTGACAATTTGCCACCACTCTGCTAGACTTCGCTCGTCGAATCTCCGGAGCCCGAACATGACCACCACGACGCTTGACCGTGGCCGCATCACGGCACGTGTACCGATGGCCGTGCAGGAAACCTTGGAAATGGCCGCCAGCCTGACGGGTGCGACCCTGAACCAGTTCGTCGTCCAGACCGCCTTGCGCGAGGCCGAACGCATCATCGAGCAGGAGCGCGTCATCCGCCTTTCCGCCCGTGATACCGAGGCATTCCTCGCGGCGCTGGACAACCCATTGCCACCCAACGCCGCGTTGAAGGCGGCCCTCGAAGACTACGCGGCGCGACGCAATGATCAGACTGGAACCCTTGACTGGGCACCACGACCGAAACGGGTTTGATTGCGGCGTCGAGGTTCTCAACGTCTGGCTGAAGCAGACCGCGCTCCAGCATCAGGGCAAGGGAATCTCGCGCACCTTCGTCGCCGTGCCTGCCGATGAAGCGGCGGTGCAAGCGTGGACGCGGTCCGGCTACGCGTTGGAGGCCAACGGCATCCTCGGCTTCTATGCCCTGACCTCGGCGTTCGTGTTGACCAACGACTTGCCCGCCAAGCAGGCCAAACGCTATCCGCGCCAGATTCCAGTCACGCGCCTCGGCGGTTTGGCCACGCGATCAGATATGCAAGGGCAAGGCTTGGGTCAGTTGTTGTTGGCCGACGCCGTGAATCGCGCCCGCATGGCGGCGCAGGCCGTGGGCAGTGCGGGCTTGTTCGTGGACGCGAAGAACGAAGCTGCGGCGCGGTTCTACCAACGCTACGGATTCACGCCTTCCACCGACCAGCCGCTGAAACTGTTCCTGTCGTTGTGGTGAGCGGTTTCCCGCCCGTTCTGCGGGTGCCACCAGCCGGTCGCCCGACCGCCACCACGCGCCCGGTTCGCCCCTGTTCCGCCCTATCTTCTCTCGAAACCTGCGCCAACTTCTTCGCCGTGGCACACGCAGACGGCGTTGTTCATCAACCACCTGCGCGCGTGCTGATGGGAATGGTTGGCGCTGTCCAGCCCCGCGCGCTGCATGGTTCGCTCCGCCGTCGTGGCCTCGCCCTTGAACGACCACAGCGCGCCGAACACCTTCGACTGACCATCGGTGAACTGGATCGGCGTGGCCTGAACATCCGGCAGCGTCGCCCACTTGAAATCTGCCGAGAACGGCCCGTTCACCGGCGTGGCCGGATCGGCAACTACTGGCGTCGCGGGCGGCGACGTGGCGATGAACGAAATCGCACCGCCATAGAGCGTGAACGTTCTTCCAGCGCCAGCCACTCGACGCCCGCGCCGAAGGGCGATCAGTGAACCCAACTGCATCGTTACCATGTGGCTGGACTTCGCCGAGAACCAGGCCTGCCGCCGCAAGGACGTGTTCCTGAAGGACTGGGCAGAACGGCTTGATGCCTTCCTGACCTTCAACAAAGATCGTGGATAACGCGATAGATCGATTGCAGGCGAACTGACCTGTCTGCGTGTGATTTCGTGTGCAGGTAGCATTGTCGGACCAGTGTGGCGCAAAATATGAGCCACCACAATTCCAGGTTTTGGCCCGAGACCCCATGAACCGCACCGAGCGCTTCTACAAAATCGACCAGATGCTCCACGAACGGCGCGTGGTGCCGATCGAGGTGTTTCTGGAAGAGCTCGATGTGTCGAGGGCAACCTTCAAGCGCGACATGGAGTACCTGCGTGACCGGCTCCATGCGCCGATTGTCTGGGACCGCGATGCCGGCGGCTATCGTTTTGAGAGCGTCAAGGCTACGGGCCCTGCCTACGCGCTGCCAGGGTTATGGTTCTCGTCCGGTGAACTGTACGCGCTTCTGGCCGCCCACAAGCTGTTGGGCGATATCGAGCCGGGAATTCTGGCATCCCACGTTGCGCCCTTGCAGGCCCGCTTGGCGGCCTTGCTGGAGGCCTCGGGCCATTCGGCCTCGGAAATCACCCAGCGAGTGCGGCTGTTGTCGATGGCCAAGCGCACGGTGGAGCTGCGGTTTTTCACTGACATCACGATTGCTCTGCTGGAGCGCAAGCGCATCGAGATCGATGCCTGGAATCGCGGGCGGAATGAGACCAATACCCGAACCATCTCGCCGCAACGCCTCGTCCATTACCGCGACAACTGGTATCTGGATGCCTGGTGCCATCTGCGCAACGACCTGCGCAGTTTTTCTGTGGATGCCATTCAGCGGGTGAAGGTGCTGCGTGAGAAGGCGCGCAACGTGGCGACGGCCAAGCTGGATGATCACTACTCCTCGGCCTACGGCATTTTTGCCGGCCAGCCCAAAGACTGGGCTGTGCTGCGCTTTTCGCCGGAGCGTGCCCGATGGGTACAGTCGGAACGCTGGCATCGGGAACAGCAGGCTGAAGTGTTGGCGGACGGCAGCTATCGCCTGCGTGTGCCCTATGCCGACGAGCGCGAGTTACTGATGGACATCTTGCGCCACGGGCGGCATGTGGACGTTGAAGCACCGGCGTCGCTGCGCCAGGCGGTGGCCGACGAGGTGTCGGCCATGACCGGGATGTACCACGGCTGTTATTTGATCAATTCATGAGGCGCAGTATTTGAGCCACTTGGCCAGTAGGCTTGTCCCACCTGAAGGGAGACTGGCCATGATCATCGACTTTATCCTCGCCGTGTCAGCCGGCGTCGTCACGCAGAGCTTCTTCATATTCCTGATTCTCATCGTCTTCGCCGCCTTGTTCATCCGACCCGATCGGCCGTTTTCGAGCGGCCTGGTGAAATTGGCGTTGATGGCCTTGGGCATCTCGGCGCTGTTCTCGCTCTTTGGTGGCGGGGGCGACTGCGATTGCGATTTGTGACGCCATGACACTGCGGCAGACAACCGAGGTGGTCAAGGCCGCCGAACGATCGCCCCGAGCACCGTCGGCAAGCGATCTGGTCATGGCCTGGGCAGTCGACCAGGATACGGGGCAACCCCGGTACATCCTTCAACTGGATGCCGCCCATCGTGGCAGTAAGTCAAACTGCAAATGCCCGAGTTGCGACTTGCCTCTTGTCGCGGTCAATGCGGCGAAAGTGGCATTTCAAAAGCGACCGCACTTTCGCCACCCCGAAGGTGCCGCACGGGAGAAATGCGTCATTGTCGCTGCGCGCAAGGCCCTGACGGAAATGTTCGGGCAGCAGGAGCGTATTGTTTTGCCCCGCCGCCGCCGCTCGCGGAACGTCGAAGGGTTGAGCGGCCGCTATTTCGATGCCTGGGTCGAACGGCCGTCGGAATCTGTTGGCATCAACGAATGCACGTTCCGGGATGAGGCGACGGCCATTCTGACCCTTGATGACGGACGCCGGTTGGTGGTGCAGCTCGTCGGGCATGGTGAGGTTTCCCACCTGGAAGGCGATGAGGCATTGCTGGCGCGGATCGAGCTCGAAGTCGATGATCCGGCGATTGCAATGATGTCGCCCGAGGAAATCTTCGAGCGCTTGGAGCTGGCCTGGTCTGGCGCGTGTTGGGCACAGCATTGGGCGGACGCCGATCTGGATCGCGATGCGGAAGCGAAAGCACGTGCCAGCGCGGCGGATGCACTCGACTGGCTTGAGCAGACAGATTTGCCAAGTGACCTGGGGCCGGCGGAACGACGTGAGACCCTGCTGCATCGGGAGCTGAAAGCGATTCTGGAGCGCGAAAAGCGGATTTGCTTACCGGGTCTGCATGTCGAAGCGCAGTGGCGACGCAGTAATGGTTTCGTTGATCGGAGGACGTGGTTTGAGCCGGCATCCGAAGTGGAGCTGACCTCTGTTGAACTCGAGGTGCATCTCGGCTGCTCGGTACCGGACGTGATCGCGACCTGGTTAGATGACGACCGCTGGACACATTCCATCTTGATCGAGGTAACGGTGACGAACCCGATTGGAGAGGAGCGGATTGATCGCCTGTCGTCGTTCGGTTTTCCCGTCCTTGAGATCGACATCGGCCGCATGGGAGGCATCGTGACGCGTGAGGAGTTCTCGCGTCTGGTCGTCGATGAGATTGCCGGCAAGCGTTGGCTCTATCACCCGACCCTGAATGAGGAAGAGGGCCACCTGCTTGCGGTCATGAAGCGCGAGTCAGAGGAGCTGGACACGGCGGCGCGCAGGCGGCAAGAAATCTTGGATATTCCAGCGGCAGATTGGGGGCAACGATATCTCCGGGCATTACGCCAGCGTTGGCAGGAACAATTGGCTGCCGGCGACGGCACAACTGGCGGTGAAGCATGGCAGAAAGCGCAGCATGCGCTATTGGGGGCGGTAAGCGCCCTTGAGGCCCACGGGTATCCCATTGCCCCCTTGGTGGACGAAAACCCCCTGCGCACCATCATCGCAAGACTCTTGTCGATTCGCTGTGGTACCGGCGTGGAGTACAAGTTCGACAACGCGTGGGCCGTCATCAACGCCATTCGCTGCGACCGGGGCGAGTCCTCGTTGAAGTGGCACACCTTGTACCTGATTGCCGTGCGTACTTACCAGCCGACAATAACCTCTGAGCAGGAGCAGAAAGTTGCTAAATGGCGGGAGACGGTGAAGTCCAGCATCGAGAATGAAGAACCGATGTATGTGCGCGACACCGTCTATGACCGATTGCTCGGACTGCTGTTTCCTGAGATGCGGTCTGCGCTGAACAATCCCTTCGGCACGCCACTGCAGATTCTCGAAAAGGACTACGACGCAACTGAGGATTTGCCGGAGCCGCCGCCAGCCCGGTTCGTGACATCGAATGACGCATTCTTGCGCGGCAAGGCGTTTTCAGAATGGGCTCAACGCCATCCAGATGCGGCCAAAGCGTGGCTGAACAGTCCGGCCGGAAAGAACCACCAGGAGCAGCGTGGCGGTCAAGGCCGTGACGGAAGTCAGCAATATGGCCAATGGAAAAGGAAGCATACGTAGCAGGCCGCCATATCCATCAAGCAAAATAGTTATCGGTGGCGCAGCATTTGAGCCACTTGCTCCTCGACAATGCTCGCACTGGTGAATGGAGCGACGAAGGGGAGTGACATATGCCGATCAAGCAAGTTCTGACCGACCAGAGGATACCGGTCAAAATCTGGACCGATGAGGTCGACGACAACTCGAAAAAGCAGCTGACCAATATCGCCAGCCTGCCTTTCATTCATCACCACGTCGCCGCCATGCCAGACGTGCATCTGGGCATCGGCGCGACCATCGGTTCGGTGATCGCCACCCACAAGGCCATCATTCCTGCCGCTGTCGGCGTCGATATTGGCTGCGGCATGGTGGCCTGCCGGCTTTCCGTCACGGCCAATGATCTAGACGAAAAATCCTTGAAGGGGGTCTTCGACCAGATCAGCCGGGACGTTCCCGTTGGTCGAGGCATGCACAACAACCGAAGGTCATTCGAGGATCAAGCGCGACCGTTCGCGACTGGCCTTAACCGGATTCTGGAAAAGCATCCGGTACTGGAAAAGACCATCTGCGGCACGACCAAGTGGGTCAAGCAACTCGGCACCCTCGGCGGTGGCAACCACTTCATCGAGGTTTGCCTGGATGAGTCCAACCAGGTGTGGGTCATGCTGCACTCGGGGAGTCGCGGCATCGGCAATGCGATGGCCGAATACTTCATCGGGCTGGCCCGCAAGGACATGGAACGCTGGATGATCCAGTTGCCAGATCGCGATCTCGCCTACTTCCCTGAAGGCACCGAACATTTCGACGACTACGTCGAGGCGGTGCATTGGGCGCAGGAATATGCGCTGCAGAATCGGCAGTGCATGGTCGATCTGGTGCTGGCCGCGCTCAAGCGCCACCTGCCGCCCTTCGATGTCACCAGTGAGGTGGTGAACTGCCATCACAATTATGTGGCTCGGGAGCATCACTTCGGCGCGGACGTGTGGGTGACGCGCAAGGGCGCCATCCGGGCGCGCGAGGGCGACCTGGGGATCATCCCGGGCAGCATGGGGGCGCGCAGTTACATCGTTCGCGGCCTGGGCAACCCGGAGAGTTTCACGTCCAGCGCCCATGGCGCCGGCCGCCGGATGAGCCGCACTGCGGCCGAAAAGCAGTTCACCGAAGCCGATCTCGCGCGGCAGACCGATGGGGTGATCTGTCGCAAGGACAGTGGCGTCATCGACGAAATTCCCGGCGCCTACAAGGATATCGATGCGGTGATGGAGAACCAGAAGGATCTCACCGAAACGCTGCATACCCTGAAGCAAGTGGTTTGCGTGAAGGGGTAGTGCGACGAAAGGGCAGGGAGAAATAATGGATACGCGAAATTTGGTGGTCGGCAGCCGTATCGAACACGGGCTGCACGGATCGGGAACCGTCACCTTTGTCGGCACGGATTATCTCGGCATCGCATTTGATGGCACCGGGGAGGCATTGATTCGCCGCGAATCCCTGGAAAAGGATGTGCCCGTTGTCGTTGAGCCGCAGGAGCCTGCTCGCGATACGCTTCCCTGGCCGGCATCGACTTTCATCCCCGAGGGAGAGAGCGCTCAACATTACCTGGGTTCGCACTGGGATCCGTTTGTTGAAGACTCGAAGGAGCTGATGGGTCGCCTGCCGGAAATCCTGCCGAATGCGCTGGTGCAGACGGGGTACGGTGAAAGTCGCAAACCGGCCCGATCGTTGCCGGATGACTGGCCCAAGGGGTTTCAGCTGGTCTGGCCACTGCGCGTGCAAGGGATGGCGCTGATTCTCCGTGTCGAGAAGGAGGCGAACATGCTCGTCAGCCTCTTCCCCTTCTTTGCAACCGGCAGCCAGCACACCCTGACCGTGCGCGAGGTCAGCGTCTGGGAGGGCGGACTGGAAGCTCAAATCACCGCAAGCTGGGGCGAAGGTGAAGTGACGTTCTTCGATACGCAGTACCTGATCAATCGGGCCTGGTACGAAACGGGCAAGGAGTACGACTTCATCTTCTCCGGCATCGCCTACAACGCTGGCCCCGCCGAGAAACACGAGTGGAAGATCAACCGCCATCCCGATGAGGTGGCTTGGATGAACCAGCGGTTGAAAGAGGGCGAGGAGCCCCATGAGACCGCTTGCACCGTAAGCATGGACGGCGCCGCAATGTTTCTGCCAGTCAGTGGCTGGGACGTGGATGACTACAGCTTCCACGCGCCAGTGAAATCGGTGACCGAGTTCAAGGATTGGCTGGGCCAGGATGGCTGGCGGGTGCGCGCCACGGTAATGCGCTTCGGCGACGAGGATGCCGATCTGGACATTCTGATCACCCGGCGTGCCTGGTCGGGAGAAGCACCGCCGCAAGTCGGCCAGGATATCGAGGGACGGTTATGGTTGCAGGGCTATCTCTGGATGCCGAGGTGAAATGACCGGTGGGTGGCGCAATCTTTGAGCCACTCGCACGCTAGGCTGGTGTCGTATTTGAACTGGGAGGCACCATGAGCAGACGATTGTTCCTTGAGCGGATTGCCGCGCTGATCGGCATCAGTGTTGCTGCGCCGGTGGCCCGTGCAGCGGCGCCCAGAAAGGTGGAGCTGCAACGATCACCCGTGGCGGGATTTCAGTACCACCAGGGGGAAGCCATCTGGCCATTGTTGATGGTGGGGGCTTCCTTGAGCCTGGTGCGCGAGCCCGGCAATGCCCATGATCCGCGGGCGGTCCGTGTCGATTGGCAGGGGCAGAAACTGGGCTACGTCCCACGCATTGATAACGCGGCGGCGAGCCACCTGCTGGATGCCGGTCACGTGCTGCACGCCGAGATCGTCACGCTCCGGGATTCCGACAATCCCTGGGACCGTGTCGAATTCGCGATCTTCCTGGCCGATGGGGGAGACGACAATGGCGGATGAGCCGCTCCTGCCGCACCGGATCACCTCGCTGGGCGAGGCCATGCGGCCGCTCTGGCGAAAGATCGAGACTCAGCTCGGCCACCACGTCCTTCCAGCCAGTGCGGCGTATGGGATGGCCGAGATCGTCTCCAGCCATCTGGATGCGCTGCAGGCGCTCACGCACCGGCTCACCGACCGTATCGACAGCCTGATGTCCGATGTGGTGACGAACGAGAGCGCGACCGACGGTGAGGTTTATCGTGCCGTCGGCCGCATCGAAGCATGTGTGGATGACCTGCTTGCCGGCTATCGCGAGGTGCGCGCCCTCAATGCCTACGGCCGCGACGCCGAGGCGCGCGATCTGTTGGCAGGCGTATACCGGCACATGCTGGTGGAGATCAGGGACTGGCTCGAAGATCTGGTCGAAACGCTGGCGGATCCGACGGCCGTGGTCAGGCGGCGCGGCTTGCCGACGACCGGGTACGTCGAGCTCCCTCTTACCCTGACGCTGACGGCCGCCCTCGAGCTGGCTGCCTTGTCGCGCTGGATCGAGGGGAACGCAGGTGGTACCGCCAGAAGGAAATCTGGGCTTGGTTTTTGGGGTACCGTAGGGGCAGCGGTTCTTGTCTGGGGAATCGCCGATGCGCTGTTGGGCGATGACGACTGCGGAACGGGAGGTGCATAGGGATGGTGCTTTCTCAAGGCCGGCTTCGTCGATGAAGTGCTGGCACCGCGGCCAACCCGGCCGGCCGCTTCAGATCTCGAGCTGGGCACCGAGTTCGACCACGCGGTTGGCGGGAATCCGGAAGAAGGTCATGGGGCTGGCCGCGTTGCGCGCCATGCCGGCGAAGAGATGCTCGCGCCAGAGCATCATGCCTTCGCCGCGGGTGGGAATGAGGTTTTCCCGGCTCAGGAAGAAGGTGGTCTCCATCATGTCGAACGGCATGCCGCACGAACACTCCGCCATGGCCTTGGGGATGTCAACGTCATCCATGAAGCCGTAGCGGAGGGTGACCTGGTAGAAATCGTCGGCCAGCCGCGCCCGTTCGAGTCGCCGCTCGAGCGCCACGTAAGGCACTTCGGCGTGGCGCACGTTCAGGATCACCACGCGCTCGTGCAGCACTTTGTTGTGCTTGAGGTTGTGCAGCAAGGCCAGCGGCACCGCGTTCGCATCGGCAGTCATGAACACCGCGGTACCCGCCACACGGATCGGCGGATGGGCGAGCAGGCTCTCCACGAACGGAGTGAGAGGCAGGGCCTTCTCGCGCAGGCGCAGCGTCACCATGTCCCGGCCGCGCTTCCACGTCACCAGCAGGGTGAACAGCACCAGCGCCACGACCAGGGGAAACCAGCCGCCCTCCGGAATCTTCGCCAGATTCGCACCGAAGAAGGCCGAATCGATGACAAGGAAGAATGCCATCGCCACCCCCGCAAGTACGGGGTGAAGGCCCCACTGCACGCGCATGAGCAAGCCGAGCAGCAGCGTGTCGATGGCAAACGTCGCAGTCACCGCAATGCCGTAGGCGGCGGCGAGATTGCTCGAACTCTGGAAGCCGAGAATCAGCATGGCCACGCCACACGCCAGAGTCCAGTTGACGAAGGGGATGTAGATCTGGCCTGCCTCGGCCGCCGAGGTATGGCGGATGATCAGGCGCGGCGCGTAGCCCATCTGGATCACTTGGCGGGTCACCGAGAACGCACCCGAAATGACTGCCTGTGAAGCAATCACGGTTGCCGCAGTGGCTAGTCCGATCATCGGATAGAGCGCCCAATCCGGGGCGAGCAGGTAGAAGGGATTGCGCACGGCTTCGGGATTGGCGAGCAGCAGCGCCCCCTGGCCGAAGTAGTTGAGCGTGAGGGCGGGCAGGGCATAGGCGAACCACACCAGCTGGATGGGGCGGCGACCGAAATGTCCCATGTCGGCGTACAGGGCCTCCGCGCCAGTGATCGCCAGCACCACCGCACCGAGAATGAAAAAGCTCGCCATGCCGTGCGCGGCAAAAAAATTCAGGGCTTGCGTGGGCAGCAGCGCCGCGAGGATGCCGGGGTTCCGAAGAATGCCGAGCACGCCAAGCAGGCCCAGCACCCCGAACCACGCCAGCATGACCGGTCCGAACAGCGTGCCGATGGATGCGGTGCCGTGCTGCTGGATGACGAACAGTCCCAGCAGGATACCGAGCGCAAGCGGCACGACGAAGGGATGCAGAAACGGCGCGCCCATTTCCAGTCCCTCGACCGCGGACAACACGGAAATAGCCGGCGTGATCAGGGTGTCGCCGAAGAACAGCGAGGCACCCAGAAAGCCCAGCGACATCAGAAACCAGCGGCTGCGTGACGCCAGCGGCGCGTGCCCCTGCAGCAACGAGAGCAGGGCGAGGACGCCGCCCTCGCCCTTGTTGTCGGCACGCATCATTACGCCGACATACTTAAGCGACACCACGAACACGAGCGACCAGAAGATCAGCGAAAGGATGCCCAGCACGTTGTCCGGCGTGAGCGGCAGGTGGTGCCCGCCGAACACCTCCTTCATCGTGTAGAGGGGGCTGGTGCCGATGTCGCCGAAGACCACACCCAGCGCCCCCAGCGCAAGCGCGGGCGTGCCGTGAGATCGGTGGGACGGGTTCATTGTGCGGACACCATGCTTCGGAAGCTTTGACAACGCGAGTTCGGACGCGGTCGTTTCCGGGTTCAGCCTGCCGGCGGATGATACGGCACGACCGGCGTTTGCGATAGCCGCCAACCAGGCTGCGCCACTACAGCCACGGACGCCAGTACCCGACGCGGCGGACTAATCGGCTCCCGGCGAACGCAGGCTTGCACCCACAAAAAATCCCGGCTGAACCGGGCTTTCGCAGCGATGCGGACGTCTTCAGTCCTTCTTCGCGATGGCGAATTCCGCTTCCTTCCATTCCGGGTAGCCGCCGCGGAACCCGTAGATGTTTTTCCAGCCAGCCTTCATTGCCATGATCGCGGATTTGTAGCTCTTCCAGCAGAAGCTGCCGTCGCAATACATGATGAGGGGGACGTTCTTGTCCTTGGGCAGGCGGTTGAGCGGGAACGGGTCATCCGCCGGGTCGAAGTCGACCTTGCTGGCGGTGGCCAGCGCAAGCTTGAGGCGTTGCCGCTGCGCAGGCTGCGCGCCAGTTTTTGCTGGGCGGGCGCGCCCACGCTTTGGGTTTTCACCGACAGCGCCCGCACGGGCACGGCACTGCTGGTGTAAAAGCAGGGGCAGAACCGCGACTTGGCGCATGACGATCTCCGGAAATGCTGAACAGGCCTCTGGAGTATCGGCACAAGCAGGGGGAGATTCAGGGACGGATCAGGTGTCGGCCGGCTGCCATGCAAGCAGGATTTCGCGCAGGCGTGCGACGTCGGCTGGAAGCGCAAGCGCGGCGTCGATGCGCAAGCGTGCGCTCACTTTGTCGAGTGCAGACTGGTGTGACGGATCATAAAATACGAGCACGCGCGTCTCGGGCAGGCGCTGTACCGCGGCGAGCACGGATTCGAGATTGGACAAGCGATCGCGAAAATCCGCCTGGTGATAGAAATCGGCGACGACCACCGTGGGCGGTGCTTTTTTCAGCGTGCCGAGCGCGCGACGCTCGGACCCCTCGACGGTGACGGCGTAACCGAGCTCCTGATAGAGCTTCTTGTAGCCTGCGGTACCGAGAAAGGTATTGACCATGAGCAGGCCGGGTGGCGCGCTCATGCGGCGGGTTTGCGTGTGGCGGCCTTCTTGCCCGCCGGTTTCGCCGCGGTCTTCGCCGCAGCGGGCTTTTTCGCGGCAGGTTTTCTTGCTTCCGCCTTCTCGCCCGCCGCGGCTTTCTTCGTCGTGGCGGCCTTGCGTGCGGGTTTCTTCACCGGCCCCTTGGCGATGCGCGCGGCAATGAGATCGAGCGCCTCCGCAAGGGTGATCTCTTCCGGGGTGATGTCCTTCGGCAGCGTGGCATTGGTCGTGCCGTGTTTCACATACGGTCCGTAGCGCCCGCTGCGCACGGTGATGTCCTTGCCGTCGTCCGGATGCGGACCCAGATTCTTCAGCACCGAAGCGGCCGAATCGGCACCGCGCGGTGCGCGTTCCATGGCGAGCACTTCGAGCGCGCGCGGCAGGTCGATTTCGTAGACGCTGTCGCTTTTGGGGATCGACTTGAACTTGCCGTCGTGCAGCAGGTAGGGGCCGAAGCGGCCGTTGTTGGCGACGATGGGCAGGCCGGTGACGGGGTGGTGGCCCACCTCGCGCGGCAGCGAAAGAAATTTCAGCGCCAGTTCGAGCGTGGCGTTTTCCAATGGTATGTCTTTGGGCCACGAGGCGCGGCGCGGCTTTGGCGCCTTCTTGTCCTCGGGCATCTCGCCAATCTGCACATAGGGGCCGAAGCGGCCGGACAGGAGCTTGACGTCGAGTCCACTCGCCGGATCCTTGCCGAGGATGTTGTCGCCCTCGGCCGTGGCGGGATGCAGCGGGCGGGTGTAGTCGCATTCGGGATAACCCGAGCAGCCGATGAACAGGCCGCGCTTGCTCGCCTGCATGAAGAGCGGCTTGCCGCACTTCGGACACGCCTCGGCGATGGGACAGCCGCGCTCGACGTCCTGCTTGGCTTTCAGTTCGCCGTCGAACGCCTTCCAGAACTCACCCAGGAGCCGCGTCCACTGGTGCTTGCCGTTGGAGACGTCATCGAGCTTGTCTTCCAGTCTGGCGGTGAAGTCGTAGTCGACGTAATGGGTGAAGTGGCGGGTGAGAAAGCAGTTGACCAGGCGGCCGACGTCGGTGGGCTGGAAGCGCTTCTTCTCCAGCACCACGTATTCGCGGTCCTGCAGGGTGGAAATGATGCTGGCGTAGGTCGAGGGGCGGCCGATGCCGTACTCTTCCAGCGCCTTCACCAGGCTCGCCTCGGTGTAGCGCGGCGGCGGCTGGGTGAAATGCTGCTCGCCGTAGAGTTTGTCGACCGGCAGGGTTTCGCCCTCGGCGAGCGTCGGCAACTTCGATTCTTCCTCGTCCTCGTCGTCCTGGTACACCGCAAGGAAACCGGGAAACGCCAGCGTCTGTCCGGTGGCGCGGAAGGTGCCGTCGCCCACGGTGATGTCGGCGGCGACGGTGTCGAACTGCGCGGCAGTCATCTGACAGGCGACGGTGCGTTTCCAGATCAGCTCGTACAGGCGCGCCTGGTCGTGGGTGAGAAAGGCTTTCACCGCATCGGGCGTGCGCGCGACCGCGGTCGGGCGCACCGCCTCGTGCGCTTCCTGCGCGTTCTTGGTCTTGGCCTTGTAGGCGATCGCCGAGGGCGGCAGATAATCCTTGTCGAAGTTGGCGCCCACATACTTGCGGATATCCGTGATCGCTTCCTGTGCGAGGTTGACCGAGTCGGTCCGCATGTAGGTGATGAGGCCGACCGGACCTTCGCCGAGGTCGATGCCCTCGTACAGCGCCTGCGCGGTGCGCATCACGCGGTCGGTCGTCATGCCGAGGTTGCGCACGCCGGCCTGCTGGAGGGTGGAGGTGGTGAAGGGCGCGGCGGGGTTGCGCGCGCGGCGCTTCTTCTCGATGCGCATGACGCGGGCGTCGCGGCCCTCCAGCATCGCCAGCCATTCCTTGCTGCGCGCCTCGTGCTCGACCGAGAACTGCTCGAGCTTCTCGCCCCTGAAGTGCGTGAGTCTGGCGGTGAACGGCTGGGCACCCTTGTGGGTGTCGAGGTGCAGCGTCCAGTACTCGCGCGGCACGAAGGCTTCGATCTCCAGCTCACGCTCGACGATCATGCGCAACGCGGGCGACTGCACGCGGCCGGCGGACAGCCCCGGGCTGATCTTCTTCCACAGCAGCGGCGAGAGGTTGAAGCCGACCAGATAATCGAGCGCGCGCCGCGCCTGCTGGGCGTCGACCAAGTCGGAGGCGATCTCGCGCGGATGGCGCACCGCGTCCTGGATCGCCGACTCGGTGATTTCGTAGAAGGCGACGCGCTTCATCGGCGTCTTGACCTTCTTCTCTTTGAGAATTTCGCTGATGTGCCAGGAAATCGCCTCACCCTCGCGGTCCGGGTCGGTGGCGAGCAGCACTTCGTCGGCCTTCTTGGCGGCCTTGACGATGGCGTCGACGTGCTTGGCGTTGCGCTCGATGATCTGGTACTTCATCGAGAAGGTTTCGGTGTCGACCGCGCCGGTTTTCGGCTCGAGGTCGCGCACGTGGCCGTAGCTGGCGAGGATGTCGTAGCCGGCGCCGAGGTATTTCTTCAGCGACTTGGATTTTGACGGTGACTCGACGATGACGAGTTTGGACATCAGTGCAGGCGTCCCGGCTCGTGGTTCAGCAGCATGTCTTCCAGATGGGTGAAATGCTCGATGCGGCCGCGGCTCCACAGCACGATCAGGGTCATCCAGCGCACGTGATCGGGCTCGATCTCCTCGCCCGCCAGTTGCATCAGGCCCGAGATGACCCATTCGCGCGACTCGGGGTCGAGTACCTCGGCGCCGACGAGAAAGGCGATTTCGGCGCGGCACGCCGCGTCAAGCCGTTCCAGTTCCTCCGGGGCGTAATGGCGCTCGAAGGCGTGCGCCAGGCGTTCGTGCGTGGCGCTCTCCGACAGATGTCCGAACCAGTCCAGCGTCGCATTGATGTGGGCTTCCTCGAAGCCGGCGGCGAACAGGCGCTTTTCCAGCGCGTCGCGGTTGGGCGCGAGTTCCGCCATGCGGAAGCTTTCGTAAAGGTAGACCAGGATGTCGAGCATGATGTCAATGGAGTCTTTGGTAGCGCCCGCCCGGCAGGGTCGCCACGCGGCCCTCGAGTTCAAGCGTCAACAGCTTCGCCGAAAGCGCATCCAGCGTCAACCCGGTTCGCTGTACCAGCGTGTCGAGCGTGACCGGGGCGCCGTCGAGCGCGCCAAGCAGCGGGTCGGCCTCGGCCTCGGCCGGGCTGGGCGGGGCGAGACGTCCGGGCCAGGCGAGCTCCTCCAGGATGTCGGCGGCGGATTCGACCAGCTTGGCGCCCTGCTTGATGAGTGCATGGCAGCCGCGCGCCAGCGGCGAATGGATCGAGCCGGGGATGGCGAACACCTCGCGCCCCTGTTCGGTGGCGACGCGCGCGGTGATGAGCGAGCCGCTGCCGGGCGCGGCTTCGACCACCAGCACGCCGCGCGCGAGCCCGCTGATGAGGCGGTTGCGGCGCGGGACGTTGCCGGGCAGCGGCGGCGTGCCCAGTGCAAATTCCGAGACGATGAGGCCGTTTTCGGCGAGATCGCGGGCGAGCGCCTGGTTGCGTGCGGGGTAGATGCGATCGAGCCCGGTGCCGATGACGGCAACGCTGGAGCCGGCGCCAGCGAGTCCGCCGCGGTGGGCGGCGGCGTCGATGCCGAGCGCCAGCCCGCTGACGACGACGAGCCCGGCGTCCGACAGGGCGTGCGCGAACGCTTGGGCGTCGCGCACGCCCTGCGGCGTGGCGTTGCGGCTGCCGACGATGCCGAGCGCGGGTCCGCCGAGCAGTTCGCGCCGGCCCTTGCAGTAGAGCAGGGCCGGCGGATCGGGGATTTCGAGCAATTGTCGCGGATAGTCCGCATCGGCAAGGGTCAGGACGCTGTTGCCGGGCTGCTCGAGCCAGGCCTGTGCGGCGTCACGCTGCGCCGCGTCGGGTCCGGCGAGGAGGGCATCGCATTGCGCGGCGGACAGATGCGCCGACAGGGCGCCGCGGCCGCATGCCAAAACGGCCTCCGGAGAACCGAAGGCCGTCAGCAGACGCAGCAGGCTGGTGTTGCCGATGCCCGGCACCAGGGCCAGGCGCAGCCAGGGGTCGAGTCCGGATGCGCTCAGGGGTTCTTGACCGTATCCAGCAGGTACACCGGGCGCTCGGACTGCATGACGAGCGCGTAGGCGACGCGGTCGAACACGCGATACACCATCAGCAGGCCGGTGCGGCTGTCGGGCAGTTGCACGCTGTCGGCGCGTTTTTTCTCGACGCAGTCGCGGTCGTATACGTCCTTCGGGTCGAAGAACTGGTCGAAGCTCACCTTCTTGCCGGGCTTGAGACACCCGACATCCATGTAGGCCCAGGGACCCGACTGCACCTCGGCCTGCTTGCACTCCTGCATCGTCTGGCGAACGTCGTGGAACTGGTCGTAGCTGACCTTCTCGCCCGGCTTGATGCAGCCGGAATCCATGAACACCCAGCGCTGGCGACCGCCGCTGACGGCTTCGGTCTTCACCAGCCGGCCGGCGCGATGCACGGCCAGTACGTGGCCGGGCTCGAGGCCGTCGCGCGCGCCGCGGTTGATGACCACGGTCTGATAGCGGCCGGTGTTGGAGACGCTTTCGCCGCCATAGGCCGAAATGACCTTGGCGGACACCGGCTTGTCCGGCGCGTGCGGCACGAACTCGAACACCGAGTCCTGGCGCGCCGGCAGGATGCGGTCCTTCGCCAGCACCTCCTGGGCGGTGCGGGTGATGCGCAGCTTCTGGGGATCGCCCGGCAGCGTGGTTTCCGCGTCGCCCAGGTAGAGCGCCTCGTGGCCGAGCGACTCGCCGTTGTCAGGGTTGGTCAGCGCCTGGCCCTGGCGGTAGATCTGCCAGCTGCGTGTGCCCGAGCCGTCGCTGGTCGCCCAGGCGCTGTCACCGGCGGCGAGAATGACCCGCTCTTCAGCGCTGCCAAGGATCTGCGGCGACTGGTCCAGCTGGCCGGCCTCGACCACCAGCGGCTGTTGCAGGAAGGCCTGCACCGCACCGATGGGAATGGGCGGGATCGATTCGTCGCTGATTTCGGTGACGCGCGCGCCGGGCGACATGCGCACCGTCGGCAGGCCGTGCGCATCGCCCTTGACCAGCGTCAGGCGGGGCGTGGCGCCGCTGCGGTCGAGCACCACGCGGTCGCCCGGATAGATCCAGTGCGGATCCTTGATTTCCTTGCGGTTCAGATTCCAGATTTCCGGCCAGCGCCACGGGTCCTTGAGAAAACGTCCGGAAATGTCCCACAGCGTGTCGCCCTTGACCACGACGTAGTGGTCCGGTGCGTTGTCCTGCAGGGCAAGGGTGTCGGCCATGGCCGGCAGGGCCAGCAGCATGGCAAGGGAGACTACGAGTCGGCGCACAGGGGAACCCTCCATCTGAACTTTGTCCAATTTGCGTTGAATTTATTGAAGGTGCGCATAGCTTACGGTCATTCCGTCCCGTATATTTAGGATTTCGTGCACGCCGACGCAGATTTTTCGTCAAATTTTGCGCCCAGACCTTTAATTCGTAAAGCTTTTTATGGCCAAACTGTCCATCCTGCACTATCCCGACCCGCGCCTGCACACCGTCGCCAAGCCGGTCGAGGTGGTCGACGCACGCATCCGCACCCTGGTCGACGACATGGCGGAAACCATGTACGCGGCACCCGGTATCGGGCTGGCCGCCACGCAGGTCGATGTCCACGAGCGCGTGGTGGTGATCGACATCTCGGAGACGCACAAGGAGCTCAAGGTGTTCATCAACCCGGAAATCGTCGCCCAGTCGGGGCGCGCCGAAGGGGAAGAGGGGTGCCTGTCGGTGCCGGGCGTATTCGACCGCGTGACGCGCGCCGAGCGCATCACCGTGCGCGCGCTGGACCGCGACGGCGCGCCGTTCGAACTGGAAGCCGAGGGGCTCCTTGCGGTGTGCATCCAGCACGAACTCGACCACCTGCAGGGCAAGGTGTTCGTCGATTACCTGTCGATGCTCAAGCGCAAGCGCATCCGCACCCGGCTGCAAAAACAGGCGCGCGAACACCGCCCCGACCCGGCGCCGGTGCGCGCCTCGCTCTGAGCACGCCGCGCATGCGTCTCGTCTTTGCCGGCACGCCGCCGTTCGCGGCGACCGCGCTCGATGCGCTGGCCGACGCCGGCCACGACATCGCGCTGGTGCTGACCCAGCCGGACCGCCCCGCCGGACGCGGCATGAAACTCGTCCCCGGCGCAGTGAAGCAGACGGCGCTGGCGCGTGGCCTGCAGGTATCGCAGCCGGCCAGCCTGAAGACGCCCGAGGCGCAGGCCGAACTGCGCGCCGTCGACCCCGACGTCATGGTGGTCGCGGCGTACGGGCTCATCCTGCCGCAGGCGGTGCTCGACCTGCCGCGCCTCGGCTGCCTCAACATCCACGCCTCGCTCCTGCCGCGCTGGCGCGGCGCGGCCCCGATCCAGCGCGCGATCCTCGCCGGCGACGCGGAAACCGGCATCACCATCATGCAGATGGACGCCGGGCTCGACACCGGCGCGATGTTGACGAAGACCGTCGTGCCGATCCGCGCGACCGACACCGCGGCGAGCCTGCACGACCGACTGGCCGTGGCCGGCGCGGAGGCGATCGTCGCTGCGCTGGCGAACTACTCGGCGCTGGTGCCCGAAAAACAGGACGACGCGCAGGCGACCTACGCGGCGAAGCTGAGCAAGGAGGAAGCGAAGCTGGACTGGCACCTGCCCGCCGAGGCGCTCGCACGCGCGGTGCGCGCCTTCAATCCGGCGCCGGGCGCCTGGACGCTGCTCGAGCGCGCGCCGCTGAAGATCTGGGCGGCGCTGCCCGTCGCGGGGACCGGGCTGCCTGGCGAGGTCCTGCGCGCCGAGGCGGACCTGCTGGTCGTCGCCTGCGGCAGCGGGGCGCTGGCGCTGCAGGAGGTGCAGCCGGCGGGCGGCAAGCGGATGTCCGCCGCCGCGTTCCTGGCCGGCCGGCCGCCTGCGCGCGGCACCCGCCTTGGCTGAGGCCGCCGGGTCGGGCGCCTGCTATCATCCGCGCTTCCTTTCGCCGCAAGCCCGATGAATCGGTCGATCGTCCCGGTCATGTCCCCCCATGCGTAAGCTGCAGAAACTGGCCGCCGCCGTGCTCGAGGAGGTGTTCGACGGCGCCGCGCTGCACCAGGCGCTGCCGCGGCGGCTCCAGCAGCTCGGCACGCCGGGCGAGCGCGGCGCCCTGCAGGACATCGTGTATGGCAGCCTGCGCCAGTTCGGCCGCCTGGACGCCTGGCTCGCGGCCCTGCTCGAGCGCCCGCTGACCGACCCGCAGCTCGGCTGGCTGCTGCGCGTGGCGCTGTATCAGCTGGCCTACACGCGCGCGCCGGCGCATGCCGTGGTGCACAACGCCGTCAGCGCCGCCGGCCAGGGCTGGCGCCGCGGGCTCGCCAACGCGGTGCTGCGCAGCTTCCAGCGCCGCCGCGCCGAGCTCGACGCCCTCGCCGACACGCAGCCCGGCGCGCGCTGGTCGCACCCCGACTGGTGGATCGCCCGCCTGCAGGCCGACTATCCCGATCGCTGGGAGGGCATCCTCGAGGCGAGCCTGCTGCACCCTCCGTTCACCCTGCGCGTCAATTGCCGCCACGGCGACGTCGCGGGCTATCTGCGACGCCTCAACGAGGCCGGGCTGCCGGCCCATCGCACGGGGCCGGACGCCGTCACCCTCGAGCGCGCGCTGCCCGTGCACGAGCTGCCCGGTTTCGACGCTGGCGACGTCTCGGTGCAGGACGCCGGCGCGCAGTGGGCGGCGCGCCTGCTCGACGCGCAGCCCGGTGAGCGCGTCCTCGATGCCTGCGCCGCCCCCGGCGGCAAGACCGGGCATATCCTGGAGCGGGCGGACGTCGACCTGGTTGCGCTCGACGCCGACGCCACGCGACTGGCGCGGGTGCAGGAGAACCTCGACCGGCTGGGGCTCGCCGCGACCCTGATCGAGGGCGACGCGGCGCAGCCCGACGGCTGGTGGGACGGCCGCCCCTTCGACCGCATCCTCGCCGACGTCCCCTGCAGCGCGTCCGGCGTGGTGCGCCGCAACCCCGACATCAAGTGGTTGCGCCGGCCGGACGACATCATTCAATTTTCCGCCCAGCAGGCCGTTATGCTGGAGGCGCTCTGGCGGCTGCTGGCCCCGGGTGGTACATTGCTTTACGCCACCTGCTCGATCTTCCACGAGGAAAACGAGGGGCAGGTGCGGGCGTTCCTGGCGCGCCACACGCGGGACGCCGAGCGCTGTCCGCTTCCTGAACCTTTGTCCGACGGGCAGCTGCTGCCCAGTGCCGAGCATGATGGTTTCTTTTACGCCCTGCTGCGCAAGACCTGAACCGGCCCTGCGCTGGCTGGTCGCGCTGCTGCTGGGCTGCTGGCTGGCCGTCGCCGGCAGCGCGCTGGCGAGCGACAGAAGCACCGTCAGGGACGCCGGAATCCGTGCCACGCCCCAGGGCTACCTGCTGGACGCCGACATCGACGTGGTGCTCAACCCGACCCTGGAGGACGCGCTCCTCAAGGGGATCAACCTGCATTTCCTGGTCGAGCTGGAGCTGACCCGGCCGCGCAACTGGTGGTTCGACGAGGACATCGCCGAGCCGGTGCGCAAGCTGCGGATTTACTACCACCTGCTGCTGCGGCGCTACGTCGTCGAGACCGGCTATACGACGCACACGGTCGCCACGCTGGAAGAGGCGCTGGTGCGGCTCGGACGGGTGGAGGACTGGCAGGTGCTCGAGCGCGGCGCGCTCAGGACCGGCAAGCGCTACGAGGGGCGGCTGCGCCTGCGCCTCGACACCGCCCAGCTGCCCAAGCCGCTGTCGATCGGCGCGGTCGCCAGCGACCACTGGGAACTCGCCACCCCCTGGCATGAATGGGCGTTCGACGCCCCTGCAGTCCCCGCGCCCGCCCAGACTCCCCCCTGATGCGCAGTCTGATCGCCGCCGCCCTGGTCGTGGGCATCCTGCTGCTGGCGCTCCTTTTCTACGCCAGCGGCGACAGCGCCATGTTCTCCGACAGCCTGCCGACGCTCTTCTTCGGCGGCGGCGTGTTCGGCCTCGCGCTGTTGGCGCTGCTGGGCTGGCGGCTGTGGTGGCTGCAGAAGCGCATCCGCCGCGGCGTGTTCGGCGCCAAGCTCACCTTCAAGCTGCTGCTGATGTTCGGCGCGGTCGCCACCCTGCCGGGGCTCGTGGTGTACGGCGCCTCGGTGTTCTTCCTCAACCGCTCGATCGAGACCTGGTTCGACGTGCGGGTCGACAACGCGCTGACCTCGGGCGTCAACCTCGGCCAGCAGGCGCTCGACGATCTGCTGCGCGAACTCGACAGGAAGGCGGAGCGGATGGCGCTGTCGCTCGCCGACGAAGGCGTCGGCTCCATCATCACCAGCCTGTCGACGCTGCGCGAGCAGAGCGCGGTACAGGAAATGACGCTGTTCGACGAGCGTGGCGGCGTGATCGCGCACGTCAGCGGCGAGCGCGGAACGCTGCTGCCGGTGCTGCCCGACCGCAGCGTGCTGTGGCAGGTGCGGCAGCAGCAGCCGTACAGCCGCATCGAGGAGGTCGCCGAGCGCGGCCTCATCATGCGGGTGATCGTCCCGGTGTACGCCAGCGCGCTCGCCGGCGAGACCCGGGTGCTGCAGCTGGTGCAGCCGGTACCGGCGCGGCTGGCGCGCGACGCGCAGGCGGTGCAGCTGGCGTACCAGGAATACCAGCAGATCGCGGTGGCGCGGGTGGGCCTCAAGCGCATCTACGGGGTCGCGCTGACGCTCACCCTGATGCTGGCGCTGCTGATGACCTTCGTGATCGCCTACCTGCTGTCGGAGCGCCTCGGCGCGCCGCTGCGGACTTTGGCGCGCGGCACCCGCGCCGTCGCCAAGGGCGACTTCTCGCAGATGCCGCAGCTGAAGAGCCGGGACGAGCTTGGCGTGCTGATCCAGTCGTTCAACCGCATGACGCGGCAGCTGTCGGAGGCGCGCGAGCAGCTCGCGCGCAATCACCAGCAGACCGAGCAGGCGAAGGCCTTCCTCGAGCGCGTGCTGGCCAACCTGTCGTCGGGCGTGATCGTGCTCGACGACGCCCTGCAGGTCCGCAACCTCAACGCCGCGGCGGCGCAGATCCGCGGTGTCGCCGCGGCGGCGCTGGACGCGCAGCCGCTCGCCGCGCTCGGCCAGCCGGGCGAGGCGCTGCACGAGTTCGGCACGCGGGTCGCTGCGCGCTTCGCCGAGCACGAAGGCGAGTGGCAGGAGCAGGTCGACTACACGGGACACGGTGGCAGCCAGTCGCTGCTCCTGCGCGGCACGCGCCTGCCGCCGGGGGTCGAGCGCGGCTACGTGCTCGTGTTCGACGACGTCACCAAGCTCATCAATGCCGAGCGTAACGCCGCGTGGAGCGAGGTGGCGCGCCGGCTGGCGCACGAGATCAAGAATCCGCTCACCCCGATCCAGCTGTCGGCCGAGCGCATCGCGCGCAAGCTCGACGGCCGGCTCGCACCGGCCGACGCCGAATTCGTGGCGCGCGCCACGCAGACGATCATCAGCCAGGTCGGCGCGATGAAGAGCATGGTCGATGCGTTCGCCGGCTATGCGCGGATGCCGCGCGCCAAGCTCGAGGCGCTCGATCTCAATGCACTGGTGGGCGAGGTGCTGGCGCTGTACGACGCCCGCGCGCTCGGGCTGCGCCTGAACCTCGAGCCCGGGCTGCCGCGCATCGCCGGGGATTCCACATTATTGCGCCAGGTGATACATAATCTGATGCAGAATGCGCAGGATGCCCTGGCCAGCCACCCTTCACCGAGCGTCGAGGTCAGCACGCGCCTCAGCAACAATGCGGCATGTTTGTCCGTTACAGACAATGGAGCGGGATTCCCGGAACACCTGATGACGCGGCTGTTCGAGCCATACGCGACGACCAAGGCCAAGGGCACGGGTCTGGGACTGGCCATCGTCAAGAAGATCGTGGAAGAGCATCACGGTAAAATTCAAATCGAGAACCTCAAAACGGGCGGCGCAGTCATCCGCATCGCGCTGCCCGTTTTTGCGGCAGGCGGAGAACACAGGTGAGCGGGCATATTCTCGTTGTCGATGACGAAGTGGGCATTCGTGAACTGCTGTCGGAGATCCTCACCGACGAAGGCTACGACGTACACCTGGCGGAAAACGCCGAGGCGGCGCGGCAGTTCAGGGCGATGCGCCGGCCGGACCTGGTCCTGCTCGACATCTGGATGCCCGACACCGACGGCGTCACCCTGCTGAAGGAATGGGCGGGCGGCGGCCAGCTCACCATGCCGGTGGTGATGATGTCCGGCCACGGCACGATCGACACCGCGGTCGAGGCGACCAAGCTCGGCGCCGCCGACTTCCTGGAAAAGCCGGTTGCGCTCGCCAAGCTGATCGACACCGTGAGCAAGGCGATCAGCCGCGGCATGGTCATGCCGCGCCGCGCGCCGAGCATGGACCTGTCGGCGCTCGGCAAGAGCCAGATCATCCTCGACCTCAAGAAGCGCCTCACCCAGATCGCCGGCAACACCGCGCCGGTGCTGCTGCTCGGCGAGCCCGGCTGCGGCTTCGAGGTCTGCGCCCAGTTCCTGCACCAGCCCTCGACGCCCTGGGTCGAGATCAAGGACCGCCCGCGCCTGGTGACCGACCCGCTGAGCCTGGTCGAGACGCTCGGCAACGGCACCGTCTACCTGCCGGATGTGTGCGAGCTCGGGCGCCTCGAACAGAAGGGCCTCGGCCTCCTGCTCGACCGCATCGAACACAGCGGGGCACGCCTGGTGTGCGCCAGCAGCCGCAGCCTGGTTTCGATGGTCGCCGCCGGCGAGTTCGACAGCCGCCTGTTCTACCGCCTGTCGAGCCTGACGATCCAGGTGCCGCCGCTGCGCGAGCATCGCGAGGACGTGCCCGACATCGCCAACTTCATGCTGGCGCAGCTGATCGAGTCCGGCGTCTGCCCGGTGCGGCGGCTCACCACGCCGGCGCTGAACCAGCTGCGCAACTTCGACTGGCCGGGCAACCTGCCGCAGCTCAACAACGTCGTCCGCACGCTCGCCGTCACCGCGCTGGCGAGCGAGATCGACGCCGCCGAAGTCAACCGCGTGCTCGCGCCGATGAAGCAGGAGGCACCCGCGGAGGCGCACGGCATCCCGCTCGACATCCCGCTGCGCGAGGCACGCGACGCCTTCGAGCGCATGTACTTCGAGCACCTGATCCAGAAGGAAGGTGGCAGCATGACGCGGGTCGCCGACAAGTCCGGACTCGAGCGCACCCACCTCTACCGCAAGCTGAAGCAGCTCAACATCCGCCACGGACGGCGCCTGGACGACGACCTCTAGCCCGGGGCCCACGTGAAGATCATCATCCTCGGCGCCGGCCAGGTCGGCGCCAACCTGGCGGCAAGCCTGGTCGCCGAAAACAACGACATCACCGTCGTCGATCTCGACGCCTCGCGGCTCGCGCTGCTGCTGGACCGCTTCGACCTGCGCACCGTGCGCGGTCACGCGGCGAATCCCTCGATCCTCAAGCAGGCCGGCGCCGAGGACGCCGACATGCTGGTCGCGGTCACGCAGAGCGACGAGACCAACCTGGTCGCGTGCCGCATCGCGTCCTCGCTGTTCAACGTGCCGACGCGCATCGCGCGCATCCGCTCCAACGATTTCCTCGGACAGGAGGCGGAGTTCCTGCGCGAGCATTTCGGCGTCGACGACGTGATCAGCCCCGAGCAGGAGGTGACCGACACGCTGCGGCGGCTGATCGAGCATCCCGAGGCGCTGCAGGTCCTCGACTTCGCCGAGGGCAAGGTGCGCCTGGTGGCGGTGCGCGCCTACCACGGCGGCCCGCTGGTCGGGCACGAGCTGCAGGACATCAAGCGCCACATGCCGGACGTCGACTGCCGCATCCCGGCGATCTACCGCCGCGACCGTGGCATCGTGCCGAAGGGGATCACGGTGATCGAGCCGGGCGACGAGGTGTTCTTCCTCGCGCGCCGCCAGGACATCCCTTCGGTGATGCGCGAGCTGCGCCGGATGGAGCGGCGGGTCAAGCGCGTGATGATCGCCGGCGGCGGCAACATCGGGCGCCGGCTGGCGGCCGGGCTCGAGCGCAACTACGAGGTCAAGCTGATCGACCACAACAAGGCGACCTGCAAGCTGCTCGCCGAGCAACTGCACCGGACCCTCGTGCTGCAGGGCGACGCCACCGACGAGGAGCTCCTCGAGCAAGAGAACATCGAGACCATCGACGTCTTCTGCGCGCTCACCAACGACGACGAGGACAACATCATGTCCGCACTCCTGGCCAAGCGCATGGGGGCGCAGCGGGTGATCGCGCTGATCAACCGCTCGGCGTACGTCAACCTGGTCCAGGGCGGCGAGATCGACATCGCGATCTCGCCGGCGCAGGCGACCGTCGGTCCGCTGCTGTCGAAGATCCGCCGTGGCGACATGGCGGCCGTGCACAGCCTGCGGCGCGGTGCGGCCGAGGTCCTCGAGATCGTCGTCCACGGCGACCTCAAGACGTCCAAGGTGGTCGGGCGGCGCATCGGCGATGTCGCCCTCCCCGAAGGCGCGGCGATCGCGGCGATCATCCGGGGCGACGAGGTCGTCATCGCGCACCACGACACCCTGGTCGAGGCCGAGGACCACCTCATCCTGTTCGCGCTCAACAAGCGCATCATCCCCAAGGTGGAAAAGCTTTTCCAGGTCGGCTTCGGATTCTTCTGAGCCTCTCCATGCGTCGCCTTGCACCCGTCCTGCACGTGCTCGGCCTGGTGATCCTGATCTTCTCGTTCACCATGCTGGCGCCGCTGCTGACGGCGTTCTTCGCGCACGATGCGGCGCAGCACGCGTTCGACGAGGCATTCGCGGTGACACTCGCCGCGGGCTTCGCGCTGTGGCTGGGTGGACGGCGCTGGAAGCGCGAACTCAAGGTGCGTGACGGCTTCCTGCTGGTGCTGCTGGTGTGGACCGGGCTGCCGGCGTTCGCCACGCTTCCCTTCCTCATCTACGCACCGGGCATGGGCTTCACCGACGCCTATTTCGAGACCATCTCGGCGCTCACCACGACCGGCGCGACCGTGATGAGCGGACTCGACACGCTGCCGCCCTCGCTCAACCTGTGGCGGCATCTCCTCAACTGGCTGGGCGGCATGGGCATCATCGTGCTGGCGGTGGCGATCCTGCCGCTCCTCGGCATCGGCGGGCGCCAACTGCTGAAGGCCGAGTTGCCCGGCCCGATCAAGGACACCAAGCTGACGCCGCGCATTGCCGACACCGCCAAGCTGCTGTGGGCGATGTACGCGGCGCTCACGGCGCTCTGCGCGGTGGCGCTGAAGCTCGCCGGGATGAGCTGGTTCGACGCGATCTGCCACGCCTTCGCGACGCTGAGCCTGGGCGGCTTCTCGACCCACGACGCCAGCGTCGGTCACTTCGATTCGCCGCTGATCGAGGCGGTGCTGATCTTTTTCATGCTGGCCGCAGCGCTCAACTTCGTCACCCATTTCCTCGCCTTCCGCCAGAAGAGCCTCGCGCCCTACCGCCACGACCCCGAGGTGTTCGGCGTGCTCGGCCTCGTGATCGCAAGCTGTCTCGGCATCGCCCTCTACGTCTGGCAGGCGGGGTCCTATCCGGAGTTCCTGACGGCACTGCGCCACGTCAGCTTCAACCTGGTGTCGATCGCCACCGACTGCGGCTTCGCCAGCACCGACTTCGGCGCCTGGCCGATGTTCGCGCCGATGTGGATGCTGTTCCTCTCCTGCGTCACCGCGAGCTCCGGCTCGACCGGCGGCGGCCTCAAGATGATCCGCGCGGTGCTGATGTTCCGCCAGGGCGTGCGCGAACTCGAGCATCAGCTCCATCCGGCCGCGCGGCTGCCGGTCAAGATCGGCGGCCACGCCGTGCCCAACCAGATCGTGTTCGCGGTACAGGCCTTCGTCATGATGTACATCGCCACCATCGTGACGATGACGCTGGTGCTGCTGGCGAGCGGGCTCGACTTCGTCAGCGCGTTCTCCGCCGTCATCGCCTGCATCAACAACGCCGGCCCCGGCCTCGGGGAGGTCGGGCCCGCAGGCAACTATGCGGGGCTCACCGACTTCCAGACCTGGGTTCTGGCCTTCACCATGCTGCTCGGCCGCCTCGAGCTCTTCACCGTCTTCGTGCTGTTCACCCGGGCGTTCTGGCGTACCTGACGGCGCGCGCTGGTAACATCGCGCTCATGCCGGTTCCGGCCATGACGGAAGCTTAGATGTCGCAAATCCTGCCTGTCGTCCACATCCTGTCGAAGGTGCTGATGCTGTTCGCATTCGCCTTCCTGCTGCCGCTCGGCGTGTCGCTTGCGCTCGCGGACGGCGCGCAGCTGGCGTACGACGAGGCCTTCCTGGCCACCTTCACGAGCGGCGCGGTGCTGTGGCTGCTGTCGCGGCGCGGCAAGCGCGAACTGCAGACGCGCGACGGCTTCCTGCTGGTGGTGATGATCTGGGCGGTGCTGCCGGTGTTCTCGGCGATCCCGCTGCTGGTCCACCTGCCGGAGATGAGCTTCACCGACGCGTACTTCGAGGCCGTCTCCGGCCTGACCGCGACGGGTTCCACCGTGTTGTCCGGGCTCGACAGTCTGCCGCCCTCGATCAACATCTGGCGTGCGCAGATGCACTGGATCGGAGGCATGGGGGTGATCGTGCTGGTCGTCGCGGTGCTGCCGATGCTGGGCGTCGGCGGCCGCCAGCTGTTCAAGGCCGAGACGCCGACACCGATGAAGGACAGCAAGCTCACGCCGCGCATGGCCGAGACCGCCAAGGGCCTGTGGCAGGTCTACGCCCTCTTTACCGTCGCCTGCATGGCGGCGCTGTGGGCCGGCGGCATGAGCTGGATCGACGCGGTGGTGCACGGCTTCAGCGTGATGGGGCTGGGTGGCATG
>JANJXT010000067.1 GCA_024708885.1 Thiobacillus sp.
TACAACCGGAAGCGACGGCATTCGACGCTGGGCTACAAGTCGCCGACGCAGTTCATGCATGACTGGCTGACGGTTCAACCGATGGAAAAACAGGTAGCATGAAACCCACCTGTTGGAAGACGAAAAACCGAGGGAAGGTCATTCCAGCACGCATTGATCCGGCAACGGCCCGACGATGGTCAGCAGGTCGTCCGCGTAGATGTAACGCACGGGGTCGAGCGTTGCACCGTTGAGCGCGAGGCTGATCAATTCCAGCGCTTCGCCGTTCAGTATCAGCGCGCTGCTTGCGACCGCCGGGTTGCGTGTGCATGCGAGACGCGAACGCACTTCGGTGTGACCGTCGCGGATGGCGACATGCAGGTCAACCGATTCGATCCACCAGGCGGGCGGGGTGTAGTCCTTCAGGAACCGCGTGACGGGGGTTTCGGTGCGCATGGGGATTTGGCGGCGGCCTGCGGGTTGTCGGCGGCGATATAGTCGAAGATGTCGCGAAGCCACGTCTGGGCTTCGTTCGTCCACCTCAGTTCGACCACGTCTTGATCCGGTGCAGCATGTCCTCGTTGCTGACCACGCGGCGCTTGCGTGCGTCTTCCAGTCCGCGTTGCACCATACGGTCAAACGCCAGTTCGCGAACGATCTCGTCGTAAGTGGCATCCTCGGGCTGTGACTGCACCAGATTCTGGATCAACGCTTTAGCCGTATTCATGGTGGCGCTCCTTAAGGAAGGGGGGGGGATGGTTTCAACTATTGGCGATGAGCATTTCATTGTAAAGAAGTCATAGCTTGTCTGATGATGGTGTGCAGGATGAGTCAAACCCAGTTCTCGACGATGAGTCCGGGGTAATCCCTGAAATCCGCTTCATTGTTGGTGACGAGCGTGAGGCCGAGACTCGCTGCGTGCGCGGCGATCAGCCGATCCAGTGCGTCGCGGCGACGGTCGCGGACGGCGGCAGCGAAAACGCCGTATTGCACGGCAACGGCGTGGTCGATCGGCAGCACGGGCAGGTAAGTCAGTAGATTATTCAGCGCGCGCTCGGCTTCGCGTTTGGTGCCAGGGTCGCGCTCGACGCCGTGCCGCAATTCAGCCAGGGTGACGACCGAGATAAGCAGATCGCCGTAATCGAATGCCTGAAAGCGGCGTAGCAGGTCGGGCGGATGGCGCTGGATGAGGTGGACACAGATGTTGGTGTCGAGCAGGTAGCGCATGGGCTTACTTGTCGCCCGCCGGTTTGTACACTGGGCTGTCCTGATGTGCAGCTGAACTTTCGCCGAAGCCGCTCCAATCGCGTTCTTTTTGCTCGTGGAATTCGCGGCCTTCGGCCATGAAGCCGGGTGGGAAAGCGGCGAACGCCTCGGCCAGCCCGGTCAATTTGCGTTTGACTACCGGGCGCAGCACCAGGGTGTCACCGACTTTTTCGATCTCGACATCCTGGCTGGCCTCGACGATGGCGAGTTCCTTGGGAATGCGGACGGCGAGCGAGTTGCCGCTTTTGAAGACGCGTGTGAGCATGGTTGATCTCCTGTGTATATACAGGATATACAACGGGCCGGACGGAGGCAAGTCAGCCGGGTAATTGCGGCTTACAGCGCGCCTTCCTGTTCGCCTTTGAGGTTGTGCTGTTGCATGTAATCCAGCAAAGCCACGAATGCGGCGGGCAGTTCGGGGGTTTGCCGCAATTGGGCGATGCGTGCGCTGTCCCAGGCGTTGAGTGCGCCATGGCTGGGCAGGCTTTGCAGGGTGGCGATGTCCATCTGCCAGGGCTGCCAGTCGAGTCCGGCGGCTTGCCACAGCGCGCCGGCCTGCAGGGCGATGGCGACGCCGGCGGGATCGGGGTCGCAGGCGATGGCGGCGGGGGCGGGTGAGAGTGCGAGCAAATGCGCCACGGCTTCGCGCCACCAGCCGGGCGGAAAACCGGGCAGCCAGATGACGCCGGTGTCGGCGTCGCGCGCGCGAGCGACGCGCTCGAAGCTGGTGCGGTTTTCCACCAGTTGCCAGTGGGCCGGCGCGCCGTCGGCGGACGTGGCGGCGGCGAGGGTGGCGGGGGTGAGGGCGCAAAAGTCGGCGCAGGCGGCGAGGTCGAGCACGCCTTGTGGCAGCTGCAGCGTGACCGGCGCGGCGATCAGCAGCAGCGGCGTGTGACGCTCGATGCCCCATTCGGCGAGATCGGTTGCTTCGCCGAGCCAGGCCCATTCGGCGGAACTGATGGCCTTGGTGGCGCCGCGTGCAAACAGCGCGAAATCGCGCTGGGTGCCGTTGCATTGTTCGGCCTGCCAGCGGACGAGTGCGCTGGCGAGATCGGCGCGGGCGAGCGCGGTTCTGGGCGGCAGCGCATCGAGCGCGTCGAGCAGCGGCGTGTCCGGCGGCAGGGCGTCGCGAAGGCTTTGCCAGTTCGCCGCCGTCGCCTCCGCATCCGCGATGCCGAGCGCTGCGCGCAGGGCGGCGGGTTCCTGAAATTGCACCCGGTACGGCCACCATTCGGCGCGCTCGAATTTTTCGCTCAGCCGAATCCAGCCGTTGTCCAGCAGCCAGTCGAGCAGCGCCTGCGCCAGATTCTGCCGCCCCACGCCGGCGTCGCCCTTGAGCGTTTCCCAGCGGCTGTCGCCGCCGCGCCTGACCCAGCGTTTCAGCAGTTGCCGCCAGTCGTCGGGCAGGCTGTCGAGTCCGCGCGGCGCTTGTTCGGATACGCGCAGCCGCCGGGTTTTGCTCTGCGTGACGACGCGCAGCATGGTCAATGCGTCGTCGAGGTGTCGCGCATCAATACTTTCACGCCCGGCGCCCACGCCTCGCCCGGGCGTTTCTTGAACGTCACCAGCGTCAGCGTGGCCGGGTCGTAGATGTTGACGTTGTGCGTGACCGGCGTGGTGAGCAGGTACTGCGCCCTGGTCGCTTTCAAGAAGCCCGACACGCGCTCGATGTTGACGATGTCGAGATGCGCGAAGGGCTCGTCGATGAAGACGAAGCCGCCGGGGCGCGACTCTTCCATCATCAGCGCCACCAGCAGGATCAGCGACTTCATCACCTGCTGGCCGCCGGAGGCGTCGCCGTCGTTCATGCCCATGAAGCCCTTGGCGTCGAAGTCGAAGCGCACGGCCAGCCCTGCCTGCGCCAGCGTGACGTCGTCGTTGCCGAGCGCCACCGGCTCGTGATCAACACGAATGCCGGCGACCTCGCCCAGGGTCTTGAGGTTCTTGGCGTAGCGGCCGACGGTGTGGCGCAGCACGGCGATGTAGTGTTCGCGCGCGGCCTGGGTCTGTTCGCTGGCGAGTTCATTGTCGCGGCGGCGCGCGGCGAGATCGGCTTCCATCTGCCGGTAGTTGGCGGCGATCCTGTCGCGCAGGGCCACGACGGCCTCGTCGGTTTCCCAGCTTTCGTCGGCGAACTTGGTGTCGATTTCAGCCAGGCGGCGGTCGATGTTGGTGGCATCGCGCCATGTTTCCAGCAGTTGCTGGTTGGCCGCGGCGTCGCGCCAGGCGATGGGCATCTGGCTACGGTCGCGCCGCAGTTTCAAACGGCGGCGGATCTGTTCGTCGCGTCCGCTGCGGTTTTCGCGTTCGGCGATCTCCTTGTCGAGCCGGACACGTTCAGCATCGAGCCCGGTGCGCCGGCTGCGCAGATCGGCGATGGCCTTATCCGCCGCTTCGCGTTCCTGCTGCGCCGCCAGCACGCCGTTGTCGCGGCGACGCAGCACCAGCGCCTCGTATTGCGTGCGTGCTTCGGCGAATTCGGCGGCGCGCTGGGCCAATTGCGCGGCGGCGGTTTCGCCGCTCAGTTGCGCTTTCATGCCGTTGATTTTGCTTGCGAGATCGGCTTGCTGGGCCTTGAGCGGCAGGAGCGCTTTGTCGAGCGCCGCGCGTTCGTCGCGCAACGCGTCCAGCCGGGCGCGGCCGAAGCGCATCTGCTCGGGCGCGGCAAAGCGGCCGCCGCGCCGCTCGCGCAGGTAGCCTTGCCGGGTGATCCAGTCTTCGCCGCGCGGCAGCCTGCTGCCCGCGGCGACGTCTTCGACGCGGCGGGTGCGTTCCAGCGTGCGCAGCAGCCATTCCGGCACGGCGCTGGAAAAGCGCACCACTTCGAGCAGCGAGCCCTGCGGCGGCAGGCCCGCGTTCACGCATTCGGGGACGATGAAGTTGCGGTAGCGCTGTTTTTCGCCGAGCGCCATCGCGCGTTCGGCGTCGCGGCCATGTTGCAAGAGCACGATGTGGGCGAACGGTGCGAGCGCGGCCTCGACCGCCGGCTGCCAGCCCGCATCGACGATTTCGACGACATCGGTGAGCAGGTGGTGGGCGATGTCGGCGGCGCTCAGCGCCTGGCGAAAAGCCGCCACGTCGTGCGGGTCGGCACGGCGGCCGGCGGCGAGGTTTTCCAGCATTTCGTCGAGCTGGGTCCGGCGCTGCTGCAGGCCGGCGATGTTGACCAGCAGATCGGCACGCTGCGATTCGAGACGCTCGATTTCGCGGGCGTCGGCGACCTCGCCGCCGGTCGCCTGCGCCTGCTCTTCCAGGCGCTGCTGCTGCCTGACGATCGTTTCCCAGCCGCCGAGCTCGTGGTTGATCTCGTTGAGTGCCTGGTTCTGGATTTTTTCGTTGTCGTCGGCGGCGCGTTTGCGCAGCAGCGCCTGCGCGAGCGCGGCATCGAGCGCATCGGAATCCATTTGCAGCGCGGCGCGTTCGTCGCGCCGGGCGCGCCAGTCGCGGCGTTGCGTCAGCAACGTCCGCGCGGCATGCTCGGCTTCGCGCTGCAACAGGCAATGTTCCAGACGCGGCCGGGTTTCACTGACGAGCGTGATGCGTTCCTGGTTGAGGCGCTGCCACTCGCGGTAGCGGTTGACCTTCTGCTCGTGTTTCTCGAGATTGTTGCCGAGCGCTTCGAGCTGGTTCTGGCCGGCGTCGAGTTCGCGCGCGGTGTGCTCCTGGTGGTGGCGCGCCTCCTGGTAGCGGTCGAGCACGTCCTTGTCGCCGAACACCTGGAATACCAGATCGAGCAGTTCGCGTGGCGACAGTTCGCACAGCTTGTCGGTCTGCCCCTGTTCGAGCGAGAGCACGCGGGCGATGGCGGGCGACAGGCCGGCGCCGTGCAGGATGCGCTGGTAGTCGCGCACGCCGAATTCCTCGCCCTGTTTTTCGAGCTCGGCCAAGGCGACTTCGCCGTCGGCGATCCAGTATTTGCGCGTCCAGTCGCCGCCTTTTTTGTCGATGCGGCAGGCGAGCGTGATGCGGTCGCCGGTGTAGGGCAGGCCGAACGGGCGGCGGCTGGAGCCCGGCGCGCGCTGGTTGTCGATCACGCCGCGCAGCCAGCAGAAGTCCTCGCCGTTGCGCCGCACGTAGCGCTTGTAGTCGCGCTTTTTCGAGCAGTCGAGCGCCAGCAGGGTGCGCAGCGCATCGAGCAGCGTGGTCTTGCCCGAGCCGTTGGGACCGGAGATGGTGACGATGGAGGCGTCGAGCGGCAGCCGGAAGTTGCGCCAGAAATCCCAGTGCACGGTTTCGAGTTCGAGCAGGCGGAACATCAGGCGTCGTCCTCCGGCGTGGCGACGGACTCCAGCACGCCGCGCTGCTTGAGCAGGTCGGACAGCGCGCCTTCGAGAATGCGCGGCGCGAACTCGGCGTAGTCGAAGGCGAGGTCGAGCAGCGGACCTTCGTGGATGACCTTGTTGCGGCGCTCGATGAAGCCCAGCCGCGACAATTGCGGCAGCGCGAACTGCTGCAGGCGCGCGCGGCCGCCCAGTAATTTCCCGTAGTCTTCCAGCAGCACGTTTTCGGGGATGCCGCGCGAGGCCTCGTGCGCGGCGGGCGTGAGTTTCACGGTTTCGAACAGCTCGTTTTGCGTGTCGCTCTGCGCCACTTCGCTCGCCAGCTGGCGCTCGCGCTTGGGCAGAACGATGAGCGCCCACAGAATGACCAGCAGCGCGGCGGCATCCCTGGGCAGGCCGATGTTCGACGCCTGCCAGGCATCGTTCTGCTCGAATACGGCGGCCTCGTGCTCGCGCGCAAGGGCGACCGATACATGGCTGGCAAAAGGCTGTGCCAGCAGACGCAGGCCGCTGGCGGCGAGCCGCGTGTCGACTTCGTCGCGGAAGCTGGCGTCGACCAGCAGGCGGCGCACCTCGGCGTCGTCGCGCGGCAGGAAACGCAGCGCGAGCAGGCGCGCGATCAGGCGGGCGGCAAGGTCAGTATTCATGCTGGAGCGTCATCGTTGGTTTGCTGCGGCAGGATGCGGCCGGCGCTGATATGGGCGACTTCGCCGCGCCCAACCGCTTGCAGCTCGTCGCCCCATTGCAGCGTCAGCGGCAGATCGGCCAGCGGCGCGAGTTCGGGGCCGATGTTGGTTTCGCCGATCAGGGCGAGCAGCGACAGGCGATAGGACGCCGAACCGAAGCTGCCGCCGACGACGGTGTCGGCGACGCTGGCGGGCGATTCCAGCCTGGCGAGCATGCGGGCCAATTCGACGAGCTCGCGCGGCGGTTCCAGCGGCACGTCGCGGGTGTATTCGATTTCGGCGGGCGCGGGCATGGCCGAGGTTTTGCGATTCGGCTGCTCGCGCGCGATGAATTCCTCGGTGTTGTCGAGCATCACGTCGGGCAGCACGAAACTGCATTCCGGCGTGGTCGCCAGCCGTCCGTCGGCCAGCGCGGCGAGGCTGTCGAGCGACTGCGTTTTCAGCCAGGCCGCGAGTTCCGAGGTGGACAGGCCGCCCTGCGACAGGTGCACCTGCTGGCGGGCGATGGCGGCGAGCTCGCGCTGGAACACCGAGGCCATGCGCAGCAGCCGCGACTGGCGCTGGCCGATGCTTTGCGCGAGCCGCCAGCTGTCGTCGTCGAGACCGGCGTCGGCCAGGTTTTTCATCACCGCGTTGGCGCGGTCGAGCCATTGCTGCACCGAGGCCAGTTTCGACTGCGCCGCGCGCAGGCGGAATTCCGAACCGGAGGCGACCGCCTGCGCAAATTCCTCTTCCAGTTCGCCCAGCCGCGCCAGCAGGTGGGACAAGGCCTCGGGCGCGAGCTTGCCGACCGCCGCGCCCGCGGCGACCTGCGCCGCCAGAAAGCCCAGTTCGCCGTCCGCCTCCAGATTGAATGCCAGCAGGTTCGACAGCGCGGAGAGCACCATGCGGCCCTCGGTCGAGAGCTGATACACGCGGCGTTCGCCGTCCCACAGCAGCAAGGCGTGTTCGCGCAGCCGCGCCAGCACGGTATTGAGCTTGGTCTGCGAGAGGTAGGCGAAATGCGATTCGAGTTCGCGCGGCGTCCATTCCGGCGCATCGGCGCGCAGGCCGACTTCGCGCAGCACCATCAGGCGGATCAGCACTTCCTCGTCGCCGCCGCGAAACAGCGCGATCAGCGCGCCGATCAGCGGTCGTGCGGCGAGCAGCGGGAACAGCGGCGGGATGTCTTCCGCAAGCAGGCCGGGCGCGAGGAATTCCGCCAGGCTCGCGCTGTGGCCGGGTGCCTCCACTTACACGCCCTGCTTCAGGCTCGCTTCGATGAAGACGTCGAGATCGCCGTCGAGCACTTTCTGGGTGGCGGAGACTTCGACGTTGGTGCGCAGATCCTTGATGCGCGAGTTGTCGAGCACGTAGGAACGGATCTGGTGGCCCCAGCCGACGTCCGCCTTGCCGGCTTCGAGCTTGTCCTGTTCGGCCTGGCGCTTTCGGAGTTCCGCTTCGTAGAGCTTCGACTTCAGCATCGACATCGCCTCGGCCTTGTTCTTGTGCTGCGAACGGTCGTTCTGGCATTGCACGACGATGTTGGTCGGCAGGTGGGTGATGCGCACCGCCGAGTCGGTCTTGTTGATGTGCTGGCCGCCCGCGCCCGATGCGCGGTAGGTGTCGATGCGCAGGTCGGCCGGGTTGATGTCGACCTCGATCGAGTCGTCGACTTCCGGGTAGACGAACACGCTGGCGAAGCTGGTGTGGCGGCCGCCCGAGGAGTCGAACGGCGATTTGCGCACCAGGCGGTGCACGCCCGTCTCGGTGCGCAGATAGCCGTAGGCGTAGTCGCCCTCGATCTTGATACTCGCCGACTTGATGCCGGCGACGTCGCCTTCGGATTCCTCCAGCAGTTCGGCCTTGAAGCCCTTGCGCTCGGCGTATTTAAGATATTGCCGCAGCAGCATCGACGCCCAGTCGCAGGCTTCGGTGCCGCCGGCGCCGGCCTGGATGTCGAGAAAGCAGTTGCTCGGATCGGCCGGGTTGTTGAACATGCGGCGGAATTCGAGCTGCGAGACGTCCTTTTCGATGGACTCGATGTCGAGCTGCACGGCAGCCAGCGTGTCGTCGTCGTCCTCGGCGCGTGCCATCTCGAACAGTTCGCCGGCGTCCGTGAGGCCAGCGGCGACGCGCTCGAGCACCAGCACGACGTCTTCCAGTGCCTTGCGCTCGCGGCCCAGCGCCTGCGCCTTGTCAGGGTCGTTCCAGAAATCGGGCGCCTCGGAGAGGCGGATCACTTCTTCGAGGCGGTCCTTCTTGCCAGCGTAGTCAAAGAAACCCCCGGAGCTGGCCGGAGCGCTCGCCGAGGTCGGCGATGCGGGATTCGATCTGGTTGAGGGTTTCGGCTTCCATGGCTGTGCTCGATTGCTACGCGGAAAAACCGTGCATTATAACCCATCCGGCGATCACCCCGATACCCGCTGCGCCCATGCCGGCGATCGCGTGCCGCGCCATGCGCCAGCCGCCGACGGTCAGCGTGAGCGCCGACTTGAAGACGAGATTGGCAAGGATGGCGAGGGTGATGACGTTGACCAGCACTGTGATCGACAGCGTGTCGAGGTTGTAAAGGCGCAGGCTGGAGAGTGTGATGGCCGCAACTTCGGTCAGACCGGAGACCAGCGCCACGGCATACAGCCCACGTTCTCCAAGCCAGTCGGTGAGCCATGCGGCGGCGAGCAGCACCGTGGCGTACAACAGCCCGAAGCCCAGCGCCGTGCGCAGTTCGGTGGGGTTGCCCATTTCCAGTGGCGGAAATTCGTGTTGCGGGTGCAAACGGCTGATGCCATACATCGCACCGAGGATGCCGCTCACGAGACCTGCCGCGAGCACCGGCAGCAACGCGGGGAGCACGGTCGGTGACACGATCGCGGCAAGGATGCCGAGTCGCACCAGTACCATGAGGTTGGCCAGCACGATGACCGTGACGGCGACAGGCAGCATGGCCGCGTTGGTGCGGGCGTGACGGCTGAAGGTGAGCGTGACGGCGGTGGACGAAACCAGGCCGCCGAGCAGGCCCAGCACCACCGCGCCGCGCCGTTGCCCAACCAGGCGCAACGCGGCATAGCCGACGAGGCCGACACCGGAAATCAGCACCACCATCCACCAGATCTGGTAGGGGTTGAGTGCGCCATACGGCCCGTAATCGCGGTTCGGCAGCAACGGCAGGATGATGAGCGAGAGTACGGCGAACTGCAGCACCGAGAGCAGGTCGCGGCGACTCATGTGCTGGCTGATGCCGCTCAGCTCAGGCTTGAAATACAGCAGCATGGTGGCGCCGATGCCGAGCATCACCGCAAGCTGGATTTCCTCGTGCCAGACCAGCACGCCCAGGCTGTAGCACAGCATCAGCGCCGCCACGGTGGTCGTTCCGGGATCGTCGCCGGGCTGCTGTGGCGACCGCAGATAGGCGGCGATCATCATCGACCCGACCAGCAGCAGGCCGACGCCGATCAGCCACGATTCGTTGAGGGCCGTCGCCAGATGCGCGGCCAGCACACCGAGCAGCCCGGTCAGCGCGAACGTGCGCAAGCCGGCTTTCGCCGCCGGATTGCGCTCGCGTTCCAGCCCCATCAGCAGGCCGATGGCGAGCGCCGCGACATATCGCGGCAAGGCGGAAAGTTCGGGCGGAAGCCAGCCTGTCAGGTATTCCATGTGCGCGAGGTGGAGCGGATCAATGCGGCCGCGGCCGCCGTTCTGGGGGTGCAGCGATATGCTAAGTTTAAAGGCCATTATGAAATGAAAGGCGTGACTTTGTGTCGCCGGTCATACCGGCGGGAAAAGGGCGCCTGTACCGAGGCACACAGGCTGGTGTGGGCTGCTTCCGGGTTTCGTCGCCAACAACGAGCCCGCAAGGGTGAGGACAGAGATGGACAGGAGCCGTCGCCGTTTGCTTGCCATGGCCGCGTTCGCCCCCATTGACGCGGGTGGGCGGCATCGTGCGGATTGGTCACGAACCGCTTTTCATGGCGCGCGAACTTGGGTTCTACGATTTCGGAACCCCGGCTATTCTTCGCTGATGTACCTCAAGCGCCTGCCCTTGGCGGAGCTGAAGGTCGACAAGAGTTTCGTACAGGATGTGCCGCACGACATCAACGACGTGGCCCTGGTGGAAACCATCCTGTCGGTGCGCGCCACCTGCATTTCGAGGTGGTGGCCGAAGGCGTGGAGAACATGGCCCAACTGGATTTTCTGCGCAGCCAGGGATGCGAGCGCTTCCAGGGATACCACTTCCAGCGGCCGCAGCCGATCGAGACGTGGGCCGGACAGCTGCCGATCCCGTCGCGTTAGCGCGTGACGGGTGGATTCAACCTGGAAAAAGCGGTTGAACCACATAGACACAGAGAACAGCGAGCAAAAGCATATGCGTGCATTCCTGCCGTGGCTCACCGGATGGATGAGCGGGGAAAAACGCGGAGATCCCCTGTTTTTCGGACTTCTCTGTGCCTCTGCGTCTCTGTGGTGCGGAATGCAGGTTCAACACGGCGACGTGCTTTCCAGAACGGACGCGATCTGGCACACATACTGGCCGCTGCAGACCCGATTGCGCCCCCCGGCCTTGGCCTGGTAGAGCGCGCGGTCGGCGGTGCTGATGAGGGCGTCCGGTTCCGGCATGTCGGTCTCGCGCTCGGCGACGCCGACGCTGATGGTGACGGTGTGTACGAGGTTGCCAATGGCGATGGGGCGCGACGCGAGTGCGTCACGCAGACGCTCGGCGATGAGGCGCGCGGCTTCGCGATCGGCGTTGGGGCAGATCACCAGGAATTCCTCGCCACCGATGCGGCAGACGCTGTCCTCCCGTCGCGCCGCACGACGCAGTACGGTGGCGACCTCGCGCAGCACCGCATCGCCGGCACTGTGGCCGTAGGTGTCGTTGATGTGCTTGAAATGGTCGATATCGAGCACCAGCACGGCGAACGACCGCTCCGAGCGGAGTGAGGCGCTCCAGATCTGCTGCAGCTGATCCATCGCCGCGCGGCGATTGGGCAGTCCGGTCAACAGGTCGGTCAGCGCGGCATTGCCCAGCCGCCGGTTGGCGACTGCGAGTTCGGCGGCGATCTGGCGCAAGTGTGCGCGATCCTTTTCCCAGGCACCCTGCAACTGCACGAGACGCTGTGCCGCGCGCAGGCGGGTGTGCAGTCCCTGGGCGCTGATGCTGAGCGGGGCGTAGCCGTCGGCGCCGGCTTCATAGGCGCGGGTCAGCTGATTTTCGCTCTGGCCGTCGTCCATCAGGATGATGTGGATGCGCCGGCCCTCGTCGGTGGCGCGAAGGGCCTGGCAAAGCTCGATGCCGTCCAGTCCGGGAAGCTGGAAGGTGGAGAGGATGACGTGCGGGAGCACTTCCATGGCCAGCGCCAGTGCGGCGTCGCCATGGTCGGCCGGATAGACGACATGGCCGCTGTCCTCGACCAGCATGGCCATGAGCTTGCGGCGGGTGAAGGCGTTGCCGTCGGCGACGAGGATGCGCAGTGGCGCGTTCGCCGCCGGTGCGGTGGGCGCAGCGGGGCTGGCTGGCGTAATTTCGGTGAAGCTGGGCAGCTTGGTCACCGGTATCTGCAGCAGCTTGCCCCACTCCCGCCACACTGCAACCACTTCATCCATGAAAAGACCGGCCGCCTCGGCGGGCAGATCGAGTTGCGCGGCGAGCGCTATCCATTCCCCCGCGCGGCGCGCGTGCTCGCCCGGGTCCGCGAGACTCAGGTCGGCAAGGCCGTGGGCGAGGCGCAGCATCAGGAACAGGCTGTTGCTGCGCGAGTCCTGCGGATAGCCGGGGTGGTCGAGCTCTTCATAATGGCCGAGCGGATCGGCAAGCACACGCGGCAAGCCCCAATCGGTCAGCATGACATGGCCGAGCTCGCAGTGATCGGTTTCCAGCCGCGCACGTTCGTGTGCGGCGAGCGTCTGGCTGGGGTCGGCACGGTGTGCGGCAAGCACGGCGCCGTAGGATTCCGGGTAGGCGGTGGCGAGCGCCAGCCGGCCGACCTGCGCCAGCAGGCCGCAGACGAACAGCTCGTCGGGCGCAGCGATACGCACGCGCTGGCCAAGCGCCTGCATGGCGAGCGCCATCAGCAGCGAGTGCGACCAATAGGCCTGGTAGTCGAAATCCTTGCAGGCACCGTCCCGATACTGGTCGATCAGCGAAAAGCCGAGGGCCAGCTGCCGCACGGTCAGCATGCCCTGGCGCGCCACGGCCTCCGCAACGGAGACCACCGGCCGGGACACGTGTGTCGCCGCGTTGGCCAGCTTGATCAAGCGCCCGGAGAGCGCAGGATCGGTCTGCACCACGCGCGCGATTTCGATCAGGGTCGCGTTCTCGCGCCGCGACAATTCGAGGATGGCGAGCGCGACACCGCGGGGCGAGGGGAGTTGGCCGCTGAGCTTGAGTTGTTGTGCCTGTTTCATGGTCGCTGAGAGGAAACCGGCCTGTGGGCTGCCAGGCTGTCAATGACTTATCGGCACAACACGCAAAAACTGAAACAGCGGTGACGGCAAAGCCATAGGGAGCGTGTGCTGGGGCTTGGTCGCCCGGGATTCAGTGCGCGTGCGCGTCGAGACAGGCGAGGTAGGCGTGCGGATCAAAAGGCGCGCCGCGGTGCTGCGTTTGCCAGACCGCCTCGGCCAGGCATTCGAGGGCAGCATGCTGCGCGTCCATGGCATCGCCGTGGCGTGCCAGCAGGCGCTGGTAACGGACGCGGATGCCGGGCGGCTGGTCGATCGCGAGCTGCTCGCTCAGCGCCAGATGCATCGCCAGATGCAGGAAGGGATTGGTTTCGCCGTCCTCGGGGCGGTAGTCGCGCTCACGAAAGCGCTCGGGCTGCTCCAGAATGGCGTGGTATTCGGGATGGGCGAGCACCGCCTCCAGTGCCGGCTGCTCGGCCCCGGCCAGGGCCTGGCCGGCACGGTATTTGGCCCAGACGTCGAAGAAGAACTGGCGGACCTGGTCGCGGCTGGGATTGAACATGGATCAGAGGCAGGTGGCGGGCTCCGCCCATGCGGGCGGAGCGTGGGGTGGAGAAGTGAATGGGCTCAGTGGGTCGGCACCATCGTGAGCAAGCCGTTCAGGCGCCGCACGAAGCTCGCCGGATCGTCGAGCTGGCCGCCTTCGGCGAGCAGGGCCTGCTCGAACAGCAGGTTCGCCCAGTCCGCGAAGCGGTCTTCGTCGGATTCGGTGGCAAGGCGCGTGACCAGCACGTGGGTCGGGTTGATCTCAAGCGTGGGCTTCACCGTGGGCGCGGCCTGGCCGGCAGCCTTCAAGAGACGTTCGAGGTTGGCGCTCATGTCGCCTTCGCCGGTGACGAGGCAGGCGGGTGAGTCGGTCAGCCGATGCGTGGCGCGTACGTCCTTCACGCGCTCCCCCAGCGTCGTCTTGATGCGTTCGACCAGCGGCTTCAGCGCTTCCTCGGCGTCCTTCTGTGCGGCCTTCTCGGCTTCGTCTTCCAGTTCGCCCAGATCCAGCCCGCCCTTGGCAACGGACTTCAGCGGCTTGCCGTCGAACTCGGTGAGGTTGCCCATCAGCCATTCGTCGACACGGTCGGACAGCAGCAGGACCTCGATGCCTTTTTTGCGGAAGATTTCGAGGTGCGGGCTGTGCTTCGCGGCGGCAAAACTGTCGGCGGTGATGGTGTAGATCGCCGTCTGGCCCGCCTTCATGCGGCCGACGTAGTCCTGAAGCGAGACGACCTGTGCGTCGGTATCGGTGCGCGTGGAGGCGAAACGGAGCAGGCCGGCGATCTTCTCCTTGTTGGCGAAATCTTCGCCCGGACCTTCCTTCAGCACGCGGCCGAACGCCTTCCAGAATTCGGCGTACCGTTCGGGCTGGCTGGTCGCCAGGTCCTCGAGCATGCCGAGCACCTTCTTCACCGAACCGGCCTTGATGGCGTCGATGTCGCGGCTCGACTGCAGGATTTCGCGCGAGACGTTCAGGGGCAAATCGGACGAATCGATCACGCCGCGGACGAAACGCAGGTAGGCCGGCATCAGCTGCTCGGCGTCGTCCATGATGAACACGCGGCGCACGTAGAGCTTGATGCCGTGGCGCTTCTCGCGGTCGTAGAGGTCGAACGGCGCGTGCGAGGGAACATAGAGCAGCGAGATGTAGTCCTGCTTGCCCTCGACGCGGTTGTGCGACCAGGCGAGCGGCGGCTCGTAATCGTGCGCGACGTGCTTGTAGAACGCCTTGTACTCGTCGTCGCCGATGTCCTTCTTCGGGCGCGCCCACAGCGCGGAGGCCTTGTTGACGGTGTCGTCCTCGTCGGTAGGAACCTCGACGCCATCCTTCCATTCCGTCTTCTTCATCACGATGGGCAGGGTGATGTGATCGGAATACGTGCGGATCACCGACTTGATCTTGTAGTCCGACAGGAACTCGTCCTCGCCGTCGCGCAGATGCAGCACGATCTCGGTGCCGCGGTCGGGTTTGTCTACGGTTTCCAGCGTGTAGTCGCCGGCGCCCGTCGATTCCCAGCGCACGCCGTGTTCGGCGGTCATTCCGGCGCGGCGGGTGGTGAGCGTGACACGGTCGGCGACGATGAAGGCGGAATAGAAGCCGACGCCGAACTGGCCGATCAGTGCGGCATCCTTTTTCTGGTCGCCGGAGAGCTGGCTGAAGAACTCGCGCGTGCCGGATTTGGCGATGGTGCCGATGTGTTCGATGACTTCCTGGCGGCTCATGCCGATGCCGTTGTCGGTAATGGTGAGCGTGCGTGCCTCGCGGTCGAAGGCGACGCGGATCCTGAGGTCCGGGTCGTCCTCGAACAGCGCGGCGTCGGAAAGCGCCTCGAAGCGCAGCTTGTCGGCGGCGTCGGAGGCATTGGAGATCAGCTCGCGCAGAAAAATGTCCTTGTTGGAGTACAAGGAATGGATCATCAACTGCAACAGTTGCTTGACTTCGGCCTGGAAGCCCAGGGTTTCTTTGGTGGCGGACATGCCTTGGCTCTCCCGTTGACTGACATGCAAGGTGAACGGCACATGGGGGCGGTGCCCGGAGCTTTCAAGAGGCCCGCCTCGTGGGGGCTACTTTCCTTTCGTCAGCAGTGCCAGCAGTTCGGCCTGGGCGCAGTAGGCCTTGGCCCCGCGCTTGCGGCGGTGGCGGTAGCTGCCGTCGGCCTGCATCTCCCAGGCCTGCACGTTGTCGCGCAGGTAGGGTTTCAGGCCTTCGGCGATGACGCGTTTCTTCAGCTTGGGGTTGAGCACGGGGAAGCCGGTCTCGATGCGGCGGAAGAAGTTGCGGTCCATCCAGTCGGCCGACGAGAGGTATACGCGTTCGTCGCCGCCGTTCCTGAAACAAAAGATGCGCGTGTGCTCGAGGAAACGGCCGACGATGGAGCGTACGCGGATATTCTCCGACAGGCCCTTGATGCCGGGTTTGAGCGCACACACGCCGCGCACGATGAGGTCGATCTTCACCCCGGCCTGGCTGGCGGCGTAGAGTGCGGCGATGACACGTGGCTCGAGCAGGGCGTTCATCTTGGCGATGATGGCGGCGGGCTTGCCCGTGCTGGCGAACGCGGCCTCGCGCTCGATCGCGGCGATGACTTCGCTGTGCAGCGTGAAGGGCGACTGCCACAGGCGTTTCAATTTGCCCGCCTTGCCCAGGCCGGTGATCTGCGTGAACAGGCTGGCGACGTCCGCGGTCATGGCCTCGTCGCAGGTGAGCAGGCCGAAATCCGTATACAGGCGCGCGGTGCGGGCATGGTAGTTGCCTGTACCCAGGTGCGCGTAGCGGCGCAGCCCGCCTTCCTCGCGGCGCACCACGAGCGCCAGCTTGGCGTGCGTCTTGTGACCGACCACGCCGTACACGACGTGGGCACCGACCGCCTCCAGCCTTGCCGCCCAGTTGATGTTGGCTTCCTCGTCGAAGCGCGCCAGGAGCTCCACGACCACGATGACTTCCTTGCCCGACTGTGCCGCGCGGATCAGCGCCTGCATCAGCTGTGAGTCGGTGCCGGTACGGTAGACGGTCTGGCGGATGGCGACGACCTGCGGGTCGGCCGCCGCCTGTTCGATGAAGTCGATCACCGGCTGGAAGGACTCGAAGGGATGGTGGAGCAGGATGTCGCCCTTGCGGATCTGCGCGAAGATGTCGGCGTCCTTGACGAGCCGCTGGGGCAGGGCGGGCACGAAGGGCGGGAACTTCAGGTCGGGCCGGTCGACGCGGTCCGGCACCTGCATGAGCCGCACGAGGTTGACCGGCCCGTTTTCCTGGTACAGGTCGTCGGCGCCAAGTTCGAACTGTTCGAGGAGGAAGGCGGCCATGGCCGGTGAGCAGTTGTCGGCGACCTCCAGCCGCACGGCGGCGCCGAAATTGCGCTGCGGCAGTTCGCCCTGCAGCGCCTGGCGCAGGTTCTTGGTCTCCTCGTCGTCGACGAAGAGGTCGGAGTTGCGGGTGACGCGAAACTGGTAGCAACCCTCGACCGTCATGCCGGTGAACAGCTCGCCGACGTGTGCGTGCAGGACCGACGACAGGAAGACGAAGCCGTGCTCGCAGCCGGCGACCGCCTCCGGGAGATGGATCACCCGGGGCAGCGCACGCGGCGCCTGCACCACGGCGGCGCCGGAATTGCGTCCGAAGGCGTCGCGCCCGGACAGTTCCACCGCGAAGTTGAGACTCTTGTTGAGCACGCGCGGGAAGGGGTGCGAGGGATCGAGCCCGATCGGCGTCAACACGGGCATCAGTTCGCGGAAGAAATAGTCGCGGATCCACGCCGCCTGGGCCTCGTTCCAGTCGGTACGGCGGAAGAAATGGATGGCCTCGGCGGCCAGCGCGGGGACGATGTTCTGGTTGAACAGCGCGTACTGGCGCGCCACCAGCGCGTGCGCGGTCTCCGACACCGCGCGGTATTGCTGGCGCGGGGTGAGTCCGTCGGCCGAGCGCTGGGTCGAATTGGCGCGGATCTGCTCCTTCAGGCCGGCCACCCGCACCTCGAAGAACTCGTCCATGTTGCTGGAAAAGATGCAGAGGAACCTGAGGCGTTCCAGCAGCGGCACGCCGGGGTCTTCGGCCTGCGCCAGCACGCGGCGCTGGAATTCGAGGATGCCGATCTCGCGGTTGATGAGGGTGTCGGGGCCGGGTTGTGTCATCGTTCCAGTATCCTTGGCGTGCTTCAATGATAAGCGCTTGCCGCTTCCAGCACATGATCGCCGCATGAACGTCCCGCTCGAAATCGAACTCAAGCTGGCGCTGCCGCCTGCACAGGCGGCCGCCTTCGTGCGCCGCATGGCACGGCGCCGCAGTGTGCCGCTGGAGCAGGACCTCGTCACCCTCTATTTCGACACGCCGGACGTTGCCTTGAGCGCCGCCGGGCTGGCGCTCAGGCTACGGCGCTCAGGCCGCCGCTGGGTGCAGACGCTGAAGACCGAGGGCGAGCGTGCCGGCGGCCTGTCGCGGCGGGTCGAATTCGAGATGGCGGTGAAGCGCGGCGCACTCGACTGGTCGCGTTTCCCGCCCGAGGCGCGGGCCTGCGTGCCGGAGGTTTTGCGCGGGACGCTGGCCCCCGCGTTCGAGACGCACTTTCATCGCACCGTCTGGCAGGTGAGGGGGCATGGCGGCGCGCAGATCGAGGTGGCGCTGGACGTGGGCGAGGTGCGTGCGGGTGAGCGCCGCGAGCCGCTGTGCGAGATCGAGCTCGAACTCAAGGCCGGGCATGCGGACGCGTTGTTCGCGCTGGCGCTGGACTGGGCGGATACGTTCGACTGCCTGCCGTTGGATACCAGCAAGGCCGAGCGCGGCGCACGCTTGGCACGCGGGGCGGCGTCCGCGCCGGCGAAGGCGGCGCCGCTGCGGCTCGATCCACACATGAGCGTGGAAGCGGGTTTCGCCGCGACGGTGCAGCATTGCCTGGCACAATTCCAGGCGAACCTGCCCGGTGTACTGTCCCCGCTCGGCGATCCTCGTCCGCATGCGGGAGCGGGCGCCGAGACCGAGTACGTGCATCAGGCGCGGGTGGCGCTGCGACGATTGCGTGCGGCGCTGCGGCTGTACCGCAAGGCGTGCGCGCTGCCCGAGCCATTGCTGGACGGCTTGCGCACGCTGGTCGCCGTGCTCGGTCCTGCTCGCGATTGGGACGTCCTGTGCGAAGAGACGCTGCCGGCGATTGCGCCGCATACGCACGATTCCGCTGCCTGGATGGCAGGCATGCAGGTGCTCGAGGCGCAGCGGCGGACGGTGCATGCGGGGATGCGCGAGGCGCTCGCTGCCGCGCGCCCCGGGAGCTGGCTGCTGGCGATGCAGCGCTGGCTGCAGCAGCATGGCTGGCGTCAGGTGCCCAAGCCGCAGCGTCTTGCGCAGACGTCGCCGCTCGTCGAGCTGGCGCGCCGCGCCCTGCGCCGTGGGCAGCGGCGTGTCATGGCCGGCGCGCGCGCCTTTCCCAGCCTGGCAGCGGCGCAGCGGCACGCGCTGCGCATCGCGATCAAGCGCCAGCGCTACGCCGTCGAATTCTTCGAGCCGCTGTTTCCGGCGCGGCGGCAGGTCCCGTATCTTGCCGCACTGCGTCGCTTGCAGGACGGTCTTGGGCGCTGCAACGACGCGCATGTCGGGGCTGCCCTGTTGCAGGGTGCCGGGCCCGTTCCAGCACCGATGGCAGCCTTTGCTTGCGGTTGGCTTGCTGCCGTCGCCGCGGGGTGCGGCGGCGATGCGACGGCGACGGAATTGAAAATATTCGTGAAACTGCGGTCTTACTGGTAGATTGAGGGTAAGGTCTCCCCGCCTTTTCGAAGCACAATCGCGAATCGGACTGCCAACAATGAATCCCGGGCTCGCCCCGCACGCATCCCCTGCCATGAAAATCGCCTTCCTGGAAGATGACGCCGCCTTCGCCGCCACCATCATCGAATGGCTGGAGCAGGCCGGCCACGACGCCACCTGGTTCCGCTCGGGGCGCGAGTGCGTGCGCGCGCTGTCCGAAGGACGCTACGATCTGTGTCTGTTCGACTGGATGCTGCCCGACATGAGCGGCCCCGACGTCATGGCAAACCTGAAACTCAAGGGCACCCTGCCGCCGGTGGTGTTCCTCACCGGGCGCGACGCCGAGGAGGATGTGGTGCAGGTCATCCAGGCGGGTGCCGACGATTACATGGTCAAGCCGCCCTCGCGCAGCGTACTGATTGCGCGCGTCCATGCCGTGGCGCGGCGCTGCTCGGCGCAACTGCGGCCGGAACCGGTGCAGGACTTCGGTACCCTGCACATCGACTTCGACAAGCGCCGCTTCGAACTGGATGGTGCGCCGGCGAAATTGACCGAGAAGGAGACCGAGCTTGCCCTCTACTTCTTCGGCCGCGTCGGCATGCTGCTGCCGCGCGGCCACCTCATCCAGGTCGTGTGGGGCGTCAATCCCGACATCGACACGCGCACCGTCGACGTCCATGTCAGCCACCTGCGCAGCAAGCTGAAACTGGTGCCGGAAAACGGCTGGCGGCTCACCTCGGTCTATCGTCAGGGCTACCGCCTGGAACGCGTGGAGTAAGCCATGCGCGCGCGTCTCTTTGCCCTGCTGCTGTTCGCGCTGCCGGCGTTCGCCGCGCCGCCTGCCGCCGGCGATGCGCCGGAATGGCGCTACACCCTGCGGCCCGGCGACACGCTGGTCGGCGTGGCGGCACGCTATCTTGCGCGGCAGCATGACTGGCCGCGCCTGCAGCGCTTCAACGGCATCGCCGACCCTTACCGCCTGGTGCCCGGCAACGCGCTGCGCATTCCGCTTGCCTGGCTGCGCCACGAGCCGGCACCGGCGCAGGTCGTCGCCGTGTCCGGCGATGCGCGCGTGACCCTGCCGGGTGCGGCCGAGCGTCCGGTCGCGGCCGGTGAAACGCTCGGTGCCGGCGCCGTGCTCGCCGCCGGGGTGAACAGCAGCGTCACCCTGCGGCTCGCCGATGGCGCGCTGCTGGTGCTGCAGCCCGGTGCGCAGCTGGCGCTCGATACGCTCAGCGTGTATGCGGGCGGCGGCATGGTCGATAGCCGCCTGCGCCTGCAGCACGGACGCGTCGAGGTGGGCGCCAACCCCGGCCGTGCGCCGGGCAGCCGGCTGCAGGTGATCACCCCGTCGGCGGTGGCGGCGGTACGCGGCACCCGTTTCCGTGTCGCGGCGGACGCCGATGCCACCCGCGAGGAAACCCTGGAAGGCGCGGTCGGTCTTGCGGCCGCGGGGCGCGAGGTGCGGGTCGGCGCCGCACAGGGCAGCCTCGCCGTAGCCGGGCAGCCGCCGCAGTCGCCGGTCGCCCTGCTGCCGGCGCCGGATCTGGCCGCGTTGCCGCGGCGCGTCGATGTGCTGCCGCTGCGCTTTGCGTTGCCGGCTCAGCCCGGCGCCGTGGTGTGGCAGGGGCAGATCGCGCCGGACGCGGCGTTCGAGCGCATTCTTCGGGAACAGACGAGTGCGGCGCCGCAACTCAATTTCGGCGATCTGCCCGACGGCCGCTACACGCTGCGCGTACGTGCGGCCGATGCGCGGGGCCTGCATGGGCAGGATGCGCTGCACGCGTTCGAGCTCGATGCGCGGCCATTCCCGCCCTTGGTCGCGGGCCCCGGCGCGCGCGTGCGCGCCCCGCGTCCCGTGCTGCAATGGACGCCCGTGGTCGGTGCCGAAGCCTATCGGGTGGAACTGGCGCGCGACGCGGGTTTCGCCGATCCCGTGCTGGCGACGCGCACCACGGACAGTCGCCAGCAGCCGGTGACGGACCTCGTGCCTGGCACGTATTACTGGCGCGTCGCGAGTATCGACAGCGATGGCCCAGGGCCGTTCGCGCCGCCACAGCGCGTCGTCTACGATCCGCTCCCCGATGCACCGGAACTGGCGCAGGCCGCGCCGCTGTTTGCCGACGGCGGTCTTGCGCTCGCACTGCCGCCGCCGCCTGCCGGGCTGCATTACGAACTTGTCCTGTCCGCCGATGCCGAACGCCAGCAGGTGATCTGGCAAGGAACGAGCCGCGACGGGCAGATGCGCGCAGAGCGCGTCGAACGGGTCGATCACCATCTCGGCGCACGCCTGGTCGAAGCCGACGGCACGGCGGGCCCCTGGGCCACCCGGGTGATCGGGGCGCCGCCGCCGCCGCGCTGGCCCGCGCTGCTCTTCCTGCTGCCGCTGCTGCTGTGATTGCGCCGTGCGCCGCCTGCTGCATCTGCTCGGCAACGACCGCTTCTCAAGTGCACTGATTCTGCTGCTGGTGGTGGTCGTGACCACCGGCAGCGGCGTGCTCGGGCGCGTCGACAATCTCCTCTACGATCTGGGCCTGCGCCAGCAGGTGCGCCCGCCGCCGGACGACATCGTCATCGTGGCGATCGACGAGGACAGCCTGTCCAAGCTCGGCCGCTGGCCGTGGTCGCGCCGGCTGCACGCGACGCTGGTCGACCGCCTGCATGCCGATGGTGCGCGCGTCATCGGGCTCGACCTGGTGTTTTCCGAACCCGACACGGCTGACCAGCCGGCCGATGCGCTGCTTGCCGAGGCGGTCGGCCGTGCCGGCAATGTCGTGCTGCCGGTGCTGCTGGAGAACAACCGCGTCAACGGCCAGGTGCTGGAGACCCTGCCGCTGCCCCTGCTCGTGGAGCAGGCCGCGGGCCTCGGACGCGTGCATGTCGAACTCGACCTCGACGGCATCGGCCGCAGCCTGTTTCTATGGGAGGGCGTGGGTGCGCCGGTGTGGCCGCATTTCGCGCAGGCGGTGCTCGACGCGGCCGGCCTGCTGCCGCCGAGCCTGTCACGCACCCCGCCGACGAGCGCGGAAGAATCGCCCTTCGCGCTGGTACGGCAGGGGCAGCGGCGCTTCGCCTTTCTCGGGCCGCCCGGGCACGTGCGCAGCGTGTCCTATGCGCAGGTTTTGACGGGCGATTTCGCACCCGGCAGCTTTCGTGACCGCATCGTACTGGTCGGTGCCACCGCAGCGGGGATGGGCGACCTCCTGCCGACACCCGTATCCGGCCAGGGCCAGCCGATGCCGGGGGTGGAGATCCATGCCAATGCGCTCGACGCCATGCGTACCGGTCATCTCGTGCGCGAGGCGCCGCTGGCATGGACGCTCGTGATCGGGGTGCTGCTCGCGCTGGCACCGCTTGCATGGCTGCCACGCACCAATCCGCTGGGCGGGCTGCTCGCTACCACGGCGTGGTTTTTTGCCGTGATGGCGGCGGCCGTGATGCTGCCGCTGGTGGCGCGCACGTGGGTGCCGCCGGCGGGGGCGCTGCTGGCGATTCTCGTGGCCTATCCGGTGTGGAGCTGGCGGCGGCTGGAAAGTGCCGGCCGGTTCCTCGACCAGGAGTTGAAACGCCTGCGCCGGCAACTCGGCAGCGAAGCGGGGGCGCCGCCGCATAGCTTGCCGCGCGATCCCTTCGCGGCGCGCATCCGCCAGGTTCAGGCCGCATCGTACCGCTTGCGCCACCTGCAGGAAGAGCGGCGCGAAACGCTGGCTTTTCTCTCGCACGACATCCGCGCGCCCATCGCCGCCGCACTGATGCGGCTGGACGACGTGCCCGCTGCCGCCCGCCTGCATGAGCCGCTGGCACGCGCCCTGGCCCTGGCCGAGAAATTCCTGCGTGTGGCGCGTGCCGAGGCGCTGGACGCCGCCCGCTTCGAGGAACTCGACGTCGCCGCGCTGGCCCACCAGGCCGTCGACGACGCCTGGACGGCAGCGCGTGCCCGCGCCGTGCGTCTGGTGCGCCGCCTGCCGGACGAACCGGTGTGGATGCAGGGTGACTTCGGCCTCCTGCATCGTGCCCTGCTGAATCTGGTGCTCAATGCCGTGCAGCATGCACCCGAGGAAACCGAGGTCGACGTGGCGCTGGAAACCGCGGGTGATTGGGCGACGCTCACTGTTGTCGACCATGGGCCGGGTATCAGTCCCGACGTGCAGGCACGCCTGTTCCAACGTTTCAGCCGCGGCAGCGAAACACTTGGCGGAACCGGCCTCGGTCTTTACTTCGTTCGCACCGTGGCGGAAAAACATGGCGGCAGCGCAAGCGCATCGAGCGAGCCCGGTGCACCCACGCGTTTCAAGCTGCGGCTGCCGCTGTCATCGTCCCCTGACGCGAACACGGCACAATGGGCGGATCATGAGTAAAGTGGGGCCGACATGGACTTGATACTCTGGCGTCATGCCGAAGCCGAGGATGGCGTGCCCGACTTCGAGCGCGCGCTCACCGCGCGTGGCCGCAAGCAGGCCTCGCGCATGGCCGACTGGCTCAATCCGCGTCTGCCGCCGGACATCCGCATTCTCGTCAGCCCCGCCACGCGCACCATGCAGACCGCGCAGGCGCTGGGACGCCATTACGAGACGCTGGCGGCGCTCGCACCGGGCGCGACGGCGGACGGCGTGCTCGCTGGCGCGGGCTGGCCGGACGCATCGCACCCGGCGCTGGTGGTGGGGCATCAGCCGACCCTGGGCCAAACTGCAATGCGTCTGCTGGCTGGCAAGGACCTCGACGCCGCACTGAAGAAAGGCGCGATCTGGTGGTTCCAGGGGCGCGCGCGCAACGGCCGCGTGGAGACCGTGCTGCGCGCCGTCGTCGCGCCGGACTGGTTGTAACGCACTATATAATCCAATCGTGGACATTCACTCCCTCCAGCCTGACGCGGCCCGGCCGGGCCGCCCGATACGGACGAGGTGCGGGCAGTGCCGGCCTGGCTGAGCGCCCTGCGCGACCTCGTCGTCGACGCCAGCCCCTTGCGCCGGTTCATGCTCGCATTGCTGGTTGTCCTGCCGCTCGCGGCATTGGCCGCGGCGTGGCTGCGTTTCAATGCGCCCGCCTACCAGACGCTGTACGCGCAACTGTCGGACCGCGCCGGCGGCGAAGTCATTGCCGCGCTGGAACAGCTGGATATCCCCTACCGTCTGTCGCCGGCCGATGGCCGCATCGAGGTGCCGGCCGACCGTCTGCATGCCGCGCGCTACCGCCTCGCCGCGCGTGGATTGCCGCGCAGCGACGACGCCGTCACCGACGCCGCGTCCGACGCGCCGGCGCTCGGGCTCACTTCGGCCCAGGTGCAGCAGCGGCAGCAGCGCGCGCTGGAACTGGAACTCGCCCGCTCGGTGCAGGCGCTCGATTCGGTCGAACTTGCCCGCGTCCACCTCGCACTGCCGAAAGTGTCGCCCTTCCTGCGCGACGCGCCCCCCGTAACCGCCGCGGTACTGGTCCGCTTGCGCCCCGGCACCCGGCTCGATACCGCCCAGGTGACCAGCATCCAGACGCTGGTGGCGGCAAGCGTGCCGCGCCTGCAGCGGGAGCACGTCCAGGTGATCGATCCGCACGGCGTGGTGCTGGGTGTGGCCGAGCCGGCCCCCGCCCCCTCCGCGCGCGCGGCCGTCGAGCACGATCTTGCGCGCCGCGCGCTGGCGGTGCTGACGCCGTGGCTTGGCGAACAGGTCAGCGTGCAGGTCACCGCCACCCTCGACGACAGCGAAACCGTGCAGACCGTCGAACGTGTGCGCAACGTCGTGGTGGCGGGCGAGGCGCGCCCGCTGGAAAAAAGCGTGCGCACCACGCGCGTGCCCGAGGGACGCGTGGCGCGGGTGAACGCGATCGTCGTGTTGCGGCTCGATGCGGCGCCGGAGGACGTGCGGCGGGCCGAGCAGATGGCCCGGCAGGCGTTGGGGCTGGTGCGTTCGCGCGGCGACAGCCTGGGCGTGTTCGTGCTGCCGGCTGCGGCACCTGCGCAGCAATCGCAGGCGCCTGCGGCGCCGCAGGCTGTTGCGCCGGCGGTGATTCCGCAGGTGCGCGCGGCGGAACCGGCGGCTGCCGCACGCGGGGTGTCGGTGGCGATAATGGGTTGGGGCGCTGGGCTCGCCGTGCTGGCGCTTGCAGGATTTTTCCTGTGGCGCCGGCGCGAGCCGGCGCCATCGGCCCCGGCCGAAGACGAGCTCGACGCCGTGCTGGGCAGTCTGCGCAGCGAAGTGCTTGCCGATCCGCGTATCGCGGCTGACGTCGTGCGCCTGTGGATGCGTGCATGAGTCGCGCGGGGATGGAAAAGGCCGCAGCGCTGCTGCTCGCACTGGGTGAGGAAGCGGCTGCCGCCGTGTTCCGCTGTCTCGGCCCGCAGGAAGTCAGCGCGCTCGGCAGCGCCATGCGGGCCATTGAAGTATTGCCGCGCGAGCGGGTGCGCGAAATCCTGGGCGACTATGCCGCCGAAGCTGCGGAGCAGACCGGCTTTGCCGCCGACACACGGCGCTTTCTCGATGATGCGCTGAAGCAGGCGCTGCCGCCGGAACGCGCGCGCGAGGCGCTGCAGCGCATCAGCGTGCCGGCTTCGGCAGCCCTGGAGCGGCTGGCGTGGCGTCCGCCCGCCGAGATCTCAGGTTTGCTGGAGCCGCTGCCCGCGGCGCTCGTTGCAGTCGTCGTCGGACAACTGTCGCGCGATGTCGCGGCGGCCACGCTGGAGCTGCTGCCTGCGGCGCAGCGCGCCGACGCGCTGCAAAGCCTTGCGCAGGTTGGTGTCCCGACGCCCGATGCCCTGGCCGAGCTGGACGACTGGCTCTCCGGCCTCGACCGCGCCGGCGCTGCGCCGGGCGAAGCGATGGCGGCGACGCTGCTGGCGCAGATGAGTTCGGGCAGCAGCAGCGCCGCGCTGAACCAGATCGGGCAACGCGATGCCGAGCTCGCCGCGCGCCTGCGCGTACATAATCTGGGCTTCGAGGATCTGGCGCGCCTGTCCGAGTCTGGGCGCCGGACCTTCCTGCGCAATGTCGGCGCGCGCACGCTGCTGCATGCGCTGAAAGGCAGCGACGGCCGCGCGCTCGAAGCGCTGACGGCGGTGATGACGCCGACCGCGGCGCAACGCCTGCGCGACGATCTCGATACGCTGGGGGCGGTGCCGGTCAGCGAAATCCAGGCCGCGCAGGAGGCCGTCGGTGAAAACCTGCGCCGCCTGCTGGCCGAGGGGGCGATCCACATTGCCGAGGAGCGCGCAGCATGAGCCGCGATGACGAGACGACCGCCTTCGAACGCTGGGAGGTGGTGGAACTGGCGACCCCGGTGCCGCCGCCCGGGCTCGATCCGCAGGTCGAGCTGGCGCGGTTGCGCGAACAGGTACGCGCCGAAGCCTATGCGGAGGGCTTGGCGGCGGGGCGCGCGGAAGCCGAACAATCGTGCGTGCGCATGAAACAGCTGGTCGAGAGCTTCGGCGACACCCTCGACAACCTCGATTTCCGTCTCGCCGACATGGTGCTGGAACTCGCACTCGACATTGCGCGGCAGGTGGTGGCGGGCGAGCTTGCCGCACACCCCGAGCGCATTCTGGAGGTGGTCAATCTGGCACTGAAGCAGATGGTGGAGAGCACGCGCGAGGCGCGCCTGCTGCTCAATCCGGACGATGCCGCGCTGGTGCGCCCGCATCTGGAGCAGGTGCTCGACAAGGCGCGTCTGCGCATCGTCGAGGATGTGCGCATCGTGCGCGGCGGTTGCCTGATCGAGACGCCGCACGGCGACATCGACGCCACCCTGCCGGCGCGCTGGCGCCAGGTCGTGCAGGTGCTCGGTTCCAGCCGCGACTGGCTCGACTGAGGCTTCGTGGACGTTATGATGCAGCCTGGTTCCCTGCCTGACCCCGCCATGTCCCTTGCGGCCGCCTCTCTGACCGTGGAGCTTCGCGCATGAGCGAGCGCACCGTTCGCCTGCGCGAGTATCTCGCCAACTGCCGGCGTGCGGTGGGATGGGCGACGCCCATCGCGTCGAGCGGGCGGCTGACGCGGGTGTCCGGTCTGGTGATGGAGGCGGTCGGCCTGCGGTTGCCGGTGGGCAGCCAGTGCCAGGTGCAGGTACCCGGCGGGCAGAGCATCGAGGCCGAAGTGGCCGGTTTTTCCGGTGACCGGCTGTTCATCATGCCGGCGACCGACATCTACGGCGTCATGCCCGGCGCACGCGTGATTCCCGAAGACCCGCTGGCGGTCCAGCCACCGCGCCTCGGGGCGCGCTATGTGCCGCGCCGGCGTGCGCAGGACCGCGTGCGCCAGGTGCCGGTGGGCGAACGTCTGCTCGGGCGCGTGCTCGACGGGGCGGGACGGCCGCTCGACGGCCTGGGGCCGGTGCCGCTGGAGCGCCGCGTCCCCCTGTACAGCCGTCCGGTCAATCCGCTCGAACGCGCGCCGATTCGCCAGACGCTCGACGTCGGCGTGCGCGCGATCAACGGGCTGCTCACCGTGGGGCGTGGTCAGCGACTGGGCCTGTTCGCCGGCTCCGGCGTCGGCAAGAGCGTGCTGCTCGGCATGATGGCGCGCTATACCGAGGCCGACGTCGTGGTGGTCGGGCTGATCGGCGAGCGCGGCCGCGAGGTCAAGGAATTCATCGACCGCATTCTCGGTGCCGAGGGCATGGCGCGTGCGGTGGTGGTCGCTTCGCCCGCCGACCATCCGCCGCTGATGCGCCTCAATGGCGCGGCCTACGCCATGTCGATCGCCGAATATTTCCGGGATCACGGCAAGCACGTGCTGCTCATCATGGACTCGCTCACCCGTTATGCCATGGCGCAGCGCGAAGTGGCGCTGGCGATCGGCGAGCCGCCGGCGACCAAGGGCTATCCGCCCTCGGTGTTCTCCAAGCTGCCCGCGCTCGCCGAGCGCGCCGGCAACGGCAAGCCGGGCGGCGGATCGATCACCGCCTTCTTCACCGTGCTGATGGAAGGCGACGACCAGCAGGATCCGATCGCCGACGCCGCGCGTGCGATTCTCGACGGGCATATCGTGCTGTCGCGCGACCTCGCCGACGCCGGCCACTATCCGGCGATCGACATCGAGGCCTCGATCAGCCGGGCGCAGCCGGACCTGCTTGCGGAGGAGGCACTGGAGCGCACGCGCCGCTTCAAGTACCTGTATTCGCGCTACATGCGCAGCCGCGACCTGATGGCGGTCGGCGCCTACGTTCCGGGGGCCGACCTCGTGCTCGACGAGGGCGTGCGCCTGTATCCGCGCATGCAGGGCTATCTCATGCAGGGCATGCGCGAACGCGCCACGTTCGACGCCGCGCAGGCCGGTCTCGACGAGGTGCTCGCGTGACGCCGTTCGCCCTGGCGCGCGTGCTCGCGCTCGCGGAACAGCGCGCCGAAGCGCTGTCGCGCACGGTCAAGCACAGTCACGGCGTCTGGCTGCGCGCGCGCGGCCGTCTGGTGCAACTCAACAGCCTGCGCGACGCGCACATCGCACAACTCGGCGGACGCCTGCGTAGCGGTGTGTCGGCGGTGCAACTGCAGGCCGCGCAGCGCCTGCAGCGTGTCCAGGCGGACGAGCGCGCCGCCGCGCAGGCCGCCGTCGACGCCGCGTGGCACGCATGGCAGGCGCGCCTTGCGGAATGGATGCAGGCGGCGCAGCGGCTCAAGGCGCTGCAATTGCTCGAACAGCGCCATCGGGCGCACCTCGCGGTGCAACAGCGCCGCATCGAGCAGCGCCAGCACGACGAACTGGCCGAACTGCGGCACCGCCGCGAAAGCGGGCGGCGCGGATCATGAAGCTGCTCGACCTCACCCAGGAGGAACGCGCCTGGCTGGCAGCGCCGCTGCAAGGCGGCGAGGGCACGGCGGCGCGCCTGGAGCGGACGCTCGCGGACACCCTGCGCGCCCGCCTGCGCTGCGCCGTGCGGCTCGATCCGGTGGCCGCCCCGGCGCCTGTCGCCGCGCCGGCCGTCCCCGTCTGGCGGATCGATGATGCGCTCGCCGCACTGTGGCTGGCACGGCGGCTGGGCGGCCGCTTCACCGGCGGGCGCGCCCCGTTCGTATCCGCCGGCTTGCAAGCCACGCTGGACGCCATGCTGGCGGAACGCTGGTTCGATCCGCCGCGTGCGGTGCACGTGCCAGCGGCTTTTGCGTGGCGCGTCACCGCGGACGGCGTGACGGCGACCCTCGGCCTGGAACTGCCGCGCGAGACGCGCGCGATCACCCACTGGGCGCGACGAATCATTTCGGGGTCTGGCGCATGACAGCTTCCAGCTTCATCACCGTGCTTGTCAGCCTCGTTCTCATTCTCGGCGGTTTTGTCGCCGTCGCCTGGTTCGCGCGTCGCCATTTGCCCGGGCTCGGCGCGCAGGGCGCGATCAGGGTCGTGGGCTCGACCGCAGTGGGCCCGCGCGAGCGCGTCGTCGTGGTCGAGATCGAGGACACGCGACTCGTGCTGGGGGTCGGCAGCGGCAACGTGCGCCTGTTGCACGTCCTGTCCGGGGCGCCACCGACGGAGCCGCGCGCATGAGAATCCTGGTCCTGCCGTGCGTGCTGCTCGCGAGCGGCGCGGTCTTTGCCGCCGAATCGAGCGTGCCGTTGTTGAGCGTCACGCCCGGCGCGGGTGGGCAGGTCATCGGCGTGCCGGGGGCGAGCCTGCCCTGGCTGCTGCTGTTCCCCTTCCTGCCGGCGCTGCTGCTGGCGTTCAGCGCGTTCGCCCGCATCGCCGTGGTGCTGTTCCTGCTGCGCCAGGGGCTTGGCAGCCACACCGCACCGCCGAATCTGGTATTGAGCGGACTGGCGGTACTGCTGACGATTTTCGTCATGTCGCCGGCCCTGAAGACCATCGACGCGGTGGCCTACCAGCCGTTTCTTTCGGGCGCGCTGAATTTCAACGATGCCGCGGCGAAGGCGGCCGAACCGCTGAAGGTCTTCATGTTGCGGCAGACGCGCGCGGAGGATCTGGCGCTCTTCACCGCCGACGACAGGACCGTCGACCCGAAGCGCGCCGAGACCGTGCCGCTGGCCGCGCTGGCGCCGGCCTTTCTCACCAGCGAACTCAAGACCGCGTTCCAGATCGGTTTCATGGTGGTGCTGCCTTTCCTCATCATCGACCTCGTGGTCGCCGCCGTGCTCACCGCGCTCGGCATGATCATGCTGCCGCCCCAGCTCGTTTCCCTGCCGCTGAAGCTGCTGCTGTTCGTCAGCGTCGATGGCTGGCATCTGCTGGTGGGCTCGCTGATAGGCAGCTTCTGATGGAAGCGCTCGCCCGCGACGCGCTCTGGCTCGTGCTGCTCATCGCGGTGCCGCCGCTGGCCGCCGGGCTTGCAGTGGCCTTCGCCGTCAGCCTGTTCCAGGCCGCCACGCAGATCCTCGAACCGACCTTGTCGTTCGTGCCCAAGCTCATCGTCGTCACGCTCGTGCTGGCGCTCCTGGGCGCGTGGATGGGCGGGCAGCTCGCCGATTTCGCGCGCATGCTGTTGACCGATTTCCCGGCCCTGCTGGAGTGATTCCGCTCGCCGAAGCCCATCTGGCCGTCTGGGCATTGGTGTTCGCCCGGCTTGCCGGCTGGGCATGGTTCGATCCCATGGCCGGGCGCCTGCCACGCGCGCTGCGCCTCGGCCTCGCGGCCGCGCTCGCGGCGGCGCTGGCGCCCGGGGTGAGCGCCAGCGCGCCGGTGCCGTTCAGCGTCCAGGGCGTGCTGGCGCTGGGCATGGAAGCGCTGTGGGGCGCTGCGCTGGCACTCTGTGTGCGACTGGTATTTGCCGCCGTCAGCGCTGCACTTGTCTGGTTCGGGCACACGGCCACGGGTGGCCTCACCACGCTGACCGCGGCGCAGGCGGAGCCCCTGGACGCCGCCTGGCGCGCGCTCGCCGGCTGGCTTGCGGCGATGGCCTTTCTTGCCGCCAGCGGCCACCTGCTGGTGGTCGATGCCCTGCGCGACAGCTTCACAGCGATGCCCGCCGCCGTGCTGCCCGCCACAACAGATCTGCGTACGCTCGCGGAAGCGGGCGGTTGGCTCATTGCCGCCGGGGTCCAGCTCGCGCTGCCGCTGCTGGCGCTGGCGCTCCTGATCCAGCTCGCCTTCGGCCTGTTTGCCCGCGGCAGCCCCGGCGTCGACATGTTCTCCGCAGGCCTCGGCATTGCCGCGCTGGGCACGCTGGCGGCATGGATGTGGGCGGTGCCGCTGGTGGCGCACGCGGTCGCGCTCGGCGTCGAGGCGCTGGGCGGCTGGCTGGGGGTGCTGGTACCGCGGTGACGCAGGTGTGGAACAGCGATGGAATTCACAATGCAATCTTTCGAGGAGTGAAGCACGATGTCAGACAAGCCGGTTTCCGATGCCATCGTTCTGCTCGGCGCCACGGGCGATCTGGCGCGGCGCAAGATCTTCCCCGCACTGCACGACATGCTGCGGCACGGACGCACGCTGCCGCCGGTGGTCTGCGTGGCGCACACGCCCGGCTGGGACCTCGAACGCCTGCGCCAGCACGCCCGCGAAGGCATCGAGGCATTCGGCGGCGGAGCGGACGACGCGGTATTCCGCAATCTCGCCAGCCTGATGACCTACATCAACGGCGACTACGAGGACCCTGAAACCTTCGCCGCGCTGCGGCGGGCGCTGGAACACCGCCGGCACCCGCTGCACTATTTCGCGATTCCGCCCGCCATGTTTCCCGTGGTGGTGCGGGGGCTGGCCGAGGCGGGCTGCACGGCGGGCGCGCGCGTGGTGGTCGAAAAGCCCTTCGGCCGCGACCTCGATTCGGCGAAGTCGCTCAACGCCACGCTGCACGAGGCGCTGCCGGAATCGGACATCTTCCGCATCGACCATTACCTGGGCAAGGAAGCGGTGCAGAACATCCTGTATTTCCGCTTCGCCAATTCATTCCTCGAACCGATCTGGAACCGCAACCACATCCGCCAGATCCAGATCACCATGGCGGAAAACTTCGGTGTGGCGGGACGCGGGCGCTTCTATGACTCGGTCGGCGCGATCCGCGACGTGCTGCAGAACCATCTGCTGCAGATTCTTGCGCTGCTGGCGATGGAGCCGCCGCTGGGGACCAGCGCGGAGGCGGTGCGCGACGAGCAGGCCAAGCTGCTGAAAGCGATCCGCCCGCTGGCGCCGGGCGACGTGGTCCGCGGCCAGTACGAGGGTTATCGCAACGAGGACGGCGTCGCACATGGTTCCGACACGGAGACCTTCGCCGCGGTGCGTTTCTTCGTCGACACCTGGCGCTGGGCGGGCGTGCCCTTCATCGTGCGCACCGGCAAGCATCTGCCGCTCACCACCACCGAAATCCGCGCCGAATTCCAGTTGCCGCCGCAGCGTGTGTTTGCCCTGTCCGAGACCGGCCCGCTGGCGCCGAACTATCTGCGCATGCGCCTGTCGCCCACAGTGTCGATCGCACTGGGCGCGCGCACCAAGAATGCCGGCGACCGCATGGTGGGCCGGCCGGTTGAACTGTACGTGTGCAACAGCCATCCGGACGAGATGAGCGCCTACGAGCGGCTGCTCGGCGATGCCATGGACGGCGAAGCCATGCTGTTCGCGCGCCAGGACGCGGTCGAGGCGGCCTGGCGCGTGGTCGAGCCGGTGCTGTCGCATCACGATCCCGTCTGTCTGTACGAGTCGGGTACCTGGGGGCCGAGCGAGGGCGATCTCCTGCTGGCCGGCGGCCGCTGGCACAATCCGCGCGCACCGCAGGGTTAGGCGGCAAAGCGGTGCGCGCCAAGATGCATTAGAATAATGGGATTTCATTGTAGCGGCGCCGCCCGGCGGCGCATTGCGGACTCAGCATGGCAGACATGAACACTCCCCGGGGCAGCCTGGTCGCGATCGTCACCCCCATGACGGATGACGGCACCCTCGATCTCAACGCGCTGCGCCGCCTCGTCGACTGGCACATTGCCGAAGGCACCGATGGCATCGTCGTCGTCGGCACCACCGGCGAATCGCCGACCGTCGACTACGACGAACACTGCCTCCTCATCCGCACCGTGGTCGACCAGGCCGCCGGGCGCGTGCCGGTGATCGCCGGCACCGGCGCCAACTCCACCAGCGAGGCGATCGAGCTCACCGAATGCGCCAAGACCGCCGGCGCGCAGGCCGCTCTGTCGGTCGTGCCCTACTACAACAAGCCGACGCAGGAAGGCCTCTACCAGCACTACCGCCGGATCGCCGAGGCGGTCGACCTGCCGCTCATCCTCTACAACGTTCCCGGCCGCACCGTCGCCGATCTGTCCAACGACACCGTGCTGCGCCTGGCCGACGTGCCGGGCGTGGCGGGGATCAAGGACGCCACCGGCAACATGGAGCGCGGGAGCGACCTGATCCGCCGCGCGCCGGCGCACCTGGCCCTGTACAGCGGCGACGACGCATCGGCGCTGCCGTTCGCGCTGCTGGGCGGACATGGCGTGATCTCGGTGACGGCCAACGTCGCGCCGCGGCTCATGCACCAGATGTGCGAGGCGGCGTTCGCCGGCGATCTCGTGCGTGCGCGCGAACTGAACAACCTGCTGCTGCCCCTGCACAGCAAGCTGTTCGTCGAGGCCAACCCGATTCCGGTCAAGTGGGCGTGCGCCGAACTCGGCCTCATCGGTCGCGGCCTGCGCCTGCCGTTGACGCCGTTGTCGGCGGTCCACCACGACATCCTGCGCGAGGCCATGCGCCACGCCCGACTCATCTAATCCAGCTGCGCTGCTCTAGCTGCCGCTGACGCTACAGGACCTCTCATGCGTGTTTTGCCCCTGCTGCTGTTGATCGCCATGACCGCCACCGGTTGCGGTGTGATCGAATCCAAGAAGATCGACTACAAGTCGGCCGGCAAGCTGCCGACGCTCGAAGTGCCGCCCGATCTGGTGGCGCCGGCCGCTGACAACCGCTACGCCATTCCCGATGCCCAGGGCAGCGGCGCCGCGACCCTCTCGACCTACAGCCAGGAACGCAAGACCGCCCCGAGCAGTGCGCAGACGCTGCTGCCGGCGCAGGACAAGGCGCGCATCGAGCGTGCCGGCACGCAGCGCTGGCTGGTGGTGCAGGCCACGCCGCAAGAGGTGTGGCCCGTGATCAAGGATTTCTGGCAGGAGACGGGTTTCATCATCAACCTGGAATCGCCCGAGACCGGCGTGATGGAAACCGACTGGGCGGAAAATCGCGCCAAGATTCCGCAGGACGTGATCCGTCGCACGCTCGGCAAGGTGCTCGAAGGCCTGTATTCCACCGCCGAGCGCGATAAATACCGCACGCGCATCGAGGCAGGGCAGGGCGGCACCGAAATCTACCTCAGCCACCGCGGCATGGTGGAGGTCTACGCCACCGAAGCCAAGGACAAGACCGTTTGGCAGCCGCGTGCGGCCGACCCCGAACTGGAGGCGGAGATGCTGCGCCGGCTGATGCTGCGCTTCGGTGTCGAGGAAGGCCGCGCGCAGACCCTGCTGGCGCAGCAGCAGGCGCCGGAGCAGGCGCGCATCGTGCGCGACGGCGGCAGCGCATCGCTGGAGGTCGACGAACCCTTCGACCGCGCGTGGCGCCGCGTCGGCCTCGCACTCGACCGCGTCGGATTCGCGGTCGAAGACCGCGACCGCACCAAGGGCACGTATTTCGTGCGTTACATCGACCCCGACGCGGACAACGCCAGCAAGCGCGACGAAGGCATGCTGGCCAGGCTCGCGTTCTGGCGCAGCAAGAAACCGCAGGCGTCGCCGCAGGTGCGCATCGTTGTCGGCGACGCGGGCGAGAAGAGCCGTGTCAACGTCGAGGGTGCGGACGCCAGCACGCAGACCCGCATTCTCGGCCTGCTGCACAAGGAACTGAAGTAAGCAGGGGCGCGCGCGTGCAGTTCGCCTCCCTCGGCAGCGGCAGCGCCGGCAACGCTCTGGTGGTGGCAGCCGGCGCAACGCGGGTGCTGATGGACTGCGGCTTCGGCGTAAGCGACAGCGTGGCGCGGCTGGCGCGTCTGGGACTGGCGCCGGATGCGCTTGCCGGCATCGTGGTCACCCACGAGCACGCCGACCACATCGGTGGCGTGGGGCGCTTGGCGCGCAGGTACCGCCTGCCGGTGTGGCTCACCGCGGGCACGCTGGCGATGGCGCAGGACCTCGAAGGCGTTGCGGTGCGGGTGATCGACAGCCACACGGCGTTCGCCGTCGACGGACTGGAACTCACGCCCTATCCGGTGCCGCATGACGCGCGCGAGCCGGTACAGTACGTGTTCGGCGACGGCAATCGGCGGCTCGGCGTGCTCACCGACGCCGGCTGCAGCACGCCGCACATCGAGGCGACGCTCGCCGGCGTGGACGCACTGGTGCTCGAGTGCAACCACGATGCCGCGATGCTGCAGAACGGGCCGTATCCGGCGAGCCTCAAGCGTCGCGTCGGCGGGCGTTTCGGCCATCTGGAAAACGGCCAGTCGGCGGCCCTGCTGGCAAAGCTTCGGCATGCGCGGCTGCAATGCGTGATGGCGGCGCACGTCTCGCTGAAGAACAACACACCCGAGCTGGCACGGCAGGCGCTCGCCGGGGCGCTCGGCTGCGACACGGGGGAGGTACGCGTGGCCTGCCAGAACGCAGGCTTTGACTGGATCGGAATCTGACTGGATGCACCTTGACGACATTTGCTGAACTGGGGCTCGCCCCCGACATCCTGCGGGCCCTCGACGAGATGGGCTACGCCACTCCCACGCCGATCCAGGCGCAGGTGATTCCGCTCGCGCTGCACGGCGGCGACATCCTCGGTGCGGCACAGACCGGCACCGGCAAGACCGCCGCGTTCGCGCTGCCGTTGATCCAGCGCCTGCTGCCCTTCGCCAACACCAGCACCTCGCCGGCCAAGCACCCGATCCGGGCGCTCATCCTCACGCCCACGCGCGAACTCGCGATCCAGGTCGAGGAGAGCATCCAGGCCTACACCCGGCACGTGCCGCTGCGCTCGCTGGTGGTGTACGGGGGGGTCAACATCAACACGCAGATTCCCATCCTCAAGACCGGCGTCGAGATCCTGGTGGCGACCCCCGGGCGCCTGCTCGACCACGTGCAGAACAAGACGCTGCTGCTGAACCAGGTCAACACCCTGGTGCTCGACGAGGCCGACCGCATGCTCGACATGGGCTTCATGCCCGATCTCAAGCGCATCGTCGCCTTGCTCCCGGCGCAGCGGGTGAACATGATGTTCTCCGCCACCTTCCCGGAGGAAATCCGCAAGCTCGCCGACAGCATCCTCAACAGCCCCACCTTCATCGAGGTGGCGCGCAACGAAACCGCCGTCACCGTGACCCAGGTCGTGCACCCCGTGCCGCAGGAACGCAAGCGGCAACTGCTCGCGCATCTCATCAAGAGCCGCGATCTGAACCAGGCCCTCGTGTTCACCGGAACCAAGCTCGGCTGCAACCGCCTGTCGAACGAGCTCAACAAGGTCGGCATCCACGCCGACGCCATCCACGGCGACAAGACCCAGCAGGAGCGCATCAAGGCGCTCGACGCCTTCAAGGCCGGCAGCATCCGCGTGCTCGTTGCCACCGACGTCGCCGCGCGCGGTATCGACATCGAGGCGCTGCCCTTCGTCGTCAACTACGATCTGCCGCACAACGCGGAGGACTACGTCCACCGCATCGGCCGCACCGGCCGCGCCGGCGCGAGCGGCGAAGCGATCTCGCTGGTGAGCGAGTCCGAGACGCGCTATCTCAAGGACATCGAGAAACTGATCGGAAGCAGTATCGATGTGGTCATCGTCCCCGGCTTCGAGCCCGGTGCCGCCGACGTGCCGGCTTACGAGTCGCGCCCGCCGCGGCATCGCGAGCGCAACGGGCGTGCCGAACGTCCTGCGCGCGGCCCGGCACGCGCGCACCCGGCCGCGCCGCGCGACGCCCTGTTCGACGCGCCCTATGAACCGCGTGAGTCCGTGCGTGTCGACAGCACGCCCGTGCCGGCGCGGCCGCTGCCGAAGAAAAAACAGGTGGCGGCCTTGTTCCGCAGTCCGGTCAAATCCGACACGCCCGGACAGTGAGCTGGGAAATCCTGCTGCTGGCGCTGTTCGGCGCGGCTGCGTGGTACTGGTACGCAGGCCTCAACGCGCGCGAGCAGGCTGTCGCCGTCGGCCGCCGTGCGTGCGCCGGCGCCGGCGTGCAGTTTCTCGACGAGAGCGTGGCGCTGCGCCGCCTGCGCCTCGCGCGCAACGCCGACGGGCAGTTGCAGTTCCAGCGCGATTTCCAGTTCGAATTTTCCGATACCGGCGACAACCGTCGCCCCGGCATCGTGCGCATGCTCGGCGAGCGCGTCGAATGGGTCAGTCTGGACGGCGAGTGGCAGCCGGGGCGGGCGGTCAGCGTCCCGCGTCTGCACGACTGATTTTGGGATTGTCCTTCAGGCGTCCGTGCGCTCCGGCAGGAGCGCCGCTTGCGGCGCGAAGTGGGCGTTCGGACCAGGAGAAGGCTGAGTTCGGCCAGTAAGTGGACGTGCTGTCCCCGGGTGGACGGTCCGGGGCAAGTCGATCATTCCTGCTCGATCTCCAGCACCGCCAAACTGATCTGCGGGCCGAGGTTGGTCTCCCATTCGGCCCAGTGGCTGAAGGCCTTCAGCTTTTCGGCGACGGCGGGCTTCATCTCGAAGTCGCTCATGCCGGCTTCGTACAGGCGCCGCACCTCCGCCATGAGGGTGTCGAACCAGGCCTTCTGTTCCTCGACCAGTGTGCGGTCGCCGGTCTTGCCGTGGCCCGGCACGTAGATCCTGGCGTCGAGCGCGAGGGCGCGGCCGGTCTCGCGCATCACACCCTTGAACGTGCCGTCGCGCAGGTTCATGACCTGGCGGTTGAGGACGTTGTCGCCGGTGAAGACGATGCGGTCCTCGACCATTTCGATCATGAGGTCGGTCTTGCTGTGCCCGTCGGTCGACCCGTGGATGCGGAAAGTCTTGCCGCCGATCCTGAAGTTCTGGCCGTCGGCCGCCTCGATGGTGGGAATCTCGGCGCGCGTGCCGTCGGTGTAGCCCTGGGTCATTTGGGATATGAGCCGTACCCAGAAGGCTGCGGCACCGTCATGCGCCTTGCGGATCATGTCCGGGTGGCCGATGATCTTCGCGCGCGGCCAGGCTTCGAGGACCGCCTGGTTGCCCAGCCAGTGGTCGCCGTGGACGTGGGTGTTGAAGACGTGGGTGACCGGTTTGTTCGTCGTTTTCTTCAGTTGCGCGACGACCATGCGGCCGACCTGCACGCTGGAGCCGGGGTCGATGACCACGACACCGTCCCGGGTGACGACCCAGGCGGGGTTGTTCATGAAGCTCTGGTTTTCGACCGAGGGCACGCCTTGCGGTCCGTGGATCACATGCACGTTCGGTGCGACGCGCTGTGCCGGATAGGAGCGGACGACATCGCTGGGTCCGGCGAGGACGGGGGCGCAGGCGAGGAGGGCGGCAACAAGGACAATGCTGCGCATGGGTCGGTCTCCATTCAGGGGCGAGGGGACAACATAACGCGCCAGGCAGCGCGCGTGAATGGTTGGATCGTTCCGGCTACCACCACTTTTCGAAAATGATGCGGCTCATCGGCACGCCCATCTCCTCGTGCAGCAGGCCGCTCATGTCTTCGACCATGCCTTTGGGGCCGCACAGGTAGTAGAGTGTGTCCGGCGGCGCGTCGATCCGGCCGAGCTTGGATGCGTCGATGCGGCCGGCAAGGCCGGTCCAGCCGGCCGCGGGCTGCGAAACAGTGAAGTCCACGGAAAGGTTGGCGTGCGTGTCTGCCGCGGCCCTGAGTTCGTCACGAAAGAGAATTTCCTCCGGGGTGGAGACGCTGTAGAGCAGGCGCGCGCGCGTCGGCAAGCCGGCGTCGCGCACGTGGCGGAAAATCGAGATCAGCGGCGTGACGCCGACGCCACCGCCGATCAGTACGACGTTCTCGCTCATTTCCGGCAGATACACGAAGGGTCCCTGGCCCTGGCTCACCTGCACGCGGTCGCCCACGCATGCCGCGCCGTGAATCCAGCGCGCCACCGGATGCCGCGCGCTGGTGCGGATGGCCAGTTCGATACCGCCGCGGTCGAGCGGCGAATTGGTGATGGAGTAGCCTGCCGTGCAGGATGTGCCATCAATCTCGACGCTGAAGTCGACCCATTGTCCCGGCAGGAAACGGAACGCCGGATCGGAAATCGACAGTCGCAGTGTGTGGATGGTGGGTGTCGCTGGGGTGATCGCCACGATTTCGGCATCGAAACGCTGCACGTTCAAGCCTTCCGTTCTGCGAAATCCAGCGCGGCCGAATTGATGCAGTAGCGCTGGCCGGTGGGAGCGGGGCCATCGGGGAAGACGTGGCCCAGGTGCGAGCCGCACTGTTTGCAGGTCACTTCGGTGCGCACCATGCCGTGGCTCGTGTCGGTCGTTTCCTTCACGGCTGCGCCGTCGACCGGACGGGTGAAACTCGGCCAACCGGTGCCGGAATCGAATTTCGTAGTGGAGTCGAAAAGGGGTGCTCCGCAGCCCGCACAGCGGTAGGTGCCATCGGCGTGGTGGTTCCAGTACCGTCCGGTGAAGGCGGCCTCGGTAGCATGTTCGCGCAGGACGCGATATTGTTCGGGGTTCAGGCGTTGACGACAGGAAGTGTCGTCGGGTGGCAGGGGCATGTCGGATGCTCCGGAAAGCAGTTTGCGGTTGACAACATAATCATACTAGGTTTATTCTTAAATTAGATATTAGACTAAATCTAATTATCCATGGCCCTGATGGGGCGAAGTGCTATAAACAAACGGCAGTTCACACGTCAGGAGGGCAGAAAGTCTGCCGCAGGGCAATCCTCACTTCAACAAGGAGATCAGGTTATGCAACTCAAAGGCTCGAAAACCGAACAGCATCTGAAAGACGCCTTCGCCGGCGAATCCCAGGCCAACCGCCGTTACCTCTACTTCGCAGCCAAGGCGGACGTGGAAGGCTACAACGACGTCGCTGCCGTGTTCCGCTCCACCGCGGAAGGCGAGACCGGTCACGCCCACGGCCATCTGGAGTACCTGGAAAAGTGCGGCGACCCGGCCACCGGCATGCCGTTCGGCCCCACCGCCGAGAACCTGAAGACCGCGATTGCGGGCGAGACCCACGAGTACACCGACATGTACCCGGGCATGGCCAAGGACGCGCGCACCGAAGGCTTCGACGAAATCGCCGACTGGTTCGAGACGCTGGCCAAGGCCGAACGCTCGCACGCCAACAAGTTCCAGAAAACCCTGGACAGCCTGGGCCAGTAAGATGGGCGGAGAAGGGGCGGATCTGGGTCCGCCTCTTCTCAAAAGCTCATCCGCGAAGGACGACAAGGATCCCCATGAGCACCCGTGAAGGCAGCCTCGAAGCCCCGACCCGTCATCCACTCGACTGGAAAAACCCGGATTTCTACGGCGAAGACAAGCTCAACCACGAGCTCGAGCGCATCTTCGACATCTGTCACGGCTGCCGCCGCTGCGTGTCGCTGTGCACCGCGTTTCCCACCCTGTTCGACCTGGTCGACGAATCGTCGACCATGGAAGTCGACGGCGTCGCCAAGTCCGACTACTGGAAGGTGGTCGACGAGTGCTACCTGTGCGACCTCTGCTACATGACCAAGTGTCCCTACGTGCCGCCGCATCCCTGGAACCTGGATTTCCCGCACACGATGCTGCGCGCCAAGGCGGTCAAGTTCAGGAAGGGCGGAACGAACTTCCGCGACAAGCTGCTCTCGAGCACCGACGCGATGGGCAAGCTTGCGTCGATTCCGGTGGTCGTGCAGGTGGTCAACGCCAGCCTGAAGAGCAAGCCCATCCGCAAGATGGTCGACGGCGTGCTCAAGATCCATCCGGATCGCAAGCTGCCCGAGTACGACAGCGCGAAATTCCGCGCGACCGCCAAACCGCGCAACGACTTCCCGGTGAAGGACGGCGAGAAGACGCCCGGCAAGGTGGCGATCTACTCGACCTGCTACGTCAACTACAACGAGCCCGGCATCGGCCACGACCTCTTGAAGCTCCTCGCGCACAACGAGATCCCGCAGGTGCTGGTCGAGAAGGAGGCGTGCTGCGGCATGCCCAAGCTCGAACTGGGCGACCTCGAAGCGGTCGAACGGCTCAAGGAGACCAACATCCCGCATCTGGCGAAGCTCGCGCGCGAAGGCTACGCGATTCTCACGCCGGTGCCCTCGTGCACGCTGATGTACAAGCAGGAACTGCCACTGATGTTCCCGCACGACGCCGACGTCCAGGCGGTGAAGGAAGCCATGTGGGATCCCTTCGAATACCTGATGGCGCGCAACGCAGACGGCTTGTTGAAGACCGACTTCAAGTCGCCGCTCGGCAAGGTGTCGTACCACGTGCCGTGCCACCAGCGCGTGCAGAACATCGGCAACAAGACGCGCGACGCGCTGCAGTTGGCGGGCGCGACGGTGAACATGGTCGAGCGCTGCTCGGGACACGACGGCACCTGGGGCGTGAAGACCGAGTACTTCGACAAGTCGATGAAGATCGGCAAGCCGGTGTTCCGCCAGATGGCGGAGCCTGCGCCGGACTATGTGAGTTCCGACTGCGCGATCGCCGCGCGCCATATCCTGCAGGGCATGGGCGAAGCCGCCACCGCGCAGAAGCAGCATCCGATCACGCTGCTGCGCATCGCCTATGGCCTCGAGTAAACGCTAGCAAGGAGAAGACGACATGCCGCAGATCACCCGTGACAGCCTGCTGACGCTGGAGGGCTACGCCAAGGTGCGTCCGCAGATGCGCGCCGAAATCATGGCGCACAAGAAGAATCGCATGGTCGAACTGGGCGACCACGTCACCCTCATCTTCGAGGACGAGAAGACGATGCGCTACCAGATCCAGGAGATGCTGCGCGCCGAGCGCACCTTCGAGGAGGCCGGCATCCAGGACGAGCTGGACGCCTACAATCCGCTGGTGCCGGATGGCACCAACTGGAAGGCGACCATGATGATCCAGTACTCCGACCCCGATGCGCGCAAGGCGGCGCTCGCGCGCCTCAAGGGCATCGAGGACCGTGTGTGGGTGCAGGTCGCCGACCAGCCGCGCGTCCACGCGATCGCCGACGAGGATCTCGAGCGCGAGACCGAGGAGAAGACCTCGTCGGTGCACTTCCTGCGCTTCGAGCTCGACCCCACCTCGATCGCGGCCGCCAAGTCGGGCGCCGCCATCCGCATGGGAATCGATCTGCCCGCGTATGCGGTCGAGGCGCTGACGCTGCCGGAAAACACCCGCGCCTCGCTGGTCGCCGATCTGGCGTAGCGTTTCCGCTGGTCTAAGCTTCATTCAGGTTTCGTTCCGGCGGCATCCCGATACCCATACCCAGCCGCCATCCCCCGGAGGAGGACGTGATGCTGGATCAATTGCTGGTTCATCAGGTACGACGGCGGGTCGAGTCGTCCGGGCTGCCCTTCGTCGTCGAACTGTGGAACGGCGAGCAGGTCGGCGCGGTCGACGCTGCGGCGGTGCGGGTGAAGCTGCATCAGGCGGCCAGCCTCAGGGCCATGGCCGACCCCAGCCTGGGCGCGCTGGCGCGGGCCTACGTCGAGGGCCATCTGGACCTGGAAGGGGACGTGCGCGACATCCTGGCGCTCGGCGACCGCCTGTGCAACGCTGGCGACTGCGCGCCGAAGACCGGATCGGAAGGCTGGAAATGGTGGCGCCATACGCGCAGCAAGGACCGCCGCAACATCCAGTACCACTACGACGTCTCCAACGACTTCTACGGCCTGTGGCTGGACAGCCGGCGGGTCTACTCCTGCGCCTATTTCAGGTCGCCCGAAATGAGCCTCGACGCCGCGCAGGAAGCCAAGCTCGACCACATCTGCCGCAAGCTCGACCTCAAGCCCGGCGAGCTGTTCCTCGACATCGGCTGCGGCTGGGGCGGGCTGATCCTCCACGCGGCCGAGCACTACGGCGTCAACGCCGTCGGCATCACCCTGTCGGACGACCAGCACGCGTATGTCGGCGAGCAGATCGCGGCGCGTGGCCTCGCGGGCCGCGTCGAGGTGCGCAGGATGGACTACCGGGACGTGCCCGAGCACGGCAGCTACGACAAGATCGCCAGCGTCGGCATGTTCGAGCACGTCGGCCGCCTCAATCTGCGCACCTATTTCGACAAGATCAACGCGCTGCTGAAACCGGGTGGGCTGGTGCTCAACCACGGCATCACGACGTCGGAACCGGAGGCGAGCGGGCTCGGCAGCGGCATATCCGAGTTCATCGAGGATTACGTGTTCCCGGGGGGCGAACTGGTGCACGCCTCCGAGGTGCTGCGCGCCGCCGCCGGCAGCGGCCTCGAATGCCTCGACGCGGAGAACCTGCGTCCGCACTACGGCAGGACGCTGTGGCACTGGGTCACGCGGCTGGAACGCAACGCCGACGAGGCGCGCCGCCTGATCGGCGAACAGAAGTACCGCATCTGGCGCATCTACATGGCGGGCTCCGCCTACGCCTTCGACCACGGCTGGATGGAACTCTGGCAGGTGTTGGCGGGCAAGGGCGTCGACGGCAAGCAGCCGAACTATCCCTTCAACCGCAGCTTCATCTACCGGGGCGAGTAGGCGACGGTCGCCGTTTCCGGCGCGGCGCCGCCGTGCCTCAGCCCACGGCGCGGTCCAGGTCCTGGTCGGCGTGCGAGCGTGGATCCTCCAGCGGCTCGACGTGGGTGGTGAAGTGCGCATACGGCACGGCGCGACGCAGATCGCCTTCGATGCGCTCGGACCAGTCGTGCCCTTCCTGCACCGTCCACGCGCCCGGCACAAGGACGTGCAAGGAGACGAACGCACGCGAGCCGGCCTGCCGCGTGCGCAGGGCGTGGAAATCGAGACCCAGGCGGCGGTAGTCGGCCAGCACCGCCTCGATTGCGGCGATCTCCTCGACGGGGAGCGACACGTCCATGAGTCCTGCGGCCGAGCGGTGCAGCAGCTTCCAGCCGGTCCAGACGATATTCGCCGCCACTGCGAGCGCGATGACGGGGTCGAGCCACAGCCAGCCCGTCGCCCAGACCAGTCCGACCCCGGCGATGACGCCCGCCGACGTCCAGACATCGGTCATCAGGTGGTGCGCGTCGGCTTCGAGCGTGATGGACTGGTATCTGCGGCCGACGTCCATGAGGATGCGCGAGGTGACCAGGTTGATGACCGAGGCGGCCACCGAGACCGCGAGGCCGACGCCCACTGCCGCCAGGGGCTGCGGATTGATCAGGCGCTCGATTGCCGCGTAGGCGATGCTGACGGCGGCGACGAGGATGAGGAAGCCTTCGAACGCGCTCGAGAAGTATTCCGCCTTGCCGTGCCCGTGCGCGTGGTTCTCGTCCGCGGGCATGGCCGCGAGCGACAGCATGGCCAGCGCCATCAT
>JANJXT010000006.1 GCA_024708885.1 Thiobacillus sp.
ACGAGGCGCCGACGAACTTTTTCGGGCCGAGGATGATGCGCGCTTCTCTCACGCTGGCGTCGTCGCGCCCCAGATGCACGCCGTCGGCGCCGGCGAGATCGGCGAGCCGCAGGTCGTCGTTGACGATGAGCGGCACGCCGAAGCGGCGGCACAGCGCGCCAAGTTCGCTCGCCTGCTCGTGGCGGCGCGCGACGTCCGCGGACTTGTCGCGGTACTGCACCGCCGCCACGCCGCCGAGAAGCGCCGCTTCCACCCGCGCGAGCAGGTGCGCGGTGTCGGCGGTTTCCGGGGTGAGCGCGTAGACGCCGCCGGGAAAGGCAGGCCCTGTGCTCACGCGTTGCCTTCCGCCTCGGGTGTCTGCGCCCAGAAGAAGCGCTCCGGCAGATATTGCCCCATGCCGGGGCGGAACGCGGCCTTGAGCGTCTCATAGGTGAACTGCTGGGCCTCGCGCACCGCCGCCGGCACCTCCTGGCCGTAGGCGAGCGCGGCGGCGATCGCCGATGCGAGCGTGCAGCCGGACCCATGGTAGCTGCCCGGCAGACGGTCCCAGGCGTCGGTCTGCACCAGACCCTCGGTGTCGTACAGCGTGTTGAGCACGCGCGGCGTGTTCTCGTGGGTGCCGGTGATGAGCACGTACTCGCAGCCCAGGTCGGTGAGGCGGCGCGCGCAGCCGGCAAGATCGAGTTCCTCCTCGTCCGATTCGAACAGGGCGAGCCGGCGCGCCTCGTGGCTGTTGGGCGTGAGGATGCTGGTTTGCGGAATCAGCAGGTCGCGCATTGCCGCGATCATGTCCTCGCTGGCGAACTCGTCGCCGCGGCCGGACGCCAGGACCGGGTCGAGGATGACCGGGATGTCGGGATAGTCGGCAAGGATTTCCGCGATCACCGAGATCGTCTCGGCGCTGCCCAGCATGCCGAGCTTGAACGCGGCGACCGGGACGTCCTCCAGCAGCATGCGCGCCTGGTCGGCGACCCATTCGGCATCGATCGCCAGCACTTCGTCGACGCCCGCGGTGTCCTGCACCGTGAGCGCGGTGATGACCGACAAGGGGTGGCAGCCCATGCTGGCGAGCGTGAGGAGGTCGGCCTGGATGCCCGCGCCGCCGGTGGGGTCGGATGCGGCGAAACTCAAAACCAGCGGAGGAATGGGGGCAGGGGGGGTGGTGGGCGGCATGGGGTGGCAGTCTGGAACCGAATCGGAATTCTAGCCGATTCGCCCCTGTTCGGACCTGACGCCCGTGGGTTCGGCCCGGGATGCCGGGCAGCGGAGCGACGCCGCCGGCGGCGTGGAAAAATTTATGCGGCGGCGCCTCAAGTTTTGCGTATCCGGTGCCGATAATACGCTCGCGGTTGAAAGGTTTTGCCCTGGAATCGCCCGCTGCATGGGCTGGCGCAGCCTGCCCGAAAACCTAATTAAATATCAAGAGGAGAAGGACATGTTCGTGAAATGGTTGACTGCGTGGATCTTGTATGCCCTGTCGTTCGGAGCCTGGGCGGTCGCGCCTTATATCCAGGGTGATCCGGCAACGGGCGCCAATGTGCAGGCGGTGGCGAGCGCGGTCGAAGACAAGCTGAAGAATGGCGGTTTCAAGGTGGTCGGCAAGTATTTCCCCAAGGGGCTGGCGGGTTACGGGGTGGTGGTGGCGACCGACGACGCCATGCTCGATGAAGTGGGCGGCGCGGGTGGTCATGCCGTGCTTGGCGCCGCCATCCGCGTGGGCGTCAAGGCCGACGGCACGGTGACCTACAGCAATCCCGACTACTGGTATCGCGCCTATTTCCGCAAGGGATTCGACAAGCGCGAAGGCGCGGTCAAGGCGCTGCAGGCGAAGCTGGGGCGTGCCCTCGGCGCGGTCAAGGGCGTGGGCGGCGACGAGAACCCGCAGAGTCTCGCGAACTACCGCTACATGATCGGCATGGAGCGCATCGATTCGTACAAGAACAAGCTGGCCGACTACGGCAGCTTCGACGAGGCGGTGAAGATGGTGCGCGGCAATCTCACCAAGGGCGCCGGCAAGACCTCGATGATCTATGAGGTGGTGCTTCCCAAGTACAAGCTCGCCGTGTTCGGCGTCGGCATGCACGACGACGGCGAGTGGATCAAGAAGATCGACATGCAGGAGAGCATCGCCGGCCTGCCGTACGAGATTTACGTGATCGACAAGGAAATCGGCGCGCCGCACGGCCGCTTCCGCATCGCTCTGGCGTTCCCCGACGTCGGCATGGGCCAGTTCATGCGCATTTCCACCCTGCCGAACAACGTTCTCGACACCATGGGGGCCGTGGCGGGCGTGGAGAAATCGTCCAGCGCGGAAGCCTGGCAGTAGATTCGTCGCGCGAACGGCAGAAAAGGCGCGTCTCCGGGGCGCGCTTTTTTGCCTGGGGGTGTTGCCGCCCACGACCATGATACCGGGCCCTGCCCGTTTCCCGCCCCATCCCGCTCACGGGTGACACACGGAATCGCTTCGCGATGTTTCACACTAAAGAAGCCGAAGCAGTTGCCGTAATGCTAAGCACGCGGGTCGAATGGCGGGTGTCATTCGCCGACGGTATTGGTGGAGAAATAGCGTGGAAAACGAGGCACTGAAAGGTGTGAAGGTGATGGTGATCGACGACAGCAACACCATTCGCCGCAGCGCGGAAATCTTCCTGAATCAGGCGGGTTGCCAGGTCATTCTGGCCCAGGACGGCTTCGATGCGCTGTCCAAGATCACCGACCATGATCCGGACGTGGTGTTTGTCGACATCATGATGCCGCGGCTGGACGGTTACCAGACGTGTTCGCTCATCAAGCGCAACGCCAAATACCGGACCACGCCGGTCATCATGCTGTCATCCAAGGACGGCCTGTTCGATCGCGCGCGGGGGCGCATGGTCGGCTCGGACGAATATCTCACCAAGCCCTTCACCAAGGACACCCTGCTGTCGGCGGTGCGGGAGCATGCCGCTGCCCGGGTCTGACTGATTTTTAATCAAGGAGCACATCATCATGGCAATCAGCCGCATCCTGGTCGTTGACGACTCTCCCACCGAGCGTTTCTTCCTGTCGGAACTGCTGGTCAAGAACGGCTATCTGGTGAGTATGGCCGAAAGCGGCGAGGAAGCCGTGGCGCAGGCCAGGCAGACCCTGCCCGACCTCATCGTCATGGACGTCGTGATGCCCGGCATGAACGGCTACCAGGCAACGCGCATGATCACCAAGGAAGAGTCGACCAAGAACATCCCGGTCATCATGTGCACCACCAAAGGCCAGGAAACCGACAAGGTATGGGGCATGCGCCAGGGCGCCAAGGCCTATCTGGTCAAGCCGATCAAGCCGGACGACCTGCTGTCGCAGATCAAGGCGCTGGGCTGAGCGGGCGTACATGGCCAAGAAGTTCAACCTGCGCGAGTTCCAGACCGCGCTGTCCCAGCAACTGCAAGCGGCCGCCAACCGGGATACCACCGGCTCACGGCTGGGCTTCCGCGTGGGCGGGATGAACTGGCTGGTCGGTCTGGCCGACACCGAGGAAGTGCTGCCGGTGCCGCCCATCGTGAAAGTGCCTGGCGCACGGCGCTGGTTCCGCGGCATGACGAACATTCGCGGCAATCTCTTTGCGGTCAGCGATTTTTCCGATTTTCTGGGGCAGGGGGTGACGACCGAACACGCCAACTGCCGCCTGCTGATTCCGCATCACGATTTCGGTGTCAACGCGGCCCTGCTGGTGGGCGGCACGCTGGGCCTGAAGAACATCGGCCAGTACCGCCCCTGCGAGGGCGATTCAGGGCAGCCGTGGGTGGCGCGCCGCTATGCCGACGATGCGGGTGCCGACTGGCATGACATGGATTTTGGCCAGTTGCTCGGCCATGCAGGGTTTCTCATGGTCGAGGCGTAGCGCGCCCGCCACCGGATGGTCTTTCTTTGAGCATGGGGCGCCTGGGCGCCGACTGGAATAGGGGTTGAGGCGATGAGCATGGCAATCACGATGAATGGGCTGAAGGGACTGGCGGGCCGCATAACCGGCAAGGGCAAGGCGGCTGGCAGTGATCACACCACCCTCATCATGCAGACCGTTCGCAAGCTGGCCGACAAGGAGCCGGGCAAGGCGCCGCTCATCGGCCATATGCCTGTCGAGAAGCAGTATCTCTATACCGGTGGCGCCTTCGTCGCCTCGCTGCTGCTTGCCGCGGGCTTCACGGTCTACAGTCTCGTGCAGCTCGACAACCGTGCCGGGTACGAAGCCCGCGCCGGCGAACTCAAGGTGCTGTCGCAGCGCCTGCCATTGGCGGCCCAGCAGGCCGTGCTGGGCAACGCCGTGGCGTTCAAGAAGCTTGCCGACGGCAAGGTCGCGTTCGAGACTACTCTCGAGGGCCTGACCGAAGGTGACGACGAGGTTCCGGCATCCGGGGGCGCCGCGCGCGGCACCTTGCAGAGCGTCGCCGCCCACTGGAAGAAATTCCAGCCGCAGGTCGGCCTGATACTGTCGCAGCAGAAAAACCTGGTGGCGATGGGCGAAAGCGTGAAGCGAATCAACGCCCTCAGTACCGACCTGCAGGAAGTCGCCGAGCAACTGGCGAGTCAGCTCGTTGATTCGGGCGCCGGCGTACGCGACGTGACGCGCGCCAACCATCTCGTCATGTTGAGCCAGCGCCTGCCGAAGAACGCCAACCTCCTGCTGTCGTCCGAACTCATCGCCCCGGAAGTCGTGCTGCAACTGGAGAAGGACACCACGGCGTTCCGCGATACGGTGCAGGCGCTGATGGAAGGCTCGGCGGCGACGAACGAGGACAATCTGCTGACGCTCGAGGATCTCGGCACCAACATGGCCGACATGGTGGAGACGGTGGGTTCCGTGCTCGGCAACACCCAGGCGCTGCTGCAATCCAAGGTGGCGGCGAGCAACCTCTTCACCGGCAGCGACGCACTCATGGCGGACACCGACAAGCTGTCGCAAAACTACCGGCAGGTCGGAGGCATGAGTTACCTGCTCGCTGCCCTGTTCGGTGTGCTGGCAGTCGGCTCGCTGGTCATGCTGGGCTCGGTCACCATCAACGAGACCAAGTCGCGCGCCCGCAAGAGCGAGGAAGAAAACGCCCGCAACCAGGAGGCGATCCTGCGCCTGATGGACGAGCTCGGTGAGCTCGCCGAAGGCAACCTCACCATCAACGCCAGCGTGACCGAGGACATCACCGGTGCGGTGGCCGACTCGATCAACTACACGGTGGAAGAGCTGCGCAGCCTGGTGCGCGGGATCAACAATGCCACTCAGCACATGGACAGCGCCGCCAACCAGGCCGGTCAGATGTCCGAGGCGCTGCAGCAGGCGGCGCGTCGCCAAACGGACGAAATCGAGGGGACCTCGGCGGCGGTGGTGAACCTCGCGCAATCGGTGCAGCAGGTGTCGGGCAACGCCGCCGAATCCGCCCGCGTGGCGGAACAGTCGCTGGCCGCCGCGGAGAAAGGCCAGCAGGCGGTATCCAATGCCATCACCGGCATGAACACCCTGCGCGAGCAGATTCAGGAGACCTCGAAGCGAATCAAGCGTCTCGGCGAATCCTCGCAGGAAATCGGCGAAATCGTGGAGCTGATTTCCGACATTACCGAGCAGACCAACGTGCTGGCGCTCAACGCCGCCATCCAGGCCGCCTCCGCCGGGGAGGCCGGCCGCGGCTTCTCGGTGGTTGCGGAGGAAGTGCAGCGGCTGGCGGAACGCTCCGCTGACGCAACCAAGCAGATTGCGGCGATCGTGAAGACCATTCAGTCCGACACCCACGACACCGTGGCGGCGATGGAAGTCTCGACCCAGGGCGTGGTCGAGAACGCCAGGCTCTCCGACGCCGCGGGCCAGACGCTGGCGGAGATCGGCGCGGTGTCGAGGACGCTCGCCAGTCTCATTGCCGACATTTCCAATGCCACGCAGAGCCAGGCGGAATCGACCGCCAAGGTGGCCGAAACCATGCAGGACATCAAGTCGATTTCCGCGCAGACCAGCGCCGGCACGCAGCAGACCGCCGAATCGATTCAGGGCATGAAACAGCTGGCGCAGGATCTGAAGAGCTCGGTCTCCGGCTTCAAGCTGGCCTGATCGACCGCCCCCGCGAGCGTGCAGCGCGATCAGGCCCCGCCCTCAACGTCAGGAACGATACACATGAGCGCCTTACTTGATTACGACACTGGCCCCCTGAACTGGGTGCGCGGCGAGATCGACGCCGCGCTGCAGGCCGCCCTCGGGCGGGTGCAGGCGTTCAGCGTCGACGCCGACCTCACCAACGCCATGCGTCTGGCGCGCGACGATGCGCACCAGGTCGGCGGCGTGCTGCGCATGGTCGGGCTGGAAGGCGCCGCGACGCTCGCCGGCGCGCTCGAAACCAGCCTTGCCGACATCGACGAAAACCGCCAGCCCGCCAGCGACGAACTGATGCGCGCCCTGCGCAATGCCATCGAGGGCCTGCAGCGCTGGGTCAAGGATCTCGCCGACGGCCGCGGCAGCGGTGAGCTCGCCCTGTTCCCGCTGTACAAGCGCCTGCGTGAACTGCAGGGCGCCGAGCGGGTGTTCGAGGGCGAACTGTTCTTTCCCGACCTGCGAACCCGGGTCAGCGCCAACGATGCGGCGGCAAGCGGTCTCTCGCAGGAGGAGCTGTCCGCACGCGTCAAGCGTCTGCGCGCGCAGTTTCAGCGCGGCCTGCTGGCCTTCCTGCGCAATGCCGACGCCGAGCGTGGGCTTGGCCAGATGCGCGATGCGCTGGCGCAGATCGAGCGTATCGCACCCTCGCAGGCTGCCCACACCTTCTGGTGGGCATGCGTCGGTTTCGTCGACAGCCTGATCGCCCGGGGCGTCGAAGCGGATTTTCATGTCAAGCAACTGCTGGCGCGGGTCGACATGCAGATGCGGCGCCTGGTCGAAGGCTCGCCGCAGGTGGCCGAGCGCCTGCTGCGCGATGCCCTGTTCTTCGTCGCCAAGAGCAAGCCCACCGAGGGCTGCGCCGCGGACGTGCGCGCCACGTTCGGCCTGGACCGTTATCTCCCCGGGCGCGGCCTGCTCGATCCGGAAACGATGGCACGCATGCGCCCGGTGCTGGACGCGCTCCACAATGGCCTGAAGGCGGCGCGTGATCACTGGCACGCCTACGTCGATGGCGACGCTGCGCAGCTCGACGCATTCCAGGCGCAGCTGGGGCGCATGCAGCCGCAGGCACAGACGTTCGAACACAGCGGCCTGATGCCCCTGCTGCAGGAACTCGCGACCGCGGCGTGTGCCGCCGTCGGCCGCGACGGCGGCGGACGCGAGCAGCTCGATCTCGAAGTGGCATCGACGCTGCTGTTCATCCAGAACGCCGTCGAGAAGGAGGACGTGCTGCACGACGATTTCGCCGCGCGTGCCGAGAATCAGCAGGCCCGCCTGCGTGCACTGGTCGAGGGCAGCGAAATGCCCGCCAGCCTGATCGAAACGTCGACCCAGCGCGACGCCGAGCGCGACATGCTGCTGCACATGGCGCAGGAGGTCGGACAGAACCTGCGACAGATGGAGGAAGCGCTCGACGCCTTCTTCCGCGATACCGGCGATCGTGAAGGTCTTGCCGCGCTGCCGAATCTCGCGCAACAGGCGCAGGGCGCGCTCACCATGCTCGAATTGCCCGCCGCTGCAAACCTGCTGCAGGCAGCCACCGCCAGCGCTGCGCCGTTCATCAGCGAGGGCGAGCCCGACGATGCCACGCGCCAGCGCCTGGCGGATGCCTTCTCCAGCCTGGGCCTGTACATCGAGTCGTACTGTGCCGGCCGTGGCGACGCGGGCAACATGCTGCGCCCGGTTCTGGCCGAATTCGGGCTCATCGGCGCGCACGAGCCGGAGAATCCGCTCGGCGAAACGGTCGAAGCCGGCATTCCCGCACGCAAGGCCGAGGTGCGCGACGCCTATCTCGGCTGGGACGAAGCGCCTGGCGAGGCGGCAAAAAAAAAATTCCTTGACACCCTCGGCGAGCTGAACCGCGACGCCGAGCTGATCGACGATCTTCAGCTCAAACGCCAGTCGCATGCCCTGCTCGACGCCTGCCGCGAGCTCGACGCACCCGGCGCGGAACAGGATGCACTTCTTGCCGTCCTGACCGGCGCCAGCTTGCCGGCGCGTCCCCAGGCCGCGCCGGTCGTGGATATTCCGCCTGTCGCGGCGGATGCCAGCGTTCTCGAAGATGTCGCAGAGGCGCCTGCCGAGGCACAGGTCGAGGAGATCGTCTTTGCGGCGATCGAGGTGCCCGTCGAGGCCGTGCCTGCCGAAGCGCCTCCCGCAGCGCCGGCCGACCCGGGCGTCCTCGCCACCCTGCCGGAAGACGTCGAAACCGAATTGCTCGAGGTCTTTCTCGAAGAAGCCGGCGAAGTCCTCGCCACCCAGGGCGAGGCCGTCGTGGCCAGCCGGGAAAATCCTGAAGACCAGAACCTTCTCACCACCATCCGCCGCGGTTTCCACACGCTCAAGGGCAGCGGCCGCATGGTCGGGCTGAACGAGCTGGGCGAAGTCGCGTGGTCGCTCGAACAGATGATGAACGCGCGCCTGGCGGAAAAGCTGCCGGCCTCCGCCGACTTGCTCGAGCTGGTGGGCATGGCGCGCGCGCTTTTCCACGACTGGGTCGACGCGCTGCGCACCGCGACGCCGGTGTCCTTGCCGGTGCCGGCCCTGCTCGCCGCCGTGGCGTGTGTCGCCGAAGGGCGGTCGCTGGCAAGCTGCCTGCAGCCCGTTGCGCCGGCGCCGGTTGCGGAGCCGCCGGTCGAACACGCTGCCGAGCCGGTCGCCGACTATGTGGCGATCATCGAGGTGGCGCGGCCGCACGCGGGCACCGAAATCGAGGCGCCCGTTGCCGTGCCGGCCGCTTTCCCCGAGCCCGCGCCCGCCGAAGCGGCGCTGCCGCAAGCGCCCGTTGCGGCGAGCCTTGAGCTGGCCGAGCCAGTTGTGGAGGCGGTCGAAGACGCCGGCGCCGTGGCCGCGCCCCGGTTCGGTGCGCTCATCGAAGTCGCGGTGCCGCCTGCGCCCGCCCCTGACGAAGCGCCCGTGCCAGTCGACGACATCTGCATCGGCACGGTCTGCCTGTCGAGCGGCCTGTACGATATCTTCATGGCCGAGGCGCAGCAGCGGCTTGCGGTACTGCGGGAAGAGGCCGAGCGCCACGCCGCCGTCGGCCACAGCACGATCGCCGAACACGCGCGCCGCGCCGTGCACACCCTGGCGGGCATCGCCGGTACTGCCGGCATCGTGCCCCTGGCCGATCTGTCCCTCGCGCTCGAGCGCTACTGGAACCGTTTTGCCCACGTGCCGCTGCCTGCGGCCCATCTGGCGCTGGTGCAGGATACCGTGCTGCGGGTTCAGGAAATGGTCGATGCCATCGGCCGCGCCGAACTGCCGGAGCACGCCGCCGATCTCATCGTCGCGCTGGGCGAGCTGGAAGACGAACAGCCGGCCGAGCCCGCGACGCTGCTCGCAGAGGCGGCACCCGCCGCCCCGGCCGAAATGCCGACGGAGGTCGTGGAAGCGGATGCGGGCGCCGACACGCCGGCCGCATCCGAATCCATCATTCCTGACGTGAGCGCCTTCGTACCCGAGGTGCGGTCTGTTGCGCCGACCCCCGTATTCGAGCGCCGCGAAATCGCCGATGAAATCGACGAGCAACTCCTGCCGGTCTTCCTCGAAGAGGCCGAAACGCTCGTTCCAGATGGCAGCGTGCAACTGCGCGAATGGAAGGCGGCGCCGGACGATGGCGCGGCACGCAACGCCCTGCAGCGCACCCTGCATACAATCAAGGGCAGCGCGCGCATGGTCGGCGCGATGCGCCTGGGCGAACTCACGCACGTGATGGAAACGCGCGTCATCGCCGCCGCGGAGGGACAGCTCGCGCCCGACGCGCATCTGTTCGATACGCTGGAGTCGCAATACGATCGCCTCGTCGACGTGGTGGAGCGCCTGCATCAGGGCGATCTTGCGCCGGTCGCCGACGAGCCGGACGCGCCGCTCGCCGCGCCGGTCGAACCGGTCCTGGCCGAGGAGGCGGATGGGCCGCGCGCCGCCGTTGTGGCGGCGCTTCCCGCGGGCGATACGCCGCGCGCGCCGACGCCGCCGGCCAGCCGCGACAGCAATGCCCTGACCCTGCGCGTGCGTGCCGACTGGGTCGACCGCATGGTCAACCAGGCCGGCGAGGTGGCGATCGCCCGCTCGCGCATCGAAAGCGAGGTGTTTGCCTTCAAGCGCCACGTGCACGAACTCTCCGAAGCCCTGGTGCGTCTGCGCGGACACATCCGCGAGGTCGAGATCCAGGCCGAATCGCAGATGCAGGCCACCTTCCAGGCGCAGGGTGCGGCCGAGCAGTTCGACCCGCTGGAATTCGACCGCTTCACCCGCTTCCAGGAAGTCACCCGCTTCCTCGCCGAAAGCGTCAACGACATTTCCACCGTGCAGCACATTTTGCTCGCCCGCCTGGGCGAGGCCGACGCCGCGCTGATCCAGCAGACACGTCTCAACCGCGAACTGCAGCAGGATCTGCTGCGTGTGCGCATGGTGCCGCTGTACTCGGTCGCCGAACGCCTTTATCGAACCGTGCGCCAGACCGCACGCGACGTCGGCAAGCGGGCCCAGCTCGACATCCAGGGCGGCGAGCTCGAAATCGACCGCTCGGTGCTGGAAAAAGTCACCGCACCGATCGAGCACCTGCTGCGCAACGCGCTCGCGCACGGGGTCGAGACACCCGACGTGCGCCGCGCGGCCGGCAAGGCGGAATTCGGCGAAATCGTCCTGTCCGCACGGCAGAGCGGCAACGAAATGCTCATCACCGTCAAGGATGATGGCGCCGGCCTCAACTATGCGCGCATCCGCGAGAAGGCCGAAGCCAACGGCCTGCTGCCCTCAGGGGTCGAGGTCACCGAGAGCCTGCTCGCGCAGATGATCTTTGCCGCCGGCTTCTCCACGGCCGAAAGCGTCACCCAGGTCGCCGGCCGCGGCGTCGGCATGGACGTGGTGAAGAGCGAAATCTCCGCCCTCGGCGGGCGTATCGATATCGGTTCCGCGCCGGGCCAGGGCACCGCCTTCAGCATCTACCTGCCGCTCACGCTTGCCATGACCCAGGCGGTGATGGTGCAGGCGGCCAGGCACGATTACGCCCTGCCGGCGCCGCTGGTGCAGCAGGTGCTGGAACTGAAGCCCGCCGAACTGGAGCAGGCGATGGCCGCGGGCGCGGTGAGCTGGCGCGGCATGCACTACCCCTTCGCCTACCTGCCGCATCTGCTGGGCGACACCGAGGCGGTGCACGAGGTGCAGCGCTACAACGCTGTGGTGCTGCTTGCCAGTGGCGCCAGCCACGCTGCCGTGCTGGTCGACGGCATCGAGGGCACGCGCGAAATCGTGGTCAAGAACATCGGCCCGCAGATGGCGCGCATCACCGGCGTGGCGGGCGCCACCGTGCGCGGCGACGGGCGCGTCATCCTCATCCTCAATCCGGTGCCGCTGGTGCTGCGCTGGGCGCGTCAGCCGCGCGTCGCGATGGAACAGGCCGCACCGACCGAGGCGGTCGAAGTCAGCAGCGCGCTGCAGCCGCCGCTGGTGCTGGTCGTCGACGACTCGCTCACCGTGCGCAAGATCACCACGCGCCTGCTCACCCGCGAGGGTTTCCGCGTCGACAGCGCGAAGGACGGCGTCGACGCGCTGGAGAGGATGCACGATCTCGTGCCCGATATCGTCCTGCTCGACGTCGAAATGCCGCGCATGGACGGCTTCGAGCTGGCACGCGTGATGCGCAGCGATGCGCAGCTGAAGTCGGTTCCGATCATCATGATCACCTCGCGCACGGCGGACAAGCACCGCAACCATGCGTTCGAGATCGGCGTCAACGTCTACCTCGGCAAGCCGTACCAGGAACAGCAGCTGCTCGACCATATCGCCGAACAGCTCGGCCAGAGCGAGATGGCGCCTGCGTAGAGGCTGCGTCCAGCTGCGGTTTCTATTGATCCGGCCAGCGATCCCGCAACGTGCATTCTTCTTTGTGCCGGATCAGAAGTGCGCGGCAGCGTCAGGCGTCTCCGGAGGTGGGAGACGCGTGACCAGGATCTTGTCGACCCGGTTCCGGTCCATGTCCACGACCTCGAAACGCCAGCTTTCCCATTCGAAATAGTCGGCCACGGCCGGAATGCGTCCCAGCATGTGCAGGACGAATCCCCCAGGCGTATTGAAGATGTTGTCGTGTTCGCCGGGAAAGTCAGGTTCAATATCCAGCATGGACTTGAGGCGCTCGATGCTGGTGCTGCCATCCACCAGCCAGGAGCCGTCTTCGCGCATGACGACCTCCTGCTCGACAGGCGAATCGTAGGAGGGCAGGTCGCCGACGATTGCAGTCAGCACATCGGTCAGCGTGACCAGTCCTTCGAGCTCCCCGTATTCGTCGACGATCAGGGCGAACTGCATCCGCGCCTTGCGGAAACTTTCCAGCAACTGGGTCGTGCTGACGCTGTCCGGCACATACAGCGGCACCCACAGGACGGATTCGATATTCAGCGGCTCGCCGGCCAATACCGGCTTGAGCAGGTCGGAGGTTCGCAGAATGCCCACGATGTGGTCGGTTCCGTCGCGGCAAACCACGATGCGCTCGTACGGGCTCTCGGCAATGCGGCGGCGAATCTCGTCGTCCGGCTCGTCGAGATCGAGCACGTAAATATCGGTCCGGTGGGTCATGATCGAACCGATGCGCTGCTCGTCCAGGCGCAGCACATTGGAGACGATTTCCTGCTCGCTTTCATGGAATACCCCGGCCTGCGCACCCTGCCCCATCAGCACGTTGATTTCGTCATCCGTCACCGGCGGCTCGTCCTTGGCGCGCGCACCCAGTACCCGCAGCAGCAGGCTCGACGAGGCGGACAGCAGCCACACCAGGGGCCGCGTGAAGTGGGACAGCATGTTCATCGGCCGCGCGATCAGGGACGCGATGCGCTCCGGCGCCAGCAGGCCGAGCCGCTTGGGAACCAGTTCGCCGACCACGACCGAGACGTAGGTGAGGCCGAGCACCACGAGCGTGAGGGCGATGGGGCCGGCATACGGGACGAGCACATCGAATTGGCCCAGCCAGCCGGCCAGCGGAGCGGCCAGTGCCGTTTCGCCGATGGCGCCGCTGAGGATGCCGATGGAGGTGATGCCTACCTGGATGGTGGAAAGAAAAGTCGAGGGGTCGGTGTGCAGCGCAAGCGCCGAACGGGCGCCGGGACTGCCGTCGTCCGACAGGCGCTGCAGGCGGACCTTGCGCGAGGACACCACGGCGATTTCCGACATGGCGAACACGCCGTTGAGCAGGATGAGGAACAGAAGTAAGGCTATTTCCATAGACAAGCCGCCCGGTGCCTGCGGGCTTGCGGCTCAGGTGTCGTGCAAGGGGAATTCTGTCCGAAAACCCCGCGGAGGTCCATCCTGGCGCCGCCGTGGACGGGGGTTTCCTGAGTGCGCCCGGCAGGGCGCACTCACCTGGAGGTTGAAGTCCTCTACGCGCCCGACAAGGGGAAGAGCTGGCTGGGCGGCAAGGGTGTCGCGGGCGACTGCGAATCTGGGGGAAGCCGAAGGCAAAGCGCTGGCCTGACGAACAGGAAGCGGCTACGAGGCGGCACGACGGCGGCGGGTAAGCCGGCGGCCAACGGCTGCCGGCCTGCCTACAGCGCGAGTCCGCCGAAATCGCCGGTCGCCAGCGCCTTCAGGCGCGCATCGGCCAGCGCCGGATCCTGCTGCCAGATGGCCAGCAGACGCTGGCCGACCTCCAGCCAGTGCGCCGCCCCCTGTCGGGCCAAGGCTGCCAGACGGTCGCGTTGGCCGGTTTCGAGCCAGGCCGTGTAGGCGTCCATCAGCGCCGGGAACAGCGCACGCCGCAGTCCGGTGAGGTTGGCCACGTAGAAGTGCAGCGAGCCGGCAGCGTCGCGCTCGAGCAGCGTCGGCAGCGTCACCAGGCAGTCGGCCAGGTGGTCGCGCACCGCGCGCGCCAGAAGCTCGGCGTGGCGGGCGCCAAGCTGTCCCAGCATGGTTCGCCACGCGTCGCCCAGCAAGGCCCCGGCACGCGCTTCGCCGAGTTCGTGCAGGATCATCGCCTCGCTTTCCGCCTCCGCCATGCGGTCGAGCCCGCGTTCGACATCGTGCTCGAAACCGTAATGCGTGAAAGCGCGGCCGAGCGCGCTGTCGCGCTCCTTCCACTGCCATTCCTCGTACTTGTTCCACAGCAGGCGCCGCACCGCATCCAGGCGCAGAAAGATCGCGCCGTCGCGCAGCGTCGCCGGTGGCGCAATGAGATCGCGCGCGTACTCGCAGCCCGCCACCAGCACCTCGACCCCCTCGCGCACCTCGGCGCGCTTCAGTTCGGCCAGCACGAAATGCGGCTTGCGGAATTGCCCCAACCCGCTGCTGTAGACGAGTCCGTGCGGCAGCAATGCACGGTTGATCACGTCCGTCTCGAACGGGTCGATCGTGCCTTCGCCCAGCGGCAAAGGCAGGAAATCCGCTTCCTCGACCGTGTCCCACAGGCTTTCGCGCGCATTCAGCCAGTCGCCGAGTTCGTCGCGCGGCAGGCGTGCGCCGTAGGGAATCTCCATTTCCCAGCGGTAATACTCCCGCATTTCCAGCAGAAACGTGCACATCGTCATGTCGCGCGCATGGCGCGCGTCGGCGATGGTGCAGTTTTTCTGCACCGTGTCGATGAGGGCAGACAGATTCCCGGTCATGGCGTACTCCTGGATCGCGGCGCTTTCAGTCTACAAATAAAAACAGCCCGTGCAACCGGGCTGTTTCCATGGACATTGTCTGCGCGACGAGGTTCCCCCTCCCCGCTGGCGGGAGATGGGAGAAGGGCGCCGTGCGCCCCAGCCGATCAATGGCGGCGCGTGCGGCCGTAGTAACCGAGGTCCGCGCGCGAGCTGCGGGAGAGTTCGAAGCGGGCGTCGCCGGCGAACTGGCCGGCGAGCCGGGCATAGGCTTCGACCGCCCACGGCTTGTCGTTCAGCGCGTCGACAATGCCTTCGGCCCAGCGCAGTTTGTCGCCCGGCGTGCTCATGTGATTGCCGCACTCCGTATACCATTTCTTCAGCGTTGCGGCCGGCAGGGCGAAGCCCTTCAGGCGGTCGATGAACTGGATGCAGGCATCACCCGTGCTGCACGCCGCGGCGGCCGCGGCAAACAGTTCGTCGGCCTTGGCGGCGTTGCCCATGCCGGCGTACAGATGGCCGAGGTGAGTCAGCGCGTAGTGGTCCTGGGCGCGGGTGCGCGCGGTCTCCAGCAGGCGCCCGGCTTCGGCGGCATCCTGGGTTGCGGCGAAGCTTGCTTCCGCCAGCTTGGCAAAGTCATACGCGCTGGCGTTGGCGTCCGCCGTCAGCGCCGACTCGCGCGCGCCGAGGTAGGCGCGCGCCTTGGACACGCCGAGTTCGCGATGCTTCATCTGCGCCGCGGTGACGACCAGGTTCTTGAAGGCGATGAAATCGGTGGCATTCTCCGCGGCGCGGTCGAGCAGACGGCCGAGCCAGGCAGTATCGTCGAGGTTGCGGTCGACCGCGATGAGAACGGGCTTGTAGCGCGAGAACTGGTAGCTGGTCCCATCGAGCAGGGTCTCCGCCGCTTCGATCAGCTTGGCGGCGTAGAAGGGGTCTTCCAGCTCGGTCTGCACGCGGTCGGCAAGTGCGAGGAACTGCTTGACGCTGGTCGCGTCCTTTTCCAGTTGCTGGAATTCGAGGTAGCGCGCGTGGTTGGCCTGGCGCTTCTCCAGCTTGGCCTTCACGCGGGTCAGGCGCTCGGCGTCGTCGGCCAGATGTGCTTCCACCGCGGCGACCAGCTTCTGCATTTCGTCGAGTCCGGCGACTGCATCTTCGGCCTTGTCCAGCAGGGCTGCCGCGCCCGGCTTGTCGCCGGCGCCCGCAAGACCTTCGGCCAGCTCGATGTATTCGCCGGTGGCGCCGGCCAGGTCGCCCGCCTTCTTCAGCGCGGCCTGCAGGAACGCTGCGTCGCCCGCCTGTTTGGCCGATTCGACCAGCGTCTTGGCGGCGGTGAAGTCGGTTGCCCCGGCGAGCGCGCGCTCGTACAGTACTTTGGCTTTGGCCGGGTCGCCCAGCGTCTTGGTGACCTCACCCGCCAGCGACAGCAGATCGGACACGCTGGAAAGCTTCTCCCCCGCCTTGTTGAAGATCGCCGCCGCGTAGTCCTTGTCGAGCACGTGCTCCGCCGCAGCCGCGGCGAGCTTGCCGTACTCCACCGCGCGCGAAATTTTCGCCTCGGCCTTTTCAAGCACCTTCTTCGCGAACGCCCCGTCGGCGATCACGCTCATCACGTTTTTCGCCAGTTCGATCAGCGGATCGAGGTTGCCGGTTTCCTTCAGTGCCTTCTCGTACGCACCGATCGCCGCAGCCTTGTCCCCCAGCACCTTGAATTTGGCTTCCGCCAGCGCGATCTGCTCCTCGCCACTCATGCAGTAGTCCTCGGCGGTCTGCAGCAGCTCCTCGGCACGGCCCTGCTCGCCCAGCGCCTTGTACACGATCGCGCAGGCCGCCAGGTCCCTGGTGAACTGGCAGTCATCGGCGACGCGGTCCATCAGTTCCTTCGCGTAGGCGGCGTCTGCAGGCTCCTGCAGTGCCTGCAGCGCGAGCGCGGCGTAATCGGCGCCGCTGGAACATTTGGCTTCTTCGGGGGCGAGGGTGTCACGGGTGGCCATGGGGTATCTCCAGGTGAACGTAATTTAACCGGATAATTCTCCCCTTCCAGGGCAGGGTCGCCAAATAAGTAATGTCGATGGCTGCATTAGCGCTTTGTGGAGCCGCCGCGCGCGAAATCGACGATACGCCCGCTCCCTGACCGTCAGGCCGATCGCTGCCTATTTCACCAGCGTCAGCGGAACCGGGGCGAGCTGCAAGACTTTGATGGCGACGGATCCAAGCACGAGACCCGCAATGGCGCCCATGCCGCGCGTTCCCATGGCGATCGCGTCGCACTTCTCATCGCGGGCGAGCTTCAGGATACCGTCGGCCGGGGCGCCGGAACGCGCGTAGCGCTTGTACGGCACCCCCGCTTTTTCCAGTAGCGCTATGGCGGGGGCCGTAGCCATGTCCGCCTGTTCCAGTTGCTGGAGCATTTCGGCGCGCCGCCTGGATTTGGCGGTGGACGGTGGCAGCGGTGACGGCTGAACGTTGAGCAGCAGGACGCTGACATCCAGGCCGCTGGCGGCGAGCTTGATCGCGTGCCTGACCGCCCGCACTGATGGCCTCGAGCCATCGACCGGCACAAGTAGCTTGAACATCGGGCGGGTCCTCCTTTCGACGGGCAACATCGTTGCGGCGCTGCTGGTTGCGCTTATATTTTTTTGATATAGGCTTGTCAAGATGCAGACGGGCCGGAAACAGACCCGGCCTGTTCGAAGTGCCTGCAATACCCGTGTGTGTCATCGAGTGATCCTGAAAGGTAAACATGGCCGGACTTGATCAGGCGAAAATCGACTATTTGAGCAGCCTCATGGACGAGCGCTGGACGCGCGAATTCAGCGAGATCCGCTCGTTGTTCGCGGATCTGGGCGAGGAGAGGCAGCGAGTTGCCCTTGGGGAGCGTGCCGCCGACAGCTCCGACGAGGCCTTGCTCGACACGCTGTCGGCGACCGATGAGGCTCTCATCCGGCAGAACCTGCAGGATGTACGCGACATCGCTGCGGCGCGCCAGAGAATCGCGGCAGGAACCTATGGCGAATGCATCGATTGCGGGGAGGAGATCGCGTACGAACGTCTTCTTGCCTATCCGACGGCGAAGCGCTGCATCAACTGCCAGCGCGAGCACGAACGCCTGAAGGCCGCGCGCGAGGGGCGCAGCATCGGATAAGCCGAGGGGAAACGCTGCGATCGCTGCCCCCGGCGCGCGCGACGCGACGCTCAATGGCCGTCGGTGGACGGCACCAGCACCTGCAGATCCTGTTCGAGGGTGTCGAGCACCTGGTCGAGGCGGCAGAATTGGCGCAGTTCGTCCGCATCGGTGATGCGCACGTCCTCGCCGCGCACGTCGACGCCGTGCTGACGCAGTTCGGCGATGGCGCGGGAAAAGCTTTCCGGTGTCATGCCGAGGCGGTCGGCGAGCAGCTTCTTGTCGTGGGGCAGATGGGCGCCCTGGTCATGTCCTTCGTTTTCCACCAGGCGCAAAAGGTACACGGCGAGCCGCTGTGCGGCGGTGCGCAGGCGCAGGTTCTTGATTTCGCGGACCAGATGACGGTATTGCGTGGCCATCGAGCCGAGCAGGGCGAGGCTCAGCTCGGGGTTGGTCCTGAGTTCGCCGAGCAGCCGATCGAGCGGGATGAGCAGGATCTGCGAGGGTTCGACGGTACGCGCAGACAGCAGGTAGGGCTGCGAGACGAGGGCGGCGGCCATGAGGAAAACGTCGACGGGCCGCAGCAGCTCTACCACGGCTTCGCGCCCTCCCGGGGTCGCCGCGCTCAGCTGGACCGAACCGCCGAGGAGCACGTGCAGGTATGCGGGCGGATCACCGGCACGGAACAGGATTTCGTCGCGGTCGAACTGCCGCAGCGTGGAGCGCGCAGCGAGCTTGCGCAGTGTCTCGTCCGAAAAGGCGGCGAACAGCGGCGTGCGTGCCAGGGCGGCGGCCACGGGGGATGGTGTGGAGCGTTTGTCACTCATGGGGCGCGGCAGGCTCGCGCACCCGGCCGGAGTCTGGCGCGGAGGTCGCGGACGGACGGGCTGCGGGTTTCATGCGTCGGCAGGGCGGTGAACGGCGCGTCAGAGGACATAGCGCGCGAGATCTTCGCGGGCGGCGAGCGCCTGCAGGCGGGTGGTGACGGCGTCGGCGTCGACGATATATTCGCCGGTGAAGCTGCCGGCGTCGAAGGAAATGTCCTCGAGCAATTTTTCCATCACGGTATGCAGGCGCCGCGCGCCGATGTTCTCGGTGCGCTCGTTGACCTCGAAGGCGATTTCGGCGATGCGGCGGATGCCGTCGGGGGTGAATTTCAGCGTCACGCCCTCGGTCGCCAGCAGGGCCTCGTACTGGCGCGTCAGGCAGGCGTCGGTGGCGGTCAGGATGCGCTCGAAATCCTCGACGGAGAGCGCCTGCAATTCGACGCGGATCGGCAGCCGGCCCTGCAGTTCGGGAATGAGGTCGGACGGCTTGGCCAGATGGAAGGCGCCGCTGGCGATGAAGAGAATATGGTCGGTCTTCACCATGCCGTACTTGGTCGACACGGTGGTGCCCTCGATCAGCGGCAGCAGGTCGCGCTGCACGCCCTGGCGCGACACGTCGCTGCCGTGGGTGTCGCTGCGGCTGGCGATCTTGTCGATCTCGTCGAGAAACACGATACCGTTCTGCTCCACCGCTTCCAGCGCCTTCTGCTTGGTGTCCTCGTCGTTGATGAGCCGGCCGGCTTCCTCCTCGGTGAGGAGCTTCATCGCTTCGCGCACCTTCAGCTTGCGGCGCTGGCGGCGGCCGCCGCCCAGATTCTGGAACATGCCCTGCAGCTGCTGCGAAAGGTCTTCCATGCCGGGCGGAGCGAAGATTTCCATGCTCGGTGCAACCGCGGTGAGTTCAATCTCGATTTCCTTGTCGTCGAGCTGGGCTTCGCGCAGCATCTTGCGAAAACGCTGGCGTGCCGCGCCGTCCTCGCGCACAGGCTCCTCGCCGAAGCCGGTGCTGCGCGGCGGCGGCAGCAGGGCGTCGAGGATGCGTTCCTCGGCGGCCTCTTCGGCGCGGAATTGCACCTTGGCGGTGGCTTCCTCGCGCATCTGCTTCACCGCGGTTTCCATCAGGTCGCGAATGATGGTGTCGACGTCGCGCCCGACATAGCCCACCTCGGTGAACTTGGTCGCCTCGATCTTGATGAAGGGCGCATGCGCGAGTCGCGCCAGGCGTCGCGCGATTTCGGTCTTGCCGACACCAGTGGGGCCGATCATGAGGATATTCTTCGGCGTGATTTCCTGGCGTAAGGGTTCACTCACCTGCTGGCGCCGCCAGCGGTTGCGCAAGGCGACCGCGACCGCGCGCTTGGCGGCGGCCTGGCCGACGATGTGCTTGTCGAGTTCGTGGACGATTTCTTTGGGGGTCATTGTTAGTTTAGGGGCTAGGATTTAAAGGATAGGGGTGGTCGCTGCGCGGTTCCTTAGAAGAGGGCGCGGCCGAAGGCCGCACCTTCCCTAGCCCCTAGTTCCCAGATCCTAGTTCCTCGATTACATGATTCTGGTTCGAATAAATGCAGATGTCCCCTGCGATGGTGAGGCTTTTCTTCACGATTTCAAGTGGGGCGAGCTCGGTGTTTTGCAGCAGCGCCAGCGCGGCGGCCTGGGCGTAGGCGCCGCCGGAACCGATCGCGGCGATGCCGTGTTCGGGTTCCAGCACGTCGCCGTTGCCGGTGATGATGAGCGAGTATTCGCTGTCGGCCACTGCCAGCATGGCTTCGAGGCGGCGCAGCATGCGGTCGGTGCGCCAATCCTTGGCGAGTTCGACCGCGCTGCGCAGCAGGTGGCCCGCGTGCTTGTCGAGCTTGGCCTCGAAGCGTTCGAACAGGGTGAAGGCGTCGGCGGTGCCGCCGGCGAAACCGGCCAGCACCCTGTCCTGATGGAGCCGGCGCACCTTGCGCGCGCTGGCCTTGATGACGATGTTGCCAAGCGTGACCTGGCCGTCGCCGCCGAGGGCGACCTGGGCGCCCCGGCGCACGGAGAGGATGGTGGTGCCGCGATATTGTTCCATGGCGAGATTATCCTGAGAACCGCAGTTGACCGCGCGTCGTCCTCACGCAAGCGCAATGAACACAAGGTTTGTGCCTTCGATGCCGTTCACCCGATGGGTGAGCCAGACTGCGGTTTCCAGGATTATACGCGGCGCGGTGACGGGGGTGAGCGCAGCCAGCGCCACAGGCGCCGCGCGAGCCAGGCGGCCGCAAGCAGAAATACGCCGAGTGCGGCGAGGAAAACCAGCGGATGGACGATCGCCAGCAGCAGCCCGCCGCCGAGCAGGACGTCCTCGCCGAACGAGGCGGCGACGTTGCTCACCGGCTCGGGCGAGGTGTTGATGAAGGCGCGCGACCCGGCCTTGGTGATATGGCTGCTGGCCGCGATGCCGCCGCCGAGCAGAGCCGCCAGGGTTTGCGCCGCGCCGCCGCTGTCGCCGAAGAAGGCCGCGGCCAGCGCCGCGCCGGCGGGGATGCGGACGAAGGTCTGCACCGTGTCGGAGGCGCTGTCGATGAGCGGGATCTTGTCCCCGACGAATTCGGCCAGCGTGAGCAGGCCGGCGATGCCCAGCGCGAGGGGATGCGACAGCCACTGCAGCGTGTCGGGCAGATCGAAGCCCGCGTAGCGCCCGAGCAATCCCAACACCAAGGCCACGGCGTACAGGCGCAGGCCGGCACCCCATGCCGCCGCGGCGGCGAGCGCGGCCTCGGCGATGAGGGCGTCGGACATGGTCTATCCGGGCTGGTGCGGGATGAGCTGGGCCAGCTGGTCGATGCCCATGACCCGGAACAGTTCGTGGATGAGCGCGTTGTGGCCGCGCAGGGTCACGCTCTTGCCGCTGCCGAGGCACTGCATGAGCACGCTGATGAACTGGCTGATGCTGCCGTAATCGACGCGGGTGACCAGCGAGAGGTCGACGATCACTTCGTTATGGGTGGCGGCGTAGCCGCCGAGCTGCTGCAGCGCGCTGTCGTTGGCGGGGGTGATCTCGCCGGACAGCCTGAGTGCGTCGTCAGCGGGTGCGGCGGGCGCCGCCTGCACCACCTCCGCGGCCTGCACCGCGGCCCACGACGGCGGCGACACCTCGAAGCGCACCGCGTAATCGACCGCGAGGTCCTCGAAAGGCTCCTGCTGCCCGAGGGTCTGATAGAGCTCGAGCAGCAGCAGCCAGTGGCCCGCCCGGCTGTGCGTGGCGCGCGTGAGGTCCAGCAGCAATGCGATCAGCCGGTCCACGCCGCTGACCTGAAATTTGCGCTTGGCCTTGCGTGCGGCGGCGAGAATCTCGGTGCATGCTTCCGCGCCGCCTTCGTCGATCATTTCGATGCGCGAGAAGTCGATGCGCACGACCGCCGTTTTCGGCAGCGCGGCGATTCCGTCGCGCAGCGTGGCGGCTGCATTCTTGTCCAGAAGCCCCGGGAGTTCGAGACTTTCGGTTTGCGCCTGCTGTTTGACCGGTGCCGTGGGCGCGAGGCTCACCCACACCGGCGGCGAGGTCTCGAAGCGCATGGCGTACTCCAGGGCGAGCTGCTCGAATTCCTTTTCCTCGTTGCGCACGCGGAAGAGGTCGAACAGCATGTGCCAGGCGCGACGGTCACCGTTGCCGAGCATGCCGCGCAGCAATTGTTCGGCCGTGTCGGCCTGCCCGCTGGCGTAGAGGATCGCGGCTTCGTCGACCGGAGACTGCGGTGCGCCGCTGCTTTCCTCGACGACGATGCCGCTGCCGGCCATGTCCATGGTCAGCAGCGTTTCCGTCGGAGGCGGCGGCGCGGCGGGCGCGGCCGTGGACCGTGCCGCCGCGGGTTTGGGCGGCGGAGCCTTGTCCTTCTTTTTGCCAAAAAACGGAAGCGCCACGAAATCGGAGCCGGATGGGGTACGGAAGCAGATACTAGCGCCGACGCCGGTTTCCGGCAACCGTGCGGGCGGCCCCGGCCAGCAGTGCGGCGACGGCCAGCGCGACGACGATCGCCGGGCCGGCCGGCCAGTCAAGCCCGGCCGATGCGGCCAGACCGGCCGCGTAGCCCAGCGTGCCCAGCGCCCAGCCCGCCCGCAGCGCGGTGCGCGACGGCAGGCCGCGTACCGCCAGCGCGGGCAGGATCAGGCTGGCAAACACCAGGTACACCCCGACCAGCTGCACCGAGGCGGTGATCGCCAGCGCAAACACCAGGTAGAAACCGAGGCCGCCGAGACGTTCGCCGCGCCAGAACAGGACGGCCAGCAGCGCGCCGTACAGCGCGGCGACCCGCACCGCCTGCTCCGGTGCCGCCCACAGGATCTGCCCGGTGAGCAGTTCGGCCAGGTGCTCGCCGCCGTGCGGATCGCCTGCCAGCAGCAGCACCGCGACGCTGGCGGCCACCACGAAGGCGGCGCCGATCAGGGCTTCCTGGATTTCCGGCCAGCGCCGTTCGCATCCAGCCAGAAAGGCCGCGCCGGCCAGCGCGGCGGTGGCCGCCGCCAGCTGGGTGGGCCAGCCGTCGGCGGCCAGATCGAACGCGTGCGCCGCGACCACGCCGAGTACCGCCAGCTGCGCCACCGCCAGGTCGAGAAAAATGATGCCGCGCGCCAGCACCCGTCGCCCCAGCGGGACGTGGGTGGACAGCACCAGCAGGCCGACGACGAAGGGCCACAGCAGCAGGTCGAGCGGGGCGGGCATCACGGCACGGCTTTCAGCAACTGGTCCAGCGTGTCGTCGAACAGGCCGAACAGGTCGCCTGCGCGTGCGTTGCCGCCCACCGTATAGGGCAGCGCCAGCGCCGGGATGCCGCTGCGTTGGGCCAGCCAGTCAGCCGACCGCGGGCTGTGGTAGGCCGCGCGCAGCACGGCGCGGGCTGGCGTGGTCTGCAGCTGCGCGGCGATCCGGCCCAGGTGGGCGGCCGAAGGCTCGATCCCGGGCCGGGGTTCCAGCGTGGCGACCTCGACCATGCCGAGCCAGGCCAGCAGATAGCTGAACGATTTGTGATGCACCACCACCGGCAGGTTCTTCAGCGGCGCGGCGCGCGCCTGCCAGCCGGCGATGGCTGCATTCCAGCGCGCGGAAAACGCCTGCCATTGCACCTGATAGGCGCTCGCGCCGGCCGGGTCGAGCTCGCTCATGCGCGCCGCCAGCGCCGCGCCGACCCGCGCGATATTGCGCGGGTCGGTGTGGATGTGCGGGTTGCCGGCGGCGTGCACGTCGCCCTGCGCGCGGTCGAGTGTGGCCGGTTTTTCCAGCAGCGTCACGAAGCGGGTGGCCTCGAAATACCCCGGGCGGCCGGGCTGCACGCGGGCGTTGCCGGCTTCGCGCAGCAGCAGCGGCAGCCAGCCGGCCTCGAGGTCGGCGCCGCTGCATACCACCAGATCGGCGCGCCGCATCTGCGCGATGAGACTGGGGCGCGCCTCGATCCGGTGCGGATCCTGCAGCGCGGTGGTCGCCGTGTAGACCTTGACCGACGCGCCGCCGATTTCGCGCACCAGTGCGCCCCATTCGGGTTCGCAGGCGAACACGTTCAGCGCCGCGTGGGCGGCGAGCGGCAGCCACAGCAGGCAGGCAATCAGGATGTGTTTCATGGCCGCTCCTTAAAAACGATGGGCGCCGTGCGCGCCCAGGCTGTGGATGTACTGCACGAACCACTGGTCCTCGTTCTGGCTTGCCATCGACTGGTCCTTTGAATATTGCAGGCGCAGGCGCGAGAATTCGGACGGCGAGTAGTCGAGCATCAGCGAATGGCGTTCCGGCTTGTGATCGCTCAGCGGCAGGAAGGCGCTGTTGGCGCCGAAGTTGACCGTGCCCGGGTCGAGGCGGTCGTAGCGATAGCCGGTGCGCCAGCGCGGCATGAACTGGTAGATGCCCTGCGCGTAGTAGCCCGACTGGCGCGAGCGGTAGGCGTCGGTGGTGCCATCGCAGGCCCCGCCGTCGGCGCGGTTGTCCTCGCATTCCAGGCTGCCGCGCTCGGTGCGGCGGAAGTATTCGGCCGCGAACTTGAAATTGCGCGCGTGCGCGTTGCCGTCCGGCGCCCATTTCCACACCAGGTCCGCCACCCAGGTCCTGCTCTTGCCGCTGAACAGCGTTTCGGCATGTTCGTCGTTGAAGTCTTCGATTTCGCCGTCGCGGTCGTTCGCCTTGGTGTGCAGGTACGACAGGCCGGCACGCCAGCTGTGGGACGCGCCGACGTCGCCGCCGAGGTGGCCGAACAGCGTGGCGCTGCCGGCGCCGTTGCGGTTGCGGTCGTTGCCGGGGAAGTCGGCGCCGCGTCCGGCCTCGGCGCCGATTTCCATGAACAGCGCGGTCGGCGCCACCCATTTCAGCTGCACGCCGTCGTTGCCGTAGGATTCGCCGAACAGCGCGCGGTACATCAGGCTGTTGTCGGCGAAATCCCAGGCGTGCGGGTGCTGCGCGTTCTGGTAGCCGAGGCCGGACAGGAAGCGGCCGCCCTTCACCGTCACGCCTTGGCCGAGGCTGCTGGTCTGGAACCAGGCTTCCTCGATCTCAACTTCATCGTCGAACAGCGCCAGGTTGAAATAACCGTTGAAATACGGGTCGATGCTGGCTGTCAGTACCAGCTCGGTGTGGTCGAGCGAAAAGCCGCGCGGCGTGCCGTGGGCGTGTCCGGCGGGCAGAAAGCCGCTGATATGGCGCTCGTCGATGGCGTCGAGGCGGGCGTAGCGGCCCTGCAGGATGAGCGAGATGTCCGGGTTGAAGCCGGCGCGTGCGGGGCGGCTGTCGGCTTGCGGCGTCGCCGCGGCAACCGGCGCGGTAACGGGTGCGGCAAGCGGCGGGCTCTCGGCCTGCTGGATGCGCGCTTCGAGCGCGGCGATGCGCGCCTCGTAGGCGGTTTGCAGGGCCTTGAGTTCGGCGCGCAGGGCGTCGAGGTCGGATTGGGCGTACGTGGGAAAGGCAGCCGCGAGCGCGGCCGCGAGCAGGGTGGCTCGAAACATGGTGAACTCCGTCGAAAAAATGCATCGCACCCGCCGACCGGGCGGCCAGCGGGCATTCGGGATGGTTTTTCAGGCGGAGACGGGTGGCGCGCGCGCGGGCGCGTGGCGGATGAAGAGGCGGCTGGGCGGCAGCACGCCGGCGGCCGGCACGACGAAGACGACGGCGACGGCCTGCGGGACGAAGGATTTGCCGGGTGCGGCGCCGCCGAGCTGGGCCTGCGCCACGCACAGCTCGCAGGCGTGGTCGGGGGTCGAGTCGTGCGGGTCGAGGTGTTCCAGCGCGTGGGCGAACGCTGCCGCCTGCCCCAAGAACAGGCACAGGGCGAGGAGCCAGGACAGGGCGCGGCGCGGCAGCATGGGCCGCATTCTACCCATGTTTGTCGCGCGGCTCGACCGGCGGCACCGGGTCGTAGCCGTGCGTGCAGCCGGGGCGGCAGCGGCCGATGCGGCGGGCGGCGAGCCAGCCGCCTTTCAGCGTGCCGTGCTTCTCGATCGCTTCCTTGCCGTATTCCGAGCAGGTCGGCAGAAACCGGCACTGGCGGCCCAGCCACGGCGAAAGCGCGAGCTGGTAGCCGTGGATGAGGCCGATCAGCAGACGCTGTCCAGGATTCATGGCGCGTGGGTGCCGGCCGCGGCACGGGCGAAATCGCCGAGCAGCTTTTCGACGAAGGCCGGATCGAGGTCGCGCACGATGAACACGAAGCGGCTGCGGCGCTCGTCGTCAGGCCAGGCGTCGAGGCGGGTTTCCGGATACAGCACGTGCTGCACGCCGTGCAGCACCACGGGCAGCGGTTCACCCTCGACGTGGACGATGGCCTTGAAACGCAGCAGGTTTTCCGCGCGAAACGACAGCAGCATGTCGAGCGCGGCGGTGAGACCGAAGCGGTCGAGTGGCGCGTCGAGTTCGACGGAGAAGGCGCGGATGCGCGTGTCGTGTGCGGCGGGTTTGCCGCCGAGCGGCGCCGCGCTCGCGCTGCGGTAGCGTTGCGGCTTCAGCCAGCGCGCGGCTTCGAGCTTGTGTGTGTCGGCATTCCACAGGCCGAGGTTGCGGATCGTCGCCGGGTCGACCTCGCCGTGGGTCACGCTGACGATGTCGGCGCCGGGGTTGAGTTCGGCAAGCCGCGCGCGCAGCGCCGCCACGCTGTCCGCGGGGGCGAGGTCGGTCTTGGTGAGGAGCAGCCGGTCGGCCACCGCGACCTGCTTCACCGCCTCGAAGTGCGTGTCGAGCTGGCCCATGCCGAACAGCGCGTCGACCGTGGTGACCACGCCGTCGAGACGGAAGCGCGCGCGCACCCAGGGGTCGTGCAGCAGGTTGGCGAGCACCGGTGCCGGGTCGGCGATGCCGGTGGTCTCTATGATGGCGCGCTCGAACGCCGGGATGCCGCCCTGTTTGCGTGCCATCCACAGGTTCTTCAGGGTCGGCGACAGGCTGCCGGAAATGGTGCAGCACACGCAGCCGCCGGACAGCAGCGCCATCGGGCCGTCCATCTTCTGCAGCAGTTGATGGTCGAGCGCGACCGCGCCGAACTCGTTCATGAGGATCGCGGTCCGCGGCAGCTTGCGCACCAGCTGGTTGAGCAGTGTGGTCTTGCCGCTGCCCAGAAAACCGGTGAGCAGGGTGACGGGCAGGGGAGCGTCCGTGTCCATGCCCCGGACCTCAGGCGCGCAGCCGTTCCTTCTGCTCGTGGCGCGTCTGCGCCTCAATCGAGTATTCCGCGGTGGGGCGGGCCAGCAGGCGCGGCAGGCCGATGGGATCGCCGGTCTCGAGGCACCAGCCGTAGTCGCCGTTGTCAATGCGCGCCAGCGCCTGGTCGATCTTCTTCAACAGCTTGCGTTCGCGGTCGCGCACGCGCTGTTCGAGCTGGTGTTCCTCTTCGACCGTGGCGCGGTCGCTGGGGTCGGCGACGCTCTCGTTCTCCTTCAGGTATGCGCCGGTGTCTGCCGCGTTGTCGAGCATTTCCTCGCGCAGCGTCTGCAGGCGCGCGCGAAAGAACGTCAGTTGCGCCGCATTCATGTAGGCGGCGTCCGGCATCTTCAGCAGGGCGGCTTCGGTGAGGGGCTTGGGGGATGCGGGCATGAGGCACTCCGGGGTCGATACAACCGACAGTGTACGCCCGGCTGTCACGGATGCGGCGACTGCGCGATAATCCTCCAGACATTTGGATTGCGGAGAGAAGCATGCGGGTGTGGCTGGGGGCGGCGTTGCTGGCATTGCTCGGCGGGTGTGCGGGGCTGTCGGACCATGGCGGTGCGGCGGGCTGGACCGCGCAGCTCTACCACCCCCTCGTGATTCCTGCCGACGCCGCCACGGTGCGCCTGCAATACGGCGAAGTGGTGCCGGCCAATTCGGTCCAGGAATACGACCCCTTCTGTATCGTCGAGCTCGACACCGTGCGCCCGCATGCGCAGACATTGCGGCCGGGCCGCTTCGAGGTGCTGCGGGTGACACGCAGCGTCAATCCCATCGCCGCCGCCGGGGCGCACCAGGCGATCGCGCTGTCCTTCGATCACAGCCCTTCCTTTCTCTACTACGTCACCGAATTCCGCCTGCGCGACCCCGAGCAGCCCGAACTGCGCGGCATGCGCTGCGCCTGGAACCAGCTTGCGCCGGTCAACCGCAGCCTGATGCGCCACCTCACCCTCGATGAGATCCACGGCGCGCTCGGGCGCTGGATGCGGCTCATGCCAGGCCGGGCGCTGCCGTGAAGACCGGCCCCACCCGCGCCGCGCCCGGCACGCGGATCCGCCTCGCCGGCCGGGACCCCGACGATCAGCAGGTGTGTGCGTAAGCTGACGGTATCGACGCTGCGGGTCGACACGCTGGACGGCCTGGGCGTGCGCTATCCCGCGGCGGATAGCGGGGTGGCCGTCCATTCCGGCATGGCGACGGCGTAGCGGATCGTGGCGGCAGCGCACGCCACGAGGTGCGCTGCCGTTCAAAGATTCATCTTGGAAAAAGCAGTTGAACCACAGAGACACAGAGAACAGCGAGCAAAAACATACGCTTGCATTCCTGCCGCGGTTCACCCGATGGATGAGTGGGAAAAAATGCGGAGAAGTCCCGTTTTTCGGGTTTCTCTGTGCCTC
>JANJXT010000063.1 GCA_024708885.1 Thiobacillus sp.
GGCGAACTCGGCACGCTTGTACATCTCTTCCGGGGTCGGGGCCGTGACGTTGAGATAGTGGCCCTTGCGCTCGCCGGTCTCGCGCTCGGCCTTCAGGGTCGCTTCGTGAACGAAGGCGAAACGGTCGCGCCAACGCATGAAGGGCTGCGAGTTGACGTTCTCGTCGTCCTTGGTGAAGTCGAGACCGCCGCGCAGGCACTCGTACACGGCGCGGCCGTAGTTCTTGGCGGACAGGCCCAATTTAGGCTTGATGGTGCAGCCCAGCAGCGGACGGCCGTACTTGTTCATGCGGTCGCGTTCCACCTGGATGCCGGCGGGCGGGCCGCCGCAGGTCTTGACGTAGGCGATCGGGAAGCGCACGTCTTCCAGACGCAGGGCGCGCAGGGCCTTGAAGCCGAACACGTTGCCGACCAGCGAGGTCAGCACGTTGACGACCGAGCCTTCTTCGAACAGGTCGATCGGGTAGGCGACGAATGCGTAGAAGCAGGTGTCGTCGCCGGGCACGTCCTCGATGCGGTAGGCGCGGCCCTTGTAGTAGTCGAGGTCGGTCAGGAGGTCGGTCCACACCGTGGTCCAGGTACCGGTCGACGACTCGGCGGCCACGGCAGCGGCGACTTCCTCGCGATCCACGCCCGGCTGCGGGGTGATCTTGAAGCAGGCCAGCAGGTCGGTATCCAGCGGAGTGTATTCGGGGGTCCAGTACGTCTGGCGGTACTCTTTCACGCCAGCGTTATAAGTCTTAACAGCCATGATTCCTCCTAGCAAAAGGTTAGGTTTACGCGTCATGCCGGAAGCGGTCATGCACGATGGAATGCATGGTGCAGCAGACAAACCATAAATAACAGTCGATATTTTCTATTTTCCGGATAGACTTTCATCTATGTTGAATCCGGAGCCGCGGCCCTGCCATGCGCCACCACACCACCTTCCGCCAGCTGGAAATCTTCGAAGCCATCGCCCGCCTGGGCAGCTTCACCCGCGCCTCCGAAGAGCTTTATCTCACCCAGCCCACCGTCTCCATGCAGATGAAAAAACTGGCCGACATGGTGGGCGCGCCGCTGATCGAGCAGGTCGGCAAGAAAATCCGGCTCACCCCAGACGGCCTGGAACTGGCGCAGGCCACCCGCGAAATCTTCAGCATCCTCGACCACTACACCATGTCGGTGGACGAGCGGCGGGGACTCAAGCAGGGCAAGCTCAGCCTGATGGCGATCACCACCGCCTCGTATTTCGCGCCGCGCCTGCTGGGTGAATTCGCCAAGCTCTATCCCGGCATCGACGTGTCCCTGCGCGTCACCAACAAGGAACAGGTGCTCGCCAGCATTGCGGAGAACCTCGACGACCTCTACTTCCTCGGCCAGCCGCCGGAAGACATCGACGTCGTCGCCACCCCCATCATGGACAACCCCATCATCGTGCTCGCCGCGCCCGACCACCCGCTGGCGGGCAAGAAGAAAATCCCGCTTGAACGCATCGCGCTGGAATCCTGGCTGATGCGCGAAAAAGGCTCCGGCACCCGCAACGCCATCGAGCGCACCTTCAGCGGACACGGCCTCCACATCCACCCGCGCCTGGAACTGGGCAGCAACGAAGCCATCAAGCAGGCCATCCTCGCCGGCCTCGGCATCTCCGCGCTGTCCCGCCACACCCTCACCCTCAACCAGCCCGGCCAGTTCGCCGTGCTCGACGTCGAAGGCTTTCCCATCCTGCGCCACTGGTACGCCGTCCACCCGGCCGGGCGGCAGCTGTCGGTGGTGGCGCGGGCGTTCCTGGATTACCTGCTCGGGCGGCAGGAGACGGCATCCCCGGCGGCAGGCAAAGGGAAGCCGCGCGCAAGAACGGGAAGCTCGGCGGGAGGCCAAAAAAGCCCAAGGAATCGCTAGCAGCCTGAGCACGCGTAGCCCGGATGCAGCGCAGCGAAATCCGGGGCAGGTTTGCCCGGGCCGGCTTCCCCGGGGGCGCGCAGGCCGGTTTCCCCGGATTCCATTTCATTCCATCCGGGCTACGCTTGCTGCGCCACGGGTAGCGGTCTACCCGAAAGGCCGGCAGCTGTCGGTGGTGGCGCGCGCGTTTCTGGATTACCAGCTCGGCAAGCGCCAGCCGGGGATTGACAGCAACTCCCGATCTTCCTGATACTCAAGCCATTGCCGCCTCACCCGCAAGCGTCCCGCTTTCAACCCAGGTAAGCCATCGAAACATCCGCATGGGATACATCAACGGGATGCATGCCGGGTTAACACCCGACCTACAGACTCTTGGAAAACCCGGGATGAACATCACCAATTTTGCCGATCTGTTGCAGTCTGCACGGCAGCAGCCCGATCCTCAGCGCCTGCTCTTCGTTTTCACCCAGCCGGAATTGCCGCCCGGGCACAGCGCCGAGGAGGCACGCCAGTTTCAAGCCGGCAAGGGGGGTGTGCTGACGCCCCGCATGTGCGTCGACAAGGCTGCAAACGAGCTGCACGATTTTTCCGGGCTGGTCGAGGAATCAAACCGCACCGGCCAGGACTGGACGATCGTCTTCGTCGCGGGCCTCGGTGGCCGCGGCGGCGTCATGCCAAGCAGCGATGACGCCCAGGAGCCGCTGAAGCGCATGATCGCCTCGATCCAGAACGGCATGGTCGAGCCCTATCTGGCTTTCGACCGCAGCGGGAATCTGGTGCGTCTTTCCTGAGCGGGCGCACGGCCTCAACCGCGCCCCCAACGACGGCGCCGAATCAGCGCTTCAGATCGTCGTCGCACGATTCGGACAGGGCGATGCGCTGATTCAGCCGGCGCAGGTCGCGCCTGATCTGGGTGAGTGCGATATCGGTAAACAGCGCACGCAGGATCAGCACCACAATTGCAACGAGGAACAACAGTGCCGGCGAGTAGGCAATGCCCGCCGCCTGGCTCAGCCGGTCGATCAGGCCGGGCCAGATGCCGAACAGCAGCGAGGCCGCAGCGGCCACGATCCAGAACAATCCCTGGCGCAACTGGATGTGATCGCGGCGGATCAGCGTGAGAATCGTCAGCGCAAGCCCGATGCCAAGCACGGCGACAACAAGGTAATAATCTTTCATCCTGGAAAAAGCAATCGAACCACAGGGACACGGGACACAGCGAGCAAGAACGTGTGCTTGCATTTTTTCCGCGGCTCTCCCGATGGGCGAGTGAAAAAAAGCGCAGGGAATCCCTGTTTTTCGGGTTTCTCCGTGCCTCCGTGCCTCTGTGGTGCGGACTGTGGGTTCATGGCTTGTGCGGTTTGGTATTCCAGCGCGCGAGGCACAACAGGGTGGTCTCCGCCATGTAGCGGCCGACGCTCCACCACGAGTAGAACACCCGCGACGCGCCGAACTGCCGCGGACTCATCTCCACCGGCACTTCGTGTACGCGCAGGCCGGCGCGGTGCAGCAGAAGGAGCACGCCGATGTCCTGATAATCGAGCAGCGTCGCTTCGCCGCGCGCCAGCAACTGGCAGGCCCTCAGATTGTAATAGCGGAAGCCGGAGGTGAGGTCCTCGAAGGCGAATCCGGTGAGAAAGCGGAAATAGCGCCAGGCCAGGTGCCGCATGAAACTGCCACGCGCGGGGTAGGCGCCGATGACGACGTCGGCCCCCGTCGCGGCGGCATCCAGCAGGCGCGCAAGCTCGGCCGGTTCGTGCTGGCCGTCCGCGTCCATCGTCACCACCGCCGTGTAGCCCTGGCGCACCGCGTAACGAATGCCGGTCTGCATGGCGCCCCAGGCGCCCTGCCGCAACGGCGGCTGCAGCACCGCTGCCCCCGCCTCGACCGCCAGCCGGGCCGTGTCGTCGCGACTGCCGTCGTCGATCACGAGCACATCGGCGTCGCCCCGCGCGCGCACGCGGGTGATCACATCCGCAATGCTGGCGGCCTCGTCGAGGGCGGGAATGATCACCAGAAACCGCTCGCGCCGCAGCGCTTCGGCAGCCGGGCGGTCGTGCTCCGGATCGATGCGCGCGTACAGCCGGCGCAGCGCACGCGCAGACGCAGCGATGTCGAATTCAGCGGCGAAGCGCGCGCGGCCGGCGGCGCCCAGACGCGCGCGTGCCGGACCATCCTCGCGCAGGTCCACGAGTGCTACGGCCAGCGCGGCAGCGTCGTCGGAGGGCACCAGCACGGCATTGCCGCGCTCGCGCGCAACCCACGGCACACCGCTGCCTGCGAGGCGGGTGGCGACGATGGGTTTGCCGTAGCGCATGGCTTCCATGAGCACGATGCCAAAGGCCTCGGTGCGCTCGCGCGAGGGCAGGCAGAACACGTCGCACGAGGCGAGCAGGCGCTGGCACGCGGCATCGTCGGCTTCGCCCAGCAGCCGGATATGCGCCGGCCGGCCAAGGCGATCGAGCACGCGCTCCAGGCGCGGCCGCTCCTCGCCCTCGCCGACAATCGCCAGTTCGACACCCGGCAGTTCCGCGGCCGCCTCGATCAGCGTGTCGAAACCCTTGTAGTAGGTCAGCCGGCCGATCGCCAGCACGCGCATGCCCTCGCGCGGCCACAGTCCAACGGTTTCAGCGTCCGGCACGTCGGGCAGGCGGGCCGCGTCGACGCCGAGCGGAATCACCCGGGCCTTGTGGCGCACCTGCCGCAGGGGACGGCTGCTTTCCAGATAGGCTTCGGAGGTGGCGACGACGGCTTCGGCGCGTTCCAGCACCGCGCGTTCGAAGATCCGGTAGAAAGGATAGGCGAGCCGCAGCGACCAGGGAAAGCGCCCGGTCTCGACGTCGGCATGCCAGTGCACGATCCACGGCAGGCGCCGCGCCGACGGCAGCGCCAGCGCCGCGAACGCGCTGGGATTGGGCAGATGCAGATGCAGCACCTCGGGCTTGTGGCGGCGGATCGCGCGCGCCAGCCACCGCGGAAAAGCCGGACTGATGGGCGCGAACAGCAGGCGGAACCACACCGGGCAGCGCATCAACCCGGGCGGATCGCGGCGCTCGCCGGCCGGCCCATGCGCATGGCACAACACCGCCGGGCTGTCGCCGGCCGCCTGCTGCGCCGCGACGAGGTCGCCCAGATAGCGCTCCATGCCGCCCGTGGCCGGCGGGTAGAACTTGCCGAGATGGAGGATGCGCATACTTCGTTCCCGGCCCGCGCTACGGCATGGCGCGGATGCGGTCCCGCCACTGCTGCAACTGCGGATTGTCCGGCGTGAGGCGGATGGCGTGCTCGATGTCGGCCATCGCCTCGGCCTTGTTGCCCAGACCGTGGTTGGCGAGCGCGCGGCCGTAGTAGGCCTGCTCGTCCGCCGCCTCCGCGATGCGCTGGCTGAACAGGGGTTTGGCACGCGCATAGTCGCGCTTGAGCACCCGTGCCATGCCAAGGTCGATGCGCGCCCTCGCGCCCTGCGGGTCGAGCGCGAGCGCGGCCTCGAGATCGGCGATCGCCTCGTCGATGCGCCCCGTCTCCAGCAGCACCCGGCCTTTCAGCGCGAGCACCATTTCGCGTCGCGGCACCACCGAAGCCGCCTGCAGCGCCTGCTCGAATTCGTGCAGCGCTTCCGCCAAGCGGCCGTTCGCGTGCAGCGCGGCGCCGTACTGGAAGTTGAAGCCCGGAAAATCGTAGCCCAGCCGCTGCGCCTGTTCGTAGGCCTGCAGCGCGTCGGCGAAACGGCCTGCCTCGAACAGCAGCGAACCCATGTTGAACATGCCCATACCCTTGTCGCCGAGGGTGGAGGACATGCGGAAGTCCTCGAACGCCGCGTCCGTCCGATGCTGGTCGAGATAGAAGTCGCCGCGATTGAGGTAGGCGAACCAGCGCCCCACCGAGCGCGGGTCGTCCGGCAGCTTGGCGATCGCATCGCTCCACACGCGTTCGCGGCTGGCGAACGAATCGACGCGGTCGAGCGCCTGCCACGCGAACAGCACCGCCAGCCCCACGCCCATGACCCACAGCAGACGGCCGGACACGCCGTGAAACAGAAAGAATACCAGCCCGGGAATGCCGATCGCCCACAGGTAGCCGCGATACAGCACGAACGGATCCTGCACCCACACCGTCGCGAATTCGGTGACGAACAGGAGCGCCGGCAGCAGCAGCGAAATCCCCAGGAGCGCACGCCAGTCGCGATAGCGGATCAGCAGAAAGAAGCCGCCGGCGAGCACCGCCAGGTAGCCGACCGCGCCGAGCACCTGCGGGAACGTGGCAAAGCTCACCGGGAAGGGCGGGCGCAGGTCGATCGACATCCAGCCGGCGTAGGGCAGCATCCAGAAAAAGCCGTATTTGAAAAAGAGCCAGGTCTGGTTGAGGATGCTGAGCGGCCAGGCGTGCCGTTCCACGTCCGGCCCCAGCGTCGCCAGTTGCGCGAGGAAGACCCTGGAGAACGGGTCGAAGGGATTGCCGAGGATCTCGCCGTATCGCAGCGCCAGCACCGCGGCGGCGACGGCCACCAGCACCGCCCCCGTGCCGCCGATCAACGCCAGCTTCTTCAGCGACGGCCGCGCCACCAGGATGTACACCGGCAGCGCCGCCAGCGGCGCCATCAGGGCGTGTTCCTTCGACATCACCGCGAGCACGTAGCAGGCCAGCGCCGCCGCGAACGCGCCCTTGCTGCCGGTGCGCACGCCGCGGGCGAACTGCCACAGCCCCAGCACCACGAACAGCGTCGCCATCAGGATGGAGCGCTGGATGAGATACGCCACCGCATACACCGCGACCGGATTGAGCGCAAAAAAACCGACCGCAAGCCCCAATGCGGGAGACTGATGATACGACCCACCCGAAGTGTCGTCCACCGCCGGCACGATCGCCCGCAGAATTTCCCGGTAGAACGCCCACAAGGCCAGCACCACGCCAACGTGGACGAGCAGATTGAACACGCGCTGAACGGCCCAGTTTTCGCCGAACAGCGCCTGAATCCACACGAAGCTGCCGTAGGACAGCACGCGCGGCTGCCACTGCGCCAGCGAGCCATACACGCCGAAGATGCGCCCGTCGGTGAGCGCCTCGTCGTCGAAAATCAGCGGATGGTTCAGTGCGGGCAGGTAGATCCCCGCCAGCACGGCCAGCACCACCGCCAGCCAGGCGTACCTGCCGATTTGTTCATTGATGTTCATGGACTCCCCAGGCCCGAAATCTTGTCACCCCCACGGCCAGGACTTTGCCGCAAACCGGTGATTTTCGCATGGATGGCCGGGATGCGAAATTTTTCCCCCTGCGCGGTGCAGGAATCGGCCACCCGCTGGCTATGGTCGTGCAATCACGAACGCCCGAACATGGCGCTCGGCGGCATCACCCCCATGCAGAAATTGATGCTCGCCAACTGACTCCATTTCTGGCTGCTGCTAAAAAGGGGGGGATTACCGCACCAATTACTTTCAGGATTGTACGAAGCCCCGGGACTACGCTCTCCAGAGAGCGCCACAAAGGCTTTCGAGGGAACCGGCCTCGTGCGGCTTTATGCGCGAAATCCGGTTGGCCGAGAGCTTAGCTGCCTGGTTGAACCGCGTGCTGTAGAACCTCCGTAGCCCACTGGTTAAGGCTCTTGCCTGCGGCCTGCGCCGCCACCAGAGCCCGACCGTGAACCTCGGGAGGCACGCGGAGCAACAGTTTGCCGGATGCGGGCTTCTCAGGGTGAACTCCCTCCTTCTTGCACTCAGCGAGATAGTCTTTAACTGCATGCTCGAACTTGGTCCGCAATTCCGTAACCGTCTCGCCATGAAAGCTAATGATGCCGCGGATGCCGAGAATGCGGCCGACGAAAATATTGTCTCGCTCGTCGTACTCGACGCGAGCGGTATAATTCTTATATGACATCGTGTTCATGGCATGACTCCTACGCGCTCCAGAAGCTCTCGAACCTCTTCGATTTGATAACGCTTGGCTTCCTTTCCCGGATGTGGCCTATGGCACCGCCACTGCTCACCCTTGAGCTCGATCTTGACGCGCGAACCCTCGCGCTCCGAGATGGAACCTCCAAGAGCCTGCATCAACGCTTCAATGTCAGCGAACGGAATGGACGCTGATGTCGGGCGCGCAAAGAAAGATGGCGATGAGCGTTTTGCGGTGCTTGGCGTTCACGAAAACACGATATCAAAAAATGATAGCGCCCGCAATCGCGTAAGTGTGCGGCGGTCAACATAGCGCCAAGGAAGCGCTGATTTATTCCGTCATCGCGAGGCCCGGAGGACCGTGGCGATCCTGAATTCGTTGATTTTTCGACTATTCTGTGCCCTGCGCGCTCAGCGCCGACTCCGTTGCAGGTAGCCGGCGATCGACCTGAACCACACCGCATACGGTTGCGCCAGCCACCACTTCAAGGGCACGCGCCCATGGTATTTGCGCACGACCTGCATGGCCTCCTGATAATGCCGGCGCCGCTGGGTGCGGGTCTTGGTGTCCAGATGCTCGCGATTGACCGCCACGAACTCATCGACGAAATGCAGCGGGCCCAGGGATTTATACAGGTGCCACCACAAATCGTAATCCATCGCCATGTGCAGCGTCGTGTCCAGCCCACCCACGGCCTCCCACGCGGCGCGCCGGATCAGCGTGCCCGGCTGCGAGATGATGCAGCGAAAGGCCAGGCGGCCCTCATCGAACGGCTCGACCCACACGGCGCTGCGCTTGCCTGATTTCTCGACCACATCCCAGCAGCGGCCATACACGGCCGGCGCTTCAGGATGCTTTTCCAGTTCCGCAAGCAGCTTCGCCAGACCGCCCGGCAGCAACCAGTCGTCACTGTTCAACCAGCACACGTAAGGCGCCCGCCCCCGCGCGACGCCCTCGTTGATGGCCGCGGCCTGCCCGGCGTCGGCATGGCTGCGCCATCCCGCAAGCCGAGGCGCCCACTTGCGGATGACCTCGAGCGAATTGTCCGACGATCCGCCGTCCAGCACGAACACCTCAACCGGCATGTCCTGCTGAAAGATCGATGTCAGCGCGTCGTCAAGGAAGCGCCCCTGGTTGAACGAGGGAACGGCGATCGTCACTGCGGGTTCTGTCATGCCGAGCTTTTACTCATGGTAGCGATGGCCTTGTAGTCGTGCTCTTTCACCAGTTTGTCGAAACCGATAATTATTTCGCGTAAGCTGCTATACAGCGCCCATTTCGTTCGACTGAATAGGCCAATTGCTGCCACCCACTCTTGAGGAGCGCATCGCGCAATTCAGCGCAACCCTGCAGCCCCTGATTTTTCAGCATCAAGAATGGGTCAATGACTAATGCGTCGACCCCTGCAGTCGCCAGGGCATTAACTAAATTTTCCGGCGAAGACAGTTGGTCTGCTGAAAACGAACCGAGTGCAATCAGATTGCTTCGTCCCCCTTGTGGGCCAAAACGATACGGCGAACACATGTAGTTGTTTATTTCGCTGGCGTATTCCCCTATGCCGAGCGCCCCCGGCGACTGGCATAGGCGGGATGCTTGTGGGCGTAGTTCATTGTAAATAAGTGCTAGCGAGCCCGCTTTGCTTGGCAGCGATAGCGATCGGTAGGTAGGCATCAACAGAATCAATGCGATAGCCAATATAGCCGCCCACAATATATCCAATTTTTTGAACCGTGCCATAAAAGTGGAAAGCATGATCGACACCACCCACATATACAACACCCCCACCCCCAAGAGATAGGACGGGCGAGGGCGTTGGGTAAGTATCACAGCGGCCGCCATAATCACCCCCGCCAACAGCAGGGGACTCATGATGGCCAGTTTTTTTCGAATTTCCGAATATTGCGCGGGGGATTTACGGAATATCACGATCGCACCGCCCACATTTATCATGAAGGTAATGACAAGCAGCACGGTCGGGAGCACAGGACTAACCAGAACTGGAGGGTAGTCCGGGTTATCGTGCGCACTTGTGGCATTAAATAGCAACACCTCCATACCAGCGCGCGTGAGCGAGAGGTTCCAAAGGAAATGCTCCGCCACTTCTCCAGGATTGGAGACGATCATTTCGCGCAGTGTTGGATGGGGGGCGCCAAATTTCACCCGCATCAGACTGGAGCACTCCGTCCACGGGCTGCCCACCCAATCGACGTGTCGCTGCTGATACCCGAATGCGTAGACCTGGCACATGTTCAGGGTGTGTTTCGGGGCCGACGCCTCGCGAATCGCTGGGCCTTTGACATAGGAAACCGAATAAAAATAGGCGACCAGCAAGCCCACTGCCAACAGCACAACTCCGTAGCGCAACCCCGCCGATCGCATCTCGGGAAAAGATACGGAGCGCCTTTTGTACGCATCCACAACAGCCAAAGCGGCAAGCACCCCAACCGCCAGAACATATTCGTTCCGGATGAGAATGGTACTAACCAAAGCAATACCCAGCAATAATGGCCATTTCCACTTCTCGCTTGCCAGGAAGGAAACTACGGTCATCACAAGGAGGGGTAGCGCACCGAACAAATGCACTTCATACAACGTGTCGTAGTGGATCGGCAGAACTATCCACCAGGCCACCAGCAGCAACGCAAGAACGCGTGGCAGGGTGAGCCATCCCAGCCAAGCAACCAATCCGGTGGAAACCAGGATCAAGCCAACCCTGTGTAGCAAGGTGGCGACATCAGCGTTTTCCGTGACACTCAACCAAGACCCGAAATAGGCGGTATACAACGGCGACCACACAATATTAACCTCGCCGTTTTGGTGCCATTGAACAGCATGCTGAAAATAGGATGAGGTATCGCCGAACGTAAGATCGCGTTCCCAGTACCCCCATAGCAATTTAATAACAATCAATAACACCAGCAATGCAAACAACATCGCAGGGACCGTTGGAGCATTACCGGATGGCGCGCCCCGTTCGCCGATAGTCGCCTTGAAGAACACTTGCATCTTCATTTTCGCAGCCCTGGCGCACTCTCGACCGCCTGCTGTAACAACCAATCAATACTTGGGCGAGGCCGGATCACATAAAGCGATTGATAGGCAAATAAGCCCGGCATTAGCCGCGCCAATACGCCATTGACTCCTACCATGAATCTTGAAAAAGCGTTGAGCCCTATGGCAAGCGGAAAAGGGGCGGGGATATATCGTCGATCCTCCACGCGGTATGCTGCATATCGCAACAGGCGTTCGAGTGAACTCACCGTGAACAAACGGGTGTGCGTTATATCCAGAATACCGCGCCGGCCATAATTGAACTGGCCCAGAAACATCATAAAACGCGTAATAAAGAAACATACATTGCCGGAGCTAACGATGATTTTTACCTTGTCGTTACCGGAGAGTTTAGCGCGCAGGTGTTCCAAAAACATTTCTGGATTATTTAAATGTTCAATGACATCCAATAAGATTACCATATCCAGACGATCCCACGGCACATTCGGTAACGAGGTATTCAGGTCGCAGGATTGGTAGCTACAGCCCGCAACGGTCTGCTCTTGCGGCACATCCACAGAGAAGACCACGCAATCTTTCTCTCGATGCAGGCGCTCCGAAAGATAACCATCCGCGCAACCAAGATCCAATACCATGCTACGTTCTGGCACCTGCACGAAAGCAACAGAATGGGTACTCTGGAATTCAAACTTGCTTACATAATTCGTGGCCTTGTTCTGAAGTGCAAATTTCGGATCGAAGAAAATACCCATTCTGATCAAGCGTGCCTTAACGGATGCCTTGGTCACATCCCAGGCATACCTAAGCCCATTGACATGGCACACTTCCTCTCCGTAAAACGTCGGGATTGGCAATTCGACCACCCGCGCGCCAGAGAAAAATAATTGCACGATGATCTCGGTATCAAAATGAAAGTCGTCGGTATTCAGGTCAAAGGGTATTTTTTGAAGCGCTGTGACTGAATACGCTCGGTAACCCGTATGAAACTCCGATAGCTGTGAACCCAGCAGCCGGTTCTGCATGGCAGTTAATATCTGATTTCCGGCAAACTTATAAAATGGCATTCCGCCCTTCAAGGCATCGCGCCGATTAAGCATCCGTGAGCCAAATACCGCGTCCGGCTTACCCTGTTCGGCAAATGGCTCAATCAGTGTCGGAAGATATTCCGGCGCATACTGCCCGTCACCATGCAGCAGAACTACCACATCGAAACCATTTTCAATAGCATAGTGATACCCCACCTTCTGGTTGCCACCATAGCCCTGGTTCTCAGGGTTGCGCAGCACCATAAAAGGACACCAGAAGCCTTTCTCAAGGCAATTCTGAGCAACTGCCTGGGTGTTATCCTTGCTGGAATCGTCGATTATCAGTAGCGACAGATCGTAATTCTGGGAAAGCTGCCGGGGGATGCGTTCGATCACACTAGCAATACTCTTCTCGGCATTGTAAGCAACGATGAAGACAAGCACCTTTAGTTTGGTCGACGAGCTCATGCGGTTTTCCCTATCATGGCGACGCCCACCATCACCAGGAAAATACCGATGATTTGAGGCTGTTGGATACGATCTCCGAAGAACACTAGAGACAATAGTGGAACAATGACATAAGTAATCGCCAGCATTGGATATGCGGTACTCAGCGAGACTTTGGATAACACATGCAGCCACATAAGCAATGCTGCCGCATAAAGGCTTAGCGCAAAGAGCAGGCGTGGCTCGGTGAATAAACTAATCAAACCGCGGAAACTAAAATCAATCTGTCCATGTTTGACCATGGCGTATTTTAGTAATACCTGACCGCAAGCCGATATAACTGCCGCGATTAAAGGGAGGTGCCACATTGGAGCTCCTAAAATAATTATGGGATGTTCGAGTGAAACAAAAAACTTATAGTGTGGCCCACGCCAATGGATTAGCAGCGTGCTACAAGGACAATCTGAATCCGTGCCCTCCTCCGCCGACACCTTCCCTCCGGGCCTGAACACATGGATTTCGAGTGTTCACCCCTTGGCTTTGCCTCCGCAATCGCCAGTCCGGGGTACCCTCAACCTCGATTTCTGGGCAAATCTGCCTTGTTCGTACCTGCCGTCAGCGCATTTTCTGCTCCATACGCGAGCTTGCCCCTTCCGGGGGACCGGAATCCACATTGCGTGGGTCGTGGCCGCTTGCCGTCATCCCGAGGCTACCGCGGCCATCAGCCGGTTCTGCAGCATCACGAACACCGCCGCGTTTGCCGCCACGCCACGACCGAAGTCGAGAATCAGCCGGCGGGCATGGGCGGCGAACTTCGCCGCCCGGTACATGATTTCCTGCAGCACCGTGCGGATGCGGCGGCGCCTCGCCGGATGACGGATCGGCGCAATCTCGCCCGTCAGGCCGACCTGTCCCAGCAAGCGCAGGCAGTTGTAGGCGAAAGCCGCCAGATGCAGGATCACGTCGTTGGTGTCGAACCTGCCCGAGGGCAGGCGTTCCAGATCAAGGTCGGTCTTGAACTCGGAATGGAACTGCTCATGCATGCCGTGGTGCTTGTAGAGCCCGATCACGTCCTCGGTCGGGATCGCCAGCGTCGTCCACCAGCCTTCCAGCTCGATTTGCGGGGTCAGCAGATGCTGCCCTTTCTTGTCGATGGTGCGCTCGGTGACCTTGCCGATCAGCCGGAAGCTGCGCTTCTCCCTGTGCCAGGCGCGTTCGACGAAGAGCGACAGATGAGCGATCCGCTTGCCGGGGCGCATCTTTACGAAGGCACCCGCTTCCTCGGCGCGCACCACCCACCCGTCCTTGTCCTGCTTGCGGGGGTTCCACTTGCCGATGAAGTCGAAGCTGCGGCCCAGGGCGGCCAGACGCGCCTTCTCCTGCGCCTTGGCAAAGAGCAGGCGGGCGCTGTCGAAACCGCTGTCCTCGCGCAACAGGACGGGCGCATCGGCCTTGACCAGACGCTCGATCCGGGGAAACAACCGCTCGTAGAAATACTCCGTCTCCAGTGCCGAGTGCTGCGCCCCCGGCCGCAGTTCCAGCCCGATGTTCCAGCCCTCGTTGCCAAGGTACCCGGCAATGGGCGTGTACCCGTCAAAGCCCTGGTAGGTGCGCGAGACGTTTTCCTTCCTGGTGCCGCTGTTGTCCATGGCGAAGGTGTCGATGTCGACACAGACATAGCCCCTGTGTGCGGTGATGGGCGCTTCTGTCCTCTCCAGCAGGCGCACGGAGAGCTCGTCGGACAGCTCGCGCAGGGCCGCGGCTTTGGTATCGAGCCGCTGGCGCAACCAGACGCTGCCGGGCACCTTCGACAGCCCGAGCGCTTCTTTGAAGAAGCGGTCTTCCCGAAACGGCTCGATGGCCTCGAAGTCGCTCTTGCCCAAGCTCAACAGCCCGACCACGCTCTTGACGATGTCCGAGGTGCGCATGCCCTGGGAGACCGGGAGCCGCGGGTCGATCACCGCTTCGACCTGGGCTGCCTGGCAGCATTGACCGATCAGCGCCAATCCGGAATACGAGGTCAGTTGCAGCTTGCTGGATTGCTTGACTTCAAAGTGCGACATGGCTGGATGGGTGAAGCGGGAAATTTTCTAATTATGCAAGCTAATCAACGTATTATGAATTATTTTTGGGCCGGGAGCACGGACTCTGGATTGATGTGCCTCTCGTTATCCGCACCTTTATGAATAGTCCGTGCCAGTTTAAGGTAGGCGTCTTGAATTGTCGCGATGTTTGATAGAACACTATTGGCCCCATGGATTCTCCTAAGCAATACCGTCGACTCAAGCATCGTCATTGCGACACCACCCCGTCTCGCTCGAACCATCCATTCTATGAATTCTCCCCCGGCAAGTGATTCATCGAAATTTCCAACCGACAAAAACGCCCCGCGTTCGATGAGCAAACACCCTGCGACGTAACCGGGAGCCGGGTCAGAACCGACCTTGTAGCGCCCCCGCAGCTCGGCCCCCAACTCGGGGCTGACAAATTGACGCACGCGGCCGAAAACACCCTTTAATTGAGGATGTTCGGTAAACACCGCCACCTGCTCCTCGAGTTTGGTGGGGAGCCAAAGATCATCGGCATCGAGAAAGGCAAGGTAGCGTCCCGTCGCGGCTGCCACGCCTCTGTTTCTCGCCGCACCCGCGCCTTGGTGCGACATGCTTAGTACCCTGATCCCTGAAAACCCAGCCGCAATCGATGCAGTGTCATCGGACGAGCCATCATCAACCACGATGATTTCAGCGGCTTGGTGTGTCTGTGCCAACACGCTGCCGATCGCACTGTGCAGATAGCGTGACGCATTGTATGCGGGAATGATGACGCTGATGCCCATGGACGCTGGCTCGATCATGTTTCGTGCAGGTCCTGCATGGGCCAGCCCTGGGCCGGATCGACTTCATGAATCGGGTCGAGTTCGATCAGGCCGTGCAGATCGGAGTGGGTCTTGAGTTCGGGTTTTCCTTCTTTCACGGAGCGAAACGCCGACGTGTCGAATTCGATCTCGGAACGAGGCTCCGTCGCCAGCACCAGCAGTTCCGCGCTTACCAATTGCTGTATGAAATCCAGTGCTTCCTTGGCCTGTAGCACACCTGTCTCCGCACAAGCGGTAGCAATCCTGTCGGGTGAAACGCCACGAACGAGCGCTTCCCACATGATTGACGCGATTCCATCAAGTGTGTAGTAAAAGCCGGTACTCGTATCAATGACGATCGTCTCGTTATCCAGAGTTTCATGTGCAACACGCGGTGAATTGGCTTGGTACATGGTTTTATTACGCTCCGCCAGGTTATTCGATGACCTCGAGATCAATCGAGGGAAAAAGTGCGCCTTGACTGGAAAACCATAACACGGTCTCCCGCAGGACATCGAGCTGGAGTCGGTACGATCCAGGCTCTCGTGGTGCATGAATCTTCATCGTACAGACCAGTTTCTGGCCGGGAGCGACGTATGAAAGATGATTGCTGCGTGCATTCATGAAATAGGTTCTAGGCTGGTCCCACGCCAGCATTTTTCCATCGGTGGTCTGGAGGTGATAGGAGACCCCATAAAGCGCCGGGCTGCTCTCGCGAACAAACCAACAGTGGGCGGAATCGTTTACTACGGCCAGTTCGACCTCGCCGGCTTCTCCGGCAGGAACAACCAAACTCTTTGATTCTACCGGCACTTCGATTCGTGCGCGGTATTCCGGCAGCGTATCGTGCTCGAGGGTGGCCATCTCGCCAGTCCTGAGGGAAAGCCAGCCCTCCCTCCAGAACAGACGTTGCAGCGGTCTCACTGGATTTTTGAGCCCGCCAAGTCTGAACAACTGGGACAACCAAGGAAGTGTATGCCGATGAAGATGCAGCGACTTGATTCTGCCCATGCCATCCGTGTCGCAGCGTATGTATTTCGCTACGGATGGGTCGTGCACGAGGCGCCGGTAAGCCGATTTTCCACGCAACACGGCCATCCATGACCTCGGGTCACCGGCGGAAGGCGCCAGCAGGCTTCTGATTCTGGCTCGATCCGAGTGTTCGAGAAGGGCCGTCCTGTTTTCGCGCACGAGCGTGCGCACCTTCTCGCCGGCGAGCGTGTCGTCGGATTCGAACAAGGCATGCAGTTTGGCCGTGCTCAGCAGTCGCGGCGAGAACTCGTGCAGCAGCAGCATGGCATCGAAGGTGGCAGCGCGAAGACCACGCCGGCCGGCCTCTTGCCAGAGCAGGTCCCAGTCGAAACCCGGGCGTTCCCCGATGATCGCGACCGCGTCGAAAATCCATTCACAATGCATGGCATCCGGCTCACGCATTGCATTGAGCATCGCGATCAGAACAAGGTCTTCACGACCCAGCACACGCGTACGCAAGCCTTCCCATTCGACGATTTCAGATCTTTCCCAGAGGCCATCGTCGATTCCAGGCAGCGGCGATTCAGACAGCGCATACCAATGCAGATCCAGTCCGCTCTTATGCGCATTGATGTAGTCATGCGAGTGAACGTCCCGCAGTTTCTTCGCGGGTGCGTACCGATAGGTCCACCCCAGACCTCCGAGGATCTCTTCCGCCATCTCCATATCCTCTCTGCGAATGAGGATGTCGACGTCACCCATCGGGCGTACGGCCAGATTTTTATGGTATTTGAGGGCGATCGCCAGCCCCTTGAAAACCAGGACATCGACGCCGGAGGCCATCAAAGCCCGTATCGCCTTGTGCGCATCTGCGGCAATCAAGCTGGTTCGGTAATGAAAGTAACGATAGATACCCTTCATCCGGCCGTGATAGGGCTCACACAGCACATCGCCCCCAAAGCGCTTGAACAGTGCCGGAACGAGCCGCAATGACGCATAATCCAGCCGCTCGAAATCGACCTGCTCCACCCAGCGAAGCAGCGCACTACGGTCTTGCGGGGACTCGGCGAGCAGCGCGTGCAGAAGGTGTCGCTGCGTCGGACTGGTCGGCGGGACGTCTTCGAAGTGGGGCAGCAACGTCATGTTTCGGAATGCCGTTGCAAGAATTGCTGGAGAGACTGCGCGATTTCCGGCGGTTCCGTGCTCAGGTGCATTTCAAAGGCCGGAATCCTTGTGCATAGCCGCGACAAATCACGAAGCATATAGTTGCCGGTGCCGGGCATCTGCATGATGGTGCTGGCGGCGAATTCCGAAACGGCCTGCAAGGGAGAGATCGGCGCAAACGTGCTGGCAGCGGCATGACTCACTCGGGGCCGCACAAGCGCAACGGCCCGGAACGACGGGACGAGAGCGCCAAGCGTCTCATCCAGAATCACGACGCTCTTTTGACGCGGCGCGTTGCGCATGATGACGTATTGTTCGAAGGCAGGCAGGCGCAGCAGCGCATCGTCCATGACCTTGCATCCCCGATAGAGGTGATGCACCTGAAGGCTATCCGGATCTACGGCCACATAGTCGTCGCCGAGATAATCGAGGCCATTGAGGAGGCATTGCAGCGCAGTGGTGGATTTACCGGCGCCGCTTTGGCCGATCAAAAGAGCCCCTGTTCCACCCCTGCCTGCGGCGGCCGCATGCACCATGAGAATGCCATGCATCGCACAGATCCAATTGAAGAGCATGCGCATCGGCGTACAAATTTCATAGTCGGGGAGCTGGCGCTCGTCGGCAGCATAGTAATAAGCCTCACCCAGATCGGTATCGATATAGCTGAAAATCTGCCCATCGGGGTTGTATTGCAGATGCCGCGCCCCATCGTTGATGACGGTGATCTTGTCTGGATAACGCGCCAATTCCCCCATGATTTCAGGACACGGCACCATGCCGCCCCGGCCCACCCAGGCATGGATGGAGACCCCGGGGTTCGATTCCTGGCTGCCGGATTCGTCAACCAGGCCACGCAAGGATGGAAGAAACGCTTCTCGAAGTCCCCCGGCGGCCCAGGTTATGCGTGCCGGATGGCCCGCGATGGCCAAATTCGTTTGTTCCACACCGTGGCGGCTTGCATCACGAAAAGCGTCGCGTAGCTGCGACATCAATAGGGAAATATCTATCGCCATCAACCTGCCTCGCCCTTCATAAAGAACACGCCCACCGGATTCCGTGACTGGCAACCCAAGCAGTCTTGGATCACCGGGTGCGGGGAACGGGAGCAGACTGAAATCCAGGCGGCACCATCGCGCGCTGTCGACAGTCACTTCAACAACGAGCCTGTGCGCTTCCAGCTTCACCCCAGTGCAAGGGATGCCCTCGAAATCGACCCGCAATCCCTCGTCAGGCCTGAGTGCTCGCGTCTCATGCCATTCCATGACAAGCGTACAACGGCCCTGCGGCAATGGCAGCCACACCGACGCCGCAACGTGCGACCAGCGAATTCGTACTTCATCCTGGGTTTTCTCGCTCTCATAGAATCCAAGGAGTTCCACCCCTTGGCCCACCGACGCCGCCGCATCGGGAAACCACACGCCCGTTGGAGAGAAATCGACATTCCTGGAAAACGTTGCCCTCAGGGCTGGATTGTCTCGAAGGAAGCGCTGGCGCGACAACGCAACCAAGCTACCGAACCAGGCGACGAATGCATTTTTCGCGCCATGCGAATCCTCATCGTCGATTGCCTTCGACAAGCGGCGCTCAGCACAGCGGGCCTGCTTTTTGGCGAATCTCTCTGCCATCCCCGGCAGCCAACCCTGTACGGCTGCACTCACGCAATCATGCCAAAGGGAACGCAGGCGCAGGTGGCGGTCTCCTTGCTGCTCTCGCCAAGGCAGGCGGCGCGCCAACGCTTCCCGCAGAACACGCGCTTTGAGGCGAAACATGCGTCGGTCGTCATTTCGGGTGCGCTGGAGAAATTCGTCGAGCTCGGGAATGTTGGAAAAATAGACGGAAGTGGGCTCATTCCTGCATTCCGCCAAGTATTTGATCTGTCCGTAGGCGAAATCGAGCGTGAATGCCTCAAGCTCCGGTACGTCTCCGACATAATGGTGTCGAAGCACTCTCGTCGGATGCATCCCGACCACCAAGCCACGTCGATGCATCTCCGCCGCGAGCAACCATTCGGCGAAGTGGCCAAACTCGGGGCGAAATCCGCCTGCGGCGAAATAGGCTTCACGCCGGACGACGAAACATTGATCCATGACCTTCAGCCACCCCGCCGATTCGAGTTCCCGCTGGATATGCGACGCGTATATCTCGGCCTCCACCTGGGAGAGAAGGTTATGGACAACTGACGTGGTCGGGCAGCTGAAGCCCGCCCACTCCTGGTTTTCTGCGGCAATCCCGAGCAGCGTGGACAGCGCATTGGCGGCCGGCAGACAATGAGATTCCGTGAAGATCAGCAGATCACAGGTCGATTGCCGTGCCGCGGCTGCCACCAAAGGCATGTCGTGCCGGCTCGAATCCTGCTGAAAGCGATCCCACGGGCGCAGCGCTTGGCGGATCTCGCGTTCCGTCTCCCGATCCAGGGTATCCGGGGCGCATACGATCAGTTGGTAGCTTTCGGGGGGGCAGTCCTGTTCATGCGCCCAAGCCTTTATGCAGGCCACCGCTTGCCCACGATGGAACTCGACCGGAATCAGGATCGAGGCTTCCAATTCATGTCCTGCTTCGGTAAGCATCCGATCGTTCTCCATCATCGCGCCCGACCATGCAGGCACCACCGCGACGACGATTCGCCACGCATTTTCGTGCCTCCATACGAAATACCCTCAAGCGACGCCAAAACGCTTCCTCACCCGCATCCATACATCGCATCCGGCATGGCGCAAAAGATATGGCACCAATGCACGCCGAATCTCGGCCTGGGTCACGTCCCGGCCAAGTTCGCGGACCCTCAATCGCCGCATCTCTTCCATTCCCACATCGTGAATCGCGGCCGAGGTTTTCTGTTCATCGTGAATACGGAAGGCACCAAGGAAACACGGCAAGCGCACGATGCGCGCGCCACAGCTACGAAACCGTAGCAACAGATCCCAATCCATGGCGAAGCGGAAGCTTTCGTCAATTTGGCCACCCGCTTTCTCCCAGATCGAACGCCGCCAGAACAAGGTTTCCTGAGGGATGAAATCGGCCCATGCGAGTGCATCGCCGTCGTGTCGAGGCAATATCCAGCGTCCGATCTCTTTGTCTTGCTCGTCGATCAGGATGCGGTGGCCATAGACCACATCCACCTCCGGGTGCCGTGCAAAATAATCGGCCACATAGGCCAGTGCGCCGGGTAGAAACAGATCATCCGAATTCAGCCAGGCCATGATCTCGCCGTGCGTCCTGGCGAAACCGAGGTTGATCGCCTGGCTCTGGCCATCATCCGGTGCGGACTCCCAACCCGACAAGCGATCCGAATACCGCTTCAGTACATCGATCGTGCCATCGTCCGAACCACCGTCCTGAACGAAGTATTCCAGATTGGGATAGCCCTGGTTCAGGACACTATCCATGGTCCGCCCGATAAACCCGGCCTGGCCGTAGGAGGGCGTCACGATGGAGACGCTTGGCCAGCCATCAGCCCTATGGTAGTCCTGCACTGCAGGCAAACCCCAAGACTGCAATGGAATGGGAGCATGGTGGCTAAGCTGCCCGAGTTTTGGGTAGCGATGGCGACTGAACAGACTGCCAAGACGATACGCAAGGGAAAAACGGCGCAATGAATTCAAGCTTGCCTGCTGCTCCCTGATCACGTTCAACCTTGCATCGCAAATCTCCTGCAACAAAGCCAAGGATGCACCAGGACAAGGGGCCTCGACAGCCGCCTCAATACCAGAACACCGCTTCATCCCCGACTGCAAATTCTTCAAGACATCCAAGATGGCTGCATTTCCGCCTTCTATCCGGGCCAAACATGCAGCAATGTTCTTGTTCAAGACGTCCCCCTTTTCTCCTTCCACTATGTTTTCTGGTTGCAAGCCCGCTTGAGTGCAGCCCGCGAGCCTTTGTAAACGCGCCTCCCGCTCATCACACACGGCAGCCAATTCCTGGATCGCCCGCTCCTTTTCTTCAAGCTGAACCACGGCATTGTCAAACTGTGCACGCAGATTGTCGTAATCCCGTATCTTGCTCATGACCGCAAGCCAATCCGTGCCTGCCTGCCGGGCATATTCGCGTAACGCGACACCTGCGGAAGGCGGGAAAAAGAGGATCGTGTCATTCAACACCATGAGCTGATGCAACGGACTCGCCGTTCGCAATGCGCCCAGCACCGCAGTCAGATCCGGCCAATCGGAGATTTCATGTGGCGCCAGCGGTGGTGCCAGAAACAGACGTGCATCGTCGATGACGATCACACTTTGATCATTGAGCCGTTCGATGGCGCGCGTCTCGCCCAGCAGCGGGCACTGCGATGCCTCGCCTGCTGTGTTGTCTGCCACGCACCAGTGTGCGTCCAGAAAGTACAGCACCGATGCATCATGCAAGTTTGGCATCCACTTGGCCAAGGCCTCGGCAGAATCGCCACAGGCCAGATCGATATGGTCCTGACCGGCAAACCGCAGGCAAGCCGCCTCGTAATGCTCAGGGGACAGCTCTACGGAATGGATCGCCTTGAACCGATCCCGGACCCGTTCAACCGTATCCCCCCGGAAGGTTCCGGTTTCGACAAAGACGTCGAGGGGCAGCACCTGCTTCAGCGCCGCGACCAAGCCAAGATCGATCGAAAAGCTGACGGCGCCCATCAGTTGGCCGTCTTGCTCAATTTTTCTATCAGGGCGAGCCGCTCATCGCAGGCCAACTTGAGTCCCTCGATTACGGCCTGCCGCGCGTCACAGACATCTTGCAGCGCCTTCTTTCCGGCCAGGAAGCGCCGCGAAGCCGCAACCAGTTCGAGCCATTCATCGGGGACATCTCGTGTTGCAGCGGCGACCGTCTCGGGACTTGCATAGCCGAGCTCGACCATCGCTGCACCGTGGATGTGAAAAAACACGGCATCGATCACGGATGTCCAGCTTGGATCCCCTTTCCAGGCAACGTCCCCTTTCCTGAAAAACCTCGGCTCTTCCTGCTGCAATTCAGCGAATGGGTTTTCCCAGGCGGAAGGCTCGCCAGAGTAACGAACCATCGTTGCCAATTCTTGCAAAAGATCACGCGGCGCATTCACCAAGTCCTCATAGCGGACCAACAAGGTATTTTCTCTCTCTGCCCAGGCCCGATAGTGCTCCGACCAGCCACCATAGAAATCATCACCAAGCACGAGATCAAGCAGCGAAGGCTGTGGCCGTGGCGTGAAATCGCGATGGAACTGCGCGTACGACACATACGCGCTGCGCCCGTCTCGCACCACATAGATGGCCGGTTGTTCATCGCGTGGCGGCTGATGGGTCTTGATCAGGAACACATCGGCAGATTCTGTTGCAAATCGGTAATATTCTTCCCAATCATGTATCACCGGTTCGGCATGGCCTATTTGATTACGTATGCTCGCACCCAGGCCAGGGCCTTCAAACATCATTTCGTCGGAAGCGGATTGCATGCCCAAGGTCCTGAACAACAAAGTGCGAAGCAGTGTGTTTCCGGAGCGAGGAAACGAAGCCAACCAGATGATCACGTCAAGTACACCTCAATCCAGACAATTCAAAAAGCGGGTTTCCAATAGAACCTGCCAGTCGACCTGGACGCCAGAAACTGCGCCTCAGATAAAAGCACACCCAAGCCAGGCGTGACACCAAATTGCGGAGCCACATATTTTTGTGACTTTTTCAACAGGCTCGCGCAAGGCTGCCACGTGCACATGATTCGATTGGAATGCGCCCTCATGAAATTCATCCTTCCGCGATCACTTCAATCGATCGCGCTGAAACAGGGAGGCCAAAAGGGCCGAGAAAGGGAACCTTTTCCAGCTCGTAGTGCGCCTCGACGGTGACGGGCCCGAGAGGCCCCGTCTGGCCCAGAATGGTTCCCAAGCCATTGGGGGGGGCCGGACATGCCATCATGACAGAGATTGAATAACCACCGCCACCCAGGCTCATCTCCACATCGAACTCCACCAATGCGATCGGGTCAGTTTGAGGCTCAACGGTGGCAGAGAGATCCAGAGAATAGGTACTGGTAGTAAAGATGATTTCATCGAAGCGGTTTTTCAGTTGCAAGTAAATATGTGCCTGTGCGCTTGGGTCGGGTACAAAGTACACGTGCACATAAATCCTCTCCTTCATGCGCACGGTGGTGGCCATGTCACCATTGGCATTCAGGATGGCAACCGCCAACAGGCCCCCGTTTGCGGGGGGAGAATTTCCGCTCTTGCGGCGCCACTGTGCGGCATCGGGCAGCCGTGCCAGCAAGCTTTCAGACGTGCCCGCCACCTGATGGGCAACGTCTCGTGCACCGATGGTCTTCTCATCGCGGCTTTGCCCAAAATAGGCGCGGATGGCTCGGTGGGGGTCGCCATCATAACGGAGCTTCCCATTCTGCAAATACACTGCGCGGGTACACAAACTGGCGACGGTGTTCATGTCATGGGTGACAAAAAGGAGCGTCATCCCCTGTTCACGCAATTGACGAATACGGCCGAAGCATTTTTGCTGGAAGAAATAATCGCCCACGCTCAAGGCTTCATCAACGATGAGAATGTCCGGATCCAAGGCCACTTGTACGGCAAAAGCCAGCCGAATCAGCATGCCGCTCGAGAAGGTCTTGACAGGGCGGTCCAACACATCGCCGATGTCCGCGAAAGCGGCGATCTCGTCAAAGCGGTTTTCCACTTCCTCACGGGCAAGGCCCAGCAGCAAGCCGTTCAGGAAGACGTTTTCCCGGCCGGTGAACTCGGGGTTGAATCCACTACCCAACTCCAGCAGTGCCGCCACACGACCGGAAACCTGGCTCTCGCCGGAGGTTGGCGCCAAGGTCCCGGCCAGAATCTGTAGCAGGGTGCTCTTGCCGCTGCCGTTGCGCCCAATGATGCCCAAGGCCTCGCCTCGCCTGACCTGGAAGGAGACGTCGTCGAGCGCCCATAATTCGCGAAAATAAGTTCGCGGCAGACCGAAGTCCGCCAATCCCGCTGCCGTGCGCACGCGTGCCGCAGCTTGATGCACACGCGGCAGGATCAGTTGCTTCAGTCTGTCGCGCGCTGTCTCGTAGATTTCGTATCGCTTGCTCAGGTTGCGGACGTCGATGACGATTTCGTCAGAGGACATCGGCGAACCCCCGGCGCGATTTCTGGAACCACCAGAAGCCCACTTGGCACACCACCACACCCACGGCGAGGCTGACGCCCCACTCCACCCAGTCCAGCGGCTTGCCCCACAGCATCACGTCGCGCAGGTGGGTGATCGGCAGGGTGATCGGGTTCCACGCCAGGAGCGCCTGATAGGTGGGCGGCAGGGCTTCGATCGGATAGAAGACCGGCGCCAGGAACAGCGCGACGGTGGTGACGATGCCCATGACCTGCGCAAGGTCGCGCAGGTAGACGCCGAGCGAGGCGAATATCCACGACAGTCCCAGGATCGTCAGAATCAGCGGCAGCAGCACCAGCGGGACGAGCAGCACGCCCGCGTGCACCGGCACGCCGGCCAGCAGGCAGAACGCCAGCAGCACGGCGAAGCTGACGAGAAAATGCAGCAGAGCCGAGAACAGCGCCATCCACGGCAGGATTTCAAGCGGGAACACCACTTTCTTGACGTAATTGGCGTGGCTGGTGATGAGGACTGGCGCCCGGTTGAGGCATTCGGCGAAGAAGCTGTGCACGATCATCCCGGAGAACAGCACGATGGCGAATGCGACCCGGCTCTCTTCGCCGGTCCCCCATTTGGCCTTGAACGCGACGCTGAAGACGACCGTATAGACCGCGAGCATGAGCAGCGGATTGAACAGCGACCAGACGACGCCCAGAACGGAGCCCTTGTAGCGCCCGATGAAGTCGCGCCGGACCAGATCGCGCAGCAAGCCGCGGTTGCGCATCAGGCTGGCGAGCATGGCGGAAGGGGCGGCGGGATACGGGGTGCTCATGCGTGCGGTGCGGGCGTGGCAAACGGGGAATTTTATCGTACGGCGGCACATTTCGCAGAAGCGTGCAGGATGCGGACGCCTCGGCCGAACGGGTGTTTCGCTGCCGGACGTGGCGAGTCCAATCAACCCACGCCTACTTCGTCAGCGCCATGAACAGCGCCGGCAGTTTCTCGGGCAAACGCTGGATGTTGTCGACGACCGTGTACTGGCGGCCGAAGATGTCGGTTACGTACTCGTCGGCCTTGGGGTCGAGGTTGATGCAGAAGGTGAAGATGCCCTTCTGGTCGAGTTCGCGCACGGCGCGGCGGGCGTCCTCGATGAGCAGGCGTTCGTCGGCGACGTCGACGTCGGCGGGCTGCCCGTCGGTAAGGACGAGGAGCAGCTTCTTGTCGGCCTTCTGGCCTTCCAGGTAGTGGGCGGCGTGGCGCAGGGCGGCGCCCATGCGGGTGGACCAGCCGGCCTGCATGGCGGCGAGCCGCGCCTTGACTTCGTCGCCCCAGTGCTCGCGGTAGCCCTTGATGTGCGCGTAGCGCACGTCATGGCGGGTGTTGGAACGGAAGCCGCCGATGGCGAAGGGGTCGCCGAGGTGCTCGATGGCCCAGGCGAGCAGCGATACCGCCTCCTGCGACAGCTCCAGCACGGTCTGTCCCGCGCCGGCGACGTTTTCGTTGAGCGACTCGGAGAGGTCGAGCAGCAGGCTCACCGCGACATTGCGGCCGCTGGTGCGGTGGCTCATGTTGATGCGCGGGTCGGGGGTGGCGCCGCTCTTGAAGTCGATGAGTGAGCGGATGGCCACGTCGAGGTCGAGCTCGCTGCCTTCCTCCTGATAGCGGACGCGCAGCTTGTCCTGCGGCTTCAGGAGGTCGAGCATGCGCTTCAGCCGCTTGGCGAGTCCGGCGTGCTTGTCGAGCAGGCGGTCGATGTCGGCGGGGTTGCCGCGCGGGTGCAGGTGCTCGTAGAGGCTCACCCAGTCGGGGCGGTAGGTCTGGCTTGCGTAGTCCCACTCCGGGTAGTGGCGCGGCGGCAGGCCCTGGATTTCCTCGCCCGGCTCGATCTTGCGCTTGGCGTCGAAGGCTTCTTCCTCGTCGCCCTCTTCGATGAATTTCCACAGCTGGCGGTTGTCGTCGCGGTAGTCGACCACGGTGTCGTCGAAGTGGACGCGAGCGAACTGGTCGCTCGGGCGGCGGGTCTTCGCGACGTAGGAGAGCGCAAGATCCGCGATGTCGCCGGTCGAGGCGTCGCCGTGGGCCATCAGCGCATGGAAGCGCGCGGCGAAGTCGTTGAGGACGGCGTCGGCATAGGCGTGATCCGGGTCGAGCAGCGCGCGCGACAGCATGGCGAGGCGGTGGCGCAGGCAGGATGTGGTTTCGGGATCGCATGCGTCTTCGACAGGCTTGGGATGCAGCGCGAGGAAGATGCGGCGCAGGCCGGGGTATTCGCGGATCAGCAGCGTCTCGACGCGGCAGTCCTCGAAAAACTCGACCGCCATGCGTTGGAACGGGCTCCAGTTGTCCGCGATCTGCGCCTCCGACCAGCGGCGGTGGCCGACCATGTGGGCGAGTGTGGCGCGATAGCGGTCGAGACCGGAGATGACGGTTTTGCCGTCGTCCGCGTGCGGCAGAGAGGGGGGTGAAGCACCGGGAGCGGGCGGCGTGCGCCCCGCGCCCTCGGTCTCGCCCCCGCTTGCGGAGGCGGTGAATCCGCGCCCCGCTCCCTCGGGGAGAGGGTTGGGGTGAGGGAACGCGGGGGCAGGGAGAACCAGGTCGTCGTAGACGTCGGGCAGCCGCATGCCGAGCCTGTCGTAATACGGGACGGGCTTGCGGATGACGTCGAACGCCGTCGAATACGGCACCAGGTGGTGATGGTCCTGCCACAGACCGCGCAGATAAAGGTCGAGCTTGCGCTCGACGTCGACCAGGAGCGTGCCGTGTCGCTCGCGCTGCAGCACGGCGCGGCTGTCGGCCGACTGCAGGGCGAAGTAGTCCTGCTGCCGCTCCGGGTGGTTGCGGTAGTTGCGGATGCCGTATTCGACCCAGCGCTTCAGGCCGGCGAGCGTAAGCTGGCCGAGCAGCACCGGCGCCTGCGCGAAGAATGCCGGCAGCCCCGGGCTCGGAAACGTGGTGTGATGCCCGTGGATCGAGCCGGTGGTGCGCGCCATGAAGTCGAGCGCGATATCGAGGTAGTGCTGCAGCTGTTCCTGCGACTGCAGCCGGCGCGCAACGGCTGCCAGCGTCTGCAGGAAGGGGGCGATGGCACGGCCGTTGGGTGATTTGTGCATGGCGTGGACGGCAGCCATCACCGGCGGCAGGGCGTCTTCCCCCAGCGCCTTGGCGACCGAGGGCCATTCCTCCAGGAACACCAGGATCGGCTCCACCCCGCGCCCCATGCGGCCCAGGAAACTCGCCGCGTCGAGATAGGCGGACAGCCCCTCGCGCGTCAGCACCGCCAGCGCCTCGGCCATGGTGTCCTCGAACACCGCCTCCACCTGCGGGAAGCCGCAGTTGAGCTGGCGCCAGTAGGCGGCCATCAGCGGGTGCTGGTAGACGGTTTCGGTCATGGGTGGGGTCGGGAAAACCTGTTCACCACAGAGACACAGAGGCACGGAGCAAACCATTCAACGCTCGGCATCCGATCGAGCGCCAGGTTTATTTCCAGCACACCCGATTCTTCTTTTTTCTCCGTGCCTCTGTGTCTCTGTGGTGAACGCATTTCAGGCAAACGTCGCGTCGACCGCGTGATCCAGCGTCTCGCGGATGTCGGCGTCGTCGGTGATCGGGCGCACCAGGGCCATGTAGCAGGCATCGCGCGGCTCGACGCCGTCCTTGATGAGGGTCGCGGCGTACACCAGCAGGCGGGTCGAGATGCCCTCGTCGAGCCCGTGGCCCTTGAGGTTGCGCGCGGCCTGGCCGATCTTCACCAATTTGGCGGCGACCGCGGCGTCGAGCCCGGTCTCCTGTGCCAGGATGGCGGTTTCCAGTGCCACGGCCGGGTAGTCGAAATCAAAGGCGGTGAAGCGCTGCTTGGTGGACTGCTTGAGGTCCTTCATCAGCGACTGATAGCCGGGATTGTAGGAAATCACCAGCTGGAAATCGGGGTGCGCCTGGATCAGCTCGCCCCTCTTGTCGAGCGGCAGGGTGCGGCGGTGGTCGGTGAGCGGGTGGATGACGACGGTGGTGTCCTGGCGCGCTTCCACGATTTCATCGAGATAGCAGATCGCGCCGATGCGCGCCGCGGTGGTGAGCGGGCCGTCGAGCCAGCGGGTGCCGTTGGCTTCGAGCAGATAACGTCCCACCAGGTCGGACGCCGTCATGTCCTCGTTGCAGGCGACGGTGATCAAGGGCTTGCCAAGCCTCCACGCCATGTATTCGACGAAGCGCGACTTGCCGCACCCGGTCGGGCCTTTCACCATCACCGGCAGGCGGTTGCGGTAGGCGGCCTCGTACAGGGCGACTTCATTGCCCTGGGGCTGGTAGTAAGGTTCCTCGTGGACTTTGTACTGGTCCTTGTCGACGCTGCTCATGCCCTTCTCCTGCGGGTCGGTGTTCGATAGGACCGCATTTTATGCGGGTCATGCATAAACGAAAATAATGATTTATTATTTGAAGAATAAGCTCGCGCTGATGGGTGTGCCGGATGTTCCAGATGCTGTCCGCAAAAGGCGCCAAGCAAGAATGACAAGGACGCGTCAGGAATGCCCCCGCCCTGGAATACGCAACCGAGGGACGCGCTGATTCATTCGTCATGCCCGTCCCCGACCAAGACATTCAAGGGCAGGCTCCGGCGGGCATCCAGTGCCTTGATTCGACTGGGCTCGCGCCTGCGCGGGAACGACGAAACCCAAAGAAATCGGTATTCCATTGACGTGAAACACAGCCTAAGCCCCCCTCTCCCGCAAGCGGGAGAGGGCCGGGGGCGAGGGAAACGGATATGGCGACTCGAAGTTTCATTCCCTGAGGCGGCGAACCGCCATGTCCGTTAGCCTGAACACGCCCTCGGGTCCAGCACTGTGTCGGCCGACGCAGAAACCTTTTCCATGCGCAGCAAGGTGTCGGCATCAGATTGTGTGAGAGCGTCATCGGCCATGAGCGGAACCTCTAAACCCATCCAGCCGAGAGCGCCTCGGTCTGCTGCCGGTGGCGTGCGATGGTCGCAATCAATGCGCTGCACGCCTGCTTCAGCGAGCGACAACTCTTGCCATTCAGACGCCATAACCCGCTGCCCGCAGCTTTTCACCGTTCATTTCTGTTCCCCCTTCGGCTTGCGCTTCACCGTCACTCTCCTTGCCGGCGCCTTGTGCTTCCGCGTTCCTGTTTCCAGCCGCTTCACGTCCTCCACCACTCGATCGAAATCGCTGGCGGCCTGGGCCTCCAGCCGGCGACGCTCAGCGTCGTGCTTCTCGAATTCGGCATGGGCGTGCCGTTCGGCGAGTTCGTGCGAAATACGTCCCGCGTGGGTAAGCACGTTGCGTTCGTTGAATTGCAGGAAGGCGTCGAGCCGCGTCACCCAGTCCGCCATGTGCATGGTCTGCCGTCGCCGCGCCTGATCTTCGGCGAAGTCCAGGTACATGGTGACGACGCGGTTGAGTTCGCGCAGTTCTTCTTCGCCGAGGTAGTTCTTGGCGACCGTGACGTCGGCCTTGCGGATAGGGCCGGCGGGGGCGTTCTTCCAGGTGCTCAGGCCCATGTTGGGTTGCGAGGCGTCGGCGCGCAGCCTGACCAGTTCGGCGGCGGTATGGCCGTGTACGGCCCAGTGCAGTTTGTTCTGCACGGTGGCGAAGAAGGTTTGGCTCAGTTCGTGGTTGGGGTCGTAGTCGATGCTGGTGGCGTAGATGTCGGTGATCTTCTGGTAGAACAGCCGCTCCGAGGCGCGGATATCGCGGATGCGCTCCAGCAGTTCGTCGAAGTAGTCCGCGCCCAGCGTGCGACCGGCTTTGAGGCGTTCGTCGTCGAGGGTGAAGCCCTTGACCAGCAGTTCGGACAGGCGCGCCGTGGCCCACTGGCGAAAGGCGGTGCCACGGTGCGAGCGCACCCGGTAGCCGACGGCGAGGATGGCGTCCAGGCTGTAGTGCTCCACCATGCGGGAAACGTCCCGGCTGCCTTCACGCTGAACTATCCGGAAACTCCGGATAGTTGCCTCCGGGTCCAGTTCGCCCTCGGCGTAGATGTTGACCAGGTGTTCGTTGATGGTCTTGACCGACACCTGGTACAGCTCGGCCAGCAGGCGCTGGGACAGCCAGACGGTCTGGCCTTCCAGCCGGACTTGCAAGCGCGCCGCACCGTCCTCGTAGATGAGGATCTGGCCGGGTTGTTGGTTCTGGCTGTCAGAGGCCATAACCCAGGCCCTTCAACTTTTCGCGTATCACCGCATCCAGCGACGCGCCTTTCGCCATTTGCTCGGCCAATTGTGCGGTCAGGCGCTTCATTTTTTCATCGAAGGCTTCATCGTCGTCGTCCTCAACTTCGGCACCCACATAGCGGCCCGGCGTGAGCACATGGCCGTGCTTGCGGATTTCTTCGAGGGTGGCTGCTTTGCAGAAGCCAGGCACATCCGAATATTCGCCCGCATCGGTCTCGCCGCGCCAGGTGTGATAGATGGCGGCGATCCTGCCAATCTCCTCGTCGGTGAGTTCGCGCCGGGTGCGATCCACCAGTACACCCATCTTGCGCGCGTCGATGAACAGCACCTCGTTGCGGCGATCGCGCAGCCGGGCTTTCTTCACCAGCCCATTGCTGCGGTCTTTCGCCAGGATCCACAGACAGGCCGGAATCTGCGTGGAATAGAACAACTGGCCGGGCAAGGCGACCATGCAATCGATCACGCCAGCCTCGATCATCGCCTTGCGAATCTCGCCTTCACCGCTTTGCTGCGAACTCATCGAGCCATTGGCGAGCACCACGCCAGCGAAGCCGTGCGGTGCGAGGTGGTGGACGATGTGCTGCAACCATGCGTAGTTGGCGTTGCCTACGGGCGGCACGCCGTAGGTCCAGCGCACGTCCTCGCGCAGGCGCTCGCCGCCCCAGTCGCTGATGTTGAACGGTGGGTTGGCGAGGATGAAGTCGGCTTTCAGGTCGCGCAGTTCGTCCTTGTGGAAACTGCCTTCGTTATTCCAGCGGATGTCGCTGTCAATACCGCGCACGGCCAGCAGTTGCGCGTGGCGGGCCTCGAAGGCGTCGGAGATGTATTTGAGGAAGATCAGGCCCAGCACGACGTGCTTGTAGTCGCTGGGTTCCATGTTGCCGCGCAGCTTGTCGGCGGCCTTGAAAAGCTCCGCCTCGAAGCCGAGATTGCCGCCGCTGTTGTAATTCTGTGCCATCGTGTCCTGTCCTATGTGCGTGCCGGATCGTTCAGCACGACCAGAAATTCCGTCGCCACGCCACTGGCTCCACGCCGTGCCCATCGCGCTTGAGCTTGACCAAACCGTAGCCTTCCATCATCCGCAATGAGCGCGACAGATTGGGCACGCACCGCCCGGTGAGCGCGGCCAGCGCCGTCAGCGACTTGGGCCGCCGGTCGCGGATCAGGCGCAGCAGCGCAGCGCCCCGTTGCCCTCAGACAGCACCGCCGCCATCGTCGCCATCGACGGGAACTAGACGGACGGCTACCCACGCTCGGCGGCAGGACGGCCGATCCTCGGGACGGTGGATATCAACGATTCAATGCTTCATCCTTGGATGGCCTTGCGGAAGGATGGTAGCGGATGTTCTCATTCTTGCGCAGTTCGCATTTCTTCAGCGAATGGATGTTGGGGTTATAGAAGAAGATCGTGCAGCCGATGCCGGAGGCGAGCATGGCCTCCATCACCTCGTCCGCGCAGGGCGCGCGGCAGCAGCAGCGGGGCGTGCTTGAAAACACTCCGTTCATTCATCGCGCCCTATCCGCCCGATGGCCGCGCGCCGATTCGACGAAGGCGCGCAGGTAGTCGATCTCCGCGTCGGCGTCGCGGAAGCCCAGGAAGATCCGTTTGGCCACGCCCCGGCGGCCGAGTTTCACCGCCGCCACGTCGAACTTGCCGGACTGCTCTTCCACCAGCCAGCGCGGCAGCGCGGCCACGCCGCGGCCGCTGGCGACCATCTGCAACATGATGTCGGTGGTCTCGATGGTCTTGTGGCGTTTCGGGCCGACGCCGGCCGGGGTGAGGAAGCGGGTGTAGATGTCGAGCCGGTCGGTTTCGACCGGGTAGGTGATCAGCGTCTCGTCGGCGAGCTGCCCGGGCTGGACGTAGGCGGCGGCGCGCAGCGGGTGGCCCGGGCCGACCACCAGCACCTGTTCGTAGTCGAACACCGGCTCGAAGGCGAGGCCCGGCTTGCGCAGCGGGTCGGGCGTCACCAGCAGGTCGATTTCGTGATCGAGCAGCGCGCCGATGCCGCCGAACTGGAATTTCTGCTTCACGTCCACGTCCACCGCCGGCCAGGCGGCCAGGTAGGGCGAAACGATCTTCAGCAGCCATGCGTAGCAGGGATGGCATTCCATGCCGATGCGCAGCGCGCCGCGCTCGCCTCTGGCGAACTGGCCCAGGCGTTCTTCGGCGAGTTCCAGTTGCGGCAGCAGGCGGCCGGCCACTCCGAGCAGGTATTCGCCGGCCTGGGTGGGGCGCAGGCGGCGGCCCTCGCGGTGCCAGACGGCGATGCCGAGCTGGCCTTCCAGCTTGCGCACGGCGTGGCTCAACGCGGACTGGGTGAGATGCAGCGTGTCCGCCGCCGCGGTCAGGGAACCGTGCCGGGCGACGGCGCGGAGGATTTCGAGGTGGATGCGTTCCAGGGCGGACATGCCATTCATGAATTTTTTTCATCGACCAATGAAACAATACCATTTTTATTCATGTAACAAGCCGCCTAGGATGCCGTCATGTTTCACTGACCACGGCATTCATCATGGCTTTCACGCACAACCTCGGCTTTCCACGCATCGGCGCCCGGCGCGAACTGAAGTTCGCCCTGGAATCCTACTGGCAGGACCAATCCTCCCGCGACCAGCTCAAGGCCCTGGGCGCGGAACTGCGCCAGCGCCACTGGCGCGACCAGTCGGCCCTGGACTGGGTGCCGGTGGGCGATTTCGCCTTCTACGACCAGGTGCTGGACATGAGCTTCACCCTGGGCAACCTGCCCGAACGGGTGCGCGGCTTCCATGGCGACGCGCTGGACAACTATTTCCGCGTCGCCCGCGGCCGCTCGGCGGCCTCTTCGGAATCTCACCGCTCGGCCCCGGCCGCCGAAACCTCGTGCTGCGGCGGCGCGTGCGGCGGCATCGCGGCCGGCGAAATGACCAAGTGGTTCGACACCAACTACCACTACATCGTCCCGGAATTCACCGCCGCCACCACGTTCGAGCTGGACGCCTCGCGCCTGCTGGAACAACTGGCCGAAGCCAAGGCCCTGGGCGTCAAGGCCAAGCCGGTCATCGTCGGCCCGGTGACCTATCTCGCCATCGGCAAGGCCAAGGACGGCTCCGACAAGCTGGCCCTGCTGGAACGCCTGCTGCCCGTCTATGCCCGGCTGCTCGACGCGCTGGCCGGCGCGGGCGCCGAGTGGGTGCAGATCGACGAGCCGATTCTGGTCACCGAACTGGACCGGGACTGGCAGCACGCCTTCAACGTCGCCTATCACACCCTCAAGGCGAGCCGGGCCAGGATCCTGCTGGCGACCTATTTCGGCCCGTTGCGGGACAACCTCCGCCTGGCCGCCGAACTGCCGGTGGCCGGCCTGCACCTGGACGCGGTCAACGCCCGCGAGGAGGTGATCCCGTTGCAGGACCACCTGACCGGCCTCAAGGTGCTGTCCCTGGGCGTGATCAACGGCCGCAACATCTGGAAGACCGATCTCAATACCGTGTTGGATTGGCTGGAACCGATCGCCGAGCGCCTGGGCGACCGCCTGTGGCTGGCCCCGTCCTGCTCGCTGCTGCACGTGCCGGTGGACCTGGACGGAGAACAGAAGCTGGACCCCGAAATCAAGTCCTGGCTGGCCTTCGCCAGGCAGAAGCTGGACGAACTGCGCGTCCTTGCCGTCGCCCTCAACCAGGGCCGCGCCGCGGTCGCCGCCGAGTTGGCGGCCAATCGCGCCGCCATCGACGCGCGCCGCAATTCGCCGCGCGTGCACAACCCGGCGGTCAAGGCCGCCCTGGCCGGCGTCACGCCGCAACTCGGCCAGCGCCGGAGCGCCTATCCCATTCGCGCCGCCAGGCAGGCCGCGCGGCTCAAACTGCCCGCCTTCCCCACCACCACCATCGGCTCCTTCCCGCAGACCGCCGAAATCCGCCAGGCGCGCAGCCAGTTCAAGGCCGGCGAGATCGGCGCGGCCGCCTACCAGGCCGCGATGCGGGCCGAAATCGCCCGCTGCGTGCGCGAACAGGAAGCGCTCGGGCTGGACGTGCTGGTGCACGGCGAGGCCGAACGCAACGACATGGTGGAATACTTCGGCGAACGGCTCGACGGCTACGCCTTCAGCCAGTTCGGCTGGGTGCAGTCCTACGGCTCGCGCTGCGTCAAGCCGCCCATCCTGTTCGGCGACATCAGCCGGCCCAAGGCCATGACCGTGGCCTGGATCAGCTACGCCCAATCCCTCACCGACAAGCCGATGAAGGGCATGCTGACCGGCCCGGTCACGATCCTCAACTGGTCCTTCGTGCGCGACGACCAGCCGCGCTCGGAATCCTGCAAGCAGCTCGCCCTGGCCATCCGCCAGGAAGTGCTGGACCTGGAGAAGGCCGGCGTGCGCGTGATCCAGATCGACGAAGCCGCGCTGCGCGAGGGCCTGCCCCTGCGCAAGTCGCAGTGGAAGGAATATCTCGACTGGGCCGTGGAATCCTTCCGCATCAGCGCCAACGGCGTGGCCGACGAAACCCAGATCCACACCCACATGTGCTATTCGGAGTTCAACGACATCCTGCCGGCCATCGCCGCCATGGACGCCGACGTCATCACCATCGAGACCTCGCGTTCCGACATGGAGCTGCTGGACGCCTTCAGGAACTTCGACTACCCGAACGAGATCGGCCCCGGCGTCTACGACATCCATTCGCCCAACATCCCCACCGAGCACGCCATGGTGGACCTGATGCGGAAGGCCGCCGAGCGCATCCCCGCCGGACGGCTGTGGGTCAACCCGGACTGCGGCCTGAAGACCCGGCAGTGGAACGAGGTCATCCCGGCCCTGGCCCACATGGTGGCGGCAGCCAGGAGCCTGCGCGCCGGCGTCGCCTGACTTCCCCGGTTCAACCTGTCGTGGGAGCGGGCTTTCGTGCCCGACCGGGTATGCCCGCGATGGCGTGGATTGCACGAATCGTGAACAAGAAAAAGCCCCGCGAGCGGGGCTTTTTCCTTGCGGCGGGCGCGCGGATTACTTGTGCACGCCCAGCTTTTCACGCCAGCCGGGGAAGATCGTGTCGGCGTCTTTCGGGAAGGATTCGAAGGCACGAGCGAATTCCTTGTGCTCCTTGGCGTATTCGATCGGATCGGCGCCCGACTTCCAGCATTCGTACGACTGGCGCAGCGAGATCGCGCCGGCGGCCGGGCTGTCGATGTGGCCGTAGGAGCCGCCGCCGGCGGTGTTGATGACGTTGCCGTGGCCGAGGTTCTCGAAGAAGCCGGGCAGACGCAGGGCGTTCATGCCGCCCGAGATGATCGGGGTGGTGGGCTTCATGCCGTACCACTTCTGGAAGTAGACCGGGCCCTGGCACTCGTCGCGCTCGATCATGTAGGCGATGATCTTGTCGTCGCCTTCGCCTTCCATCTTGCCGTAGCCCATGGTGCCGACGTGGATGCCGGACGCGCCCTGCAGGCGGCTCATCTTGGCCAGCACGAAGGCGGTGTAGCCGCGCTTGGCGCTGGGGGAGGTCACGGCGCCGTGGCCGGCGCGGTGGTAGTGCAGGTACTGGCCGGGGTACTGGCGACGCGCGGTGGTCACCATGCCGGGGCCGCCGACGTAGCCGTCGACGAGGAAGGCCAGCTTGTCGGCGTCGGGGCCGAACACTTCCAGCGCGTAATCGGCGCGGGCAAGCATTTCGTAGTGGTCGTCGGCGGTGATGTTCATGGAGAACAGCTTGGCCTGGCCGGTTTCGTCCTGGGCGCGCTTCATGGCGTCGTACACCAGCGGCAGCACTTTCTTCAGCGGGCAGAACACCTGGTTGCCCTGCGGCTCGTCGTTCTTGATGAAGTCGCCGCCGAGCCAGAACTGGTAGGCGGCCTTGGCGAACGGCTCGGGGCGCAGGCCCAGCTTGGGCTTGATGATGGTGCCGGCGATGTAGCCGCCGTTCTCGATCGGGCGGCCGAGGATGCGCCACAGGTTGGTGATGTCGGTGGCGGGACCGTCGAACATCTGGATCGCGCGCTCGGGCACGTAGAAGTCGATCATCTTGGCGTGCTCGATGTCGCCCATGCCCTGGTTGTTGCCGATCGCCAGGGTCAGGAAGGACACCAGCATGAAGCGGCCGTCGGTGACGTTGCGGTCGAACAGTTCCAGCGGGTAGGCGATCCGCATGTCCTCGGTGGCTTCGTCGATGTAGTAGACGAGCGCGTCGACGCCCTTGGTGAAGTCGTCGGTGGTGGAGACTTCGACGTTGGTGCCGGTCGAGGATTCGGCCGCGAAGTGGGCCGCGCCCTCGAGATAGCCGGTGCCGGCCTTGGGCTTCATCTTGTAGGCGACGAGGATGTGCTTGCCGCCCTTGATCAGGTCCTCTTCCTTGAGGCTGAGGTCGGCGTAACGTGCGGATTGATCCATTGCATGACTCCTTGAGTGTGAAGGAAGGCGCCAGGAGCGCCACGCCCCTGATCCGGTCAGGAATGACTATAGGGCGGCATGGGTATAATTAAAAGTTAAATGTTATGATCGTTTGCATAAGGTTGAACTTATATGCGCCGCCTCACCTTCCGCCAGCTCAGGACCTTCGAGAGCGTCGCCCGCAACCTGTCGTTCTCGCGCGCCGCGGCGGAGCTGCACATGTCGCAGCCGGCGGTGTCGATGCAGGTGCGTGTGCTGGAGGCCATTGCCGGGCAGCCGCTGACCGAGCAGATCGGCAAGAAGATCTACCTCACCGAGGCCGGGCGCGAGATGCACCTCGCCAGCCAGGGCATCGCCGCGCGCCTCGACGACCTCAGCACGAATCTCGCGCAACTGCGCGGGGCGGAGCGCGGCCGCCTCGACATCGGCGTCACCGCCACGGTGAATCCGGTCGCCACCGACATCCTGGTGCGCTTTCGCGGGGAGAACCCGCACATCGCCATCCATCTCGACGTCTCCAACCGCGCCGCGGTGCTGGACCTGCTCGCCGCCAACCGGGTCGATCTCGCCATCATGGGGCAGGTGCCGGACGGGCTGGGACTGGCGGCGACGCGCTTCATGGACAACCCGCTGGTGGTGATCGCGCCGCCGGGCCACCCGCTCGCACGCAAGAAACGCGTCTCGCTCGCCGACCTCGCTTCGGAGCCCTTCGTCGTGCGGGAGGCCGGCTCCGGCACGCGCGGCGCCATGGAACGCTTCTTTGCCGCGCGCGGGCTCGGGCTGCACGCCACCATGGAGCTCAGCAGCAACGAAGCCATCAAGCTGGCGGTGCAGGCCGGACTCGGGCTGGGCATCCTGTCGCTGCAGGCCCTGGAACTGGAACTGGCATTGAAGCGGCTGGTGGTGCTCCAGGTCGAACACTTTCCCATCATGCGCCACTGGTACGTGGTGCATCGCGCCGACAAGCGCCTGTCGCCCGTGGCGCTGGCGTTCAAGGATTTCGTGCTCGGGACGAACCCACACCCCGCGCCGCCCGAGCCGGTTTGACAGGCGCGGCCGGATTCAGCATGCTCGACGCCATGAGCGAGCCGACCCCCCAACCCCTGAAGCGCTGCGCGTGCGGCGAGCCGACCGACAAATGCCCCGACCTGCCGCGCAGCATCGCGCCCGCCAAGGTCAACCCGGACAGGGCGCTGGTGCTGGACGTGCGCCGCGAGGCGGATTTTGCGGCGTCGCACGAGATCATCCCCGGCGCATTCTGGAAGAACCCGGACAAGATCGACGCCTGGATCGGGGCGGTGCCCAAGACCCACGACGTGGTGATCTATTGCGTGCGCGGCGGCGCGGTGTCGAACGACGTGGTCGACCGCCTGCAGGCGGCCGGGGTGCGCGCACGCTTCATCGAGGGCGGGCTGGACGCCTACAAGGCCGCGGGCGGCAAGGTCGATCGCAAGTAGCCGTCATCCAATAGACCCTGCATCCCGCTGGTTTGCCAGGTCCGGCTGTACCGTAGATCGGTCAGAATAACCACACGGCAATAGTGGTTGACTAAATTACTCAAGTATTCTATCGTGCGTCCCATCGCCATTTTTTGATTGGGAGAGCAGTCATGGAGCGCAACATCAACGGCAAGATCGTCGAAACCGACCCGGAAGGGTATCTCGTCAACCTGGAAGACTGGTCCGAGGAACTCGCGGTCGAGCTCGCCAAGGAAGACAAGCTGGACCTGGCCGATGACCACTGGAAGATCATCCATTACATGCGGAGCTTCTACGAGCAGAACGGCACCGCGCCCAACCTGCGTTTCCTGCAGAAAGGGCTGAAGGAAGAGTACGGCGGCGAATGGGGCGAGAAGAAATTCCTGTTCGACCTGTTCCCCTTTGGGCCCGCCAAACAGGCTGGCCGCTACGCCGGCACACCGAAGCCCACTGGCTGCGTCTGAAATTAGACTTGGACCAGGTCTTATCTAATATTTAATCCGGAAGCCGCGGTTGAACGTGCCCTCGGGTGCGTCCAACCGCGGCTTTTTCCATGGATTTTTCGGGTGCGCTGGAAACCTTGAAAAAGCATTTTCACCACAGAGACACCGCATAGCAACATACGCTTGCATCGTTTTTGTGGCGTACCCGATGGCTGAGTGCGCCACGCGCGGCGGATCTCTGTGTCTCTATGGTGAGGAATGCAGGACACATGTCACAGGGTCTTGCGAAACGTGAAATACACGGCGCCGAGCAGACACAACGAGGCCCACAGGAAATCCCACTTCAGTTCGACCTTCATGTAGAGCACGGCGAACGGCAGGAACACGGTCAGCGCGATGACTTCCTGCATGATCTTCAGCTGCGGCAGGCTCATCACCGTAAAGCCGATGCGGTTGGCCGGCACCTGCAGCAGGTATTCGAACAGGGCGATGCCCCAACTGGCGAGCGCAGCGACTATCCACGGCTGGTTGTTCATGTCCTTCAGGTGGGCATACCAGGCGAAGGTCATGAACACGTTGGACAGCGTGAGCAGGAGCAGGGTCTGCAGGGACGCGGGCATGATGCGGTTCTCCGGACGGCGCGCGCAGCATTGTAGGCGCTCGCCGCGGTAAAATGCGCGCTTTCGGCAAGCAAGGGGCACGGCGATGAACACACCGCTGGTCGGCGTGGTGATGGGATCTTCCAGCGACTGGGAGGTGATGAAGCACGCCGCGCTGCTGTTGAAACAGCTCGGCATCCATTTCGAGACGCGCGTGGTGTCGGCGCACCGCACCCCGGACCTGCTGTACGAGTACGCCGCCAGCGCGGAAACGCGCGGGCTGAAGGCCATCATCGCGGGCGCGGGCGGGGCCGCCCACCTCCCCGGCATGCTGGCCGCCAAGACCATCGTGCCGGTGCTCGGCGTGCCGGTGCCGTCGAAGTATCTCAAGGGCATGGATTCGCTGCTGTCCATCGTGCAGATGCCGAAAGGCATTCCGGTGGCGACTTTCGCCATTGGCGAGGCCGGTGCAGCCAATGCGGCGCTGTTCGCGGCCTCGCTCATCGCGTGCCACGACGCCGGACTGGCCGCCCAGCTCGCCGATTTCCGCCGCGGCCAGGCGGATTCGGTGCTGTCTATGGAACTGCCCGATGTCGAGTAAGACGCTGCCGATCCTGCCGGGTGCGACGCTGGGCATCCTCGGCGGCGGGCAGCTCGGCCGCATGTTCACCATCGCCGCGCGCACCATGGGCTACCGGGTGATGGTGCTCGACCCCGACCCGGCGAGCCCGGCGGGACAGATGGCCGACGTGCACGTGCGGGCGGCCTACACCGACGAAGCGGCCCTGCGTCGACTGGGTGAGGCGTGCGCCGCTGTCACCACGGAATTCGAGAACGTGCCCGCGGCAAGCCTCGTCGCGCTGGCGAAAACCTGCCGCGTGTCACCGGGCGCCGATGCGGTGGCGGTGGTGCAGGACCGCAGCCACGAAAAAGCCTGGCTTGCCCGCCACGGTTTTGCCACGGCGCCGTTTGCGCTGGTCTACAGCGAAGGCGACCTCGACCAGGCGCTCGCCGAGACGGGAACGCCCGCCCTGCTGAAAGTGGCGCGTTTCGGCTACGACGGCAAGGGTCAGGCACGGGTCGCCACGCGCGAGGCGGCGCGCGCCGCCTTCCGCGAATTCGGCGGCCAGCCCTGCGTGCTGGAAGGTTTCGTGACGCTCGACTGCGAGCTCTCGGTGGTGCTCGCGCGCAGCGATACGGGGGCCTGCGCGCTGTTTCCGCTTGCCGAAAACCGCCACGTCGACGGCATCCTCGACGTGTCCATCGTGCCCGCGCGCGTGCCGGACGAACTCGCCGGGCGCGCCGCCACGATGGCGCAGGCCGTGGCCGACGCGCTCGGCTACGTCGGCGTGATGGCGGTCGAATTCTTCGTCGCCGGCGGCGAACTGCTCGTCAACGAGATCGCACCGCGTCCGCACAATTCCGGGCATTACACGCTCGACGCCTGCGTCACCGACCAGTTCGAGCAGCAGGTGCGCGTGCTCGCCGGCCTGCCGCTGGGCGACACGCGCCTGCTCTCGCCCGTGGTAATGGTCAACATTCTCGGCGAGCGCTGGCAGGACGGCGGCCCGCACTGGGACGCACTGCTCGCCCAGTCCGCGATCAAGCTGCACCTGTACGGCAAGGGCGCCGCGCGTGCCGGACGCAAGATGGGGCACTTCAACGTGCTCGACGCCGACCCCGTCGCCGCGCTCGACCTGGCGGAGCGCATGCGCGGTGCGCTGTAGCGCGCTGCTCGCGCTGGCCGCGCTGCTGGCGGCCGGCGGCGCCGTCGCCGAAACGCTGCCGCTGCGCGTCGGCCTCCACGCCTTCCAGACTGAAGTCGCGGCCACGCCGGCGGCCCGCGCACGCGGGCTGATGGGCCGCACGCATCTTGCCGCCGACGCCGGCATGCTGTTCGTGTTCGAGGCGCCCGGCCGTCACTGCTTCTGGATGCGCGACACGCCGCTGCCGCTGACCATCGCCTTCATCGACGCTGCCGGACGCATCGCCGCCATCGCCGACATGACGCCGCGCAGCGAGGCCATGCACTGCCCGCCCAGCGCGATTCGCTACGCGCTGGAAGTGCGCCAGGGCGAATTGCAGCGCCGCGGCATCCGCCCCGGTACGGCGGTCGGCGGTCTGCCACGCTAACGCGAGTTTCGCGTCAATCAGGGCGTGATCGCCAGCACCCGCAGTTCGGCGACATTGCCGTCGTCGTCGCCGCGCAGCACCCGCACCGGCAGATAGTGGCGGTCGATCGCGAGCCACACTTCGAAACGCCCGTCCAGCTCGCCCACCCGCGCGAAATGGAGGGTGCGCAGCGGCCCGAGGGCGGTGTCCAGCATGACCTCGCCGCGCGATTCGAAGGCGTAGGGGCGCAGCTTCTTGCCGTTGAACACCGTATAGCGCACCGGCCCGTCGGGCGGCGCGGTGAGGGCGAACTGGAACAGCACACTCAGCAGGTCCTGCGCGTCCCCGGCACCGTCGAGATGCCGCGGCGCACCGCGCGCCGGCGTGACGGTGACCTGCGCGGCCGCGTGATCGAAACGCGCGCTGCTGCGCCGATCGCCACGCTGGTCCCAGAATTCCTCCGGTTGCAGGCCGGTGGGCGTGACGCGGCCCTGGCTGGTCTGCACCAGCCGGCCGCGGTAGAAAATCCCGGCGAGCCCCGTGGCCGACGCGACGCTGACGAGCGTGTAACGCTCGCCGTCGCTCACCCACAGCAGGGTCTGTTCACCGCTGGCGAAGCCGTAGTGCACGCCAAAGCGCATGTCGATGCGCGGCGGCAGGGGATTGAGCGGGGGCGGCCCATCCGCGGCGGGGGGCGGCTGATCCGCCATCTCGTCGAGGGGCGTTGGCGCAGACGGCGTCTCCTCCGCCGCTGTATCGGCTGTATCGGCTGCGTCACTTTCCGACGCCGGCTCCTCGGCGGCTTCGGCTTCCTGAAGTGCGATGTGCTCCGAGGGTGCCTCGGTTTGCGGGACGGATTCCAACGGCACGGGCGGCGGTGCCGCGTTCGGCCGGCGCCGCGGCGCGGGCGCGGGTGCAGGGGGGGCGACGACAGGCGCAGGCGGCGCGACGGCAGGCGCACGCTCGACCAGACGCGCTTCGATGGGAGGCACCTCGGCGGCACGTTCCCAAGTGGGCAGGTGCACCGCCAACCCGCGGAACAGCGCCGCGTGCAGCAGCACGGACGCGGCCAGCGCCAGCCACCCCACGCGCGCGCCGCGCTTCATGCGCTTCAGCCGCCGACGCTGGCGCGCACCAGGTGCTGCTCGACGGTGACGCCGTCCTCGACCACGCGCACGCGCACCGGCAGATTGCCGCGCGCCGGCGCGACCCACACGGTGACCGCCTTCTGCCCGGCCGCATCGACGACACGTTCATAGCGGCGCGTCGCCAGCGCGCCCAAGGGCGTATCGAGGGTGTCGCCGTCGGCGCTGGCGTAGCGGTAGTCGTTGAGGTCGCGCCCGCTCACCACCTGCACTCGATAGTCGGCGGGCAGTGTAGGCAGGAACATGAACTGGTAGAGCTGCGACAGCTGATCCTGCGCACCACGCGCGAGGCCGTTCGCCTCACGGGTTTCACCCTTGTAGGTCCAGGCGATGCGCTGCTGGCCCCAGTCGAGCCGGGCGGTGGCGAGCTTGTCCGGCGCATCGCTGCGCGCGTGGCTGAATGCGTCCGGCCGCAGGCCCTGCGCGGTGACGCTGCCGCGGCTTTCGAGGCGGATCGTGCCGGGCCACAAACGCGCCAGCGCGCCGCGTGCGCGCGAGGTGCTCACCAGCGTGTAGTGGGCATCGTTGCGGACCAGGCTGTCGCTCACCTCGCCAAGCTTCAGCCCGTTGCGGTAGAGGTCGTAGACGAGTTCCATCCGCTGCGGTGGCGCCGCGTGGGCCGCCGCCGCGAACAGGACCAGTGCCAGCAGAAGGCGCTTGCGCATGATCAAAGTCCGGTAGTCAATACGGACTGTGACGTCGGATCGTCCTTCAAGTTTATCCGGCCATGATTGTTTACCAGCCGGCCCTCGGCAAACCAGCGGACAGCGAGGGGATAGATGCGGTGCTCCTGCGCCAGCACGCGCGCCGCGAGCGTGTCGGGGGTGTCGTCGCCGCGCACCGGCACTGCGGCCTGGATGACGATGGGGCCGTGATCGAGCTTGTCGGTGACGAAATGCACGGTGCAGCCGTGCACCTTGACGCCCGCTTCGAGCGCACGCTCGTGGGTGTCGAGGCCGGGGAACATCGGCAGCAGCGAAGGATGGATGTTGAGCAGGCGGCCTTCGAAGCGGGCGATGAAGGCCGGACTCAGGATGCGCATGTAGCCGGCGAGCACGACGAGATCCGCCCGCTGGCGCTCGATTTCCGCGGCGAGCTGCGCGTCGAACGCGGCGCGGTCGGGGCTTGTCGTGTGGTCGAGCGCGATCGCCGTGATGCCGCGCTCACGCGCGTAGTCGAGCCCCGCGGCCTGCGGGCGGTTGCTCACCACCGCGGCGATCTCGACCGGCAGTCCCGCTTCGACGATGGCGCGCAGGTTGCTGCCGCGCCCGGAAATCAGGACGACGACGCGGCAGGTCATGCGTAGATCACTTGCTCCGCGCCGGCGGGACGGACGACGATTTCGCCGATCCGCCATACCGTCTCGCCGGCGGCTTCGAGTTGCGCCTGTGCCGCGGCGGCGGCGGCCGCCGATACCACCACGCACAGGCCGATGCCGCAATTGAAGGTGCGCAGCATTTCGCCGGCTTCGACGTTGCCCGCCTGCTGCAGCCAGTCGAACAGCGGCGGCCGCGTCCAGCGCCCTGGGTCGACGCGTGCGGCGAGACCTTGCGGCAGGCAGCGTGGCAGGTTGCCGGTGATGCCGCCGCCGGTGATGTGCGCCATGCCCTTGACCGGGCACGTTTCCATGAGGGCGAGCATCGGCTTCACATAAATGCGGGTCGGCGCCATGACGGCGTCGGCGAAGGGACGCCCGTGAAAATCCGCGTGCAAATCGATGCCGGAGACCTCGATCAACTTGCGGATCAGGGAATATCCGTTGGAGTGCGCACCGGACGACGCCAGGCCGAGCACGACGTCGCCGGGAACGATGTCCTGGCCGCCGATCACCTTGCTTTTTTCCACCACGCCGACGGCGAAGCCGGCAAGATCGTATTCGCCGTCGGCGTACATGCCCGGCATTTCCGCGGTCTCGCCGCCGATCAGCGCACAGCCGGCCTGCTCGCAACCCGTCGCGATGCCGGCGATGACGGCTTCGGCGGTATCCAGCGCAAGCTTGCCGGTGGCGAAGTAGTCGAGAAAGAAGATCGGCTCGGCGCCGGAAACCAGGATATCGTTCACGCTCATGGCGACGAGGTCGATGCCGATGGTGTCGTGGCGGTCGAGCATGAAGGCCAGCTTGAGCTTGGTGCCGACGCCGTCGGTACCGGAAACCAGCACGGGCTCCCTGTATTTCCTGGAAATCTCGATCAGCGCGCCGAAGCCGCCGATGCCGGCGAGCACTTCGGGGCGCATGGTGCGCCGGGCATGCGGCTTGATGCGTTCGACCAGCGCATCACCGGCGTCGATGTCGACACCGGCATCTTTGTAGGAAATGGAAGACACGCCCCGCTCCGGATGCAAAAGTGCGCTATTTTAGCGCCTATGTCCGCGACCCGCCCACTCAACATCCCCTGGTTCGCGCTGGCCCTGCTGCTGCTCACGGGCTGGCTGGTCTATCTGCTGGGGCCCATCCTCACGCCCTTCCTCGCCGGCGCGCTGCTCGCCTACATCTTCGATCCGCTGGTCGACCGCCTGCAGGCGCGCGGCGTGTCGCGCACCGCCGGCACCGTGCTGGTCATCGTGTTTGCGGGACTCGCGGTATTTGCCCTGCTCCTGGTGGCGCTGCCGCTGTTCCAGGGACAGATCGCCGAGCTGTCGCAGCGGGTGCCGGCCGCGCTCGACCTTGTGCAATCGCGTTTCCTGCCGTGGCTGGCCGCGACCTTCGGCGTCAACGTCGATTTCAATCTGGCTGCCGTCAAGACCTGGCTCACCGAGAAGGCCGCGCAAAGCGGCGCGGACTGGCTGCCGACGCTGCAGACCGGCGCGCTCGCCATCGTCGGCGTGCTTGCCAACCTGCTGCTGATTCCGGTGGTGATGTTCTATCTGCTGAAGGACTGGGACCTGATGGTCGCGCGCCTCGCGCGGCTGACGCCGCGCGGCTGGATGGATGCGGTGACGCACATCGCGCGGGCGATGGACGCGGTGGTCGGCGAATTCCTGCGCGGCCAGTTGGCGGTGATGGCGGCGCTGTCGCTGTATTACATCGTCGCGTTGTGGGCAGCGGGGCTGGATTACGCCCTGCCCATCGGTCTCCTCACCGGGGTGCTGTCCTTCGTGCCCTTTCTCGGCTTCGGCCTGGGCATGATCCTCGCCCTGCTGGTGGCGCTGCTGCAATTCGGCGACTGGATCGGCGTCGCCTGGGTCGCCGCCATCTATCTTGCCGGCCAGCTGCTGGAAAGCTACGTGATCACCCCGCGTCTGGTCGGCGAGCGGGTCGGCCTGCATCCGGTGGCAGTGATTTTCGCACTCGCCGCCTTCGGCCAGCTGTTCGGCTTCGTCGGCGTGCTGCTGGCAGTGCCGCTGGCGGCGGTATTGCTGGTCGCGCTGCGCGAGCTGCACGCGGTCTACGAGGCGAGCGCCTTCTACCGCGGCGGCTATAATGGCGGGTCCGCCGAACCCGCCGCCTCCGCCATGACCGCCCCGCTTCTCGAATCGCGCATCCAGTCCCTGCCGCGGGTCCATCGCGGCAAGGTGCGCGACATCTATGCCGTCGGCGATGACAAGCTGCTGATCGTCACCACCGACCGCCTGTCCGCCTTCGACGTGGTCATGCCGACCCCCATCCCCGGCAAGGGCGAGGTGCTGACGAAGGTCTCGGCCTTCTGGTTCGACAGGCTGAAGGCCATCGTACCGAGCCAGGCGCTCGACATCGCCCCCGAATCGGTCGTCGCAGAGAACGAGCGCGATCAGGTCGCCGGACGCGCGATCGTGGTGAAGAAACTGAAGGCCCTGCCCGTCGAGGCGATCGTGCGCGGCTACCTGGTCGGCTCGGGCTGGAAGGAATACCAGGCAAGCCAGTCGGTGTGCGGCATTCCCCTGCCGCCGGGCCTCGCGCAGGCCGACCGGCTGCCGCAACCGATCTTCACCCCCTCGACCAAGGCGGCGGTCGGCGCGCACGACGAAAACATCAGCTTCGACGAGACAGCGCGCCTGATCGGCACCGAGCTCGCAGCGCAGATGCGTGACGTAAGCCTTGCACTCTATAAGGCAGCCGCAGAGTATGCGCTCACTCGTGGGATCATCATCGCCGATACCAAGTTCGAATTCGGGCTGGATGAAGCGGGCCGGCTGGTGTGGATCGACGAGGCGCTGACGCCGGATTCCTCACGCTTCTGGCCGGCCGACCAGTACCGCCCCGGCAGCAACCCGCCCAGTTTCGACAAGCAGTTCGTGCGCGACTGGCTGGAGGCCAGCGGCTGGAACAAGCAGCCGCCCGGTCCCGCGCTGCCGCCGGACATCGTCGCCAGGACCAGCGAAAAATACCGCGAAGCGATGGCCCGGCTGCTGGGGTAATGCTTCAAGACGGGAAAAGGCGCGCTAAACTTGTACCTTACCGGGCCGATATGGCAAGGAAACCCCGCCGTTTCCCAACCCAACCCAACGTTCATGGCGATTCGTCGACCCGCAAGATGAAACGAGAACACCCCATGAACGTTTCCCTCTCCCCGCCCTCTCCCGCAGGCGGACGAGGGGGACAAGGCCTCGCTGCGCGGGTTTTACGTTAAAGGTGAACCGCCGTGCCTGCCGAGCCGCTGCGCATCGTTGAATCCGTTTCGCCGCCCGCACCGAACCACAGCCCACGCACGCGTGGCGGTGCGCGCGTGGTCATCCTCGACGACCGCGCCACGGCGCGCAGCCTGCTCGAGGGCCTGGCGCGCTCGCTCGAGCCCGGCGTCGTGGTGGAAAGCTTCGGCGACCCCTACGCGGCGCTGGCGCACATGCAGCGCGCCACGCCGGACCTCATCATCACCGACTACCGCATGCCGGGCATGGACGGCATCGAGTTCACCCGCCGCGTACGGGCCGAACGCGCACTGGCCGACGTGCCCCTCATCATCGTCACCGTGGTGGAGGATCGCCAGATCCGCTACCAGGCGCTGGAAAACGGTGCCACCGATTTTCTCACCCGCCCGATCGACCCGCAGGAATGCCGCGCCCGCTGCATCAACCTGCTGGCGTTGCGGCGCAACCAGAAGCTGGTCGCCGACCGCGCGCAATGGCTGGAAGACCAGGTGATGCTGGCGACGCGCGAAGTGCGCATGCGCGAGCGTGAAACCCTGCTCAAACTGGCCAAGGCGGGCGAATATCGCGACGAGGAAACCGGCAACCACATCCTGCGCATGGCGAAATACGCGCGCCTGATCGCCGAGGCCTTGAAGCTCACCGCGATGGAATGCGACGAGATCGAGGCCGCCGCGCCGATGCACGACATCGGCAAGATCGGCATTCCCGACCACATCCTGCTCAAGTCCGGCCACCACACGCCGGAGGAGCAGAAGATCATGCGCCGGCATCCGCTCATCGGCCACGAGCTCCTCGCCGACAGCCCCTCGCGCTACCTGCAGATGGGCGCGGTGATCGCGCTTGGCCACCACGAGCGCTTCGACGGCAGCGGCTACCCGCTCGGCCTCGTTGGCGAGCTCATCCCGCTTCCGGCACGCATCGTCGCGGTGGCCGACGTGTTCGACGCCCTCATGTCGAAGCGTCCCTACAAGGAGGCGTGGACCTTCCAGGATGCGCTGGCCTATATCCAGTCCGAACGCGGCGGACATTTCGACCCGGCCTGCGTGCGCGCCTTCGAATTGCGCATCGACGGCGTCGCCGCGATCATGCGCGAACTGGGCGACCCGGCCTGAGCGCTTTGCCGATGGCTGCCCGCCTGCCCCGTCCCGTTTTGTTCGACGCCCTGCGCACGCGACTGCGGGCACGGCCGGACACCGAATTCCAGCAGGCGCTGATCCGCTTCGTCATCGTCGTCGGCTTCTACCTGTATTTTGCGCTCAGCAACATCGAGCACAGCCCGGCCATCGAGGCGCAGGTGCACTGGCTCGGGCTGTCGCTTTCCGTCATCTCGCTGGCGCTGCTGCTCGGTTGCCTCCTCGACCCGGACGCTTCGTTGCTGCGCCGCGGCATCGGCATGGTGCACGATTTCCTGGTCGCCACCTACATGCTGGCGATCACCCAGGAAACCGGTGCGCCCGTCGTTGCAGTCTACCTGTGGGTGACGCTCGGCAACGGCTTCCGCTACGGCATGCCCTATCTGCTGGCCTCGACGCTCGCCTCGGCGGTGGGCTTCATCGTCGTCTACCAGGTCAATCCCTTCTGGCAAGCCCATACGCCCTTGTGGTGGGGCATGTGGCTCACCCTGGTGGTGGTGCCGCTGTATGCGGCGAGTCTGCTGCGCCAGCTGCACAGCGCGGTGCGGCGCGAGAAGGAGGCGAGCCAGGCCAAGTCGAGCTTCCTTGCCAACATGAGCCACGAGCTGCGCACGCCGCTCAATGGCGTGATCGGCGTCGCCGACCTGCTCGACGAGACGCCGCTCGACAAGGAGCAGAAGGAATACGCGCACATCATCCGCGCCTCCGCCCACACCCTGCTCGAACTCATCGACAAGGTGCTCGACATCTCGCGCATCGAATCCGGCCACCTCACGTCGAGCGAGGAGGATTTCGATCTGCACCGCACGGTCAACGGCACGGTGGCGATGATGGACACGCAGGCGCGCAAGAAACACCTGGCGCTCGCCGCCCACGTCGCGCCGCAGACGCCCTTCCATCTGCACGGCGATGCGCGCCATCTGCGCCAGATCCTCATCAACCTCATCGGCAACGCGATCAAGTTCACCGAACTGGGGCGGGTCGACGTCTACGTGCGGCCGATCGGCCACGGCCAGCCGCAGCGCCTGCGCTTCGAGATCGTCGACACCGGCATCGGCATGCCGGAGGCGGCGCAGGCGCGCATCTTCGACAGCTTCACCCAGGCCGACCCGACCATCACCCGCCGCTTTGGCGGCACCGGGCTTGGCACCACCATCGCCAAGCAGCTGGTGGAAAATCTCGGCGGGCGGATCGGCGTGCACAGCCGCGTGGGCGAGGGCACCACCTTCTGGTTCGAACTGCCGTTCACGCTGCAGGCGGTGCAGCCGGACGCCGCGGCAGCGCAGTTCGATGCGCCGATGCGCGTCGCCCTGCTCGCCGCCAACGGACTCGCGGCGCGCTTGCAGAGCGTGATCCGCACCTGGGGCAGCGAGGCGGTGCCGACCGAAAACGCGGCGCAGCTCGCCGCGCAGCTCGCAGCCTGGGCCGGCGCCGGCCAGCCCGCGGGGGCGATCGTGGTCGAACGCGCCGCCCTGCCGGGCGACCCGGCGGCCTTTCTGCATCTGCTGCGCCACGATCCGGCGCTCGCCGCGCTGCCGGCGATCCTCATCGAATCCGATGCGAGCGTGGCGCCCTCCCACGATGCCCTGTCGCTGCGCGAAGGCTACGCCTCGGTGCTGCGCACGCCGATCAATCCGACCCTGCTGTTCAATGCGATCCACGCCGTGGTGAGCCACGACATGCCGCCCAACGTGGTGTCGCTGGCCGACCGCTTCCAGGCACAGTCCGGCCTGGATACCCGCCTCGCCATCCTCGTCGCCGAAGACAACCCGGTGAACCAGCGCGTGATGCGCGGCCTGCTCGAACATGCGGGGCACGCGGTGACCATCGCCCGCGACGGCGAGGAAGCCCTGGCGCTGCTCGAATCCGGTGAGCATGCGTTCGATCTGGCCATCGTCGACATGCACATGCCCGTGCTGTCCGGACCGGAGCTGGTGCAGCGCTGGCGCTTCATGGAAGACGGCCGTCTGCCCATCGTCATGCTCACCGCCGATGCGCGCAACGAAGCGCAGGCAGCGTGCGAAGCCGCCGGGGCGAACGCCTTCCTGACCAAGCCGGTGAACAGCCGCGAACTCATCGACCTGCTCGCGCGGCTGGCCCGCCAGCAGGCGCCGGCGGCCACGGCCGCGACAGCCGCGGCGGTCGACGCGCTCGAACTCGATGAGCGCGTGCTCGACGACCTGGCGCAGCTCGGCGGCACCGCGTTCGTCGAGGATCTGCTCGCGAATTTCGAAGCCGACTGCGCGCGCGCCCTGCGCGACATCGAGCGCGCCATCGAGGCCCAGGACTACAGCCAGTGGCAGCATCAGCTGCACACGTTGAAAGGCGGCGCCCGCGACGTCGGCGCCGCGCTGCTCGCACAGCGCTGCGCCGAGGCGGAGCGCCTCAAGCCGTTCGAACTGCCAGGCGCGCTGGCGGCCGAGCGCCTGGCGCGCGTGCACGAGGCGTTGGCACAAACGCAGGCCGCGCTGGCGGCCTACCAGGAGACCCGGCTACGCGCCGAGGGCCTCTGACGCGGTACCGGCGGGTGCCGCGCCGGCACGGCTGGTCTGGCGGCTCACCAGCCGCTCCATCATGCGCAGGTCCTTGGCCTCCAGCCGCAGCGCGGCGTCGACCCAGATTTCCGTGATGCGCGCCAGTTCCGCATAGGCAACGGGCTGGCTGACCTCGCGCGCGGCACGCAGCGCCAGGATGCCGTTGCGCGACCGCTCCTCGCGCCGGATGGCGTCGTGCACCGCGGCCTCGCCCTCGCCCGGCTCGGCGAGCACGTCCACCACGCCGAGATCATGGAGTTCTTCGGCGAGGTAGAGCTTGCCGCTGCGGATGATGCGCTCCGCCATGTGATGCCCGACGCGGCGACCGAGGAAGCTCATCGCGCCCATGCCGGGGAAGAGGTTGAAAAGAATTTCCGGCAGGCCCATTTTCGCGCCGCGTTCGGCGACGAGCACATTGGCCGCCAGCGCGCTCTCGAAGCCGCCGCCGAGCGCCTGCCCCTGCACCAGCGCGATGCTCGTCACGCCGGCGAGGCCGAGCGCAGTGTGCACCGCATACGAGCAGTCGATGCAGGCCATGGCGTAGCGCAACAGCGCGGCGCGGTCGCGTGCCGCGATATGGCGCATGAAGAGGTCGAGATCGCCCCCCAGGCTGAACGTGTCCGGCACGCTCGACGCCAGCACGAAATGCTTCACCGCCGTACGCGCCGGATCGGCGTGGCTCGCCGTCATGTCCTGCCCCCAGGCCAGCAGTTCCTCGAGCAGCGCCGGCGTGAAGCACGGTCGCGGGGAGGCGTGCATGTACCCCCAGGCGATCTGCTGCTGCGGATCGAAATGCGTGGTGAGCTGGGTGAACGCGGGACGCTGCGGCTGCAGCGGAGATTCAACGACCTGAAGATGCGCCATGATTGCCTCCATGTGGACGGGGCGTCCGGCGGCTACCGGATGCCGTTTGCACAACACGCTGCGCGCGTGGTTGAACCCGGAAACTTCAGCCGGTCGCGCCCGCGCGGCGGGCAGGACCGAAGGCAAGAATCGTGTGCTGCAGGGCAGCTGGCCAGGATACGCCCCCGGCCGGAATTTCAGGCCAGCGTACCGCGTCCCGCGAGAAATTCAAGTGCGGAACAAGGCTGCTTCACGACCGCTTTTCCGACAGACTCCTGGAAAAAGGCTTTGAACCACAGAGACACAGAGACGCAGAGAACAAAAAAAGCGCGTGCATTCTTTCCGTTGTTCACCCGATGCGTGAATGGGGAAAAGCGCGGAGCATCCCCTGTTGTTCGGGTTTTTCTCTGTGTCTCTGTGGTGCGGAATGCATTGAGCGCGGGGCAATACCGCGCCGCTCACTCGGTGCCGACGAGCTGATCCGAGCGGGTGAAGGTCCAGGTGCGGGTGATGGAAAGAATGTCCGCCTTCTTGCGCATGTCTTCCGGGAAGGCGGCGAACGGCGCCGCGAGTTCGACGATGCGGGTGGCGGCGGCGTCGAGGATCTTCGAACCGGAGGGGCGGTCGACCTCGATCGTTTCGATGCGCCCGTCGGCATAGATCGACACCGTGAGCTTGAGACTGCCATAGATGCCCTGGCGGCGCGCGGCTTCCGGATAGTTGAGATTGCCGACGCGCTCGACCTTGGCGACCCAGTCCTCGACGTAGCGTGCGAACGCATACTCGCGCACGTTGGCGCCGACGAAGGCGCGCTTCGGACGTTTCTGGTATTCGTCCCACTGCTGCGAAATGCGCGCCTGCAACTGCGCCATCTCGCGCGCCTGCGCAGTGATCTGGATGGTGTCCATGCTGGCCTGCTCGGCCTGCTGCGGCGTCGGCTGCGGCCGGCTCTTCAGCGCGGCGTCCGGTTGCAGCTGGCTCAGCAAGGCGCGCGCCTGCTGTTCGAGCTCGGCGACGCGCGCCTGCAGCGCGGTGTCGCCCACGCCGCTTTCGCTGCGCGGGCTGGCCGGCAGCGGACTTTTTGCCCGCCGGTCTTCATCGGTATTGCCGCCCCCGGCCAGACTGACCTGCGCCAGGGCATCGGGATTGAGCGGCGCCTCGGCGCTGCGCGCATTGACCAGCACCACCTCCATCGGCAGGCTGGTGTCCTCGAACAGGCGCGGGTTGATCTTCACGAACTGCGTCGACAAGACCATGCCGTGCACCGCCGCCGACACCAGCAGCGCGAGCGCGATGCGCGTCCCCTGCGGGGACGGTTCGGCAAGCGGGGCGGTGGCGGCAGTGACCATGGCGGTGACGGTAGGACGGCGCTCCGATTCTACGGAACCACGGCGGCGCTGTCAGGCGGCGGCGCCACGGTCTCGACGAATTCGGCGTGGAAATGGATGTCGAGCAGGTCGATGCCGGAAATCGCCAGCCGCACCCGAGCGCCCGGCGCGACGCCCATCACCGAAGGCGCGCGCGTCACCATCGGCAGGGTGTCGAAGCGCACCAGGTCCTCGCGAATGACGCTCGCGGTCACTTCGTGCACGTCTTCCTGGATCAGCCAGCGCAGCATCCAGTAGCGTTCCAGCCGGCGCTGGAATTCATGGTAGGCATCATACGCCAGCTCGAAATCGCGCAGCGCGGCAAACAGCTGTTCGCTGCGCGGCGGATAGACCGGGGGCTCACCCTGCACGAGGCTGATCAGCTGGCGCTGGTTCACCAGATCGACGTAGCGGCGCAGCGGCGAAGTCGACCACGCGTACTGGGCGACGCCAAGGCCCTGATGCGGGTCGGGCGCGGTGGTCATGCGCGTCTTGCCGTTGGCCTGCGCGCGGTAGATCGCGGGCACGCGCTTGCCGGCAAGCCAGCCGCCCCAGTGCGTGTTGGCGAAGATCATCAGCTCGGACACCACCTTGTCGATCGGGCTGCCGCGCTTGCGCGGCTCGATGCGGATGCGCTCGCCGTCGAGCTTGAACGCGTAGTCGACGCGGTCGACCGTGTCGGCCTTGCCGCGCCCCGCTTCAAGCACGGCCGCGAAATCGTGCAGCCATTCCAGTTCGCGGCGCCACGGGTAATCGGGGACATCCGGATTCCGCAGCGTCGCGGCGTTGAACTCGGTTTCCAGCGTTGCGTGACGCAGGTTCTCGGCGATGTGCACCATTTCCACCGTGGTCTCGGTGCCAAGCACGCGCAGGTCGGCGGCGACGTCCACGTACAGCGACAGCACCGGGCAGTCGTGGGCCTCGCCCAGCGTGTAATGGTCGATCAGCGCGTCCGGCAGCATGGTGAGCTTATCGCCGGGGTAGTACACGGTGGAGAGGCGTTCGCGCGCCACGCGGTCGAGCTCGGAACCGGGCGCAATGCCCAGCGCGGGCGCGGCGATGTGGATGCCGACCCGCACGCTGCCGTCGTCGCGCCAGGCTACCGACAGCGCATCGTCGATCTCGGTGGTGTCCTCGTCATCCACGGAAAACGCGCGCACTGCGCTTTTCGGCAGCTCGGGCGGATCGATCGGCTCGCCGACCGGCGCGAAGCCGGTGCCGCGCGGAAACCATTCGAGCAGAAAGCTCGCGAGGTGGAACTCCAGCGTCGACGGAATCGCGCCGCAGCGTTCGATCAGCCGCACCTGCGACAGGCCGGTCGCTGCCGCCGCCTCTTCCAGCGCCTTGTATTCCAGTGTGTTCTTGTCCGGCACGATGAGAATGCGCGGAATCAGCGACGCGTATTCCGGCGGCAGGCGGAAGGCCGCGAGCTCGGCGGCGAGGTGGGCCTGTTTTTCCGCGGCCAGCCGTTTCTTTTCCAGCCCCGCCTTCGCCGCGGCGAGGGTCTCGGGCGGTGCCGGACGGTAACGCCCCTTGCCCTTCTTGTGGAAATGGATCGGCGCGGCGTGCAGCTTCATGAGCAGGGCGACCGCTTCGGCCGGGCGCGGCGCATGGCCGTAATACTCCTGCGCCAGCTGCTCGAAGCCGAACTCCTCGCTGCCGGCCGCCTCCCACAGGAAATCGGCGTCGAGCTCCGCGGCGAGCGTCTCCGCCTCGCTCATGACCGCAGCCGGCGCGGGCGCGGCAAAGCGCAGCAGAATGTTCGCCGCCTTGACCTTGCTGCGCTTGCCGGAGGCCGCTTCGATCTGGGCCGTGGCCTCCGTTTCGGACAGGATGGAACCGGCCTTGAAGTGGCCGTCCTCTTCGAAAATGACGTGCATCAGAAATCCAGGATGGTTTGGAAGTGGCGTTCGAATCCGGAAAAGCCGTGGTCGCCGCCTGCCTCGATGATGTGGCGCGCGCCGGCGTAATAGGCGGCGGCGTCGCGGTAGTCGAGCACCTCGTCGCCGGTCTGTGCCAGCAGCAGGTAGCGTTGCGGACGCGTGATCACCGGCACGTCGAGCGCGGCAAGCTCGGCCAGATGCGCCTCGGTGAACGTCCATGTCTCGCCGGTGTGCCAGTTGCGCTGCGGGCCGAGGGCCTCGCGCAGCAGGCGGTGGGCGTGCACCGCGGGGTTCACCAGCACCGCTTTCCAGCCGTGCTTTTCCGCGAGGTGGGTGGCGTAAAAACCCCCCAGCGAGCTGCCGACCAGGGTGACCGCAGCGGCCGCCCGTGGAAGCAGGGCGGCCTCGATCGCGGCGATGGCGTCGCGCGGGCTGTTGGGCAGTACCGGACAGAGATAGTCCGCGCCCCGACCCTGCGCCGCGAGGTGGCCGCCAAGCTGGCGCGCCTTGCCGGAGGCCGGCGAGGAATTGAAACCGTGCAGGTAGACAATCATCCTAACGTTCATGGCGATTCGCCACCCCAGAATATGAAACGACGCTCGCCATGAACGTTTCCCTCTCCCCATCCCTCTGATGAAGCCACCAAGCGATCGACCAAGCCCGCAAGCGGGCAAGTCGCCGCTTATCCCGCTTGCGGGAGAAGGGGGCACACAGTCTCGCTTCGCGAGTTTCGCGCCAAGGACCTCAGTTGACCGCTCCATACGCCTGCCAGCGCCGCATGAATACGGGCTTTTGCGCCCTTGGTCACCTTCACCGCCTGGGTGCAACGGCCACGCACCCGCCGGTGCGTCCAACTTCGGCATCCGGGCGCATCGGCAAATTTTACCGGCGAGTGCGGGATTCCCGAAATCACGTTACACGGCAGGCATTGTCGGAAAGCGGCACATCCTCTACGATATACGTGTCTGTTTATCCATTTTTACCGCAACCCGACCATGCACAACTGGAACACGAAGTACCCCCGCCGCTTCGACCTCGACGCGAACGACGACTACCTGAAGTGGCGCGACGAAAAGCTTGCCGCCTATCCGCGCAATGTCGGCGAGCTGGTCGTCGAGCTCGGCAACATGACCGCGATCACGCCGACCGAAAAGGCCGCGATCATGGATCGGGTGGAGCGCGCCAACATGTGCGTGGTCACCGCCGGCACAGCGCCGCTGGAGATGGATTCCCTGCTCGCGCTGGGGCGGCAGCTCGGCGTGTCGCACACCGACAAGTCGACGCGCCACGCGCAGTCCGACGAGCTCACCGATTCGGGCATCCTCAACCGTGCCATCCCGTTCTCCACGCGCCACGTCAACTGGCACACCGATGCCACGTACTACGGCTCGCACCGCACCATCGAGGCGCTGTTCCTGCTGTGCAGGCGACCGGCGCTCGAGGGCGGCAGCAACAAGGTGCTCGACAACGAGATCCTCTACATCCACCTGCGCGACCGGAATCCGGACGCGCTGCGCGTGCTGACGAGCAAAGCCTGCTTCAACTACCGCGACCCGGCGACCGGCGAAATTCATCCCGAATGCGGCGGCAAGGTGTTCTGGACCAATCCCGACGGCCACCTGTGCCACCGCTTTTCCTTCCGCAAGACCGACATGGCCTGGGCGGACGATGCCGACATCGCCGCCGCGCGCGGCGTGCTGGAAGCGATGATCGCCGCGGAAGGCCCGCACATCATCGAAGGGCGGCTGGAATCCGGCATGGGCCTGGTGTCGAACAACGTATTGCACACCCGTGAAAAACTCGTGGACAGCGACGATCCGGCGCACAAGCGGCTGCTGTACCGCGCCCGCTTCTACGACCGCGTGACGCCGGCCTGAAGCGCGCAGGTTTACACCATGATCAGGCGCCCGTCGCCACGCAATACCGCCGCGTGAATCGCCTTGGCCGGGTGCAGCGCCGCGAGCAGGCGTCTGTAGCCCTCGAGCTGTGCGCGATGGCGCGCCGCCAGATCGGCGTCGGCCAGCGCACGGCCGTCGTCGCCGGTCTTGTAGTCGATCACCCACACTGCGTCCGTGAATTCGACCACCCGGTCGGGCCGCTGCAACTGTCCGTCGGCATCGAGCAGCGCCCGCTCGCTGTGCGCGCGCAGGTAGCACGCCGGATCGAAAAAACGCGCCAATTCCTCGCGTTTCAGCAATGCGCGCGCTGCGGCTTCGAGTTCCGCACGTTCGTCGTCCAGTTGCAGGCGCAGGGCGAGCGCCACGAGGTCGCGGCGTGTGCCCGGCGGTGCGAAACTTTCCAGACAGGCATGAAGGAATTCGCCACGCGCCGCAGCGAGGCTGCGCGCCGTCGCTGCGGCGCGCTGACCCACGCGCGGCGCGATGATGACGGCCGGCGCCGCGGCCTCCACCGCGGCCACGGACGCCGCCGCCGGTAGCGCGACAGGCCCGGGGTTCGCCTGCCAGGCGGTTTCGACTTGCTTCAGCCACGCATTGCGCGCGGCGTCGCCGCTGACGATCAGCCCCTGTTCGGCGCGGGTCATCGCCACGTACAGCAGGTTGTCGGTTTCGCGCCGCGCCAGGACGTCTTCCTCGGCGAACCAGGCGGCGCGGCCCTCGCCGCATGCTCCGCGGCTGCCGTAGAGGGAAAAATGCCGCGGCCGCGGCGCCTCCGGCGGCCAGGGTGCGAGCACGTCGTAGCTGTTGCCGCGCGGGTGGTCGCTGCCGCCGAGCAGCCAGACGATCGGCGCCTCCAGCCCCTTGGCACCGTGGATCGTCAACAGCCGCACCGCGTTTTCGCCGTCGGTGGCCAGCCCCTCGCCGGGTGCGGCGTCGGCGTCGTCGACCAGCGAGGCGAGCTCGCGGATGAAGCCGGCCAGCGTCGGGTAGCGGCCGGCGTCCTGCGTCAAGGCCAGCTGCATGAAGGCGCGCAGGTTGGCCGCGACCTGCGGCCGCATCGCTTCCGGCACCGCAGCCGCGTAGCGCGCCTCAAAGTCGCCCTCGAAGTAAATGCGGTCGAGCAGGTCGTGCACCGGCAGCGTGCCAAGGGCCGCGCGCCAGCCGTGCAGCAGGCGGGCGGCGCGAGCGAGCGCGGGCGGACAATCGGCCTGCGCGGCGAGTGCGTTCAGGCGTTCCCAGCCACGCGGGCCGCCCTCCGGCAGGGGCGCGAACACCCGCAGCAACACGTCATCGCCACAGTCGAACAGCGGACTTTTCAGCGTGTGCGCGAGCTTCAGGTCGGCGTGCGGCAGCAGCAGGGTTTCCAGCAGCGCGACGACGTCCTGCGCTTCGAGCGCATGCAGCAGGCCGCCGCGACGCGAGGTGATGAAGGGGATGCCGGCGCGCTCCAGTTCTCGCTCGTAGCGATAGAGGTGGGTACGTGTCCTGACCAACGCCATCACATCGCCCGGACGGGCGGCGCGCACTGAATCGGTTTGGGCATTGCGTTCGCCCCCTCCCCCGCTTGCGGGCTTAGTCGAGCGGCCAATAGTCTCATCAGAGGGTCGGTTGTCCGCCACCCCCCAGCGGCCCAGCACCTCGTCGCGCAGCATGCGGGCAAAAACCCGTGCTTCCTCGTCGACCGCGCGGTCGTCTGCCTCGGCGCGCGGCGTGGTGAGCGGGTTGCGCAATCCGCCCGGCGGCGCCGCCTCGGCCTTGTCCACCGCGATCGGCAGGCAGCGCACCGCGCCCGGCCGCGCGGCGTTGGCCGGTGCGTGGGTGTGCGGCGCGAAGCCCTCCACCGCCGCGAACACCGGGTTGATCGCCTGCACCACCGCCGGAGCCAGGCGGCGCGTCATGTCGGTGGCGAACCGGGCGGCATCGAAATGCGTCTGCAGGAAGGCGGCGGCCGTCGCGAACACGCGCGCCTCGCCGCGGCGGAAGCGGTAGATCGCCTGCTTGGGATCGCCCACCATGAACACCGTCATGGCGCTGTCGGCGCCGCGTGCCTCGGCGAGCCAGGTCGACAGCGCCTGCCACTGCAGCGGGTTGGTGTCCTGGAATTCGTCGAGCAACAGATGCTTGTAGCGCGCGTCCAGCTTCAGCGCCAGCGCCGGCGCGTGTTCCTCGCTCTGCAGCAGGCGGCAGGCGAGCCACTCGGCATCGGCAAAGTCGATCACGCCCTGCTGCGCCTTGGCTTCCTGGTAGGCCTTCAGCAGCGCGTGGCCGAGCAGCAGGCCGTGGCGGTTGAGGTTCCAGATGCGGAGGTCGGTCTGGATCGCGGCGAGGGTTTCGAGCGCGGATTCCAGCGTGTCGAGGTCGCGCAGGTAGACGTCCAGTTCGCTGCCGAGCGCCTTTTCCAGTTCTTTCGTCGCCTGCTTCTTGCGCCGCTGGCCCGCGGTCATCAAATGTCTCATCAGCGCAGCGTGCGCGGCATCGGGTTCGAGTTCGATGCTGCGCAGGATTTCCGGCGCGCGCTCCCGTTCGCTTTTGCCGCCCTGTTCCAGCGCATGCCCCACCCGCTTCACCCGCGCCACCATCGCGTCGTCGATCCAGAATGCCGCCACCGGGTCGCTGTCGAGATCGGCATGCAGCAGCGGGCGCAACTGCCCCAGTACGTAGGCCACCGGATCGGCGTGGCCGTCGGTATAGGCCCACCACTCCGCCCGCGCCGACACGAAATGCGCCAGCAGCGCGCGCAGATTGTGCGCGCCGATGTCGGCCAGCAGCGCCAGCAAGGCCGCACCTTCGGTGGTATCCGGTGCAGCGGCCCAGCGGCTGAACTGGCGGTCGCGCACCTCGTCCTGCAGCTGCCGCGTGCGCTCCAGCAGCGGCGCCCCCCACGGCAGGCCCGCTTCCAGCGGCGCGCGCTTCAGCAGATCGAGAAACCAGCCGTGGAAAGTCGTCACCGTCGGCCCCGGCTGCGCGGTCAGCACCGCCTCCAGCAGGCCGCGTGCGCGCGGCAGCAGCGCATCGATGTCTTCCTCGGCGACTTCGCGCTCGCGCAGGAACGCGCGCACCGTCGCGTCGTCTGCCAGCGCCAGCACCCGCAGCCATTCGTGCAGGCGGTCGGTCATCTCCTGCGCCGCCTTGCGCGTGAAGGTGATCGCCAAGAGTTCCGAAGGCGCCGCCCCCGCCAGCAGCAGGCGGATCATGCGCGACACCAAGAGCCAGGTCTTGCCGCTGCCGGCGCAGGCCTCGACCACGCACGAGGCCTGCGGATCAAGTGCGGCGGCGGTGTCGAGGGGGCGGTGCATGGTTTCGATGGCTCAAACTTCCATGCGCAGCACATTCCGCGCAATGGTGTAGCAGTGCAGGCTGGTTGGAATGAACTCGATGCGGACGCCGTTTTCTTCACCCATGCCTGAAGCGGTCAGCGTGGTAACGACAGGGGGGCGAGCCAGCGCGTGTTCGGTTGCCAGCGCACGGATGCCACGCAGCAGGCTCCAGTCGCTGAAACACGCATCGCCCCATTTTATCTCCACCGCGAAGCGCGGCTTCTGCGTGCGCGGGTCGAGCGACACCAGATCGACTTCCAGATCGCTGCGTCCCTGCTTCCAGCGCGCGTAGTGCAGCGATTCGATGGTGCGGGTGCTGTGCAGCCACTGGCTGAACACCGCCGTTTCCGCCAGCGATCCGATCGCCTCGTCGTGCGCATCGACATACCCGAACAGCGCGGCGCGTATCGAAGGGTTGGTGAGATACACCTTGAAGGTGCGGGCGCGCTTCAGCCGCCGGGCATTCTCATCCAGCCGGTGCATCCGTTTGATGAGGAAAGACGCTTCCAGATATTCCAGATAATCCATCAGCCGGGCGCGGCCGATGCCCGTATCCCGTGACAGGTTTTCCGGGCTGACCTCGTCGCCCGTGTTGTAGGCCAGCACGTTGAAAAAACGGTTCAGTTCCTGCGTATCGCTGATGCCATACAGACTGGGCAAGTCCTTCAACAGCACCTTCTCGACGATGTCCTCGCGCAGAAAACGCGACGGGTTCGCCCGCACCGCCGGGTTCATCACCGCCTCGGGAAAGCCGCCGAAGTTCAGATAATGGATGAATTCCCGGTTCAGTTCCTCGATCGACGTGGCGCGATACTGGGACAAGGTGCCATCGCCCGGCGGCTCGATAATCAGCGCCTCCTCGCGCCCGGCGAATTGCAGGTATTCGGCAAACGTCAACGGCGGCAGCATGAAATCGGTAAACCTGCCCGCGCCCGATTCGCGGCTTTTCATCCGCAATGCCGCCGCCGCCGAGCCGCTCGCCACAAAACGAATCCGGCGAAACGTGTCCACCAGCGATTTCAGGTGGACTTCCCAGTCTTTCACATACTGGATTTCGTCGAAAAACACCCACAGACGGCGTGCCGGATCGTGCCGGTGCAGATCGATGAATGTCCGCACCAGCCCTTCCAGCGAGCGCCCGGAATACAGCGGCGTATCCAGCGACAGCTGAAGAATGTCGATCCCCGCGATACCTTCATCCAGCAAGGCCTGCACCGCCTGCGCCAGCATCACCGTCTTGCCCACCCGGCGCGGCCCGATCAGCACCACCGCGCGGTGAACCGCCACTTCTCGCACCAGCCGCATGAATGGCCCGAAATAGGCGCGTCGCGGCCACCCCCGCCGCTCGGCGTCGATGCCCGCCCCCGCCACCCACCACGGGTTTTCCAGCGCCATGCGCTTTTGCACCTCGCGCAGGGGGATTTCAAAGGGTTTTCGAATAGCCATTTATTGCGGCGCCCAATCTGTCCAATTAGTGTTTGTGAAAACACACTAATCGGACATTAGCAGCTTATTCTTTATCGATCAATCGGTTATGGCGTCCGGATTGTGTGCGCAGGCAGCCGGACAGGGAAACCAGCAGCCCAACTCGATGCCTGGAATGGGCAAGGCAGCACTACGGCCGACAGCCAGATTCGATGGCGCGTAGCCTTTTATGAATCATTCCACATCCCCTTCCGGCACAATCCGCGCGCTTCGCAGAAATTGCAGACGGCGTCGATCCCCGATGCGGGCAGTGTCGCGCCCGCGGCAATCGCTTCGAGCAGTTCCGGCAGGCGGCGGACGATGGCCTCGACGTCGGTTTCACCATCGAGTTCGAGCGCGCTGACGGGGGTTTCGTTGATCGGCAGGTAGGCGGCGGCGGCTTCGCACAGCCAGGCGTAGAAGGGCAATTGCACGGCTTCGTCGGGCGCCTTGAGTTTCTTTTTCAGGCCTTGCGCGGCGCCGGTCTTGTAGTCGATCACGTAGCGGGCGTCGCCTTTTGCATCGACGCGGTCGACGCGACCGTGCAGGGCGATGTCGCCGAGGCCCGCCACGGTCCGGGTCACCGAAAAACCGGTTTCGCCGGACTCAAAGCGCCAGCCGGCGGACGCATGCGCCAGCCAGGCGTCGACGTAGGCGGGCTGGATGCCGTCCCACTGGCTTGCCCAGGCGGCGGCGGTGTACGCGGGCAGGGCGGCGAATTCGGCGGCGGAGCAAGCGCGCAGCTGCGCCAGTGCGGCGTCGCGTTCGAGCGGCGGGGCGCCGTCGTGAAAGGCCTTGAGGATGCGGTGCAGGGCGTTGCCGTAGTCGCTCTTGTCGAGCGCGTCGTCGGCCTCGTCGAGTTCGCGGATGCCGAGCACGCTTTTCACGAAAAACCGGTACGGGCAGTCGAGCAGGGTCTGGTAGGCGGTCGGCGCATAGCGTCGCGGCAGGTGTGCGGCCGGGGCGGTCGGCGCGGGCTGCACGCAGGCGGCGGGCAGCGGGCTCGTCTGCGTGGGCGGCGTGCCGGGGGCCTGGGTCGGCAGCTCGCTGTTCCACGCGGCCCGGTGCAGCGCCTGCAGCCGCAGCACCAGCGGCGAGGCGGGATTGGGCTCGTCGTCGTGCCAGGCCTGCCAGCTCAGCAGCGCGGGCCCCTGGACCAGCAGCTGCATGAGATCGGCGGTGGCCGCCTCGGCCTCGGCGGCGGCGGTGGGCAGGCCCAGCTGCGCGCGGGTGGACTGGGAGAACAGCCCGGGCGCCGGACGCGGCGGCAGGCGGCGGGCGTCGGCGCCGATCACCGCGACGGCGTCGAACAGGCGTCCGCGCGCGGCGGGCAAGGACGTCAGGACGATCGGGCTGACGATGCGGGGGTCGGTGAAGCTGGCCGACTCGAGCGCCAGGTTGAGCCAGCGCCGCCATTCGCCGAAGCCGTATTTTTCCGTGTCTTCGGACAGGTCGCGGCGCAGGTCTTCGAGTGTTTCGAGCACGCCGGCGCCGGCGGCATCGGCCGCGAGCGGCGCGACGGCATCCAGTTTGGCGAGGCTGTCGCCCAGACGCGCGAGCCAGGTCGCGAGCGGCGCGCGCGTCTGGGCAAAGCCCTGACGCGCGTCGAAGAGCGCAGCCAGCCACGCCGGCAGGGCGCCGAACTCGGCATGCGCCAGCCGCTGCATGTCGGCCATGCCCTGCGCCACGCCCTGCCGCCGCAGCGCAAGTTCGAACCGCAGCACCTGGCGCTCGCGCGCCGCAGGATCCCCGAGCAGGAAGGGCGATTTCAGCAGGTCGAGCAGCTCGACGTGCGGGAAGTCGCCTGCCACGCATTCCAGCCAGCGGTCGACGACCGCGGCGGCGGCAGTGGTCGACAGCGTCCAGCCGGTTTCGTCGGCCACCAGCACGTCCATGCGTTCGAGCAGCGCACGCACCCGGCGCGCCGTTTCGCGGTCGAGTGCGATCAGCGCAAGCTCGCGCCGGCCGGCGTGCAGCTGCGCCGCCACCCAGGCGGCGACCGCGCGCGCTTCGGCCTCAAGATGCGGTGCCGGGCCAAGCGTGATGCATGCCTGCAGCGACGAGCCGGAAACCTCGCGCGCCAGCAGGGCGGCGCGGTCGCGCAGGGGCGGTTCGGTGCATTGCCAGGCCTGACGCAGGGCAAAGCGCACGGGGTCGCCGGGCGCGGCGGACGGCTCGAACAGTTCGAGCGGGACGCGTTCGCCGCACCGCTCGAGAAACCGCTTTTCGACGGCGGTCAGGGTGCCCAGCGCGTAGCCGTAGATCGCCTTGGGCCCAGCGCTCGCTTCCCCCCCAATTTTGGGGGTGGGTCGGGGCGAGGGCGGTTGCGGCGCCGTCCCCATCCGATCGAGCAGCCGATCGAGCGCGCGTGCGTAGTGCGCCGCGGGATCCTGCCCGTCGCGGTTCATCGTCTGCCACACCGCCTCGATCAACGCCGTTTCACGCTCAAGTGCGGCGCGGCCGGGCGCATCGGCGTGCAGTGCCCGCATCCGGGGGGCGATCCCGTCGCCCAGGCGGGCGGCGGAGAGCTCGTCGGCCAGTTGCAGCAGTTCGCCGGCGAGCGCCCAGCGGTCGACGTCGCCCAGCCAATCGACACGCCGCAACACGCCATGCAGGCGTGCCAGCCGCCGCGCCTGCGGTTCGGCGCGGCCGTCGGCCACGCTTTCGGCCCAGGCCTTGAGGGGGATGATGTGCGGCGGAACCAGCGCGGCACGGCCGGCTTCGCGCGCCAGCGTGCGCGCGAAATCCTGCCCGGCGCGGTGATTGGGGACGAGCACGACGATGCCGGACAGGTCCGGCAGGCTGTCGGCGTGACGCTCGAGCAGGCGGCGCGCGACGGCCCGCGGCAGCGACGCGCCGGCGAGCGGAATCAGCGTTCCAGGTATTGGCGCTTGTCCTTCACCTTGGCCCATTCGTCGGCATCCGCCAGCGGCTCCTTCTTCTCGACGATGACCTTCCACTGCTTGGCCAGTTCCGCGTTGAGCGCGATGTAGGCGCGCTGGTCATCCGGCACGTCATCCTCCGCATAGATGGCCTCGACCGGGCACTCGGCGACACACAGGGTGCAGTCGATGCACTCCTCCGGATCGATGACGAGGAAATTCGCGCCTTCGTGGAAACAGTCGACCGGGCAGACGTCGACACAGTCGGTATATTTGCACTTTATGCAGGCTTCGGTGACAACATAGGTCATTTGCGCGTATCCTTTTCCGTTATAAAGGGGGGCCCCGGGGGTTGCTTGCGAGGGGTGGTTTTGATGTAGCATATCGGCACAAAACCGAATTTTCCAGCCTTACCGTCTTCCATCCGACCCCTCCGGGCCCGAACGCCCCACCGCCTCTCACACTAGGAGCTTCCCGATGAGCGAGCATGTTCATTACATTTCCGACGATTCCTTCGAGCAGGAAGTCTTGCAGGCCGGACTGCCGGTGCTGGTGGATTACTGGGCGGACTGGTGCGGCCCATGCAAGATGATCTCGCCGATTCTCGACGAAGTGGCCAAGGAATACGCCGGCAAGCTCAAGGTGTGCAAGCTCAACATCGACGAGAACCAGGCCACCCCGCCGAAATTCGGCATCCGCGGCATCCCCACCCTGATGATCTTCAAGAACGGCAACGTCGAAGCCACCAAGGTCGGCGCCCTGTCCAAGTCGCAACTCACTGCCTTCGTCGACAGCAACATCTGAATCAACGCCCCGCTGCCCGGGCGGCTTCTGTCGACAGCCCTCTGCTGGCGACGCCGTCCGGCTCCACCCGCTTCCCACATCCGGCGCTTTCAATCGCGCCCATCCAGGTCCATCCCATGCACCTCTCCGAACTCAAGCAAAAGCCCATCACCGAGCTTCTCGAACTCGCGGCCAGCGTCGGTCTCGACAACGCCAACCGCTTCCGCAAACAGGAACTGATCTTCGCCATCCTGAAAACGTTGGCCAAGCGCGGCGAGAGCATCTACGGCGACGGCGTGCTGGAGGTGCTGCCGGACGGCTTCGGCTTCCTGAGATCGCCGGAAACCTCGTATCTCGCCAACACCGACGACATCTACGTGTCGCCGTCGCAGATCCGCCGCTTCAACCTGCACACCGGCGACAAGATCGAGGGCGAGATCCGCACGCCGAAGGACGGCGAGCGCTATTCGGCGATGACCAAGCTCGACAAGATCAACGGCGAGCCGCCCGAGGCGAGCAAGAACAAGATCCTGTTCGAGAACCTCACCCCGCTGCATCCGGACAAGCCGCTCAAGCTGGAGCGCGAGATCAAGGCGGAGGAGAACCTCACGGGCCGCGTGATCGACATCATGGCGCCCATCGGCAAGGGCCAGCGCGGCCTGCTGGTGGCGCCGCCCAAGTCGGGCAAGACGGTGATGCTGCAGCACATTGCCCACGCCATCACCTCCAACCATCCCGACGTCGTGCTGTTCGTGCTCCTGATCGACGAGCGTCCGGAGGAAGTCACCGAGATGAGCCGCACCGTGCGCGGCGAAGTGGTCGCCTCCACGTTCGACGAACCCGCCAGCCGTCACGTCCAGGTGGCGGAAATGGTCATCGAGCGCGCCAAGCGCCTGGTCGAACACAAGAAGGACGTGGTCATCCTGCTCGATTCGATCACCCGCCTCGCGCGCGCCTACAACACCGTGCAGCCGGCGTCCGGCAAGGTGCTCACCGGCGGCGTCGACGCCAACGCGCTGCAGAAGCCCAAGCGCTTCTTCGGCGCCGCGCGCAACATCGAGGAAGGCGGCAGCCTCACCATCATCGCCACCGCGCTGATCGACACCGGCAGCCGCATGGACGACGTCATCTACGAAGAATTCAAGGGCACCGGCAACCTGGAAATCCACCTCGACCGCAAGATGGCCGAGAAGCGCCAGTACCCCGCGATCAACGTCAACCGCTCCGGCACCCGCCGCGAAGAACTGCTGATGCCGCACGACATTCTGCAGAAGGTGTGGGTGCTGAGGAAGCTGCTGTACCCGATGGACGACATGGAGGCGATGGAATTCCTCCTCGACAAGATCCGCGCCACCAAGAACAACGCGGAATTCTTCGACTCGATGCGCCGCGGCTGACGCAGGGACGAATCGCCTCCCTGCCGCGCCCGCTGCGGGGTCGCACGTGCCGAGGCTCCGCCCTCCGCGGGCGCACACTCCGGCGATGGAATTCCTCCTCGACAAGATCCGCGCCGCCAAGAACAACGCGGAATTCTTCGACTCGATGCGCCGGGGTTAAAGGCCTTCTCCGCGAATGTGTTCCTTGGTTTTCCTTCGCGCTCCTTCGCGTTCCTTCGCGGATAAAAATGTTGTTGCCTGCCGCGGCCAGGCCCGCTATAATCTCGCGTTCTCCGAATTCAACCCGTTTAAGGAATTGCCATGAAAGCCGGCATTCATCCCGATTACAAAGAAGTTGCCGTGACCTGCTCCTGCGGCAGCACGTTCGTCACCCGTTCGACGCTGGGCAAGGACAAGCTGCACGTCGAGGTCTGCGCCGCCTGCCATCCGTTCTACACCGGCAAGCAGAAGATCGTCGACACGGCCGGCCGCGTCGAGAAGTTCCGCCAGCGCTATGGCATGAAATAAGCGCGCCCTGCGCAGTGCAAAAAGCGGCTTCGGCCGCTTTTTGCTTTTCTGCGGTGTCGCAACGGTATGATTCCGGGTTCATGCCGACCTGCGGTCTGTTGGATAATCCGGGCCTATACATTCCACGCAAATGAACCTGGAAAAAGCACTTGAACCACAGAGACACAGAGACACAGAGACACAGAGAACGGCGAGCAAGAACATGCGCTTGCATTCCTTCCGTGGCTCACCCAATGGATGAGTGGGAAAAAACGCGGGGAATCCCTGTTTTTCGGGTTTCTCTGTATCTCTGTGTCTCTGTGGTGCGGAATGTAGGATGAACGACGTGTATCCGAAGACGCTTCGCCGTATCGTTGCCGCCCTCGCCGGCGTGCTGGCGCTGAGTCATTGCGCGCAGAACCCGGTCACCGGCGACAAGGATTTCGTGCTGATGTCCGAGGCGCAGGAAATCCAGATGGGCCTGCAGGCCCACAAGGACGTGCTGAAGGAATATCCGGCGCTGGACAACGCCGCGCTGCAGGCCTACGTGACGGAAGTGGGCCAGCGCCTGGCGCAGCAGAGCCATCGGCCGCAGCTGCAATGGCATTTCACGGTGGTCGACAGCCCGGACGTCAACGCCTTTGCGCTACCCGGCGGCTACGTCTACATCACGCGCGGCATCATGGCCTATCTGAATTCGGAGGCCGAGCTCGCCGGGGTGATCGGCCACGAGATCGGGCACGTCACCGCGCGCCACGGGGTGCGCCAGCAGAGCGCGCAGACGGCGGCGGGGCTGGGGGCGGTGCTCGGTTCGGTGCTGGTGCCGGGGCTGGGCAATCAGGCCGGTGCCAACCTGCTGCAGACCCTGGCGCAGGCGTGGACGGCCGGCTACGGCCGCGAGCACGAGCTGGAATCGGACCGTCTGGGGGCACAGTATCTCGCGCGCACCGGTTATTCGCCGCAGGCGATGATCGACGTCATCGGCGTGCTGAAAAACCAGGAATTGTTCGCCGCGGACGAGGCCCGGCGGGACGGACGCCAGCCGCGCAGCTATCACGGCACCTTCGACACCCACCCGAGCAACGACACCCGCCTGAAGCAGGTGGTCGGCGAGGCGGAAAAATACACGGTACAGGCCCCCCGCGAGGGCCGCAACGAATACCTGCAGCAACTGGCAGGCGTGGTGTTCGGCGACAGCCCGGCGCAGGGGCTGATCCGCAACAATCAGCTGCTGCACCCGGTGCTGGGTCTCGCCATGCAGTTCCCGCCCGGCTGGCGGGTGGACAACCGGCCCGACCGGGTTGTCGCGCTGAGCCCGAAGGGCGATGCACTGGTGGAACTGCAACCGGGCCCGCGCAACGACCAGCCGCTGGTAACGCTGCAGAAGGGTCTCAAGCTCGACGCCGGCGCGCGCTACGACACCGGCCAGTTGAGCGGCCACCCCGCGGCGTTCGCTGCGGGCGCGCAGCAGGGCAAGCCGGTCCTCGTCGCCGCCGTGGTCTTCAAGGGCGCCCAGTATCTCGTCGCCGGCATGGCGAAGGACAAAGCGGCCTACGACCGCGAGCGCGCCACGCTGCGCAACGCGCTCAACAGTTTTCGCGCGCTCACCCCCAGCGAAGTCCGCGACGCACGCCCGTACCGGCTGCAGCTGACGACGGCGCAGCCCGGCACGACCATGGCGGCGCTGGCGCGGCAGTCGCCCCTGGGCGCCACGGCCGAAAGCCAGTTGCGCCTGATGAACGCACTGTATCCCGGCGGCGAGCCGCACGCGGGACAGCGCCTGAAAATTGTCCAGTAAGCCACTCTCCCCGACGCAGGCGGGCCTGCTGCTGCTGTGCGCGGCCTGGATCGTGCCGGGGCTGATCGGCCACGCGCCGTGGAAGGGCGGCGACGGCGATCATTTCGTGACGCTGTGGCTGTGGCTGCAGCGCGGCGTGCCGCTTGGCGACGCACCGCCGCTGTATTTCTGGACGGCCGCGGCCACCGCCTGGCTCACTTCGCCCTTTCTGGCGCTTGCCGACGGCGCGCGCCTCGCCTCGGGGGTATTCGTCGCGCTGGCCCTGTGGTTCACCGCCCGGGCCGCACAGGCCCTGTACGGCGCCGAGCACCGCTGGGCCGCGGCGCTGGTGCTGATGGGCAGCGTCGGCCTCCTGGTGCGCGGCCACGAACTCAACGCGTACACTGCACAGTTCGCCGCCGCGGCGATCATGCTGGACGGCGTCGCGCGCCTGCCGCAGGGACGCAGCGGCGGCGGCCTCGTCGCGCTGGGCGCGGCCTTGCTGCTGCTGGCCGGCGGTGCTGCCGAGGCCGTGCTGTTCCTGCTCCTGGCCGTGGCGCTGGCCGCCGCGGTCCCCGCACACCGCACCCCGGCCGCGCGTCGTGCGCTGGCGTGGGGCCTCACGGGCGCACTGGCTTTCGCAGTGGTCTGGATCGTCTGGCTCACTGCGCGGCAGGCCACGCTGTCCGCAGCACTCGGGCTGGATCGCTGGATGGGTTCCGCGAGCCTGCGGCCGCTGTACTACCCCGGCATCCTCGGCTGGTTCGCGTGGCCGGCCTGGCCGCTCGCGGCATGGGCGCTGTACCGTGGCCGCCGCCAGTGGCGCACGGCCGCAATCGGCCTGCCATTGCTGGCGTGTGTCGGCCTGCTGCTGCTGTATGCGTTCGTGGTGCGCCCGGGGGAAGAGCGCGGTCTCATCCTGCTCCTGCCGTTGAGCCTGCTCGCTGCGGCCGGGGTGCTCACCCTGCGCCGCGGCGCGGCGAACGCGCTGCTGTGGTTCGCGGTGATGCTGTTCGGCTTCATCGGCCTGCTGTTCTGGGTGTACTGGAGCGCGCACGATCTGGGCACGCCTGCCCGGCTGGCACAGCGGCTGGTTCGGCTCGGCGTACCCGACGTCGGCACGCTGCGCCCGTGGGCACCGGCGCTGGGCGCACTCCTCACCCTCGCGTGGATCGGGTTTCTGTCGCGGACAGCACGCTCGCCCTTGCGCCCCGCGCTGGTGTGGGCGGCCGGCATGACCTTCATCTGGACCCTGCTGCTGGCACTGTTTCTCGCGCCGCTCGACCGCCGCCTGTCGTACGTGAGCGTCGCGGAAGAACTGGTCGCCCGTGTGCCCCCCGGCGCGTGCATCCAGACCCACACCGTGCGCAGCACGCAGCGCCTGCTGCTTGCGTACCACAGCGGGCGCACGCTGGCGCCGGCCGACCTCGACTGTAGCTGGCTGCTGCTGGAAACCCGCAGCCGCGGCATCGAACCGCACGTGCCGGACACCTGGATCAAGCAATGGGACGGCGCCCGCCCAGGCGATCGCTCCGACCGCTTCCATCTGTATGTCCGTCGCTGAGCGGGTCGCCGCGGTCATTCTCGCCGGTGGCCAGGGCCGCCGCATGGGTGGCGCCGACAAGGGACTGCTGGACTACCGCGGACGCCCGCTGGTCGAATGGGTGCTCGACGCGCTGGCACCACAGGTCGCAGAAATCCTGATCAGCGCCAACCGCAATCTCGATCGCTACGCACGGTATGGCCGACGCGTGCTGCCCGATGCCCTGCCCGACTTTCCCGGGCCGCTTGCCGGCGTGCTGGCCGCGCTCGACGCGGTCGACACCGAGTGGCTGCTCGCCGTGCCGTGCGACACGCCCCACCTGCCCGCCGACCTTGTCCTGCGCCTGCTCGGCGCTGCGCAGTACGAGGAGGTGCCGCTGGCGGTCGCGGCGGACGAAGCGCGGGTGCACCATTCCTGCTTTCTCGTGCGCACCGACCAGCGTGAACAGCTGACCGCCTATCTCGCCCGCGGCGAACGCGCGGTGCGCCGCTGGCATGCGGAACTCGCCTCGGTGCAGGTGCGTTTCGCGGCCGCCGCGTTCGTCAATTTCAATCAGCCTGACGACCTGCAGCATTAACTGGCGACGTCCTTCGGGACGGTGTTCCGCCGAGGCAAAAAACAAGCAGGAACCAAGTATTGTACGGACAAGCCGACGGCCCGCCACTGCACGAATGGCGGAGCCCGAGCACTGGCGGGAGGCGAAAAAAGCGGTCAGCGGCGCTTTCAGCAAGGCCTGTTCACCGACGCCACGCAGCACTGCTGCCCTCTCGCTCAATTTCCCATAGCGAGGCCATCTGGAAAACAATTTTTCTCTCAACCCATTGTTTTTACGAATACTTATCTATTTTTTGAAGTTGCTTTCCGAAGGCTCTGGAAAATAACCCAAAACTGCGCTCAGCACCCGGCTCTCTCTCGAACAAGCCCGCTTCTCAGAGTTAAAGAAAACAACCTGCCATGTATGAGCTTGATTAACAAGAGATTTTAGGTGCTGTCACCGTTGTTTTCTTCCAGTCCGGATAACAAACTGGGCTGCTCGCCAGCTTGCGACGGCTTGGTATAGGCCATATTGCGCTTGCCCCGATCCGGTAACGGTTCGAGGAGGCCCTGTTCCACCCAGGCGCCCAGCATCTTCGATGCCTTGAGCGTTTCCACCCCGGCGATCTTGCACAGTTCGGCATTGGCAATCGAGCCCTTTCGGTCGATCCAGCCGCTCACTTCATCCCATGCGCTGGGACGTTCCAGATTTAGCAGTGTCACTGTCACGCTTTCCACCGCGGCTTCGGTGTTCTGGCTGTATTGTGGCGGGTAGAGTTGGGCAGCCGACATCTCGGCGAACATCATTTTGACTCCCTCGCCAGCGTCGATGTTGGGCGCCACCGGAAACTCCCGCAGGTTTTGTGCGATCAGGGGATTGCGCGCCTTGGAACCGGCGCGGCCGATGTTGGCTGGGGTGATGCTGCCAGGAAACACGCCGGGGCTTTCCACCTCGATGCGATCGTCGAAGATACGGATGAAAATGTCGCGATTGAGCCGGTAATCGCGGTGAATCACCGCGTTGACAATGGCTTCCTTGACCACCCGCTCCGGGTACACGTGGCGCGTCTTGAAACCGCTGCCGGAGAGTGTCAGCCCCTGGGCCAGTTCATCGAGCACGGTTTTGACTGCCTCATCGATCTGGTCGATCAGCGGGCCGCGTATCGTCTTGGCGGACTTCTTCAGGTTGGGCGTGGCGCCATGCAGCGGCGTCCTGCCGTCGTACACCATCAGGCGGATGTCTGCGCGCGTGTCGTAAGCGGCAAGCAGACTGCCCGGTTCGTCGGCAAACAGCAATACTGCCGCGCGCGTGGGCTGCACCGCCGCCCCCGCTTTGATGGCCAGGCCAATGCGCTGCAGTTGCTCGGCAAACGCGCCCGATTTGAGCCCTCTTGCGGCTACAAAACGCTTCCAGGCATCCGTTTCCAGCAGCTCCAGCGCCACCGGCACCGGCTCGCTCACGGCACTGCGCACCCCGCGCCGGTAATGCAGGTCGGCAATCTCGGCCGCGTTCATCTCGCGGTTGCTCGCATCCATGCGTGTCCAGGTGCCGTCGCTCACCACGGAGTGCACCCGCTCGCTCTTTTCCACCTGCAACAGCACGATATGGCCCGGCTGGCCGTCGTGAAGCACACACGGCAGGCGCAGCCAGTGCAGGCGCTCGATCGGGGGCGCAAAGCGCTCCATCACGTGCCGGCGAAGGTCGTCGAAGCCTTCGGGGTTTTCCTCAATGCCGAACAGGCGGCTTTCGGGTTTGGCGCCGGGTTTCAGGTCTTTGGCGTCGCCCACACCGATGACCAGCAGGCCCCCTTCGCTGTTGGCAAAGGCGCAGATGGTTTCGATGATCCGACCATGCTTGCTGCTGATGCGCTTGAAATCGAGGGCGCGGCTTTCCGGTGCAGCCAGCAGGGCGGCGATGCGGTCGGCAGCCTGGGTTGGGGAAAGATCAATCATGGTCGCCAGTCACTTGCTCGCCTAGCCCGCCGGCTTGGTGGTGCGCAGCCACTCGCGAATCGGCGACAAGTCGTCCCAATCCACCGCCATACCGAGGCTGCCATCGTCGTTGATCACTTTGAGCGTGCTCTGGTCCTTGGTCAGAAACAGAACTTTCCCATAGCCTTTCGGCGTTCGCCGTGCCTTGCGGGCGGCGTCCTTCACGTTTTCCTTTGTCTCGATCAGTCGCACGCCCGGCGTATCGCCGGGTACGTGCGAAAGGCATGCCACGAAGTCCGGGTAGAAATAATTCTGGTGGTCGCCACGCACCAACCTCACCGCATACGGCTTGCGATCGGGATTGCGATGCCACCATCTCTGCCGGGAATGAAACACCATTTCGTGCAATCAAATCCTCCATCGTTTCGGTTCGAACATCCTTGTTGATCGACACCAGGATCACGCCGTCGGGCGTGAGCAGGTCGCGCGCAAGCATCAACCGCCGATAAAGGTCCAGCCACTGCGAATGGCACCAGCGGTCGTTGGTGCCGACGTAGCGGTCATTGTAGACCCAGTCCTTGTTGCCGGTGTTGTAGGGCGGGCGATGTAGATGACGCGGATCTTGCCGCGGTGCGTGGCACGCAGCAGGCGCAGGCTGTCGAAGTTGTCGCCTTCGATGACGAGGTTGCGCGCAGGCGCGTGCCCGAGATTGCAGCTCCAGTCCGCATGCAGGCGCGGCAAGACGATGTCGGCGTTGAGCGCGGCGTCGCGCTCGATGGCGCTGGCCTCCCAGTAGAGGCCGAGTTTCTGCTTGGTGAGATGTTCGACCAGCAGGCGGCGCAGTTGCTGTTCGTTCAGTCCGTCGAGTTGAGCCAGGAGGGAATCGGAAGCCATCCGGCGATTTTACATGGACGGTTGCAGAGCCTCGTCGAGCAGTTCCACCCAGTGCAGCACAGGCAGCGAAGTGCCCGACTGCAAATGGGCGAGGCAGCCGATGTTGGCGGTGACGATGCGTTCGGGCGCGCCGGCCGTGAGGTGGCCGAGCTTGCGCGCCTTCAGCTGACCGGAAATTTCCGGTTGCAGGATCGAATAGGTGCCGGCCGAGCCGCAGCACAGGTGCGGTTCCGCCACCTGAGTGAGCTCGAAGCCGGCATCGGTCAGCAAGGCTTCGACGCCGCCGCTGAGCGTCTGCCCATGCTGCAGAGTGCAGGGGGGGTGGTAGGCGATTTTCTGCGTGAGGGGTGAGCGGTGAGCGGTGAGTGGTTTCAGTGCGTCGCGCTCGGCGACGAGGATTTCCGAAATGTCGCGGGTGGCGGCCGCGACGCGGGCGGCTTTCGCGGCATACGCGGCGTCGTGGCGCAGCAGCCAGCCGTAGTCCTTGACCATCGCCCCGCAGCCGGAGGCGGTCATCGCGATGGCTTCCACCCCGGCGTCGAGATACGGAATCCAGGCGTCGACGTTGCGGCGTGCGGCGGCGAGGCCATCGTCGCGGTCGTTCAGATGATGCGCCAGCGCGCCGCAGCAGCCGGCTTCGTCTGCGGCACTGAGGGAAATGCCCAGCCGGTCGAGCACGCGCGCGGCGGCGGCGTTGATGTTGGGCTTCAGGCCAGGCTGCACGCAGCCGGCGAGCACCAGCATGCGGCGCGCGTGGCGCGGTGCGGGCCAGATACCCGCGTTCTCGGCGCGCGGGATGCGCGCCGCGACGAATTCCGGCAGCGTGCCGCGCACCGCCCGGCCAAGCTTCAATGCGCCATTGAACAGCCAGGGCGTGGCGAGGCTGGTTTTCAATGCGGTGCGCGCGGCGGTGGCGAGCGGGCTGCGCGTGACTTTTTGGTCGACGAGCTGGCGGCCGATGTCGAGCAGCTTGCCGTATTCGACACCCGAGGGGCAGGTGGTTTCGCAGTTGCGGCAGCTGAGGCAGCGGTCGAGGTGCAGCTGGGTCTTCGACGTCGGTGTCGCGCCCTCGAGCACTTGCTTGATCAGGTAGATGCGGCCGCGCGGCGAGTCGAGTTCGTTGCCGAGAATCTGGTAGGTGGGGCAGGTGGCGAGACAGAAACCGCAGTGCACACAACTTCGGAGAATGTGCTCGGCGGTCTCGCCGTCGGGGGTGCCGCGCAGGGATGCGGCGAGTTCGGTCTGCATGTCAGAAGTCCGGGTACATGCGGCCGCGGTTGAGAATCCCACGCGGGTCGAAGCGCTGTTTGAGCGCGTACTGGACGGTGCGCATGGCCGGCGACAGCGGCGCGAACACGCCGTCATGGAGCGCAGCAAAGCGCGCGTTTGCCGCGGCGCCCGCATGCGGCGGGGCGCCGTAGAACAAGGTGGCGTGGCCGCCGGCCGCGTGGGCCGCCGCGCGCAGCGTCGCGGCCGGAAGATCGCTGGCGAGCCAGCGCAGCGCGCCGCCCCATTCGATCCACTGCGCGTCGCCGAGACGCAGCGGCGGCGTGCTCGATTTCACCGCCAGACGCCACAGCGGGCGTGTGCCGAAGAAGGGCGTGGCATGGTCGCGCAGGCGCTGCCAGAATGCGCCGCCGTCGGGCAGGATCTCGCCACCGAGCTTCGCCTGCGCAGCGCACACCGCCGAGGCGGCGCCGGAGAGCCGCAGCGTCAGCACGCCGGCGTGCCAGGCGCTGGCCGACTGCGGCAACGGCAGACCGGCCCATTCGTTCATCCTCCCGATCGCGGCCGTCTCGTCCAATTCGAACTGGAGCGTGGTTTCCGCGGCGGGTCTGGGCAGCACCTTCAGCGAGACCTCGGTGATGACGCCCAGGGTGCCGAGCGCGCCGACCATCAGGCGCGACACGTCGTAGCCGGCGACGTTCTTGATCACCTGGCCGCCGAAGCGCAGCGGCTGGCCGGTGCCGTCGACGATGCGCACGCCGAGCACGAAGTCGCGCGCGGCACCGGCGTAGGGCCGGCGCGGGCCGGACAGTCCGGCGGCAACCGCGCCCCCAAGCGTGGCATTACTCGGTTTGGGCGCACGCAGCGCGTCGTTTGCCCCCTCGCCCGCGTGCGGGAAATGGTTGCCGCCGAAATGCGGCGGCTCGAACGCCAGCATCTGGCCGTGTGCGTCGAGCAGCGCTTCGATCTCGGCAAGCGGCGTGCCGGCGCACGCGGTCAGCACCAGTTCCGTCGGCTGATAGTCGACGACGCCAGCGAGGCCATGCGTCGACAGCACTTCCCCCTCGTCGGCATTGCCGTAGAAGCCTTTGCTGCCGCCCCCCTGGATGATGAGTGGCGTCTCCTCGGCGTATGCGGCGCGGATGCGCTCGATGATCGTGTCGGGCATCAGAACCTCGGCAGCTCTGGATGCGGCAACTGGCCGCCGTGCACGTGCATCGCGCCCCATTCGGCGCAGCGGTGCAGCTCGGGCACGGCCTTGCCGGGATTGAGCAAGCCCGCCGGGTCGAACGCGGCCTTCACCGCGTGGAAGCGCGCCAGTTCGGGCGCGGCGAACTGCGTGCACATCTGCCGGATCTTCTCCAGGCCGACGCCGTGTTCGCCGGTGATGGTGCCGCCGACCTCGACGCACAGTTCGAGGATCCTGCCGCCGAAGGTTTCTGCCTGGTCGAGTTCGCCCGGCCGGTTGACGTCGTAGAGGATGAGCGGATGCAGGTTGCCGTCGCCGGCATGGAACACGTTCGCCACGCGCAGTCCGAATTCCGCGCTCATTTCGCGGATGCGCTGCAGCACGTGCGGCAGCTGCGCGCGCGGGATGGTGCCGTCCATGCAGTAATAATCGGGCGCGAGACGCCCGACCGCGGGAAACGCGGCCTTGCGCCCGGCCCAGAACTTGAGGCGTTGTTCCTCGCTGTCGGCGGTGCGGATCTCGGTCGCGCCCGAGGCTGCAAGCACGTCGTGTACGGTCCGGATGTCGTCCGACACTTCCTCGTTGACGCCATCGACCTCGCACAGGAGCAGTGCCTCGGCCATCGGGTAGCCCGCGTGGACGAAGGCTTCGGCGGCCTCGATCGCGAGGCGGTCCATCATTTCGAGGCCCGCCGGAACGACACCGGCGGCGATGATGTTGCCGACCGCGGCGCCGGCTTGTGCGACGTCGTCGAACGCGGCGAGCACCACCTGCGCACGCTCGGGGCGCGGCAAGAGCTTGACCGTGACCTCGGTGATCACCGCCAGCATGCCTTCCGAGCCGGTCAGCAAGGCGAGGAGGTCGTAGCCCGGCGCGTCGAGCGCGTCGCTGCCGATTTCCAGCAATTGGCCGTCGATGGTCCACGCGCGCAGCTTCAGGATGTTGTGCACGGTCAGTCCGTATTTCAGGCAGTGCACACCACCCGAGTTTTCGGCGACGTTGCCGCCGATCGAGCAGGCGATCTGCGACGAAGGGTCGGGCGCATAGTAGAGCCCATGCGCCGCGGCGGCCTCGGAGATGGCGAGGTTGCGCACGCCGGGCTCGACCACCGCGGTGCGCGCCAACGGATCGAGCGACTTGATGCGCTTGAGCTTCGTCAGCACCAGCAGCACCGCGCCGTCGATGGGCAGGGCGCCGGCGGCAAGGCCCGTGCCGGCGCCGCGTGCCACAACGGCGATCTTCTCCGCATGGCACAGCCGCAGGATCGCCGCCACCTGCGCCTCGTTCTCCGGCAGCGCCACGACGTCGGGTACGTTGCGGTACGCGGCGAGGCCGTCGGATTCGAAGGGCGCGAGATCCTCGCGCTCGTGGAGTACGCAGTGGGCGGGCAGAATGCCACGCAGCTTGGAAAGGAAGGCGGGGCTCAGCATGACAAAAACGGAAGCAGTCAGGCCGCGAGTGTAGCCGGGCTCGCGTGCGCGTGCGAGGGCGCGAGCCGCCGGTAGGCTGCGGCGAGTGCGCCGTCGTCGCCGACGTTGCCGGGGAAGATCACCACGGGAAGCCGTGGCAGGCGATGATCGGCAGGCGTCTGCACCACCGTGACGCCGGGGAGTAGCTGGCCCAGCACGCGCGCGGCAGCCAGCTCCAGACCGCTCGACAGCACGTCGTTGGACGTGATGCCGCCCTTGCTGACGAGGAAGCCGAGCGTCGCGGGCAGCCGCTTCACGATGTCCATCAGCGTGCCGGAGACGGTCTCGCCGAAGGCCAGGCGTTCGGCCGCGCTGGCAAATTTCAGTTCGCTGCGGCTGGTGAAGATCACCGGAGTCAGGCCCTGCGCGTGCGCATGCGCGATGCTCGCCGTGAGTTCGCCGACGACGGCGGCGCGCGCGCCCGGCAGATGGGCGACGTCGAGCGGCAGGCCGATCACGCCGCGTTCCTTCAACAGCGCGCTGAGCTGCGCAGTGGTCTTGGCCACGTGCGAGCCGACCACCACCGCACCGGGGCGAGCGTCGCGCACCCGAGTCACGAAGGCCTCTGCAGCGACCGGCTGCGGCGGCAGCTTCGCCAGTGCCGTGAGCAGCGAGGCGGCGCTGCGGAACAGCAGGCGGCGGCCCCCAGCGGCCGCCTTCAGCGCCGCGTCGGCGAAGATGCGGTAGTCGTCGGGGGTTTCGCCGTCGACCGCACCGACAGCGTCGTTCGTAAGCGAAGCGAGCCACGCACCGGCCTTGCCGGCGCGCAGGTCGGCGAGCGTCAGGCGCGCGACGGCGGTGGCGGCAACGCGCCCCCCGGTTTTTTCGGCGACGTAGTCGGGCAGGAACGCCGTCGTGTAGCCGAACACCGAATCACGCGCGAATTCCGTTTCGTGCGTCGGCACCGGCGTGCCGTCGACGATCAGATAATGCGTGCCGTCGCGCGTGATGCGCCCGCCCTCGAAGAACGCCGGGGTCAGCAGGGTTGCATCGAACGGCCCGAGGACCGCGTTCATCGCGTCGGTCTCCACCGGATAGTGGCCGCGCAGCGTCGAGTCGGAACGCGATACGAACAATACCGGCCCGGCGTAATCGGCGAGCGCCGTCTTGAGGTTGCCGCACACCTCGCGCGTCACCGCGGCGGCGCGTGCTGCATCCATGCCGCGCGTGTTGGTGAGCACGAAGAACAGCGGCGCCGCGTCGGCCAGCGCCGTCTTCAGCGTGGCGACGTCCCAGCGCGTCAGCAGCAGGCAGGAATGCACCGTCTGCGAGCCGGTGGGGTCGTCGTCGAGAACGATGATTTTCGGGTTCATGGGGAAAACCTTTGTTTTCAAGCCGCCGCGCGCTCCAGCATCGCCAGCGCCCGCTCGGCCATCGCCTGCGCGTTCATGCCGTTGAAGTCGAACAGCTGCTGCGGGCTGGCGGTGGTTTCGCCGCGTTTCCAGCAGAACACGTCGCGCTCGCTGGCCTGGCTGCGCAGCAGAACGGGTTCCAGCGGTGCCGACGGACCGCCGCTGACGCCGATCAGCACGTCGCCGTGGAACATCGTCTTGAACGCGGCGTCGTCCATGAAGCGGCCGTCGGGTTCCGACACGCTGTCCCACGGCACGTCGCCCGGGCGGTACAGGCGGCGGGGGTTGACCACGGCGACGATGCGCGAGCCGATGCCGGCCTCGGCGAGCTTGTCGGCGGCGGCAAGCACCGGGCCCAGCACCATGTCGCCGGTCACCGCGAACACGACGGTGTGCGCGCCTGTCGTTTCCTTCAGCACCATCGCGCCCTCGTCGATCGCCTGGCGGCTCTGCGCCATGGTGGCATGGATCGGCAGCGGCGACTTCGAGGCGGTGATGACGATGCCCTTGTTGTGTTGCTTCAGGGCCCAGTCGTAGCTCGCCTGGATCATGTTGGCGTCGACCGGGAACAGCGGGTAGACGTTGCCGTTGCGCATCATCGCGGCGAAATAGCTTTCGATTTCGGGGCGCTGATGGGTCCAGCCGTTGCGGCCCTGCTCCAGCGCGCCGGCGGTGAACAGGCACACCGTCGCCGGCGTCGGGCGGCGCAGCTCGGCCATCGCCTGCGTCACCGTCTGCCAGATCGGCAGGCCGTTGATGGCGAAGGACTCGTAGCTGCACCACAGGCTGCGGCCGCCGAACAGCGCGACGCCCACCGCGAGGCCGGCGCAGGCGTCCTCGTTGAGCGGCTCGTACACTTGCCCCGACGGCCCCTGGAAGTAGAGCGCGTCGGCGGTCGGATGGCGGATCGTCAGCGCCTGGTTGATGTTGGCCATGCCCGAGGCCTCGTTGCCGTCGGCGTTGGTGACGACGAACAGCGGGTCGCGGCGGCCGACTTCGGCGACCACGTGGCCGAAGGCGGTGGTCGGCACGTGGTTCTCGCCGACCGCGAACTCGTTGAGCGGCAGACCGTCGAGACTGGGCAGCGCGCGCACGCTTTCGGTCACCGCGACCTTGGCGGCGGGGCCGCCGCCGGCGTGGCGGAAGTTCTCGCGCGTCACCTTCCACGCCTGGATCGGCAGCGCACGGCGCTGCAATCCATCCTTCACGTCGTCGGAATCGAGCGTGTGGTGCGCGTAGAGGTTGTGCGACTTGGCGCCGGTGGCGTGCACGCCCGCGCCCTTCAACTGCTTGACAATGAGGCAGGCGCGGCGGCCGCCCAATGCACTTTTCGCGGCGGCGTCGGCGGCCTTGAGGATGGCGGCGGTAAAAGCCATGCGCGCGGCGAAGCCGAAGGTCGTGGAGTCGGCGTAGGCCGACATCGTCGGCCCCTGATCAGGGTAGCCCGGGGCGTCGGGCGTGTCGGCGAACTCGCGGGCTTCGACGAGATGCACCTCGTCGAAGCCGTGCGCGCGCCAGTAGGCGGTCATGCGCGCGTTGTCCCACAGCGACACCATGCTGTGGTGCTCCTGCGAGTAGCCGTTCCACACCAGCACCGGCAGATAGTTGGTGACGTCCGGATACGCCGTGGCGAAGTGCTGGAACGCGCTCATGATGTAGGGTTCGCCCAAGCCGCCGTCGCCGATGGTGACCGGGAACAGTTTGTCGCGGTGCAGGTAGGCGCCGGCCATGGCGAAGTGCTGGCCCTGGCCCAGGGGGCCGGCAGGGGCCAGCAGGCCGGGGATCGCGCCGGAGAGGTGGCCCAGCAGGCCGTGGCGCTCGCGGAAGCGCGCGCGCATCTCGGCCACGCTATGGATGCCCATGGCTTCCAGCGAGGAGTCGAGGAACATCGCCGAGTAGAAGCCCGGCGCGTGGTGGCCGACCTCGGTCACCATATTGCGGTGGCCCAAGAGATGCAGCGCGGCGACGGCGTCGGCGCTCGAGGCGAAGCCGCCCGGGTGGCCCGACGACTTGCTGCCGGTGACCTGCAGCGTCAGATAGCGCAGCGCGTCGGCGGCGAGCAGGGTCTGGTAGACGGATGCCTCGCTGGTGACGTCGGGCAGCGCGGGTTGCGTGGGGCCCAAGAGCGGCGCGGCACCCAGGCGGTCGATTTCAGGGAAGCTGTCGGCAAAATACTGGATGCCCTCGCAGAAGGCGGGCGGGGTTTCAAGGGCGGACTGCAACTGGGCACTCATGGCCTATCCTCTCACAATGTGAAATTGTTTCGCGCCATGCGAAACGATGGGCGTATTGAAGCAGTAAACTACGGTCAATTTCGTATCGCGTGATAAATTTTCACTTCATGAAAAACACCAGCTCGTCGATCCAGGTCCTCGACCGCGCCATGGCACTGGTCGGCATTCTGTCGCGCGCACCCGGGCCGATGGGGCTGACCCGGCTCGCCGGCGAGGCCGGCCTGCACACCGCCAGCGCACACCGCATCCTCGGCGCGCTGACGGCGCACGGCCTGGTCGAGAAGACCGGCGCCGGCGAGTACGATCTGGGCGTGCGCTGGCTCGAAGTGGGCAATCGCTTACGGGCACGGCTGAACATCCGCCAGGTGGCGATGCCGGTGATGCAGCAACTCGCCGAGGCGACCGGCGAGACGGTCAATCTGATCGTCCGGCGTGGCGACGAAGCGGTCTACGTCGAGCGCGTGTCGTCCGGCCAGACCCTGATCCAGGTGGTGCAGGTGGTCGGTGCGCATGCGCCGCTGCACGTGACCGCGGTCGGCAAAATCTTCCTCGCCGAGGACAGCGCCAGCGGCGTCATGGGCTATGCCGAGCGCACCAAGCTGCCCGCCTACACCGCCAACACGCTGGTGACGCTGGATGCGCTGCGCGGCGAGCTGGACACCATCCGCCGCGACCGGCTCGCCTACGACCGCGAGGAAGCCGAGCTCGGCGTCGCCTGCATCGGCGCGCCGATCCGCGACGCGGAGGGCAAGCTCGTCGCCGGCCTGTCGATCTCGGCCCCGGCCGAGCGCCACAAACCAGACTGGGCCGAAGCGCTACGCGAGGCCGCCGCCCGCATCGGCGCCGCGCTGGGCTATTCCGGCGACGCCTGAACTTCGCATGAACCTGGCAGTTCAACCACAGAGACACAGAGAACAGCGCGCAAAACCATAAGCCTGCATTCCCGCCGTGACGCACCCGATGGATGAGCGGGGAAACGCGCGGAGTTGCCCTGTTTTTCGGGTTTCTCTGTGCCTCTGTGTCTCTGTGGTGCGTAAAAACCCTTGCCGGGCATCGGCTTTGTTGGCATCGTGGCGGCCATGAGCGCGCGTCCTTCCGTTTCCGTCACCCGCCACCAGATCGCTGCCTGGGTGCTGATGGGCGCCGGGCTGGTTCTCACCATGGCGCTGCACCTGCTGCCTGCGCTGCTGGCGGCCCTGCTCATGGTGCAACTGGTGCATCTCCTGGCGCCGCGCTTCGTCATCGGCCGGCTCAACCACACCTGGGCCAAGGTGCTGGTGGTCTCGCTCGTCATCCTCATCGTCCTCGCGCTGCTCGGCGGGCTCGTCACCGGCGCGGTGCTGTACCTGCGCAGCGAGGGCGGCCTGACCGGCCTGCTGGCCAAGATGGCGGAAATCATCGAGAACTCGCGCGAACTGCTGCCCCCCTGGGCCGCCGAATGGCTGCCGCAGGGCGACGACTCGGTGATCCGCGCCGGTCTGGTCGAGTGGCTGCGCACCCACGCGCTGGAGTTGCGTCGCTTCGGCGGCGACGCCGGACGCGTCCTGCTGCTGATCCTGCTCGGCCTCATCATCGGCAGTTTCGTCGCACTGCGCGAGGCGCGTCCCCATAACATCCTGCCCCCCTTCGCGCAGGCACTCGCCGAGCGCGCGCACCGCCTCGGCGACGCCTTCGGCCGGGTGGTATTCGCCCAGGTGCGCATCTCCGCCCTGAACGCGTTTCTCACCTGGCTCTACCTGAGCGTCGCACTGCCCGCATGCGGTGTGCACCTCCCCTTCGTCAAGACCATGGTGCTGGTGACCTTCATCGTCGGCCTGCTGCCGGTGCTGGGCAACCTCATCTCCAACACGGTCATCGTCATCATTTCGCTGTCGCACTCGCTCGCCGTGGCCGGGGGCTCGCTCGCCTTCCTGGTGGTGATCCACAAGCTCGAATATTTCGTGAATGCCCGTATCATTGGCGGGCAGATCAAGGCGCGCGCCTGGGAACTCCTGATCGCCATGCTGGTGATGGAGGCCGCTTTCGGCATCGCGGGAGTCATCGCCGCGCCCGTGTTCTACGCCTACCTCAAAAAAGAACTGTCTGACCAGGGACTCATCTGACATGTCGCACGAATCCGAATCGCTCGTCATCACCGCCAGCGGCGAAGACAAAATCGGCTTGGTGGAAGGCTTCACCCGCCGCCTCAACGAAGCCGGCTGCAACATCGAGGAATCACGCATGGCCGCCCTCGGCGGGCGTTTCGCGCTGCTGATGCGCGTCACCGGCAGCTGGGACGCGCTCGCCAAGCTGGAGTCGCGCCTGCCCGCGGTGGGCGAGGAGCTCGGCCTGTCCATCATCCAGCAGCGCACCCGTGCCAGCCGCCCGGAAAAACCGCTCATTCCCTACATGGTCGAAGTCAGTGCGCTCGACCAGCCGGGCATCGTCAACAGCCTCGCCAACTTCTTCGCACGTCTGCACATCAACATCGAGACGCTCGACACCGAGACCTATGCCGCGCCGCACACCGGCGCGCCGATGTTCGCCGTGCGCATGACGCTCGGCATCCCGGCCGACGCGCACATCGCCACGTTGCGCGGCGATTTCCTCGATTATTGCGACGACCAGAACCTCGACGCGACCTTCGAGCCGGTGCGCGGCTGATGCGCATCCGCCTCCACGCCCTCGCGCGCGCCCACTCAAAGCCCTTATCGCATGCTGGTCATGACACGCCAATTGCGGTAGCGTTAGCACCGTGCTGAACCATTCGTCAGCCTGGCAAGCGCCGAGGCCAGCCAGTCGACTGGCTGAAACTCGCGAAGCGAGCCTTGTTCCCCCTCGCCCGCTTGCGGGACAGGACGTCGTGGGAAAGGGAAACGTTCAGGGCGCGCGTCGTTTCATGTTCTGGGGCGGCGAATCGCCATGAACGTTGGCCCGGGTTTCGACGCACGCCGGAACGACAATGATCGAAGGGTTCTGCACGTGCTTGACATGACAGCGCGGTATCGCCTCCAGGCTCCCAGGCGCCGCGGCTGGCTGGCTTTTGACACATCCATCACCCAACAGGAGGATTCCATGCAAAAAACCGTGACCACCCTCGCCGTTCTGGCCCTGCCCGCGCTGTTTGCCGGCTGCGCGAGCGGCCCCACCGCCGAGGAGCAGGCCGCGCTGGTGGCCGACGCACGCAAGGCGTCCGGCGCACTGATCCAGAAACTCGGCGGCGAACTGCAAGCCGCGATCAAGGAGAAAGGGCCCGCCGACGCCATCAGCTTCTGCAAGGAACGTGCGCCGCAGGTGGCGGCCGAGATTTCCAAGCAGTCCAACTTCGACGCGAAGCGGGTCAGCCCGAAGAACCGCAACCCCGCCGGCGTGCCCGACGCCTGGGAAGCCGAGGCGCAGGCCGGACTGGAGAAGCGCCTCGCCGCCGGCGAGGATCCGAAGACGCTCGACACCTGGCAGATCGTCGACACGCCCTCCGGAAAGATGTTCCGCTTCGCCAAGGCGCTGCCGGTGCAGCCGCTGTGCCTGACCTGCCACGGCGACCCCGCGACCATCCCCGAACCGGTGAAGGCGCGCCTGGCCGCGGAATACCCGCAGGACAAGGCGACCGGCTACGGGCCCGGCACGGTACGCGGCATCATCACCATCAAGCGCGCGCTGTAAGCACGGCCGGGAAATTTCCGCGAGACGCCCTTCAGTCTCGCGCGCCGCAGCCGTTATATCGAATCGTTAAGCCGAAACCTCGCGCAGCGTTTCCGTGTCCCGCTCGCGGGAGAGGGACACGCGCAGCGCCGGTTTCAGGGTCTGGGGTGGCAAGACGCCATGCCCGTTAAGCACACGATCGATTTCAAGGAGGCTGCGGCGTGCTGAACCGTCTCGTAGGAATGCTCTCTGGCAATCAGAAACCGGCGCCGGCCGAGCCGGCGCCTGCTGCGCGCGCGCCCAGGGCGGTCGAAGCGCCCGCGGCTGCCAAATCATCCGAAAAACACCATTCGGTGATGCGCCGCGAGGCCATGCTCGGACGCGACCAGCGCGTGGCCGCGTACACCTTCATGCTGCGCCGTGACAGCGGCGAACGCGACGAGACCCTGCCCGAAGTACGGCAGCTGATCGACGAGACGCTGCTCGACAACCTGCGCAGCATGGATATCGCGCGGCTTCTCGGCCAGCGCAAGGCTTTCGTGCCGCTTCGGCCCGCATCGCTGACGCATCCGCTGATCGAGGACTGGCCGGCAGCCGGTACCGTATGGACGCTGAAAATCACCAGCGCCAACCCCCCGGACGAGGCGCTGCTTGCGCGCATGAGCGAACTCAGGGCACGCGGCTTCCACTTCGCCATCGACGCCGAGGCCGCGATGCGGCCGGACTGGCAAAGCCTGCTGCAGCACGCGGACTACGTGCTGGTCGGCATCGCCCATGAGGACATGTCTGCCGTCACCGCACAGATGGCCGGGGTGTCGCGCCTGGCGACCGGCAAGCAGTTCGTCGCGACCGAGGTGCAGACGCTGGAAGCCTTCCACATGTGCCACAAGCTGCAGTTCGCCTTTTTCATGGGGCCGTTCATCACCCGCCGCGAAAAACTCGACCAGCCGGTGGTCGGACCGTCGCGCGCCAAGGTGCTGAGCCTGATGAACCGGGTGCGCACCGGCGCCGAGCTGCCCACACTGGCCGAGCAGTTCCGCCACGATCCGGCCCTCTCGGTGCGCCTGCTGCGCTACGTCAACTCGCCCGGCATGGGTCTGCAGAACAAGATCGGCGGCATCGAACAGGCGCTCATGGTGATGGGCCAGGACAAGCTGTATCGGTGGCTCACCATGATCCTGTTCACCGGCGGCAAGACGCAGGATCTCGACCATGCGGTGCTGGAAAACGCGCTGGCCCGCGGCCGGCTCGCCGAGCAGCTCGCCGGCCGCGCGCTGTTCGCCAAGGCGCGCGATGAAATTTTCGTCGCCGGCCTGTTCTCCATGCTCGACGTGGTGATGCGCGTGCCAATCGAACAGGCCCTGCAGCAGATCAGCCTGCCGGCCGAGATCAGCGAAGCCATCCTGCACCGGCGCGGCCCCTATGCGCCCTACCTGGCGCTGGCCATCGCCTGCGAAGAGGACGATCAGCAGAGCATCGAGACGCTGGCGAAATCGATCGACCGCGAGGTCGCCGAAATCAACGCCGCGCACATGGACGCGCTCCTGTGGGCGCAGCAGATGGCCGAGGAATGACCGGGGCGGCCTGGTTCGTCTACATCCTGCGCTGCGCCGACGGCACCCTCTACACCGGCATCACCACCGACATCGCCCGCCGCCTCGCCGAACACAACGGCGAAGCGGGCGGCGGCGCACGCTACACGCGCAGCCGCCGCCCGGTCGTGCTCGCACACCTGGAGCCCAGCGCCGACCGTGCCGCCGCCGCGCGCCGCGAAGCCGCGATTCGACGCCTCGACCGCGCGCGCAAGCTGGCGTTGTGTGCGGCTGCGCCGTGATGCGGGCCGTCCTGCGCCGCAATCGCAGCCGCTGGTTTCCCCTCCTATATTGATGGTATAGTTCGGCGCAATACCGCCCAGGCCGGGCTTCGGCCCGGGCGGTTTTCATTTTTGCGCCTTCCCGCAGGAGATCGCCATGGAAATCAAGACCCGCCCCGCCATCATCGTATCCGAGCGCGACCTGGAGCTTCTCGAAGCCATGCTGGCCGGCCTGGCGGACGAACAGCCCAGCGTGGACGCGCTGCGCGAGGAGCTCGACCGGGCGCAGATCGTACGTTCCGACGCGATGCCGCCCGACGTGGTGACGATGAATTCGCGCGTGCGTTTCGTCGTCGAGCCGGCGGGGCGCGAGGTGGAGGTGACCCTGGTGTATCCGCGCGATTTCACCGGCAGCTCCGACCAGCTGTCGGTGACCACGGCGGCGGGCGTGGCGGTGCTTGGCCTTGCGGTCGGGCAGCAGATCGAATGGGTCGCGCCCAACGGCCAGACGGTGCGCGCACGCATCGTCGGCGTCACCTATCAGCCGGAGCGCGAGGGCGACTACGAGCGCTGAACCGGTTCGCGGGATGTCGGTTCCAGCCGCCTATCTCGGCATCATCCTCATCTGGTCGACCACGCCGCTGGCGATCCAGTGGAGCGCGCAGGGGGCGGGGTTCAGCTTCGCGGTGATGGCGCGCATGGTGATCGGGCTGGCGTTCTGCCTGGCGCTGCTGCGCGTCACGCGCACGGTGATGCCGTGGCACGCTGCGGCGCGGCGCCTGTATGCGGCGAGCGGGATGGCGCTGTGCGCGTCGATGCTGTTCACCTACTGGGGCGCGCTCTACGTGCCGTCGGGGCTGATTTCGGTGATCTTCGGCCTGATGCCGCTCGCCGCCGGGGTGTTCTCCGCGCTGTGGCTCGCCGAGCGCACGCTGACGCCGCTGCGGCTTGCGGGGCTGGCGCTCGCGCTCGCCGGCCTGTGGTTGATCTTCGGCCAGCCATGGCCGGGGGCGGAGCGTGCCACGCTCGGCGCAGCGGCCGTGGTGGCGGGCCTGCTGCTGCAAGCGCTCGGACTGGTATGGACCAAGCGGCTGGGGGTGGGGGTTTCCTCGCTGGCGCTGACCACCGGCTCGCTTGCGGTGGCGGTGCCGGGTTTCGCGCTGGCGTGGCTGCTGTTCGACGGCGCGCGGCTGCCGGCAGAACTGTCCGCACGAACGGGCGCGGCGATCGTCTACCTCGGCGTCCTGGGTTCGGTGGTCGGCTTTACGCTTTACTACTTCGTCATCAAGCACCTCGACACCGGGCGCGTCGCGCTGATCGCGCTGCTCACGCCGGTCTCGGCCCTGCTCCTGGGGCAGACGCTCAACCACGAACGCATCCCGGCGATGGGTTGGGCCGGCATCGCGCTGATCGGTGCCGGCCTCGTGCTGTACGAATGGCGCGCCCTGCGCCCGTTGCGCCGACCCATTATTTCTTGAACAGGTCTTCGGGCGGCGCCGCGGTGTCCGGCTTGGCGGGCGCACCGCCGAACAGCGCATCGAGCGCGCTGCGGCTCGCCTGCGCCACCGCGACGCCGCCGCCCTTGTAGGCTTCGGGGCGCGGCACGAACCAGCCGCAATCGTTGGCGCGCGTCTTGTCGGCGACACGCTCGGCGGCGAGTTCGCGGCACTGCCCCGCGCGGTGGGCGTCGTAGTGGCGGCACAGCCGGCACACGTACAGATCGGCACGACAGCTCGGGCAGCTGTCGCGGCGGCCGAGCGGCAGCGGCATGCCGGCAAGGCTCGCGCCGCATTTCCAGCATTGCAGGCTCATGCGTTCACCTCGGTGCAGTGCCCATGTCAGTGCGCCGCGGACGGCGGTGGCGTCCCCTGCGCGAAGCGGCCTTCCGCACGCGCGGCGGCATGGGTCTGCTCGACGTGGGCGAACACGCCGGGGGCCGGATAACCGTCGGCCGGCAGGCCATGCACCACCTGGTAGCGGCGGATGGCCGACTGCGTCAGCGGGCCGAGCAGGCCGTCGGGCGTGCCGGTGTCGAAGCCCAGGTCGGTCAGCGCCTGCTGCAGTGCGGCGAGCTGCGCCGTGCTGAGCGCGCCGGGCTCGCCGGCGGCGGGGATCCCGGCGCCGCCGGCCAGACGCTCGCCGAGCTGCGCGACCGCCAGCGCGTAGTTCACCGAGCGGTTCCACTGCATCACCACGTCGAAGTTGTCGAACACCATGAAGGCCGGCCCCTGCCAGCCCTGCGGCAGCACGATGGCGGCCCGTCCGGCGACCGCCGGCAGCGCGCCGCCGTCGGCGGCCGTGACGCCGCTCGCCACCCAGTTGGCGAGCGGCTGGCGGTTGGCAACGCGCGCGCGGCGCCAGTCGAAATCCTGCGGCAGGCGCACGGCGACGGCAATCGGCTCGCCGCTGCGCCAGCCGGCTTGCCGCAGATAGTTGCCGGCCGAGTACAGCGCATCCGGCAGCGAGCCCCACAGGTCGATGCGGCCGTCGCCGTCGGCGTCGCGCGCGTAGGCGCGGAAGGTCGTCGGCATGAATTGCATGTGCCCCATCGCGCCGGCCCACGAACCCTTCATGTCGGCCGCGGCGACGTGGCCGGCGTCGACGATGCGCAGGGCGTCGAGCAACTGGCGGCGGAAAAACGCGCTGCGCCGGCCGTCGTGCGCCAGCGTGGCGAGGCTGGCGGGAATGTTGAAACCGCCCATTTGCGCGCCGTAGTGCGTCTCCAGGCCCCAGAACGCGGCGAGCACCGTCTTGGGCACGCCATACTGCGCGTCCACCGCGTCGAACAGTCCGGCGTTTGCCGAGAGCGCCGCCTGCCCGCGTGCGACCTGGGTCGCGGTGACGCGCCGCGCGAGATAGTCGGAGAAGGTTTGCAGGAATTCCGGCTGGCGGCGGTCGAGTTCGATCACGCGCTCGACGGGTTTCACGTCCGCCAGTGCGGCATCGAGCGTGGCGGCGGAAATGCCCTGCGCGGCGGCGTCCTGGCGGAAGGCGGCGAGCCAGTCGTCGAACGCGACCTGCGCGTGCGCGGGAAAAACCGTCCAGGCGGCGAGAAGCAGCGCGGTACGCACGGCCCGCTTCCGCAAGCGGGAGCGGGCGCGAACGCCAGGTCCAAACCGATCAACCATGTTTCTGCAACCAGAATTCGAGCAGCGCCAGGTGCCACAGCTTGCTGCCCTGGATGCGGGTGTGGTGCTGCTCCGGCGCCGCGAGCAGCGTGTCGACGTAGGCGCGGTTGTAGAGCCCGCGCGCACGGCATGCGTGCGAATCGAGAATGTCGCGCATGAAATCGAGAAACTCGCCGCGCACGTATTTCAGCGCCGGCATGGGGAAATAGCCTTTCTTGCGGTCGATCACCGCGTCGGGAATCAGTCCTCGCGCAATCTCCTTCAGCACGTGCTTGCCCTCGGAGGCGAGTTTCAGTTCGGGCGGCATCGCCGCCGCAAGTTCGACCAGCTGGTGGTCGAGGAATGGCACGCGCGCTTCGAGCCCCCATGCCATGGTCATGTTGTCCACGCGCTTCACCGGGTCGTCGGTGATGAGCATGGTGGTGTCCATGCGCAATACCTGATCGATGAATTCGTCGGCAAAAGGTTCCGTGAGATGCGCGGCGACAAGTTCGCCGGTGTGATCCGGCCCGCGATACGCCGACTGCACCATCTCCAGGAATTCGTCGTGGTCGCGGTCGAAGTAATGCTTGCGGAAGCGTGCCAGCGCACTGCCCGTGGTTTCCGCCGCCATCCGTGGATACCAGAAATAGCCGCCGAACACCTCGTCCGCGCCCTGGCCGCTCTGCACCACCTTCACCGTCTTGCTCACCTGCTCGGCGAGCAGGTAGAACGCCACCGCGTCCTGCGCGAACATCGGCTCGCTCATCGCATCGACCGCTTCGGGCAGGCGGCGCAGGACTTCGGCGTTGGGGATGAGGTACTTGTGGTGGCGCGTACCGTACATCGCCGCCACCGGGTCGGAATACTCGAACTCGCTGCCGCGCTCCTCCGGCTGGTCCTCGAAGCCGACCGAGAAGGTCATCAGGTCCGGCACGCCCTGCTCGGCGAGCAGCGCGACCAGGAGGCTCGAATCAAGGCCGCCGGAGAGCAGCACGCCGACCTTGACGTCGGCAATCTCGATACGCTTCTTCACCGCCTGGCGAAGGCTTTCGTGGATCGCCTCGGTCCATTCGGCCGCACGCTTTGGCATCGCCGGGCGCTGCGCCTTCAGCGACCAGTAGCTGCGCTGCGCGATCTCGCCGCGCGCGTTCACCTTCATGGTGGCGCCGGGCGCGAGCTTGCGCACGCCCTGGTAGATCGTGCGCGGCGCCGGCACCACGGCATGCAGGGTGAAGAGATGATGCAGCGCGACCGCGTCGATGCCGGTGTCGACGCCGCCCGCGGCGATGAGCGCCTGCGGCGTCGAGGCGAAACGGAACACCTGCGGCGTTGCGCTGAAGTAGAGCGGCTTGATGCCGAGGCGGTCGCGCGCGAGGAAAAGCGTGTCGCGGTTCCGGATGGCGAAGGCGAACATGCCGTGCAGGCGCTCGACGCAGGCCTCGCCCCACTCCAGCCAGGCGCGCAGGATGACCTCGGTGTCGCCGTCGGAATGGAAGGCGTGGCCGCGCGAGATCAGCTCGGCGCGCAGCTCCGGGTAGTTGTAGATGGTGCCGTTGAACACCAGCGCGGCGCCGGTCGCGGCGTCGACCATCGGCTGCGCCGAGCGCGGCGACAGGTCGATGATCGCCAGGCGCCGATGGCCCAGCCGCAGCGCGCCGTCGGCATGCTGCCCCTCGGCGTCGGGCCCGCGCCGCGCCAGCCGGGCAAGCATGCGCGCCATGGTGTCCGCAGCGGGCGCCTGGCCGTCGAAACGAAATTCACCTGCTATGCCGCACATGTCTTTGCAAAATCGGTTCTATCCGCGAAGGGCGCGAAGCAAAGCATGTGGCGTTCCCTTCGCGGACAAGACAATCAAACCACCAGCGGCGGCTCGTCCATCAGCGCGATCTGCTCGCGCAACTCGAGGATACGCGCCTGCCAGTACTGCTGCGTATTGAACCACGGAAACGCGGCGGGGAAGGCAGGATCGTCCCAGCGCCGCGCGAGCCAGGCGGCGTAATGCAACAGGCGCAGGGTGCGCAGCGCCTCCACCAGGTGCAGTTCGCGTGCGTCGAAGTCCATGAAATCCTCGTAGCCCGCGAGGATTTCGGCGAACTGCGCCTGCTGTTGTTCGCGTTCGCCCGACAGCAGCATCCACAGATCCTGTACCGCGGGCCCCATGCGGGCGTCGTCGAAATCGACGAAATGCGGCCCGCCCTCCGTCCACAGCACGTTGCCGGCGTGGCAGTCGCCGTGCAGGCGGATCGCGCGCACGTCGCCGGCGCGCGCGTAGCAGTGCGCGACGCTGGCGAGCGCGTGCTCGACCACGCTGTCCCAGGCGGCGGCGAGGTCGGCTGGCAGCCAGTCGCCGCGCTTGAGGAAATCGCGCGAGGCGAGGCCAAAACCTTCAAGATCGAGCGTGGGACGGTGCGTGAAGGGCGCTGTCGCACCGACGGCGTGAATGCGCCCAAGGAAACGGCCCATGCGTTCCAGCGTGCCGGCGCGGTCGAATTCGGGCATGCGCCCGCCCTGCTTCGGATACACGGCGAAGCGAAAGCCGGCGTGGGTGTGCAGGGTGGCCGCGTGCAACACGAGCGGCGGCACCGCCGGGATCTCGCGCGCCGCCAGTTCAGCGACGAAGGCGTGCTCCTCGCGGATCGCCGCATCGGACCAGCGCCCGGGCCGGTAGAACTTCACCACCACCGGCGCCGCGTCCTCGACGCCCATCTGATACACGCGGTTCTCGTAGCTGTTCAGCGCCAGCAGGCGGCCGTCGGCCTTGAGGCCGGTGCTGTCGAGCGCGTCGAGCGCGACGTCCGGCGTCAGTGCGGCATAGGGATGGGGCGAGGGTGTCGTCACGAGTCAGGCGAAGCGGCTATGCTCAAAACAGTCGGAGCCCCCATAATGCCTGAAACACCGTTGAGCGGGCCGCGCATGACGACGAACGATCCCTTCCGCATGGAGCTTTCCCGCCACGTCTGGGCAACACGCTACCGTGCGCCGGGCGAGGCGGACCTCCGCGCGAGCTGGCGGCGCGTGGCGCGCGCGGTCGCGGCGGCGGAAACGGCCGACCGCGATGGGTGGGCGGCGCGCTTTGCCGCGCTGCTGGACGGCTTCCGCTTCCTCCCCGGCGGACGCATCCTCGCCGGCGCCGGCACCGGCCACCGCGTGACGCTGCTCAACTGCTTCGTCATGGGCCACATCGCCGACACCCTGGAATCGATCTTCGAGGCGCTGAAGGAAGGCGCGCTCACCATGCAGCACGGCGGCGGCATCGGCTACGATTTTTCCACGCTGCGCCCTGCGGGAACGGTGGCGCACGCGTCCAGCACCATCGCCTCGGGGCCGGTGTCGTTCATGCGCATCTGGGACGCGATGTGCGCGACCATGCTGTCGACGGGCGCGCGGCGCGGCGCGATGATGGCGACGCTGCGCTGCGACCATCCGGACATCGAAACCTTCGTCGACGCCAAGCGCGACCCGGCGACGCTGCGTCATTTCAATCTGTCGGTGCAGGTGAGCGATGCCTTCATGGCGGCCGTGGCCGCCGACGCCGACTGGCCGCTGGTGTTTCCGCTGCGCGCTGACGCGCCCGCCGGCGGTGCGGCGGTCGAGCGCCGCTGGAGCGGCAGTGCGGCGCCAGTGCCGTGCGCGGTGGCACGCACCCTCAAGGCGCGCGAACTGTGGCAGCGCATCCTGCGCGCGGCCTACGACACCGCCGAGCCGGGCGTGCTGTTCGTCGACACCATCAACCGCGACAACACCCTGGCGCACCAGGAGCATCTCAGCGCCACCAATCCCTGCGGCGAGATTCCGCTGCCGCCCTACGGCGCCTGCGATCTCGGCTCCCTCAATCTTGCCGCCTTCGTCACCGCGCCCTTCGAGGCCGACGCGCGGCTCGACCTCGCCGCGCTCGCCGACGCGGCCGCGCAGGCGGTGCGCTTTCTCGACGACGTCATCGACGTGTCGCGCTATCCGCTGCCGGCGCAGGCCGACGAGGCACGGCGCAAGCGCCGCATCGGCCTCGGCATCACCGGGCTCGCCGACGCGCTCATCCTGCTCGGCCTCGCCTACGACAGCGATGCCGCGCGCACCCTTGCTGCAGCGGCCCTGCGCAGCGTGCGCGACGCCGCGTACCGCGCCTCGATCGCCCTGGCACAGGAGAAAGGCGCGTTTCCCGCGTTCGAGTGCGACGCCCATCTCGCCAGCGGTTTCGCCACGCGCCTGCCCGCCGACATCCGCGACGCCATCGCCCGACACGGCCTGCGCAACAGCCACCTGCTGGCGATCGCGCCGGCCGGCACCATCAGCCTGCTCGCCAACAACGTGTCGAGCGGGATCGAGCCGGTGTTCGCGGCCGAGGCCGAGCGCCGCGTGCTGCATGCGGACGGCGGCTACCGCAGCCATCGCGTCGTCGACTACGCCTGGCAGTGCTGGCAGGCACGCAGCGGCACGGGCGCGCCGCCGGCCTTCGTCGAAGCGCGCCAGCTCGACCCGCGCGCGCATCTGGCGATGCAGGCGGCGTTGCAGCCTTTCGTCGACAACGCGATTTCGAAGACCATCAACGTCGCCGCCGACACGCCGTTCGAGCGCTTCGCCGATCTCTATCGCGAGGCACACGCGCTGGGGCTGAAAGGCTGCACCGTGTTCCGCCCCAACCCGGTGACCGGCGCCATCCTCAGCGCGCCGGACGCCGCCGAGCGCGTGCAGTGCTGCGGCATCGAGCGCGAGGCGGATTGACATCATGAGCACCGCCTCCCGGCCGCGCATCGGCCTCGTCCTGGGCAGCGGTTCGGCACGCGGCTGGGCACACATCGGCGTCATCCGTGCGCTGGCCGACGCCGGCATCGAGCCCGACGCGGTCTGCGGCACCTCGATCGGCGCGCTGGTCGGTGCCGCCTACGCCGCCGGCGAGCTCGACCGGCTGGAGGCCTGGGTGCGCAGCCTGCGCCTGCAAACGGTGGTGCGTTTCCTCGACGTGTCGCTCAACGGCGGCCTCATCAAGGGCGAGAAGCTCATCACCTTTTTCCGCGAGCATTTCGTCGACCGCGACATACAGGAGCTCGGGCGGCCGTTCGGCGCGGTGGCCACCGACCTCGCGCGCGGCGGCGAAGTGTGGCTGCGCGAGGGGGGCGTGTCCGACGCGGTGCGCGCATCGATCGCGCTGCCCGGGCTGTTCACCCCGGCGCATCGCAACGGTGTGTGGCTGGTCGACGGCGGCCTGGTCAATCCGGTGCCGGTGTCGCTGGCACGCGCGATGGGCGCGGACGTGGTGATCGCGGTCGATCTCAACTCCGACCTGCTCGGACGCCACCTCAAGCCCAAACCCGCGGCGCGCGCGAAGCAGGGCGGCCACGCAGCGGCCGTCGACAACGTGCTCGCACGCATCCAGTCGGGCATGTCGCAGCTCGGTTTCAACGGCAACGCTTCGGCGGACGAACCCCCACCCCCCATGCTCGACGTCGTCGCCAGCAGCATCAACATCATGCAGGTGTTCATCACCCGCAGGCGGCTGGCCGGCGAGCCGGCCGACGTGCTGGTGGCGCCGCGGCTCGCCAGTTTCGGGTTGATGGAGTTCCACCGCGCCGCCAGCGCGATCGACATCGGACGGCGCGCCACCGAGGCGGTGCTGGCCGACCTGCGGACACGGATCGACGGCAGCGGAACGGCTACGCAGCGCTGAGCGTCTGCAGGCTCTCGGCCGCGGCCTCGCGCCCGGCCGGCTCGACCACGAAGCGCACGCGCGAATTCATCGTCACCACGTCGGGCGGCATCGCCTCGGGCCGCGCGAAAAGAAAACCGCCCGAGCCGAGGCCCGGGCGGTGTTGCGAGAGCCTATGGCATCGAAACCCGGGGCGGGCCGGCCGCCGCGCGTCAAAGCGCCACGGCGAAATGCCGCAAGCGCGTTTTCTCGCTGCCCGGCGCCAGGCACGCGTCGTCCGCCCTGACGCTGCCCGCCGAGAGTAGGCCGTCGTCGATCTTGCGGTCGATTTCGAGGGCGACGTCGCAGGGGACATTGTCGAAAACCAGCACGTTGCGGATCTGCGGCGGGTTGCTGAACGACACGCCGGCATCGGCCGTGCGCTTGAGGGACACGGCGCCCAGGCGGGTTTTGATCTGCTCGTCCGGGTCGCCGCGGATCAGTCCGGCGCGGATGAGCTGTTCGCTGGCGCACCTCGACTCGTTTTGCTCGATGTCGCCGTTGCCGTTGCCGCCCCCCGAGCCGCCCCTGCGGCAGTCGCCCCGCACGCCGGGGATTTCCGGATGGTTCTTGTCCACCGGAAAATCGCCCGGCAGATAGCGGTAGCGCTGCCGGAACGTCGCCACGGCGGCGCGCAAATCCTTGATCGCGGCAATCGCCTCGGCGACGGCGGCCCGGTCGAGGACCGTCTGGCTGCGCAGGATCGCCACCGACAGGATGGCGATGACGGTCAGCACGATCGCTAGCTCCACCAGCGAGAAACCGCGTTCCCGGCCCGGACGCCTCACGCCGCCGCGCCCCTCATTTGCGCAGGGCGCCGATGAACTGCGTGATCGCATAGGCGGTGCCGAACGACATCAAAAGGCCCCACAGCAACAACCGCGGCACGCCCATCGACGCCAGCAGCGGACTCGACGACAGCGCCAGCACCCACAGCGCCGGCGGGTAGATCGCAAGCGTGAGGATCAGGCTGAGCTTGAGGCGGGAGAGCGGGGTTTTCATGGTGGTGGTGGATTAGGGCGGATCAGGGCAGGCAGAGACGGAAATCCGTGAAAGGATTTGGCCGTAGGTAATGTCGATACCTGTCGAGAGCGATATGTCGTCCCCCGACAACGTTATGTCGTCCCCCGGCAACGTGCTGCCGCTACTGCTGTTGTCTGTTCGGTCGGGGCCCAATGACCATATTTGGAATGCAGGCTCTGTGTATTGATCTTCATCCGAAGCGGACAGCTTTGCGGCTTGGTTGGAGTGATACCGGATTGGTGAGTCCCACGGATCTGTTAGTCGTTGAAAATATTGGATTGGTGAGCCCGGATATGTTGGTTGTGTCGCGCTGAGTGAGGGCTTCGGGGCGCAGTTGTGCGCAAGCATTTCCGCAATGGCGAAATCGCGCGCAATCGCCAGTTTCTCCTGTACCAAGGCTTCCGCTGACTTCATCGCCCCATCCTTGATGATCGGCCCCAGCAGATCATTCGGGCGCAGGACGAGAACGATGTCGTCATAGGCACCGCCGGGGCTCCCTGCATTGTCCGTGTGATCCTTGGTGATGAGTTCGAGCATTCCCGGCGTCGGACATGTACCTCCACAGCCGGTCAATGCACCCGGCGCCACCCACGCCGGTGGATTCGCTGGCGGCGTGTCGGGCGTGGCGGTACGTTCGTCCGAGCCGGTGGGGGGTTGCGCAATGCGCGTTCCTTTGAGGGTGAACGCACCCGAGCCGTTTTTCCCGTGCGAAACGATTACGGCAGCGGCAAGGTTGGCGGCGTTCGTCGTCTGAACGAGCGTCGCCCCGATTCTTTCGGTGATGGAGAAACGGCCTGGATTTCCGACATTGAATCCGGGAACGCCGCTTCTTGAAGTGAGCGTCCAGTCGGGCTCGCTGTTCATGTTCGCGGCGGTACTTACATAGTAAGTAAAGTAATTGCCGTAGCCGTCCAGTGCTGTATCGCGCGACAGGCCCAAAGTCTCGAAGGGTAGGGTTCCCCAGAACGAAACGCACCGGGTGGTCGGGTCATTTGGCGTTGTTCGGGTTTCGGTTCCGGTTGGCTGCAATCCATCCAATGCGCTTGTCTCGGGACAAGGCAGGCGCTTATGCGTCCTCAAATACGCGATCAGCGCCTCCTTGATGGTTTCCTGTCTTTTCTGCGTCGCGCTCAGGGCGGTGGCCTCGACCTGTACGCTGAACGCCGCCAGTCCCATGGTGAGCAGGATGCTTACGATCAGCACGGCGATCGTCAGTTCGATGAGGGAAAATCCGGCGTGCCGGGCGGGCGGCGGCCGGGGCGGCGCGGCGAAACGAAGGGGACGGAAAAGCATCATATATTGACGGTTACTATACCAGTAACCAAAGGTTTTCAAGTGGTTCGGCGGTTTTCGCAGAATGCCGCCATGTCAGAGAAAACCGCATTCAGCCGTCGCCTGTCCGAGGCCCTGCGTCGGGCCGGGCACAGCACGGCCAGCCCGACCCGGCTGGCGCTGGAATTCAATCTGGTGCACCGTGGCCGTCCGGTCACGGCCCAGGCGGTGCGCAAGTGGCTGCACGGCGAGGCGATTCCGGCGCAGGACAACGTCGTCACCCTGGCCGAATGGCTGGAGGTGTCGCCGGAATGGCTGCGCTACGGGGATGCGCGCCGGCAGACGGTGGCGCGGGAACTGGCGGGTTACCAGGCGCAGGATTCGAAGCTGTGGCGGGAGTTCTATGCGCTGAACGAGGAGCAGCGCGACGTCGTGCGCGCCGTGGTCGGCGCGCTGCTGCGGCGCAGAAAACGCCCGTCGTCCTGACTGCGAGCGGGTGCGGCCGAAGAATGGACGGCGCCTATGCGCCGTTTCCGTCCAGCAGGGATTCCAGCAAGGCGTGGCGCGGCGCGGCAAAGGGATTCACGACCGTTACGCCGCCCCATGTGAAGCCGTCCTGGAGGTCTTCGGACAGAAGCAATCGGCAACCGGCCTGCGAAGAAACGGCGAGGATGACCGCGTCCCAGATGCCAAGTTGGTGATCGGTGGCAAGGTCGGCCGCCGCCAGCATGCCCTCGGGCGCGGTCTCGACGACCGGGAAGGTGTCGCGCCAGCTCAGAAGCGCCTCGCGGGCCTCGGCCCGCGACCTTCCGGCCTTGCGCGTGAGGACGTTGAACAGTTCTCCAAGCGTCTGAACGGGGATGATGGCCGCCTCTTGCGGCAGATTGCGCAGCAGTTCGAGGACGGCATCCCGTTTCCCGATGTCGTTGACGCCCTCCGCATGGGCAAGGATGTTGGTGTCGAGCGCGACCTTCACCGTTCGTCGTCTTCGTAAAGCGCGTCGCGTGTCCAGCGCCCGGCGTGGACGACAGGCTGACGCTCAAGGCGTGCCAGCAGCGCCGCGCGCGCGCCGGACACCACGCTTTCGCGTTTGTCGGCGGGAACGATGCGCGCCACGGGCCGCCCGTGGCTCGTCACGACGTAGCTGTGTCCCTCGCGCACGCTGCGCAGGATGAGGGAGAATTTGCGGTTGGCGTCCGCTGCCGATACGGCTTCTTCCATGACAATATCCAATAAGTAGTTATATTGCCTACAGTAGGCGGAAATGAGAGGCTTGGCAAGCGGGCGAATGGGGTCACGGGGTTCAAACGCGCTATCCAGCGATATTCGGCTGGCCCGCAGTCTTGGCCCTACGTCGCGCTTTTCAGCCGTTCCAGGCTTTCCGCCGCGATCTCGCGCACGTCCGCATCCGCGTCGTCGAGCCGCGCTTCGAGCCAGGCGCGGGCGCGGGCGTCGCCGGCGAGTCCGAGGTAATGGCAGGCGTCGGCGCGCACGCGCGCGTCGTCGTTGCGCGACAGTTCGCCCAGCCGGGGCAGCAGCGCGCGCAACGTATCGGTGCCGGCGAAGTGCTCCAGCAGCACGCCGGCGCCGAGGCGCACGTTCAGACTCGCCTCGACGTTGCCGACGATCGGCAGCACGGCGGCCAATAAATCCGGTTCGGCCTCGATCAGGCCCTGCACGCGCGGCAACTGGCCTTCCTTCAGCAGCAGGTGGAACCAGTCGGCGAGGCCCGCTTCGCTGTCGGCCTTGGCGGCCCAGTCGGCGAGTTCGGCGCGGCTCTGCGCGCCGAGCAGTTCGATGCGGCCGATGCGCGTCCACGGCACCGAGCGCACGCCGAGCGCCTGCGCGACTTCGGGATGCTGCTCCAGGTTGACCGCTTCGAGCCGGCCGATGGCGCCCTGCTTCAGCAGGTCGGCCAGCGCGGCGAGCACGGCGGGGCAATGCGGACAGTGGGTGGAGAGCAGCAGCAGGGCGTCGGGCGCGGACATGGCACGAATGAGGAGATAATCAACCCATGGACTTTATCATTCTCCCCGTCACCCCGTACCAGCAGAACTGTTCGCTGGTGTGGGACGCCGCCGGCCGCGCGGCGCTGATCGACCCTGGCGGCGAGGCCGAACGCCTGCTGGCCGAAGTGCGGAAACGCGGTCTTTCGCTGGAAAAAATCCTGCTCACCCACGGGCACCTCGACCACGTCGGCGCGGCGGCGGCGCTGCGCGACGCGCTCGGCGTGCCCATCGTCGGTCCGCAGCGCGAGGAAGCGTTCTGGCTCGACAGCCTGCCGCAGCAGGCCGAGCTGTTCGGTTTTCCGCCAACGCCGCCGCTGGTTCCCGACCAGTGGCTGGCCGACGGCGATACGGTCGACGTCGGCACGATCCGCTTCGAGGTGCTGCACTGCCCCGGCCACACCCCGGGACACGTGGTGTTCTACCAGCGCACGGCGGGCCTCGCCTTCGTCGGCGACGTGCTGTTCAAGGGCTCGATCGGGCGCACCGATTTTCCGCGCGGGGACCACGCGGCGCTGATCCGCGCCATCCGCGAAAAACTCTTCCCGCTGGGTGACGACGTGCGTTTCGTGCCGGGCCACGGCGTGATGTCGAGCTTCGGTCACGAACGGCGCGACAACCCCTTCGTCGGCCTCGGCGCGGATTGAGGTTCACGCGTCCGGCGCCTGCGGGGCGATGGCATCGACCAGGGCGCCCGCCACGCCGGCGGTGCGCTGGCCATGGTCGCGGTGCGGGTTGTATTCGACGATTTCCATCGCCACGAAGGCGGGATCGTCGCGCAGCCGGGTCAGCGCCGTCGCCAGCTCCGCGCAGCCGAGCCCGCCGGGAACCGGGGAGCCGATGCCGGGCGCCTCGGCAGGGTCGAGCGCGTCGAGGTCGATACTGACGCCGAAACCGGCCGTGCCGCGCCGCACGATCGCCAGCGCCTCGTCGAATACGGCCGCCAGCCCGCGTGTCCGGATCTCCGCCATGTCGAACACGCGCACGCCCAGCCGGTGCAGCAGCGCCGCCTCGCCCGCCTCGAAGCTGCGCACGCCAATGAGGCAGACGTGCTCCGGGCGCAGCGTCGGCACCGTGCCGGCGAGCGCGGCGTCGCCCTCGCCGAGCAGTGCGGCAAGCGGCATGCCATGGATCTGCCCGCTCGGCGTGGTGGCGAAGGTGTGGCTGTCCATGTGCGCGTCGATCCACATGAGACCGGGGGGGCCCTGCCCGGCCAGCGCACGGCGCACCCCGTTCCAGGTGCCGATCGCGCAGGAGTGGTCGCCGCCCACCACCAGCGGAAAATGTCCCGCGCGCAGCACGCGCTCGACTTCCCTGGCCAGTCGCGCGCCCAGTGCGACGACCGCCTCCAGCGGCAGGCCGCGCCGCGGCACGCGCAGGATGGCGTCCCATTCGACCCGCTGCAGCGGGGAGTCCTGAAACGCACGCGAGCGCCGCAGCGCCGCGGGGCCCGCCGCGGTGCCCGGATCGGGCGCACCCGCGCCGCTGGCGGCGCCGATGACGACGAGGGTGCGGGCGGCGCTCAGCGCGCCTCGCCGGTCAGCCGCTCGAGCGCCCGCATGATCGCCGACGAATCCAGCTCGCTGTCGCCGGCGCCCATCAGCGCGTTCATCTGCTGCGCGATCAGCGCCGCGCCCGGCAGCGGCGTGGCGGTCTCCTGCGCGTTGTCCATGACGATGGCCATGTCCTTGTGATGCAGCTTCACCTTGAAGCCGGGCTTGTAGTTGGCGTCGAGCATGCGCTGTCCGTGCACGTCGAGGATGCGGCTGCCGGCAAACCCGCCCATCAGCGCCTCGCGCATCTTCAGCGGGTCGACGCCGTTGCGGCGCGCCAGCAGAATGGCTTCCGCGACGCCCTCGAACGTCAGCCCGACGACGATCTGGTTGCAGCACTTCACCACCTGGCCGGCGCCGTGCCCGCCGACGTGAACGACGCTCTTGCCGAGAACCTCGAACAGCGGGCGCACCTTGTCGAAGATCGGCGCCTCGCCGCCCACCATGATCGACAGCGTGCCTTCGCGCGCGCCCCTCTCGCCGCCCGACACCGGCGCGTCGAGCATGTGCACGCCGCGCTCGGCGAGCGCGGCGGCGATGCGCCGGGTGGCCGAGGGCGACACCGTGCTCATGTCGACGATGGTGTGGCCGGGACGTGCGCCGTGGATGAGGCCGCGGCTGCCGAGAATGATCTCCTCGACGTCGGTGGTGTCGGAGACGACCGTGAACGTGATGTCGGTCTCGGCAGCCACCTCGGCCGGCGTGCCCTTGCCCAGCGCACCCATCACCAGGATGGGTTCGATGCGGTCGAAGCGGCGCCCGTACACCGTCAGTTGGTGGCCCGCGCGCAGCAGGTTTTCCGCCATGGGGCGGCCCATGATGCCGCTGCCGATGAACCCGATCTTCATGTCGCGAATCCTTTCAACACCCATAGCCAGAATGGCAGCGTAAACAATCCGGCCAGCGTTGACCAGCCCATGATGAGCCCGGCCAGGCGCACGTCGAGGCCGAAGCGGTCGGCCAGCGCGATCACCATCACCATGGTCGGCATCGCCGCCTCGAGAATGGCGGCCTCGGCGGGCTCGGACAGCGGGCCCGGCCACGCCAGCGCAAGGCCGAGCGCGAACAGCGGCATCAGCGCGAGCTTGATCGCCAGCGCCAGCATGACCGTTTTCTGCGGGCGCAGGTCGTGCCACGGAATCGTCAGCCCGAGCACGAACAGCATCAGCGGGATGGTCGGACTGCCCGCCCAGCGCGCCGCCTCCACCAGCGGATCGAGCCCGGCGCCGGTCAGGTTGACCGCGATGCCGGCGGCGAAGCCCCACACCGGCGGCAGGCGCAGCCACATCGAAAGGAAGGAGGCGTGCTCGCTGTGGTTGCCGTAGCGGAACGCGATCCACACCCCGAGCGACCACACCAGCGGCGTGGTGGCGAGCATGTCGGCAAAGAACGGGTAGCGCGCGCCGGCGTCGCCGAACACCGTGGTGAGAAAGGGATAGCCGAAGAACAGCACGTTGCCGAAGCCCGAAGTCAGCAGCAGCGCGCCGCGCGCGGGGTCCGGCAGGCCGCGCCCCAGCGGCGTGGCGAACAGCGCCAGCGCAGCAAGACCCAGGCCGAACAGGGTGGCCGCGCCGAGGATCAGCGGCAGCTTCAACAGGTTCAGGTCGACCGTGGCGGTCGCACCGGCGGCGAAGAACAGCATGGGCGCGAAGAAATTCAGCACCAGGCGGTTGATCTCGCCGCGCAGGCCGATGATCGAAACCCCACTCTGCCAGCGCGGCCAGATGCCGCCCGCGGCGATCAGCAGCGACAGCGGCAGCAGGGTTTTCAGAAGCAGTTGCTGCGCGAGCTCGGGCGACATGCTGGGGCGCGGACGGACGGCGGATCGTTCATCATACCGCCGTGCCCGCCGTCGCCGCCCGTACTCCGTCGAGTTCGTGCCCCGCATCAAAAAAACAGTCCGAGGCATTGCCGGGGGGCTTGCGCTGCAATAGAATTACTCCCCCTTTTTTTCTTGCGACCTGCCCGACGGACCGGCCGCTCTTTCCCGAGCACAACGGAACCATGGAACGACAAAGCTGGCTGGACAGAACCCTGTACTCACCCGATTTCGAGCAGGACAGCTGCGGCTTCGGTCTCATCGCACACCTTGACAACCAGCCCAGCCACACGCTGGTGCAGCACGCCATCGGTTCGCTGGCCTGCATGACGCACCGCGGCGCGATCGCCGCCGACGGCCTGTCGGGCGACGGCTGCGGGCTCCTCTTCAAGAAGCCGGATGCCTTCCTGCGCGCGGTGGCGAGCGAAGCCGGCTTCAGCCTCGGCGCGGTCTACGCCGCCGGCCTGGTATTCCTGTCGCGCGACGCCACGCCGCAGGCGCACGCGCGCGCCACGCTGCACGCGTGCCTGGAAGGACAGGGCCTCGTCGTCGCCGGTTTCCGCCCGGTGCCGGTCGATCCGTCCGTGTGCGGCGAATCCGCGCTGGAATCGCTGCCGCACATCGAGATGGTGTTCGTCGACGCGGCCGCGGATGGGTCCGAGGACGACTTCGAGCGCCGGCTGTATGTCGCGCGGCGCCAGGCGGAGAAGGCGCTGGAGCCGGCCGATCCGGTGTTCTACGTGCCGACGCTGTCGAGCCGCGTCATCAGCTACAAGGGCCTGGTGATGCCGGACAAGCTGCCGGTGTTCTATCCGGATCTCAACGATGCGCGCTTCGCCACCAGCCTGGTGGTGTTCCACCAGCGCTTCTCGACCAACACCTGGCCGCAGTGGCGCCTGGCGCAGCCCTTCCGCTTCCTCGCGCACAACGGCGAGATCAACACGGTGCAGGGCAACCGCAACTGGAGCCGCGCGCGCGAGCGGAAGTTCGCAAGCCCGCTGATCCCCGACATGGACGCCGTGCGCCCGATCGTCGGCAGCAAAGGCTCCGACTCGATGAGCCTCGACAACATGGTCGAAGGCCTGGTGATGGGCGGCGCGGGCCTGTTCCGCGCGCTGCGCCTGGTGATTCCGCCGGCCTGGCAGAACGTCGAGGCGATGGACCCCGACATCCGCGCCTTCTACCAGTACAACTCGATGCACATGGAACCGTGGGACGGCCCCGCCGGCGTCGTGCTGACCGACGGCCGCTACGCCGTGTGCACGCTCGACCGCAATGGTCTCCGGCCCGCGCGCTGGGTGCTGACCAAGGACCGCATCCTCACCATCGCGTCCGAAGTCGGGGTGTGGCCGATCGACCCGGCGAACGTCGAGCGAAAGGGCCGCGTCAAGCCCGGCCAGATGGTCGCCGCCGATCTCGAAAGCGGGCGCCTGCTGATGTCGGAGGACATCGACAAGGCGCTGAAGGGCCGCAATCCCTACCGCGAATGGCTTGCGTCGAGCGCGATCGGGCTGGATCTTCCGTCCAGCCAGGACGCCGGCCTCGCGCTGATGGATGGCGCCAGCCTGCTGACCCACCAGAAGCTCTTCAACGTCAGCTTCGAGGAACGCGACCAGATTCTGCGCGTGCTCGCCGAGGACGGCGCCGAGGCGATCGGCTCGATGGGCGACGACACGCCGATGGCGGTGCTCTCGCAGAAAGTCCGTTCGCCGTTCGACTACCTGCGCCAGCAGTTCGCCCAGGTGACCAACCCGCCGATCGACCCGATCCGCGAGGCGATCGTCATGTCGCTCAACACCTCGTTCGGCCCCGAGCGCAACCTGTTCGAGGAAACGCCGGCGCACGCGCACCGGGTCGAGGTGCACAGCCCGCTGTTGTCGACAGACGCGTTCGACCGGCTGCTCAAGCTCGACGACCCGGCGTTCGCCCCCTGCACGCTCGACCTCCACTACGACCCGGTGGCGACGGTACTGGAAGGCGCGCTGCGCACCCTGACCGCGCGCGCGGTCGACGCCGTGAAGGCCGGCAAGGTGATCCTGGTGCTGTCCGACCGCAACGTCGCCCGCGACCGCATGCCGATCCACGCGCTGCTCGCTACCGGCGCGGTGCATCACGCGCTGATCGCCGCGGGCCTGCGCTGCAGCGCGAACATCGTCGTCGAAACCGGCACCGTGCGCGATCCGCACCACTACGCCTGCCTGATCGGCTACGGCGCGACCGCGGTGGTTCCCTACCTCGCCTACCAGGTCATCGGCGAATTCGTCAGGACCGGCGAAGTCAGACCCGCCCTCGACCAGGCGCTGGCCAACTTCCGCAAGGGCATGGACAAGGGCCTGTACAAGGTGCTCTCCAAGATGGGCATCTCGCTGGTCGCGAGCTATCGCGGCGCGCAGCTGTTCGAGGCGGTCGGGCTGCACGAGGATGTGGTCGAGCTGTGCCTGAAGGGCACGGTGTCGCGGCTTTCCGGCGCCAATTTCGGCGATCTGGAAATCGACCAGATGGCCCTGCATCGCGCCGCATTCAACCCGCTGAAGCCGCTGTCGGCCGGCGGCCTGTTGAAGTTCATGTTCGGCGAGGAGTTCCACGCCTACAACCCGGACGTGGTGCAGCAGCTGCAGAAGGCGGTCAGGACCGGCGACTACGCCGAGTACAGGAAGTATTCCGCGCTGGTGAACACCCGCCCGGTGGCGATGATCCGCGACCTGATGAAGTTGAAGCCCGCCACGCCCATCCCGCTCGACGAGGTCGAGCCGCTGGAGGTCATTCTCAAGCGTTTCGACTCCGCCGGGATGTCGCTCGGCGCGCTGTCGCCGGAGGCGCACGAGGCGCTCGCCGAAGGCATGAACCGCATCGGCGGCCGCTCCAACTCGGGCGAGGGCGGCGAGGACCCGAAGCGCTACGGCACCGCGAAGATGTCGAAGATCAAGCAGGTCGCCTCCGGCCGCTTCGGCGTCACCGCGACCTATCTGGTCAACGCCGAGGTGCTGCAGATCAAGATGGCGCAGGGCGCCAAGCCCGGCGAGGGCGGCCAGCTGCCGGGCGACAAGTGCTCACCGCTGATCGCGTCCCTGCGCCATTGCAAGCCGGGCACGCCGCTGATTTCGCCGCCGCCGCACCACGACATCTATTCGATCGAGGATCTGGCGCAGCTCATCTTCGACCTGAAGCAGGTCAACCCCGACGCGCTGGTGTCGGTGAAGCTCGTCGCCGAGCCCGGCGTCGGCACCATCGCCGCGGGCGTCGCCAAGGCCTACGCCGACCTCATCACCATCTCCGGCTACGACGGCGGCACCGGCGCCTCGCCGCTCAGCTCGGTCAAGTACGCCGGCACGCCATGGGAACTCGGCCTGTCCGAAGCGCAGCAGGTGCTGCGCGCGAACGGCCTGCGCGGGCGCGTGCGGGTGCAGACCGACGGCGGCCTGAAGACCGGGCTCGACGTCGTCAAGGCGGCGATCCTCGGCGCCGAGTCCTTCGGCTTCGGCACCGGCCCGATGGTCGCGCTGGGCTGCAAGTTCCTGCGCATCTGCCACCTCAACAACTGCGCCACCGGCGTCGCCACGCAGAACGAAACGCTGCGCCGCGACCACTTCATCGGCCTGCCCGACATGGTGGTCAACTACTTCCGCTTCGTCGCCGAGGAAACGCGCGAGCTGATGGCGAGCCTCGGCATCAGGAAACTGACCGACCTGATCGGCCGCACCGACCTCCTGGAACTCGGGGCTGGCGACACGCCGCGCCAGGGGCGCCTGAAGCTCGACGCGCTGCTCGGCCAGGGCAATATCCCGGCCGACGCCCCGCGCTTCGCGCAGCAGGCGCGCAATCCCTCGTTCGACAAGGGCGAACTCGCCGAACGCATGCTCGCCGACGCCATCGGCGCGATCCGGGCCGGCACCCCGGTCGAGCTTGCCTATGACGTGCGCAACGTCAACCGCTCGATCGGCGCGCGCCTGTCGGGCGAGATCGCCCGCATGCACGGCAGCGCGGGCCTGCCCGACGACACGGTCCGGATCCGCCTGACCGGTTCGGCCGGCCAGAGCTTCGGCGTGTGGAACCACAAGGGCCTGACCCTGACCCTCGAAGGCGACGCCAACGACTACGTCGGCAAGGGCATGGGCGGCGGCCGCCTGGTGATCCATCCGCCGCAGGCCGCCACCTTCGAGGCGCATCGCAACACCCTGATCGGCAACACCTGCCTGTACGGCGCCACCGGCGGCGAACTCTACGCCGCGGGCATGGCGGGCGAACGCTTCGGCGTGCGCAATTCCGGCGCGCTGGCGGTGGTGGAAGGCGTCGGCGACCACGGCTGCGAATACATGACCGGCGGCGCCGTCATCGTGCTGGGCGAAACCGGTCTGAACTTCGGCGCCGGCATGTCGGGCGGCATGGCCTTCGTCGTCGACGAGGCGGGCGACTTCATGGCCAAGACCAACAAGGAAATGATCGAGCTGGTCCGCATCGGCAATGACGAAACCGAGCCGTTCCGCATCTTCCTCAAGGCGCAGGTCGAGCGCCACCAAAGCCTCACCGGCAGCGCGCGCGCCGCAGCCCTGCTCGCCGATTTCGACGCCGCCCTGGCGCGCGTCTGGCTGGTCAAGCCGAAGCGGATTTCGATTGAAGACCTGGTCGAGGACATTCCCGGCCAGACACGTGAGGCAGTGAGTGCATAAGATGGGTGACGTATTTCATTTCCTGAAGCAGGTCCGGCGCGACGGCGCGAAAACCCCCGCCGATGTGCGCCGCCGCGAATTCCGTGAAATCTACGCGCCGATGACCCCGGCGCACGCGCAGGAGCAGGCCGACCGCTGCCTCGGCTGCGGCAACCCGTATTGCGAGTGGAAGTGCCCGGTGCACAACTACATTCCGAACTGGTTGAAGCTGGTGAGCGAAGGCCGTCTGTTCGAGGCCGCCGAGCTGTCGCACCAGACCAACAGCCTGCCCGAGGTGTGCGGCCGCGTCTGCCCGCAGGACAGATTGTGCGAAGGCGCGTGCACGCTCAACACCGACGGCTTCGGCGAAGCGGTCGGCGGCGGCCCGAACAGCGGCGGCTTCGGCGCGGTGACCATCGGCCAGATCGAGCGCTACATTTCCGAAGAAGCCTTCAAGGCCGGCTGGCGCCCCGACGTGTCGAACGTGGCGGCGACCGGCAAGCGCGTCGCGGTGATCGGCGCCGGCCCCGCGGGGCTGGCCTGCGCCGACGTGCTGGCGCGGAACGGCGTCAAGGCGGTAGTGTACGACCGCTACGAGGAAATCGGCGGCCTGCTCACCTTCGGCATCCCCGAGTTCAAGATGGAAAAGACCGTCATGACCCGCCGCCGCGAGGTGTTCGAGGGCATGGGCATCGAGTTCCGCCTCAACACCGAAGTCGGCACGGATGTCAGCATGCAGGCGCTGCTCGACGGGTACGACGCGGTGTTCATGGGCATGGGCACCTACCGCTACATGAAGGGCGGCTTTCCCGGCGAGGACCTGCCGGGCGTGCTGGAGGCGCTGCCCTTCCTGATCGCCAACGTGCGCACGTGCCTCGACTTCACCCAGCCCGACGCGGCCGCCGACCCCAACGCAGCCTATCGCGACATGCGCGGCCAGCGCGTGGTCGTGCTCGGCGGCGGCGACACCGCGATGGACTGCAACCGCACCAGCATCCGCCAGGGCGCCGCTTCGGTCACCTGCGCCTACCGCCGTGACGAGCAGAACATGCCCGGCTCCAGGCGCGAGGTCGCCAACGCCCGCGAAGAAGGCGTGCAATTCCTGTGGAACCGCCAGCCGGTCGAAATCGTCGGCAGCGGGAAAGTGGAAGGCGTGAAGTTCGTGACCACCGAACTCGGCCCGCCCGATGCGCGCGGCCGCCGCACCCCGGTCGTGGTGCCGGGTTCGGAGGAGGTCATCGCGGCCGACCGCGTCATCGTCGCCTTCGGCTTCCGCCCCGATCCGCAGCCGTGGTTCGCCGACCACAACATCGCCACCGACCCCGGCGGCCGCGTGATCGCCAGCGGCCGCCAGCATGCGTTCCAGACCGCCAACCCGAACGTGTTCGCCGGCGGCGACATGGTGCGCGGCTCCGACCTGGTGGTGACCGCGGTGTGGGAAGGCCGCGAGGCGGCCAAGGGCATCCTCGCCCATCTCGGCCTCGCCTGACACCGGCGCGGGCACCGGCGTGCCCGCCGAATCGGGGTATGCTGTGCGGTTTCCATTCCGCACTGTGCGCATGGCTGCCGGTCCCTACTATCCGCGCTCGTTCACCATCCTGGTCATCGTCGCCATGGGCGTGCTGATCGTGCCGCTCGCCAGCGGCCTCATCAACGTCGTGCACGTGCTGCAGGACGTGGTCGACACGCAGCGCCGGTTCACGCACAACAGCCTCGCCGTCACGCGCGACGTGCGTCAGGTGGGCGAATCGGTGAGCCAGTTCCAGCGCGCCACCGGCCAGTATCACCTGCTGCGCGATGCCGAATTCGGCGATGCCCTGGAACGCGCCTACGCCGGCCTGCGCGCGCGCCTGGCGCAGCTCGACGCGCCGCTTCGCGACGCCACCGCGCGTGCGACGCTGGCGCGCCTCGACCGCGGCAGCGCGGCGCTGTACCGTACGGTGCACCCTGGCCGCTTTCTCGACAGCGCGCGCTTTCATGCGCTGGAATCCGAATTCGCCGCGCTGCACGCCGACGCCCGCATGCTGCAGGAGCAGGCCGACGCCGCCGTGCAGGACGAACAGCAGGCACTGGAGGCTGCGATGCAGTCCACCCGCGAGCGCCTGATCGCGCTCGGCCTCGCACTGGTGCCGCTGACGCTCCTGCTGGCCGCGGTGTTCTCCTGGCTGATCAACCGCCCCATCCGCCAGCTCAAGGCGGCAATCCAGCAGCTCGGGCAGGCCAACCTCGCGCCGCTGCCGGCGATCAGCGGTCCGCAGGACATGGTCGAGCTGGGACGCGAAATCGACTGGCTGCGCCAGCGCCTGCAGGCGCTGGAAGCGCAGAAGACGCGCTTCCTGCGCCACGTCTCGCACGAACTGAAGACCCCGCTCGCCTCGCTGCGCGAGGGCGTCGCACTTCTCGACGACGAGCTCGCCGGCCGCCTCAACGCCCGCCAGCGCGACATCGTCACCATCATGGACCAGGGCAGCCGCGACCTGCAGCGGCGCATCGAGGAACTCATCCGCTACGGCAGCATGGTGCGCGAACCCGTCCGGGCGGCAACCGCCGAACAACCGCTGGCGGACGTGGCGGACAGCGTGCTGGCGCGCCATCGGCTCGCGCTCGACGCACGCCGCCTCACGGTCGACACGGCGTTCGACGCCGCCACCGTGTGCGCGGATCGCGCGCAACTGGAAACTGCACTGGACAATCTGTTGTCCAACGCGGTGCGCTTCAGCCCCGAGGGCGGCCGCATCCTGGTGAAGAGCACGCCGCAGGAGGGCGCAGTCGCGCTGTGGGTGTGCGACATGGGCCCGGGCATTCCCGCCGCCGAGCGTGATCGCGTGTTCGAGCCGTTTTTCCAGGGTGCGCACCAGCCCGCCAGCGCCGTCAAGGGCAGCGGCCTTGGGCTGTCGATCGTGCGCGAAGCGCAGCTCGCGGCCGGCGGCAGCGCCGAAGTCGTCGACTGCACGCCGTGGTCGACCTGTTTTTGTTTAACCTGGCCCGCCTTACCGTGAAACATCGCAAAGCGAGACTTTGTTCAACCTATATTCCGCACCACAGAGGCGCAGAGAAACCGGAGAAACCGGGATTCTCCGTGCTTTTTCCCCACTCACCCGTCGGGTGAACCAAGGAAAGAATGCAAGCGCATGTTTTTCTCTCCGTTCTCTGTGTCTCTGTGGTTCAACTGCTTTTTCCAGGTTCAATGAATCCGACGCCCTACCTCCTTGCCGCGGCCTTGTTGCTGGGCGGCTGCGCCGCCCTCGAGCAGCCCGCGCTTCCGGTCGTCGAGACCCGCCTGGGGCCGGCGACGCTGGCCGGGGAGCTTGCGCGCGTGGCCGCGCTCACGCCTGAACAGCGCCGGCGCGAACTCGCCGCGCTGGACGCCGAGCGGCGCCTCGACGACGCCAGGCGCTTTCAGCAGGCCGCCCTCCTGGAGCGCGAGGACAGCGTCGACGCCCACGAGCGCGCCCTGAAGAGCCTGGCCGCGATCGACGACGTGACCCCGCGCGCACGCGCGGTGATCGACCTCTTGAAGCGCGGGCTGCGCGCGCGCATCGAGCTGCGCCAGCAAAGCGCGCAGGCACAGGTCTTGCAGGAAAAACTCGACCAGATCAAGGCGCTGGAAAAATCCCTGCAGCAGCACAACGCACCGACCCGGACACCATGAGCCCACGGAAATCCGCTGCATGAAGAAACCGTCCATCCTCGTCGTCGACGACGATGCGGCGCTGCGCGCGCTGATCACCCTGCGCCTGGAGGCGAACGGCTTTCGCGTCGACGCCGTCGACGGCGGCGAGGCGGCGCTCGCGCAGCTGGCGCTCGCGCGCCCCGACGCGGTGCTGACCGACATGCAGATGCAGGGCATGGACGGCATGGCGCTGTTCCGTGCCATCCATGCGCGCGATCCGGCGCTGCCGGTGATCGTGCTGACCGCGCACGGCACCATTCCCGACGCGGTCGCGGCCACACAGCAAGGCCTGTTCGGCTATCTCACCAAACCCTACGACGCACCCACCCTCATCGACCTGCTCAAGCGCGCCACGCGGCTCGCGGGCAGCGCCACCGACGCCGCGGACGACACGTGGCGCAGCGAGATCGTCACCGCCAGCCCGGCGATGGAAACGCTGCTCGCCGAGACGCGGCTCGCCGCGCAGAGCGGTGCCGCGCTCCTCGTCCAGGGCGAGTCGGGCACCGGCAAGGAACTGCTCGCGCGCGCCATCCACCGCGCCAGCCCGCGCCACGCCCGCCCCTTCGTCGCGATCAACTGCGGCGCGATTCCGGCCGAGCTGCTCGAATCCGAGCTGTTCGGCCACATGAAGGGCGCCTTCACCGGCGCCGCGCGCGACCACCCGGGCCTGTTCCAGAGCGCCGACGGCGGCACCGTGTTCCTCGACGAGGTCGGCGACATGCCGCTGCCGCTGCAGGTCAAGCTCTTGCGCGTGCTGCAGGAAGGGGAAGTGCGCCCGGTCGGCGCCACCGCAGCGCGCAGGGTGGACGTGCGCATCCTCTCCGCCACCCACCGCGACCTCGACGAGGCGATCGCCGAGGGCCGCTTCCGCGAAGACCTGTATTACCGTCTCAACGTCGTCAACCTCACGCTGCCGCCGCTGCGCGAACGGCGCGAGGACATCCCGCTCCTGGCGCAGCACTTCCTCGCCACGCTCGCCGCCCGCTACCAGCGGCGCATCCACGGTTTCGCCCCCGACGCCCTCGACATGCTCGCCGCAGCGGACTGGCCGGGCAACATCCGCCAACTGCACAACGTACTGGAGCAGTGCGTCGCACTGTGCCCGACTCCGACCATCCCCGCCGCGCTGGTGGCACGCGCGCTGCGCGACAAGCCTGCGGAGATCCAGCCACTCGCCGAAGCGCGCGCCGGCTTCGAGCGCGACTACCTCATCAGCCTGCTCAAGCTCACCCGCGGCCAGGCGAGCGAAGTCGCGCGGCTGGCCGGGCGCAACCGCACCGAGGTCTATCGCCTATTGCAGCGTCACGGCCTCGATCCCGCGCTGTTCCGCAACCGCGACGACGCCGGTTGAAGGCCTCCGCCCCGGCAATCCGTCGCCAGCAGGCGACAATTTAAGCCCTTCAAAACAATCGCTTGCGCCGGCTTGCCGTATCTGTCGCCGCAGCGCGACAAAGAACCGCTCGAGACACGTCCACGATCCGTCTTCGCGCCGCCCGCCGGCCGGCAAACAATTGATTAATCAAGCAAAAGAGAAACTGGCATGGTTGTCGCTAGACATGCTCCGGATGCTGTCGCATTCAACCTCTAGCCTACTCAGGAGATACACCGAAATGAAGCCCGTTTCCCATCACATCCGCAATCTGGTCCTGTTGTGCGCGCTGGGTGCGTTCGCCGCACCGGCAGCGCTTGCCCGCTCCCCCATGGCCGACTTCAAGACCACGGACGCCAACGGCGACGGCCGCGTCAGCCTGGAGGAATTCCAGGCCGCCGGCGGCAGCGAAGCGAGCTTCGCTGCAGGCGACGCCAACCAGGACAAGGAATTGAGCCGCGACGAATTCGCCCGCGCCGCCGCGAGCCGCGACCGCATGCAGCCCGGCGGGACGACGCAAGGTGAATGAGATGACTGATACTGACGTCTCCGCCGCGTCCCGGCGCGCCATCATCGGCACGCTCGCCGTGCTCACCGGGCTGCTGACGCTTCATGGCTGCGACAACGCCGGCCCCATCGATCAGGCGGCGGAACAGGCCGCCCGGCAGGCACAGGACAACGCCGTCGAGCAGGTCGACGGCACGGCAGCCGGGCCGGATCCGGCGGCAACCCAGCCGGGATCGGCTCCAGCCGAGGCGGAAAAGGAGGATCCGCACACGCCGTAACCGGGCGCAGGAGGCCGGGCCCCCATCCTCCCCCGGTCTTTTGCGTGCCGCCCGTTCAGAAGCGGTGGCTGGCCATCAACTGCCAGTTGAGCTGGCTGTGGTCGATCACCATGCCGCCATTCATCGCCCCCGTCCCCGTCACCGAATGTTCCGGCGCGTAGCTCAGGGCGAAATTGACCTGCGAGCGCATGTCGAAAGCATAGCCAAAACCCGCCGTATAGTGATGCTCGACCGTTGCCGGCCACAGATAGTTGACGAACGCATCCGGAATCGGATTCTTGCCGTAGTTGTAGCCGATGCGCCCGGTGAGCGCGTCGCTGAACTTCCAGGCAAGGCCGGCGGACGCGACGACCTGATTGTCCCAGTCCTGCTGGAAGGGCGCCACCGTCATGCCGTTCTGCAGAATGGTCACGGTGTTCATGCTCTCGCCCCACAGCACGTCCTTCAGGTCGGCGGCGACCAGCAAGCGCTCGCTCGCCTGCCAGGCAAAGCCGAGTCCGACCATGGCAGGCATGTCGAAGCCGGTCACCTTGTAGCCCCCGCCCTTGAGATCGGGCAGGTTGCCGGCGCTCTGGTAGACGCCGCCCAGGGTGAGCGCGTCGGCGAGGCGGTAGGTAAAGCCGAGCTTGGCGGCGAGACTGTAGCCCTTGGCGCGGCCGGTAAAGTCGCTGTCGTCCTTGAAGCTGATGTCCTTGCTGCCGTTGCCATCGAGATCGGCGACGAGATCCATCCCCCCCCACACGAGGTCGACGCTGCCGCCGATCGTCAGCCGCGGGCTGGCGCGCCAGGCGAGCGGAACGATGACGCGGCCGACACCGACCTGGGCCATGTCGCCATGGGCGTACTCGGTGCCCATGCCGCCCTGGCCGTAGATGCCGGCGCCCCAGGCGAAGCCGCCCCGTTTCGCCACGTAGCCGAACGCCGGCATGTAGAAGGCATCCGCGCTGGAGTCGGCGAAGCTGCCGGGCGCCGATACGTCGGGACCGACGTAACCCAGCATCACGTCGATGCGCCGGCCGTCGGCCATCAGGCCGAGCGTGGCGGGATTGTTCGCCAGCGCCGCGCTGCCGTTGTCGTAGGCAAGTGCGGCGCCGCCCATGCCGGCCGCGATGGGGCCGTAGCCTTCCATGATCATGCCGTTGGTGGCGGCGGCAAGGCCGGGCAGACAGGCGGCCGCCGCAATCAGGGCGGTGGCGCGTTTCGGGGTACGCATTGGGTTCTCCATTGGGGGCAAAAAAAGCAAAGGCCGCCGAGTCTAGCCGAAGCCGCGTTCGAATGGCGGGCGTCATCACGAATAATCGACGGCTTTCCGCAGAACCCCGGCCCTGTCCGGGCGCCCTCGCCACACACGGTTACACGCCGTTGCACAGGCCACGCACGCCGCTCACACAGCATGCTTGCAGTGCGCCCGTCACCGGCGCACTGCGTGTGCGCCCTCCGGCACGCCACGCGACTTTTACCTTAAGGAAGCCCTCATGCAAGCCAAATCGATCAAACCTGCCCTGCTCGGCCTTGCCCTCGCCGCAAGCGCTGCGCAGGCCGACTGGGCCCCTGCCGGCCGCGACGCCTTCGGGCCGGCGCAGGCGCTGAAGCAGAGCCAGCAGTTCAGCCAGCAGATCGACGCCCGCCAAACCTGGCAGCGATCGCGCATCGAAGCGGGCCTGCGCGACGGCGAATTCAGCCACCGCGAATTCCGTGTCCTCACGCGCCAGCAGGACGATATCGCCGCGATGAAACGCCAGTTTCTCAGCGACGGCCGGCTCGACTCGCACGAATTCCGCCGCCTCGACGCGGCGCTGGATGAGGCCGGCCGCACCATGCGCGCGGAAAAATACGACCAGCAGGCACGCTGGTACCGCGACTACCACCCGCGCTACAACTGAGCTGCGCGCAGCCGCTGCCGCTCCGTCAGGCGTGTCGTCGACGGGCGCAAACCGGGGAAGGCGCCCGCCTGTCCGAGTGGACGCGGGGTGCGGCGGCGCGGGCCGGGCGCGGCCAAGCCTGCTAGAATCAGGGCTTTGCGTCCCGGCCCGAGCGTGGGCCCGTGCCATGTCCGCCCTGAAAAACGACACCTTCCTGCGTGCGCTGCTGCGCCAGCCGACCGATTACACGCCGCTGTGGCTGATGCGCCAGGCCGGTCGCTACCTGCCCGAGTACAACGCCACACGCGCGCGCGCCGGTGACTTTCTCACCCTGTGCAAGACCCCCGACCTCGCCACCGAGGTCACGCTGCAACCGCTGGCGCGCTATCCGCTCGACGCTGCGATCCTGTTTTCCGACATTCTCACCGTACCCGACGCGATGGGCCTGGGACTGTACTTCTCGCAGGGCGAGGGCCCGCGCTTCGAGCGCCCGCTGCGCGACGAATGGGAAATCCGCGACCTCACGGCGCCCGACCCCACCGACAAGCTCGGCTACGTGATGGACGCGGTGCGCTCGATCCGCCGTGCGCTCGACGGCGCGGTGCCGCTGATCGGTTTCGCCGGCAGCCCCTACACCCTGGCGTGCTACATGATCGAAGGCGGCAGCTCGGACGACTACCGCCACCTCAAGACCATGCTGTACAGCCGCCCCGACCTGCTGCACCGCATTCTCGAGGTCACGGCGCAGGCCGTGACCGATTACCTCAACGCACAGATCGAGGCCGGCGCGCAGGCGGTGATGATCTTCGATTCCTGGGGCGGCAGCCTGACGCCCCACGCCTACCGGGAATTCTCGCTCGCCTACATGGAAAGAATCCTCGCCGGTCTCATCCGCGAGCGCGACGGGCGCGTCGTGCCGAGCATCATTTTCACCAAGGGCGGCGGCAACTGGCTGGAGTCCATGGCCGGCATCGGCGCCGACGCCGTCGGGCTCGACTGGACCGTCGACATCGGGGACGCGCGGCGACGCGTCGGCGCCCGCGTCGCATTGCAGGGCAACCTCGATCCCTGCACGCTGCACGGCACGCCCGAGATCATCCGCACCGAGGCCGAGCGCATCGTCGACAGCTTCGGCAGCCACCCCGGCCACGTCTTCAACCTCGGCCATGGCATTTCGCAGTTCACCGACCCCGACAAGGTCACCGTGCTGGTGGACACGGTGCATCGGCACAGCCGCGCGGTACGTGCCCGCGCCTGATCCGATCTGCGGTTACATCGAAAATTTCGAACGATCCGCGTACAAAAATCGACTTTTCGTGATGCGGGGAGGTGCCGTAGCATACCCGCGTTCGCCAACGTCATGGAGCCCCGCGTGAAGACTTTCCTCATCAGCCTGTTCGCCGTTTTCCTCAGTTTCGGCCTCGTCGCGCACGATGCCGAAGCCAAGCGCCTTGGCGGCGGCAAATCCTTCGGCATGCAGCGCAGCGCGCCGGCCAAGAAGGAAGCCGCCCCGGCGCCGCAGCGCCAGCAGACAACCGGCGCTCCGGCCCAGGCCGCGCCGCAGAAGCGCAGCTGGATGGGACCGATCGCCGGCCTCGCAGCCGGTCTCGGCCTCGCCGCCCTGGCCTCCCATCTCGGCCTTGGCGAAGAAATGGCCAGTTTCCTCATGCTGGCGCTGCTGGCCATGGGCGCCTTCCTGCTGTTCCGCATGTTCATGCGGCGCAACGCGCCGCAGCCCGCGATGCAGTATGCCGGCGTACCGCAGCGCGCACCGGCCGCGTTCGACGCGACCCCGCTTGCGGGCGGCAGCGGCCACGCCGCGCGCAGCTTCCCGCCCGGCTTCGACGCCGCCGCCTTCGCGCGTGAGGCGCAGGTCAATTTCATCCGCCTGCAGGCCGCGTTCGACGCCGGCAACCTGGACGACCTGCGCGCCTTTACCTCGCCCGAGGTGTTCGCCGAACTGTCGATGCAGATCGCCGAGCGCGGGACGGACGCGCAAGGCACCGACGTGCTCAACGTTGCCGCCGAGGTGCTGGAAGCGGTCGACGAGGACACGCGCCATGTGGTGAGCGTTCGCTTCACCGGTACCGCCCGCGAGGCCGCCAACCCGTCCGCCGAACCCTTCGACGAAGTGTGGCACCTCAGCAAGCCGGCCGATGGCCCCGGCGGCTGGGTCATCAGCGGCATCCAGCAGGTCTAACCATCTGTTTTTATACGGTTTCGCACCCTCGTTCGAGGGTGCGGCGCAGCCTCGCGTGCGCCACAGAAGCATTGACTTATACACAGTCCGAATTGAATGGGAACTTTTTTTGTGTCAAGGGCTTGACAGTTGTAGTGTCTTTATAAATCTATGATTTATATGAAAACACTGCGTTGCCCGGTTTTTGGTCGCTGACGGATTGTCACGCAGTGGCGGGCTTTGCCGCATTTCGCACCCAACAACCCACAAAATTATCCACAGATTCCGTGGACAAGCGGCGATTTCGTTTGCCAAACAGTGGCTTGTCGCATTTTCCGCGACAGGCACTCAATAACCGAAGCTAACACCCCTGCCCGGGAACACGGACGGATTGGGCATAATGCCCGGTCACGCCCCGCACAGTCCGATCGCGCCGTATGTCCGCCATTCTCCAGGTTGCTCTCGACACGCCGCTCGACCGGCTGTTCGACTATCGCCTGGCGACAGGCGGTCCGCTGCCGCCGGGCACGCTGGTCGAAGTGCCCTTCGGGCGCACCCGGCAGGTCGGGGTGGTGCTCGGCGAAACCGCCGCCAGTGCGCACGCCGGCACGCTGCGCGAGGTGCTGCGCGTGCTCGACGACCGCCCCGCGCTGCCGGCGGAACTCCTGCATCTGGCGCAGTTCTGCGCCGCTTATTACCACCATCCGCTCGGCGCCGTGCTGCTCGCCGCGCTGCCGCCGCGCCTGAAGAACGCCGCCCCCTTCGCGGCGGACACGCCCTGGCTCGTGCTGACCGAGGCCGGGCGCGGCGCCGAAGCACCGGCGCGCGCGCGTGCCCAGCGCGCCCTGCTCGAAGCCTTGCGCACCGCGCCGGCCGCGCGCGAGGCGCTGCGCGCACAGAAGCAGACGCGCCACGCCGCCGCACTGGTGACGGCCGGCTGGGCCGCCTGGACGGCCGCCGCACCCGCCGCCGCGCCGGCGCCGGACGCCGCCGCGCCCGTCCCCACCGCCGAACAACAGGCCGCGCTGGACAGTCTGCTGCCCGCGCTCGGCCGCTTCGGCGTGCATCTGCTCCACGGCGTCACCGGCTGCGGCAAGAGCGAGCTCTACCTGCGCCTGATCGAGGCCGTGCTGCGGCAGGGGCGGCAGGCCCTGGTGCTGGTGCCGGAGATCGCGCTCACGCCGCAACTGGAACAGCATTTCCGCACACGCTTTCCGGGCCGACGCATCGTCGCCCTGCACAGCGGTCTGGCCGACCGGGCACGCGCGGAAAACTGGCTCGCCGCACCCGCAGCCGACGTGCTGCTCGGCACGCGCCTGGCGGTGTTCACGCCGCTGCCGCGGCTTGGCGTCGTCGTCGTCGACGAGGAGCACGACGCCTCGTTCAAGCAGCAGGACGGCCTGCGCTATTCGGCGCGCGACGTCGCCATCGCGCGCGCCAAGCAGCGCGGCGTGCCGGTGGTGCTCGGCTCGGCCACGCCTGCGCTGGAAAGCTATGCGCGGGCGCTGTCCGGCCGCTACCGCCTGATCGAGTTGAAAGCGCGCGCCGTCGCCAACGCGCGCCTGCCCGACATCGAGCTCGTCGACCTGCGCCACCTGCCGCAGGACAACGGCCTCACCCGCCCCGCGCTGACCGCACTCGGCGAAACCCTGGCGCGCGGCGAACAGAGCCTGGTGTTCCTCAACCGCCGCGGCTACGCACCCACGCTTTACTGCCCGGGCTGCGGCTGGGTCGCGCCGTGCCCGCACTGTTCGGCGCGGCTGGTGCTGCACCGCAGCGCGCGCCGCCTCAAATGCCACCATTGCGGCTTTGACGCACGCATCCCCGTGGCCTGCCCCGACTGCGGCAACCCGGACTTGAAGCCCCTGGGGCAGGGCACGCAGCGGCTGGAGGAAACCCTCGCCGCCTTTCTGCCTGCCGCGCGCATCCGCCGCATCGACCGCGACACCATGCAGCCGCGCGCCTGGGCCGAACTGGGCGAGGCGGTGCGCGCACGCGAGGTCGACGTGCTCATCGGCACGCAGATGCTGGCCAAGGGACACGACTTCCCGGACATGACGCTGGCGCTCGTCCTCGATACCGACGGCGCGCTGTACAGCCCGGACTTTCGCGCCACCGAGCGTCTGTTCGCGCAACTGATGCAGGTCGCCGGGCGCGCCGGGCGCGCGGAAAAGCCCGGCCGCGTGCTGATCCAGACCGCGTTTCCCGACCATCCGCTGTTCCGCTTCCTGCAACGGCACGACTACGCCGGCTACGCGCGCGCACTGCTCGCCGAGCGCCGCCAGCTCGATCTGCCGCCGTTCACGCGGCAGGTCCTGCTGCGCGCCGAAGCGCCGAGCATGGACGCCGCACTCGCCTTCCTGCGGCGTGCCGCCGCCGCCGCGCCCGATGCGGCGCGCGTCGGCGTCTTCACGCCGACGCCGGCGCCGATGGCGCGGGTGGCCAATCTGGAGCGCGCGCAATTGCTGGTCCAGTCCGCCTCGCGCACCGCACTCCAGGCCTTCGTGCGCGACTGGCGGGTACGCGTGGAGGCGATCCGGCCGCGCGTGCCGCGCTGGTCGCTCGACGTCGATCCGCTGGTGTTTTGATGCCCCGCGCGCGGCGCTTATAATCGCCTGCTTCCGTTCGACACCGGAGACGGCCCCGTCTTCCTGTCCGCCATGTCCAGTATCCATCCGCTCAAAGAACAGCTCGCCCTGCTCGTCGGCGCCGCACTCGAAGTCATCGCCCCCGACGCACCGGTGAGCCTGGAAATCGAGCGTCCGAAGAACCCCTCGCACGGCGACTTTTCCAGCAATGCCGCGATGCAGCTGGCACGCCCGCTGAAGAAGAACCCGCGCGAGCTGGCGCAGGCCGTGCTCCTCGAACTGCCGCCATCGCCGCTCGTCGCCAGGGCGGAGATCGCCGGCGCCGGCTTCATCAATTTCCATCTCGCCCCCGCCGCGTGGCACGGCATCGTGCGGCGCGTGCGCAGCGAGCGCGGCGCCTTCGGCCGCGGCGACGCCGGCGCCGGACAGCACGTGCTGATCGAATTCGTCTCCGCCAACCCCACCGGCCCGCTGCACGTCGGCCACGGCCGCCAGGCGGCGCTCGGCGACGCCCTCTGCAACCTCTACGCCGCGCAGGGCTGGGACGTGTACCGCGAGTTCTACTACAACGACGCCGGCGTGCAGATCGCGACGCTTGCCGCGAGCGTGCAGGCGCGCGCCCGAGGCCTGAAACCGGGCGACGCCGGGTGGCCGGAAGCCGCCTACAACGGCGACTACATCGCCGACATCGCCGCCGATTTCCTGGCGCGAAAAACCGTCAAGTCCGACGACCGCGAAACCACCGCCTCGGGCGACGCCGACGACGTGGAGTCGATCCGCGAGTTCGCCGTGGCCTGCCTGCGCCACGAGCAGGACCTGGACCTCACGGCCTTCGCGGTGCGCTTCGACAACTACTACCTGGAATCGGGCCTCTACACCGACGGCCGCGTCGAGGCGACGGTGGCCCGACTCGCCGCCGCGGGCAGGACCTACGAGCAGGACGGTGCGCTGTGGCTGCGCACCACGGAATACGGCGACGACAAGGACCGCGTGATGCGGAAGTCCGACGGCAGCTACACCTATTTCGTGCCGGACGTCGCCTACCACATCGCCAAGTGGGAGCGCGGCTTCACGCGCGCGATCAACATCCAGGGCACCGACCACCACGGCACCATCGCGCGCGTGCGCGCCGGCCTGCAGGCGGTGGGGCTGGGCATCGCGAACGGCTACCCCGACTACCTCCTGCACACCATGGTGCGCGTCATGCGCGGCGGCGAGGAAGTGAAGATCTCCAAGCGCGCCGGCAGCTACGTGACGCTGCGCGACCTCATCGAGTGGACCAGCAAGGACGCGGTGCGCTTCTTCCTCCTGTCGCGCAAGCCGGACACCGAGTACATCTTCGACGTCGATCTCGCGCGGGCGCAGAACAACGACAACCCGGTGTATTACGTGCAGTACGCGCACGCGCGCATCTGCCGCGTGTTCGAGGAATGGGGCGGGGACGCCGGCACGCTCGACGACGCCGACCTCGCGCCGCTCGCCGCACCCCACGAGCTCGTGCTGATGCAGCGCATCGCCGAATATCCGGAAATCATCGCCACGGCGGCGAAGGAACTCGCGCCGCACATCGTCGTGCACTATCTGCAGGGACTGGCCGGCGACTTCCATGCCTGGTACAACGCCGAGAAGTTTCTCGTCGACGACGCGGCGCTGAAACGCGCGCGCCTCGCGCTGGCCGACGCCACGCGCATAACGATTGTTAACGGCCTTGCCTTGCTTGGCGTGTCCGCGCCGGAGAAAATGTAGCCCTCATGGCGAAACCCGCATCCCGTTCCAGCAAGCGCAGCGGCAGCCCGGTCTTCACCGGCGTCCTGATCGGCCTGACCGTCGGCGCCCTGCTCGCCGTCGGCGTCGCGCTGTGGGCGACCGGCAACAACCCGTTCCGCTCGGCGAAACCGGCCGCCCCCAGCGCTTCGCTGCCGGTGGCCCCCGCCACGCCGGAACCGGCGCCGAGCTTCGATTTCTACAAGGTGCTGCCGGGTGGCGAACCGGTCGAACCGCCCACGGCGCCCGCCGCAAAGCCCGCCCCGCGCCTCTACCTGCAGGCCGGCGCCTTCATCAACCCGAACGACGCCGACAACCTCAAGGCGCAGCTCGCCATGCTGGGCCTGGAAGCCGCCATCCAGACCGCCGACGTGCCGGGCAAGGGCGTGCTGCACCGCGTGCGCATCGGCCCGTTCGCGAGCGCCCACGACGTCGAGCAGATCCGCACACGCCTGACGCAGAACCATATCGCGGTCACGCTGGTCCGAGAAGAACCCATTTCACAGGAGAGATATTGATGTTCGTCCGCGCCTGGGCCTTGCTGGCCGCCACCCTCCTTTCCCTGTCGGCGTTCGCCGCCGGCCCGGAGGCCTTCGAGGGCCACGACTACACCCGCGTCAGCCCCCCGCAGCCGGTGGCCACCGGCAGCCGGGTCGAGGTGCTGGAATTCTTCTGGTACGGCTGCCCGCACTGCTACCAGCTCGAGCCGGCCCTCGGCGCCTGGCTGAAAACCCTGCCCAAGGACGCGCAGGCCCGCCGCGTACCGGCGGTGTTCCGCGACGACTGGATGCCCGGTGCCAGGCTCTTCCACACCCTGTCGCAGATGAAGCTGCTCGAGCGTGTGCACCCGCAGGTGTTCCGCGCCTACCATGAGGAGCGGATCAACCTCAACGATCCGGCCGTGCTCGGCGACTGGATCGCCCGGCAAGGGGTCGACCGCAAGCAGTTCGAACGCATCTACAATTCGTTCACCACCCAGTCGCAGGCGGCGCAGGGCGGGCAGCTCGCGCGCACCTACGGCATCCAGGGCGTTCCGGCGTTCATCGTCGACGGCAAGTATCAGACCTCGATGTCGATGACCGGCAGCGAGGCGCGCCTGTTCGAGGTACTCGACCAGCTCATCGCCAAGGCGCGCGCCGAGCGCGGCGGCAAGAAGGCCGCCCGGTAAGGCGTTTGCGCTCCGCGCCGCGCACGGTCTTCATCACCGGCGCCAGTTCCGGGCTGGGTGCGGCGCTGGCGCGCCACTATGGCGCCAGCGGCGCCCGCCTGGGGCTTGCCGGACGACGCCTCGACGCCCTGCAGGCCACGGCCGCCGGCCTCGACGCGAAGCTGTATTCCGCCGACGTGCGCGACGCCGCCGCCATGCAGGCGGCCGCGGCGGGCTTTCTCGCCGCAGTCGGCCCGCCCGACCTGGTGATCGCCGCCGCCGGGATCAGCGTCGGCACCCTCACCGAACACGCCGCCGACGCCGCGGTGTTCCGTGCGGTGATGGACGCCAACGTGCTCGGCCTGGTGCACACCTTCCAGCCCTTCATCCCGGTGCTCGCCCGCGACAGCGTGCTGTGCGGCATTTCCAGCGTCGCCGGGGTGCGCGGCCTGCCCGGCGGCGGCGCCTATTCGGCGTCGAAGGCCGCCGCCACCGTCTATCTCGAAGCGCTGCGCCTGGAAATGCGGGCGCGCAGCGTCGCCGTGGTCACCGTCGCCCCCGGCTACATCGACACGCCGATGACCCGCGTCAATCCCTACCCCATGCCGTTTCGCCTCGCCGCCGCCGACGCCGCCGCGCGCGTCGCGCACTGCATCGCGCGCCGCCGCAGCTACGCCGTCATCCCGTGGCAGATGGCCTGGGTCGCGCGCGCAATGAAATGGCTGCCAAACCCCGTGTTTGATTTATTATTCGAAAAGGCGCCGCGCAAACCGCGCGGGCTGCCGACATGACGACGACGAAAACAACGCCAAGAACGGAGGAGTTCCAATGCCTGCGCCCCTCAACATCATCCTGATCGACGATCACCCCCTGCTGCGCATGGGGGTGGCCGGCTACATCCAGCAGGAGCCCGACCTGCGCCTCATCGCCCAGCACGCCAACGCCGCCGAGTTGCGCGCCTGGCTCGCCGCCGGCAACCGCGCCGACGCCGCGCTGCTCGACCGCTCGCTGCCCGACACCGACGGCCTCGACCTCGTCTCCGACCTGCGCGACCTCGGCATCAAGGTCATCATGCTGACCATCGCCGACTCGGACGAGGAAATCTCCGAAGCCATCGCCTCCGGCGTCGACGGCTACGTCATCAAGTCCAGCGACCCCGAGCAGGTGCTCGCCGCCATCCGCAGCGTGTGCGACGGCCAGAGCAGCTTCCCGCTCAACATCATGCAGAAGATGGCGCGCGGCGAACTCGCCAACAGCGCGCTCGCCTCCCTCACCGCGCGCGAAATGGAAATCGTCGACCACGTCAAGGAAGGCCTGTCCAACAAGGCCATCGCCTACAAGATGACGCTGTCGGAGAACACCGTGCGCAATCACCTGCGCAACATCATGGAAAAGCTCGGCCTCAGAAACCGCGTACAGGTCGCCACCCTGGCGCTGAAGGAAGACCGCAAGCGGCACTGACCGCGACGCCTGCCGGTTCCTGGCGGTTCGGTACCACCGACTTGCCCTGGGTTTCGCTGCGCTGCATCCAGGCTACGCTCGCTCTCCCACTCGGCTCGCTGCAAGGACATTTTTTCGACGAGGGTGGGCCGGCAAAATCCAACTCGCGTAGCCCGGATGGAATGAAATGCAATCCGGGGAAACGGGTCCGAACAGACTTACCCCGGATTTCGCTGCGCTGCATCCAGGCTACGCGTGCTTTCGCCCGGCTGGGCCAATCGCAGAAAAGTTGCCAGCTCCTCCACCCAGCGCAGTTTTTCCTTGGCCGATAGCGCGCGAAAAGCGCGCAGACGTTCGTCGCTGACATAGTAGGTGCGATTACCGCGGTCGCAGGACATGATCACGATTCCTTCAAGCGCTTGAGATGTTCGATGTCCGCAAGATCAATCGGGCGGCCAACGGCCTGCTTCAACGCAATCATGTCGTCGATGGAAGCGACCACCACGGGCACGTCGCCCGCCTGGAAAGTGACTGCGCGACTGCGCATTTGGGCGTAATCAACCGGCGGATAGAGCAACACATCCAGCGTCACGCCAGCCAGGCCGGGGGCGCGCAGCGCAAAGGATTCCAGATTGCGTTCACGATGCCACTGCGCCAATTGGTCGAGATCGGTCAACGTGTCGAGCGCAACCGGCAGCACCGGCGTCATACCCAGTTCACGTGCCATCTCCACCAGAGACGACAGGTTGTCCGGAGTCATTGCCACGGTCACGTCAATGTCCATTGTCGCGCGCTCGATGCCGTGCAGCGAAATCGCCAGCCCACCGATCAGTACATAATCGACACGGCGGTCAAGCGCGGAAAAAAGGTCCAGGTAGAACATGGGGAATTTTTAGATGGGCACTGCTGTCCGGTTGAATCGTGAACAAATCCATGGATTGCACGGTGTGCCCTCTGAAGGAATGTACTCGCTGGTCGGAAAGGCTTGCTGCAAGGACATTTTTCGAAGATGGTAGCCGACAAAGTCCAACTCGCGTAGCCCGGATGGAATGAAATGGAATCCGGGGAAACGGGTCCGAACAGGCTTGCCCTGGATTTCGCTGCGCTGCATCCAGGCTACGCTCGCTGACGAAGCGTGCTCCGCATCGCGGCGCGCCCAGTGTCGACGGATGTCGTGTCGGCTCGGCCAGGCCGACACGACGGTGGTTCAATCGCTGACAGCGACGGTCACGCTCATGAGGCCGATGACGTCTCCGACCTCGAGGCCGTCTTTCTCAAAACCCAGCATGTCGGGCTCGCCTTTCGGCTTGCCGTGGCAGGCAAGACAGGGCGGCACCAGCCGGATCGGTTCCATATGCCGGTACACCGCCTGTTTGCCCAGGGTGGAAAACGCGGTCTTCGGCGTGTTGTCGGTGTGGGGCGCGGCTGCAAAATGGCGCAGGGTGGCGAGCTCCATCTCGTCGGACACATTCACAGGGCTGCGGTAGTTGCGCCCGGGTTGCTTGACGATGATGCCGGTGCGTGCGGTGAAGACCTGGCCCATTTCCCGCTCCCATTTCGCGGGCAGGAAATGCTTCCAGGCGATGCCCTTGACGTTGAGGCGGTCCTGGTTGTTCTCGATGACCTGGCGCCCGGCCCAGATGAGTTTTTCAATGATGCGTTTCTGATCCGCGGTGGCATCGAGCATGTCGGCTTCCAGCGCCGAGCGCCATTGTTGCTCGAAAACGTCCCCAGTGAAGCCCTTGTCGCCGAGTTCCGGATCGGTCAATTTCTTGCTGTAGGCAAAAATGATGAGACGTCCGGCGATCACGGCCTTGGCCAGTTTTTCGGCGGTGGATCTGGCGTCGGCACGGGGGACTTTTTCGAGAAACAGATATTCGGGGTAGCCGCCCTTCGCGCGCTCCCCCACCGGGTTGGCTGCTGCCGACACAGCCCACAACATGGCACCTGCGAACAACGCAATTTTTGCTTTCATGCTCTTTTCCTCTCCGTTTTTTGGATATTCGGGGCCTGCCCGTCCGTGGGCGCGACACAAGCCGACAGATCAGGCCGTGATACTTTACCGGAAAAGAAGCTCAGGTGAGCGCGTCGACGCGCATGCCTGCGGTCGAGCGACGAAACCGCACGTCGGCGGGCCCGCGGCATACCCACAAGGGGCAGGCCGAACGTATGTGCGTTTCAGGGACCGAACAGGCGACGTGCGAGTCGCCACATGCGCCATGCGCGACCGAGTCCGTGCCCCACGCGTTTCGGGCGCCATGCGGCGAACGCCACGGTCACGCCCACCAGCAACGCGGGATGGCGCTTCAGGTAGCGCAGCGCCGCCAGACCGCGATCCGCCAGTGCCAGGGGCGCGCGCCAGGGTGCGAGATCGCGTGCCAGCGCTGCGCGCTGGGCGGCCGCCTGTGCCACCAGGCGTTCACGGCGTGCGGCGAGCGCGGCACGTCTCGCGCTCATGGCCGGCCGGACAACCGTTCGCGGTCGCGGGACAGTTCGGCGAGGCTCGCCGCGAAAAGGCGCGGCTTGGCCTTCAGCTTGCGCCGGGCGATGGCGAACGCCGCAGCGCCGCCGCCAAGAAAGCTCGCGGTCAGAACACTCAATGCCAGCAGCCGGTGTTCGTCCCAGAACACCGCAGCCACCAGGATGGCCAGCAGCAGCACGCCGACGCCGATGCAGAACAACGCGGCGAGCAGCAGCACTACGGTGCTCAACAGCCTTTCGCGCTCTTCTTCGAGTTCGGTGGACAGCAGTTCGAGCCGCGTGTGCGCGATCGCGATCACGCCGTCCGCCAGTCCTCGCAGCGAGTCGAACAGGCCCTTGTCCGCGGGCGGCGCGTCTCCGCTCATGGTCGGCGCTCAACGTGAAACATCGCGAAACGATTCCGTGTCCCTCTCGCCCGCGCGCGGGATAAGCGGCGGCTTGCCCGCTTGCGGGCTTGGTCGATCGCTTGATGGCTTCATCAGAGGGAAACGGGCAGAGACCGGGGGCATGGCCGGGGGTGGCAACACGCCAAGCCCGTCAGCGCCGGCCCATGATGAAGCCGACCAAGAGCGCGAGTCCGGCGGAGATGCCGATTGCCTTCCAGGGGTTCTCGTGCACATAGGCGTCGGTGGCCTTGGCGGCCGCCCTCGCGCGCGCGAGCGCCACCGCTTCGGCGTCGGCCATTTTCTCCTTCGCTCGGGCGAGCGAGGCTTCCACGCGGGTGCGCAGCGACGCCACCGCCTCGCCCCCTTGGCTGGTGGTCGCCTTGAGCAGCGCCTCGGCGTCCGCGATCACGGTCTTGAAGTCGGCCATCAACTGCTCACGGGTCACGTCGTGAGACGAAGGCTCGCCGAGCGGGATTTTCGTTTCCATTGTCGTTTCCTCAAGAAGACACCGATTCATGCACGTGCGCCGGCTGGCACACGCAGCCTACCCTCATTGTATAGCTCAGAACCGATGAAAAAAGGAGGTCAGGCACGCCCTTGGGGGCTCGAAAAACACCCTGCCGCCGGGCATCGGGTCTGCCCGGCCGCATACCGCTCACTCCACCGTCACCGACTTCGCCAGATTGCGCGGCTTGTCGACGTCGGTGCCCTTCTGCAGGGCGGCGTGGTACGACAGCAGCTGCAGCGGGACGGTGTGCAGGATGGGGGAGAGCGCGCCGTTGTGGCCGCCGGGCAGGCGGATGACGTGGACGAAGGCGGATTCCTCGATGTGGACGTCGCCGTCGGCGAAGACGTAGAGCTCGCCGCCGCGGGCGCGCACTTCCTGCAGGTTGGATTTGAGTTTTTCGATGAGCTGGTCGTTGGGGGCGATGGCGACGACGGGCATGCCTTCGTCGACCAGCGCGAGCGGGCCGTGCTTGAGCTCGCCGGCGGGGTAGGCTTCGGCGTGGATGTAGGAGATTTCCTTGAGCTTCAACGCGCCTTCGAGGGCGATGGGGTAGTGCACGCCGCGGCCGAGGAAGAGGGCGTGCTGCTTGTTGGCGAAGCGCTGCGCCCAGGCTTCGACTGCGGCTTCGAGGGCGAGGGTCTGCTGCACCTTGTTCGGCAGCCCGCGCAGCGCGGCGAGGTGTTCGCGTTCCTCGGCGGCGCCGAGGCGGCCGCGCAGCTTGGCGAGCACGAGGGTGAGCAGGAACAGCGCGGCGAGCTGGGTGGTGAAGGCCTTGGTCGAGGCGACGCCGATTTCGGGTCCGGCGCGGGTCATGAATTTCAGGCGTGCGGCGCGAGTGAGCGCTGACTCAGGGACGTTGCAGATGGCCAGGGTGTGCACCTGTCCGAGGTTTTTGGCGTGTTGCAGCGCGGCCAGGGTGTCGGCGGTTTCGCCCGACTGCGAGATGCCGACGACGAGGGCATCCGGATTGGGCACGCTGGTGCGATAGCGGTATTCACTGGCGATTTCGGCGCACGCCGGAATGCCCGCGATCTCCTCCAGCCAGTAAGTGGCCACTTTCGCCGCATGATAGCTGGTGCCGCAGGCAAGGAAGGTGACGGCGCGCACGGAGGCGAGCACCTCGGCGGCGTCGAAGCCGAACCACTCGGGCAGCACATGATCCTGCCCGGCCGCGGTCAGCAGGGTGTCGGCGAGCGCGCGCGGCTGCTCGTGGATTTCCTTCTGCATGAAATGCCGATAGGGGCCGAGCTCGGCCATGTCGGCCGACAGCTCGGACACGTGCACGCTGCGCTCGACCGGCTGCCCGGCGGCGTCGTATACCGTCACCGTCAGCAGGCCGACGTCGGCGACGTCGCCTTCTTCCAGATACATCACCCGCTGGGTCACCGGCAGCAGCGCGGAGACGTCGGAGGCGATGAAGTTTTCCTCGATGCCGAGGCCGACGAGGAGCGGGCTGCCCTTGCGCGCGCAGATCAGGCGGTTGGGGGCGGCTTCGGTGACCACGCCGATGGCGTAGGCGCCTTCGAGTTCGGCGATCGCGGCGCGGGTGGCGGCGAGCAGGTCCTTGCTTTGCCGGTAATGCAGTTCGATGAGGTGGACGATCACTTCGGTGTCGGTTTCCGAGCTGAACTCGAAACCGTCGGCCTTCAGGCGCGCCCGCAGCGCCTCGTGGTTCTCGATGATGCCGTTGTGCACCACCGCCAGACCGCCGCTGACGTGAGGGTGAGCGTTCGCTTCGGAAGGTGCGCCGTGGGTCGCCCAGCGCGTGTGCGCAATGCCCAGGTGGCCGTGCACCTGCTGCGCCGCACACGCTTCGGCGAGCGCGGCCACGCGCCCGACGCTGCGCACGCGCCTGAGCCCGCCGTTGATGGTGACGAGTCCCGCCGAATCGTAGCCGCGGTATTCGAGCCGCCGCAGACCTTCGAGGAGGATGGGAACGACGTTGCGTTGCGCGACTGCGCCGACGATGCCGCACATGATCAGCGCTCCGCGCGGGGTAAGGCGCGAGGGGGAGGGCGTGAGGCGTCAAGCCCCGCGCCGCCGTCGCTTGGTCTGTTCAGCGTTGTCATGATTTCGAGCCCTCCTGTCCAATTGCGCGCTGCGCGCCTCACTTCTTCGTCGGCCGCTTCCACCCGGGAATGGTCGCCTGCTTCGCACGCGACAGGGTCAGTTCGCCGGCCGGCGCGTCGCGCGTGAGCGTGGTGCCGGCGCCCAGGGTCGCGCCGCGGCCGACGGTCACCGGGGCGACGAGCTGGGTGTCGGAGCCGACGAACACCTCGTCCTCGATCACGGTACGGTGCTTGTTCGCGCCATCGTAGTTGCAGGTGATGGTACCGGCGCCGATATTGACCTTTCTGCCCATGGTCGTGTCGCCGATGTAGGACAGGTGGCTGATCTTGGAGCCCTCGTCGATCTGGCTGTTCTTGATCTCGACGAAGTTGCCGACGTGAACGTCGCGTGCGAGCTGCGTTCCCGGCCGGATGCGCGAGAAGGGGCCGATCCGCCCGGCCTCGCCGATCTCGGCATCGTCGATGAGGGTGAAGGCATCGAGCTTCGTGCCGGCTGCAATGTTCACATTGCGCAACACGCAGTTGGCGCCCACTTGCACGGAATCACCCAATTCCACGCGCCCTTCAAATACGCAGTTGACGTCGATCGCGACATCGCGGCCGCACGCGAGGCTGCCGCGCACATCCAGCCGCGCCGGATCGGCCAGCGTCACGCCCGCCTCGAGCAGCGCGCGGGCGATTTCGCCCTGGTGGATGCGCTCGAGTTCGGCCAGTTGCACCTTGCTGTTGACCCCCAGCACTTCCCACTCGTACGCCGGTTGGTGAGTCTCCACTTCCACGCCATCGCGCACCGCCAGGGCAATTATATCTGTAAGGTAATATTCACCCTGGACGTTGTCGTTCTTCAGTTCGGCGATCCAGCGCTTGAGCGGGCGCGTCGGCACGGCGAGGATGCCGGTGTTGACTTCCTCGATTGCGCGCTCGGCGGCGCTGGCGTCCTTGTGCTCGACGATACGCACCACGCGCCCCGCCTCGCGCACGATGCGTCCGTAACCGTCCGGCTGGGCGAGGTTCACGGTCAGAAGACCGAGCTTGCCGGCCTGCGCCGCCGCCGCCAGCGGCTCCAGCGTGGCGGCGCGGGTGAGCGGCACGTCGCCGTACAGCACCAGGGTCACGCCAGCGTCGGCGAGCTTCGGCAGCGCCTGCATCACCGCGTGCCCGGTGCCGTGCTGTTCGGCCTGCAACACGAACGTCAGCCGTTCGTCGGCCAGCGCCTGCGGCACCGCCTCGCCGCCGAATCCATAGACCACGCACACCTGCGCCGCGCCGAGCGCGTGCGCGGTGCCGACGACATGGCCCAGCAAGGGCTTGCCAGCCAGGCGGTGCAACACCTTGGGCAGCTCGGAACGCATGCGGGTGCCCTTGCCCGCGGCAAGGATGACGATGTCGAGTGTGGAAGTCATGTCTGTTCGGATCGGTGCGGCACTACCGCAGGCGAGCAATTCGCGCGCCAAGTATAAACCGGGATGAATCCTGGTTCTTGCACGCTTGCCGAAGTTCAGCTGCTGGGTGCGTCCACGCGCGGTTTCCGGGTTGGTTTTGGGTACGCTTCATGGCGCTTCACCGCCCCGGAACATGAAACGACGCCCGCCATGAACGTTTCCCGCATCAACGCACACCCCGCGCGACTCAGCGCATCGGCGCGGCGGGAACGACGCCGGGCGGTCCCGGCAGGCGCACCGGCACTTTCTGGTAGCCGGCGGGCAGCACGAACAGCTCCGCCTTGAGCGGTTCGGCGGAAAACTCGCGGAATTCGACGCTCACTTTCGAGGGCAGCTTGCGCGCAAGATTCGCCAGCGGGCCATTGCCCTCGTGGCGCCCGGCGACATCGCCGCCGCACGGCAGCCCCTGTGGTGCGAGCGTGCGCAGCATCTCGCTCATCACCTGCGCATAGGCCGGCGCGATGCGCGCGACGGTGGGGACCGCGAGGAAGAATCCCGGCCGCGCGGTCGCCTCGACCAGATCGCGCACCGCCGCCTGCTCGGGCACGCCCTGCGCAAGCCAGATGCGGCCGGTCAGATGAAACACCGTCTCCTCGTTGCCCAGGCGCGTCGGCACGCTGGCTTCGAGCGCGTGCTCGCGACAGGTCCATTTCTGCAGCGGCCGGGTGGCGCCGGTCGGCTCGAAGCTCAACTTGAGACGCGCGGTCGGTGCGTTCGCCTCGGTGGCGGCATCGAGCGCGGCGAGATCGTGCACCTCGGCGGTGCGGGTGAAATGATCGACGATCATCGCCTGACGCGTGGCGAGGTCGAACAGGTGGGTGATGGCGCGGCCGCGGTCGGTGAAATCGCGCCGCACCGCGGTGCCGCGCACCCAGACGCGCTCCTGGCTGGACAGCGGGGTGCCGAAGGCATCGAGCACGCTGTGCCCGGTGAGCGCGAGATCGGCGCGCACCGGCACGGTCACGAAGGCCAGGACGGCGGCAAGCGCGAGGCCGCGGAGAGAAGTCATGTCTTGCCCTCGTGTCGGGTTTCGTCGAGGCCCAGGCGCTGGTAGACGCGCATCAGCGGTTTCGGCGCCCACCAGTTGAGCCAGCCCATCAGCCGCAGGGTCGAGGGCACCAGGAGCATGCGCACCAGTGTCGCATCGACCACCACCGAGAGCAACAGGCCCAGCCCGATGGCCTTGATGAACACCACCTCGCCCAGCGCGAAGGCACCGAGCACCACGCCGATCAGCAGCGCGGCGTTGGTGATGATCGGCCCGCTGCGCTGCATGCCGGTGGATACGGACTTCAGGCTGTCGCCCTTGGTGGCGTCGCACATTTCCTTGACGCGCGACAGCAGGAACACCTCGTAGTCGATCGACAGGCCGAACGCGGCGGCGAAGATCAGCACCAGGATCGTGCCGTCGAGCGCACCTTGCGGCGTGAAGCCGAGCCACGTGGAAAGATTGCCCTCCTGGATGATCCACACCAGCGCGCCGAAGGTGGCCGACAGCGACAGCAGGTTGGTGAGCACGACTTTCAAGGGCACCAGCACGCTGCCCAGCATGAGGAACAGCAGCACAAAAATCACTGCGATGATGGCGACCATCACCTTGGGCACGCCCGCGCGCAGGGCATCGAGATAGTCCAGGTGAAACGCCGGGAAGCCCCCCACGACGAGCGCCTGGATGGCGGGATCGGCGGGCAGCGCCCGGATGCGCTCGACCAGCGCGCGCGCTTCGGCCGAGGCCGGGTCGGCGCGATACTGCACCTGCAGCAGCGTGGTATCGCCGCGGCTGGTGGCCTCCAGCGCGGCCTGCGCCGGAGGGAAGGCTTCGGGATGCTGGTACAGCATCTGGTAGTCGGCCAGCGTGAGGGCCGGATCGAGGCTCAAGAGACCGGTGGCCCGCGTCACCCCGGGGAGCGCGCCGAGCGCTTCGTGCAGCCGGTGCAGCGCCGCGATGCTGGCGGGATCGGTCAGTGGCGCGCGCGTGCTCACCACGACCAGGATCGGACTGAGTTCGTTGAGCTCGAACGCGCTGGCAAGAATGTCCTGCACCTGCCGGCTTTCCGCCGCCGCGGGCAGCGAGCGCGCATCGGCCGGACCGACCTGCAGATGGCGCACCGGCCAGCCCATCACCAGCAGGATCGCCAGCGACCCCAGCAGCACCAGCCGTGCATGGCGCATGACGAAGTGACTGAAGCGGTACCAGCGGCCGTTCTCGCCCATGTCCGGCGCACGCTGTGCGAGAAAAGGCGGGACCCAGCGGTTGACGCGGTGCCCGAGCAGCGCCAGCAGCGCAGGCAGCAAGAGGAGCGTCGCCAGCATCGCGGTGGCCACCGAAATGCCGCCGGCAAGCCCCATGTTGTGGAAGAAGCGCTGCGGCAGCAGGAACAGGCAGAACAGGCTGCTCGCCACCGTCAGGCCGCTGAACATCAGGGTGCGCCCCGCGGTGGCGAGCGTGATGCGCAGCGCGGCATCCACCGGTTTGCCGAGCGCGAGCTCCTCGCGAAAACGTGACACCATGAAGAGGCTGTAATCAACCGCAAGCCCCAGTCCCAGCATCGACACCACGTTGGGTGCGTACACGCTGATTTCGGTACCCCAGGTGGCGAGCTTCATCCACGCCATGCTGCTGGCGATGGTGGCAGCGCCCACGATGAGCGGCAGCAGCGCCGCCACCGCGGAACGAAACACCCACACCAGCAGCACCGCGAGCAGGCCGAAGCTGGCCGCCTCGGCGACGCGCAGGTCGCGGTCGAGCTGCTCGCGCACGTCGACGTAGACCGCCAGTTCGCCGCCGAGGCGGATGACGAGCGCATCGCTCGCAAGCGTGTCGCGCAAGGCACGGAAGGACGCCACGCCTTCATCGGCGCCGCGCGCGAGATTCACCAGGGCGTAGGTGTGGCGCCCGTCGCGCGACTTCAGCCGGGCGTCCCCGGTGGTGTAATACGTGTGAATGCCCTTGACGTGCGACAGGTGCACCAGCGGCGCCAGCGCGCGCTCCACTGCCTGCCGGTAATCGACGGCGTCCACCGCCGAAGGACCGGCGGCCTGCGGGCTGAACAGCACCACCACCGGCACCTCATCGTGATGCAGCTTCTCGCGCAGCAGGGTCTCGACGCGCGCCGATCCCGATGCCGGCGCATGCCAGCCCGGGTTGAGCGTGAGCCGCTCGGCAATGTTGTGACCGAAGCCGACGGCAAAGACCGTCCACGTCACGGCCACCGCGACGAACACCCACGGCATGCGCACCACCCAGCGCGCCAGCGTCGTAAACATGCGCCCCATCCCGCCCGTCAGCGCGCCGCCATGCGGCGCTCCGCCTCACGCGCGACCGCCTCCAGCCGCAGGCGGATTTCGTCCTGCACGTAGGCGTCGGTCAGTGCCGGCGGCGGCGGCAGGAGCGGCACGATGTGCGCGCGATAGACGAGGCGCACCGGACGCCGGCTGCCCTCGATGCGCCACTCGCCACGCATGGACGCGATCCAGCCCGACACCGAGCGGAAGCCGATCCACCCCGGCGGGCGCTCGTCCATCGCCAGCACCACGTGGTCCGGCAACACCAGCGCCAGGAGGCCGCCCTCCCCCTTCTGCTCGACCAGGCGCGGCCGCGCCTGCGGTGGCGACACCTGGCGCGACAGCGTCATGCCCGGCACGAACCCCGCGAGGCGGTTGTAATCGGTCAGCGTCGCCCACAGCACCTCGGCGTCGGCATCGACCTGCGCCACCGCCTGAATGCGCACCCCGGCAAGACCGATATCCGTGACCACGCTGGGGCGGGCCAGCGCCCAGGCCGGCAGCCACGCCAGTACGACGAGCAGGATTCTGTATCTGTTCACGCCACGCCTCCGCATCCCGGCGACTGCCGACCGGTTCTTTTTCCCAGTTTCCGCCATTCACGGCAAAAAACAAGCGGCAGAGGGGTCTCCTGGCGGTCCGCGCTGCTCTGCGGGCGGCCCAAAGTTGCCATCCATATCCGGAACTCCTAAACTTCAGCGACCCTGAAAATCCATTGGGACAGTCTTACGCGGATCGACGGCATGCTGCGGGGTGGGTTTTCGCGCGGCACGTCGGGCCAAAGCCAGACCTGGGGGCCATTGGACAATCCGGGTTCATAGCAACGCTTGGGAGACAACACACATGGACATGAAGCGCTTCGAAACCCAGCATGAAGCCATCCAGCGCGGCATCGACGATTTGCGCAGGCTCTCCAAGCAGGGCGTGAGCGAGAATGCCGCGGAAATTGCGCGCTTGCTGGTGAGCGTCAGCGCCACCATCAAACTGCATCTGGCCGGCGAAGACCGCATGCTCTATCCCGCTGCGCTGCGCGCGGGCGATGCCGCCGTGGCCCGGCTGGCGCAGCAGTATCAGGACGACATGGGCCCGCTCGCCGCGGAGTTCGAAGCATTCGTGCGGCGCTGGAACACGGCGCCGCCATTGCGCGAACGGGCGGAAACCTTCCGCCGCGAAGCAAACACGGTGCTCCGCCTGCTGTGGGAGCGCATGCAGCGTGAAAACAGCGAGTTCTATCCGCGCATGAAGGAACTGCGCGTCGATTAAGCCGACAGCGTGCGGCCCGAAACCCTAGCGCGGCACGCAGTACGAGGGATAAGCCAGGTGCGCCGCCTCGGGCCGTTCCAGTGCCCGGTAGCGGCCGCCGGAGAACCGCGGGCAGTCGCGCGCAAGCCCCGCCGCGATCACCGCGGCACCGATGTCCTCGCCGCCCGCGCCGCCAACGAAGCAGGTGCCGACCACGCGATCCTTCGATCGTGTGCCGTCCAGCTCGCACCGGACCGTGCGGCCCTGCGCCAGCTGCTCGACGAAGCGGGTGGCCTCGGCGCCGCCGCGCGCGCCGCGTTCCGGCGCGGCCACGCCCTGCAGGCGAACCTTGACGGTTTTGCCCGGCGTCTTGAGATGCAGCGTGTCGCCATCGACCACGTGGGCGATGCCCGTGACGGACCCGCCGCGGGCAAAAACCGAGGTGACAACGACGGCAGCAACGAGGAGGCCGGCGATCAGGCGCATGGAGAAATTGCCTTCTACCGGGACCGCGCCGATTCGCCCGCACGCAGGATGCGCATGGCGTCGGTGCCGCCGTGCACGCCGGCGAGGGCGCCCTCGGTGATGATGACCAGATCACCCTCGCGCACCGCCCCATGCTCCACGAGCCGGTCGAGCGCCTCGCGGTTCACCTCGGCGTGGTCGGCGGCGGTCACGTCGAAGTCGACCGGGTAGACACCGCGATAGAGGGTCACCTTGGCGCGGGTTTCGGCATGGCGCGTCAAGGCGTAGATCGGGATGCCGGAGCTGATGCGCGACATCCACAGCGGCGTCGCACCGGACTCGGTGAGCGCCGCGATGGCTTTCACGTTCAGGTGGTTGGCGGTGTACATCGCGGCTTTGGCGATCGCTTCGTCGATGCGGTGAAAGCGCATCGTCTGGCGCCGCGCCGACAGGGTGGTGAGGCGCTGGCGCTCCGCCGCCCTGCAGATGCGGTCCATCGCCTCCACCACGCGCGCCGGGTATTTGCCGATGGCGGTCTCGGCGGACAGCATGACGGCGTCGGTGCCGTCGAGGACCGCGTTGGCCACGTCGAACACCTCGGCGCGCGTCGGAATGGGATTCTCGACCATCGACTGCATCATCTGCGTGGCGGTGATGACCACGCGGTCGAGACTGCGCGCCACCTGGATGATGCGCTTCTGCACCGCAGGCAGTTCGGCGTCGCCGATCTCCACGCCCAGGTCGCCGCGCGCGATCATCACCACGTCGGCGGCCTGCATGATGTCGTCGAGGCTGGCGACCGCCTCGGCGCGCTCGATCTTGGCGACGATGCCGGCACTGCCGCCGGCGGCACGCAGCAGGGTGCGCGCCTCGTGGATGTCGGCGGCCGAGCGCGGGAAGGACACGGCGAGATAATCGGCGCGCATCGCAGCGGCGACCCCGATGTCGGCGCGGTCCTTGTCGGTCAGCGCGTCGGCCGACAGTCCGCCGCCCTGGCGGTTGATGCCCTTGTTGTCCGACAGCGCACCGCCGACCCGCACACGACATTCGATCTGCGTGCCGCCGGCGGCCTCGACCTCGAGCACGATGGCACCGTCGTCCAGCAGCAGGGTGTCGCCGCGGGCGACGTCCGCGGGCAGCGCTGCGTAGCTGATGCCGACCCGCTCCCGTGTGCCGGCCTCGGCCGGCAGCGCGGCATCCAGCACGAAGCGCGCGCCGTCCTCGAGCTGCACCGTCCCGTCGCGGAAGCGGTGGATACGGATTTTCGGCCCCTGCAGGTCGACCAGCACGCCGACCTCGCGCCCGAGGGCGCGAGCGCGCTCACGCACGCTCCGCGCGCGTTCGATGTGATCCTGCTGACTGCCGTGGGAGAAATTCAGCCGCACCACGTCGACGCCGGCGCGGATGAGCGCGTCCAGGGCCTGGACTTCGTCCGTTGCCGGGCCGAGCGTTGCAACGATCTTGGTTCTGCGTTTCATGGCGCGCCTCTGGCCTCCAGGGAATCAACCCGGAAAAAACAGTTCAACCACAGAGACTCAGAGCACAGCGAGCAACGCGCAAAAACAGGGGCTTGCATTCCTGCCTTGGCTCGCCCGATGGATGAGCGGGGAAAAGCGCGGCGATGCTCTGCTTTTCGGGTTTCTCTGTGTCTCTGTGGTGCGGAATGCAGGATTAAGCCCAAAAACCGCAGTTGAGCGCGCCCGCCCTCCCCCGCAAGCGGGCCGCGCCAGCGGCGATCAGATCTTCTTGCGCAGTCTCTGGATCGTCGCCAGCTGGGCGATGGCTTCGGCGAGTTCGGCCTGCGCCTTCGCGTAGTCGAGGCTCGCTTCGCGGTTCTTCATCGCGTCCTCGGCGGCGCGCTTGGCTTCGAGCGCCTTCGCCTCGTCGAGGTCGCTGCCGCGGATCGCGGTGTCGGACAGGATGGTGACGACGTGTGGCTGCACCTCGAGAATGCCGCCCGACACGTAGATCATCATTTCCTCCGCCTGATCCGGCAGCTTCATGCGCACCGCGCCCGGCTTCAGGGTGGTGAGAAGCGGCGTGTGACGCGGATGGATGCCGAGCTCACCGCGCTGGCCGGGTGCGATCACCACTTCGGCGGAACCGGAGTAGATCGCTTCTTCGGCGCTGACGATGTCGACGTGGATGGTCATGGCCATATTCAAAACCTCGTGAGGCGTGAGGCGTGAGGTGCGGCTTTTTCGCCTGACGCCTCACCCCTTACCGTTTCATTGAATCGTCTTCGCCTTCTCCACCGCTTCCTCGATGCCGCCGACCATATAGAAGGCCTGCTCCGGGAGGTGGTCGTATTCGCCTTCGACGATCGCCTTGAAACCGGCGATGGTCTCCTTCAGCGTGACGTACTTGCCGGGCGCGCCGGTAAACACTTCGGCGACGAAGAAGGGCTGCGACAGGAAGCGCTGGATCTTGCGTGCGCGCGACACGGTGAGCTTGTCTTCCGGCGACAGTTCGTCCATGCCCAGGATCGCGATGATGTCGCGCAGTTCCTTGTATTTCTGCAGCGTGCCCTGCACCGCGCGTGCGACGTTGTAGTGCTCGTCGCCGACGACCTGCGGATCGAGGATGCGCGAGGTCGAGTCGAGCGGGTCCACCGCGGGGTAGATGCCGAGCTCGGCAACCTGGCGCGACAGCACCAGGGTGGCGTCGAGGTGGGCGAAGGTGGTCGCGGGCGACGGGTCGGTGAGGTCGTCCGCCGGCACGTACACCGCCTGGAACGAGGTGATCGAGCCGGTGCGCGTCGAGGTGATGCGCTCCTGCAGGCGGCCCATCTCGTCGGCCAGGGTCGGCTGGTAGCCCACCGCCGACGGCATGCGGCCGAGCAGCGCGGACACTTCGGTGCCAGCGAGCGTGTAGCGGTAGATGTTGTCGACGAACAGCAGCACGTCGCGGCCTTCGTCACGGAAATATTCGGCCATGGTCAGGCCGGTGAGCGCGACGCGCAGGCGGTTGCCCGGCGGCTCGTTCATCTGGCCGTACACCAGCGCGACCTTGTCGAGCACGCCGCCTTCCTTCATCTCGTGGTAGAAGTCGTTGCCCTCGCGGGTGCGCTCGCCGACGCCGGCAAACACCGAGAAGCCCGAGTGCTGCACGGCGATGTTGCGGATCAGCTCCATCAGCGTCACCGTCTTGCCCACGCCGGCGCCGCCGAACAGGCCGACCTTGCCGCCCTTGGCGATCGGCATGATGAGGTCGATGACCTTGATGCCGGTTTCGAGAATCTCCACCGAGGCGGCCTGGTCGGCATATGCCGGGGCCTTGCGGTGAATCGGCATCGTCGTTTCGGCGTTGACCGGGCCGGCCTCGTCAACCGGCTCGCCGAGCACGTTCATGATGCGGCCAAGCGTCGCCTGGCCGACCGGCACCATGATGGGGTTGCCGGTGGCGAGCACGTCCATGCCGCGCTTGAGGCCGTCGGTCGAACCCATGGCGATGGTGCGCACGACGCCGTCGCCGAGCTGCTGCTGGACCTCGAAGGTCAGCTCGGGTGACTGCATCTTCAGCGCTTCCATCACGCGGGGCATGGCGCCACGCGGAAACTCCACGTCCACCACTGCGCCGATGATCTGAACAATTTTTCCGTTGCTCATGTTGCTTTCCTAATCAATTGAATTCTGCAGGGCCGCTCAAACCGCCGCCGCGGGGTTGCGATCTGGTCTCGTCATAACATTCGCTTCGCTCATGTTAGCCTCGCCCGATCGCCCCCCGCCGCGTCAAACCGCCGCCGCACCGGCAACGATCTCCGAGAGCTCCTTGGTGATCGCGGCCTGGCGCGTCTTGTTGTAGATGAGCTTCAGCTCGCCGATGACGTTCTTCGCGTTGTCGGAGGCCGACTTCATCGCCACCATGCGCGCCGATTGTTCGCAGGCGATGTTCTCGGCGACGGCCTGATACACCAGCGACTCGATGTAGCGCTTCAGCATGGCGTCGACCACCGGTTGCGCGTCGGGCTCGTAGATGTAGTCCCAGTGCGTCCTAAGGCTTGCCTCGTCCTCGTTTGCGAGCTTCGTCAGCGGCAGCAGTTGCGTCAGCGTCGGCGCCTGCTTCATGGTGTTGACGAAGCGGTTGTAGACGATGTAGAGCGCGTCGATGCGGCCTGCCATGTAGGCGTCGAGCATGATCTTGACCGGGCCGATCAGCATTTCCAGGCGCGGCGTATCGCCGATGCCGGTGAGCTGCGACACCACGTTGGCCCCCAGCCGCTGCATGAAGCCCAGGCCCTTGTTGCCGATGGCGCTGACGTCGACCTCGACGCCGGCGGCCTGCCACTGCTTCAACTGGGTCATCACCAGGCGCAGGGCGTTGGTGTTGAGGCCGCCGCACAGGCCCTTGTCGGAAGTGACGAGGACGAGGCCCGCACGCCGCACGTTTTCACGTGCAATGACGAAGGGATGCTTGTACTCCGTGTGCGCATACGCCAGGTGCGTCGCCACGTTGGCGATCTTTTCGGCATAGGGGCGTGCCGATTTCATGCGCTCCTGCGCGCGGCGCATCTTGGACGCCGCGACCATTTCCATGGCCTTGGTGATCTTGCGCGTGTTTTCCACGCTCTTGATCTGGGTCCGTATCTCTTTTCCGGCTGCCATGCTGGCTCCTCGGGGCGCCTCAGTAGACGCCGGTCTTCTTGAACTCGTCGACCGCGGCGGTGAGCGCCTTCTCGGTCGCCTCGTCGAGGTTGCCGGTGGTTTCGACGGTGTCCATGATGCTGGCGTGCTTCGACTTGATGAAGGCCTGCAGCGCGCTTTCGAACGCGAGGATCTTGCTCACCTCGACGTCGTCCATGTAGCCCTTGTTGACGGCGAACAGGGTGAGCGCCATCTGCGACACCGACATCGGCGAATACTGCGGCTGCTTCATCAGTTCGGTGACGCGGCGGCCGCGCTCGAGCTGCTTGCGCGTGGCTTCGTCGAGGTCCGAGGCGAACTGCGCGAAGGCCGCGAGTTCGCGGTACTGCGCGAGCGCCAGACGCACGCCGCCGCCGAGTTTCTTGATGACCTTGGTCTGCGCGGCGCCGCCGACGCGCGACACCGACAGGCCGGCGTTGATGGCGGGACGGATGCCGGCTTTTAAGTGGTCGGTCTCGAGGAATATCGGGCGGTCGGTGATCGAGATCAGGTTGGTCGGCACGAAGGCCGACACGTCGCCGGCCTGCGTCTCGATGATCGGCAGCGCGGTCAGCGAACCGGTCTTGCCCTTGACCGCGCCCTTGGTGAGCTTCTCGACGCAGTCGGCGTTGATGCGCGCGGCGCGCTCGAGCAGGCGCGAGTGCAGGTAGAACACGTCGCCCGGATAGGCTTCGCGGCCCGGCGGACGGCGCAGCAGCAGGGAGACCTGGCGGTAGGCCCAGGCCTGCTTGGTGAGGTCGTCGTAGACGATGAGCGCATCCTCGCCGATGTCGCGGAAGAACTCGCCCATGGTGCAGCCGGAATACGGCGCGATGTACTGCATCGCGGCGGCGTCGGAGGCGGTCGCGGCCACCACGATGGTGTGGTCCATGGCGCCGTGCGCTTCCAGCTTGCGCACCACGTTGGCGATCGAGGACGCCTTCTGGCCGACGGCGACGTAGATGCACTTCACGCCGGTGCCCTTCTGATTGATGATGGCGTCGATCGCGACGGCGGTCTTGCCGGTCTGGCGGTCGCCGATGATCAGCTCGCGCTGGCCGCGGCCGATCGGCACCATCGCGTCGATCGACTTCAGGCCGGTCTGCACCGGCTGGTCGACCGATTTGCGCTCGATCACGCCCGGCGCGATGCGCTCGATGGGCATGGTGTTGTCCGCGGGCACCGGGCCCTTGCCGTCGATCGGCTGGCCCAGCGCGTTGACGACGCGGCCGAGCAGGCCGCGTCCGACCGGCACCTCGAGGATGCGCCCGGTGCACTTGGCGACGTCGCCTTCCTTGATGTGCTCGTAGTCGCCCAGAATCACCGCGCCGACCGAGTCGCGTTCGAGGTTCAAGGCCACGCCGAAGGTGTTGCCCGGCAGTTCGATCATCTCGCCCGACATGACGTCGGACAGGCCATGGATGCGCACGATGCCGTCGGTGACCGAGACGATGGTGCCCTGGGTGCGCAACTCGCTGGAGGCGCCCAGGTTCTCGATCCTGGCCTTGATCAGTTCGCTGATTTCACTTGGATTCAATTGCATGTCTGTTCTCCGAACCGTGAGGTTCCGATAAATATGGGTTGGGTGCGCCCGGCGCCGTTCAGCCCTGCATGGCGAACGCCATGCGCTGCAGCCGCCCTTTCACCGAGCCGTCCATCACCTGGTCGCCGATGGCGATCACGACACCGCCGATCAGCTCGGCGTCGACCACCACCCGGGCGTTGACCGCGCGCTGGAACTTCGCCTTGAGCGCGCCGACCAGCTCGTCGACCTGTTGCGGCGTGAGCGGCTGCGCGCTGGTGATCGTGGCGTCGAGCGTGCCTTCGGCCTCCGCCCGCAGCGCCTCGAAGCGGGCCGCGATTTCCGGCAGCAGCGCGAGGCGGTCGTTGTCCGCCAGCACCTGCACGAAGTTGGCGCCGCGCTCGCCAAGCTCGCCGCCGGCCACCTCGACGATGAGCGCGGCAGCACGCGCCGCATCCACCGCCGGATCGGCGATCAGGCGCGCCATCTGCGGGTCGGCCGCGATGGCGGCAAGCACCGCCAGCCGCTGCGACCAGCCGGCCAGGTCGGCGTCGCCCTGCGCCAGGCGGAACACCGCCTCGGCATAGGGACGCGCGAGGGTAGACAGTTCGCTCATGGCTTACAGCTCGGCTTTCAGCTGACCCAGCAGGTCGGCATGGGTCTTCGCATCGATCTCGCGGCGCAGGATCTTTTCCGCGCCGGCCACCGCCAGCGCCGCCACCTGTTCGCGCAGCGCCTCGCGCGCGCGGTTGGCTTCCTGCACGATGTTGCCCTGCGCCGCCGCGAGTTGCCGGTCGCCTTCTTCCCGGGCAGCCTGCTTGGCTTCCTCGATGATCTGCGCCGCGCGTTTTTCAGCCTGGCCGATCACCTCGGCGGCCTGCGCCTTGGCGTCGCGCAGATGGTCGCCGGCCTTGCGCGAGGCCAGTTCCAGTTCATTGCGGCCGCGATCGGCCATCGCCAGGCCGTCGGCGATCTGTTTCCTGCGCGCGTCCAGCGCGTTCACGATCGGCGGCCACACGAACTTCATGCAGAACCACACGAAGATCACGAAGGTGATGGACTGGCCGATCAAAGTTGCGTTGAAGTTCATTTCCGCACCTTTACGTATCGGGGGTTAGAGGGAATTCCGCATCAACCCGCGACTTAGCCGGCAACGGCGAACAGCACGTACATCGCCAGACCGACGGCGATCATCGGCACGGCGTCGACCAGACCCATGACGATGAAGAACTGGGTGCGCAGCATCGGGATCAGCTCGGGCTGACGCGCCGCGCCCTCGAGGAAGCGGCCGCCGAGGATGCCGATGCCGACCGCGGCACCGAGCGCGCCCAGGCCCATCATCAGGGCACCCGCGATGTACAGCACGGCTTGAGTCATTTCCATTTGTAGCTCCTAAGAAGTTGAATGATTGAAGGTCGAAAAGGGAACCGGGTTGCGTGCGCTCAATGATGTTCGGCGTGCGCCATGTCGAGGTAGACGATGGTCAGCGTCATGAAGATGAAGGCCTGCAGGGTGATGATGAGGATGTGGAACACCGCCCACGCCCACTGCAGCACGCCGCCGAACACGCCGAGGATCCAGCCGCCGCCGTACATCAGTGCGATCAGGATGAAGATCATTTCACCCGCGTACATGTTGCCGAACAGACGCAGCGAGAGCGAAATCGGCTTGGCGATGAGGCCGACGCCCTCGAGCAGCAGGTTGACCGGGAAGAGGAACCTGGGGAAGGGCTGGAACGCGAGCTCGGAGAAGAAGCCGCCCGCGCCTTTCATTTTCACACTGTAGTACAGCACCAGCGCGAACACCGACAGCGCCAGGCCGAAGGTCACGTTGGGGTCGGTCGAAGGCACGATCTTGAGATAGGGCGCGCCTGCGAGGCTGGCCGCGTACGGAACCCAGTCGACCGGCAGCAGGTCCATGAGGTTCATGAGGAACACCCACATGAACACGGTCAGCGCGAGCGGCGCAACCAGGGGGTTCCGGTGCGAGAACGAGCCGCGCACGGAGTTGTCGATGAATTCGATCACCCACTCGACGAAATTCTGCAGGCCGGACGGCACGCCGGCCGTGGCCTTTTTCGCCGCGGCGTAGAAGAAATAGAGGAACAGCGCGCCAAGCCCGATGGAGAACAGCATGCTGTCGACGTTGATGGACCAGAAGCCCATGGCCTGGACTTCCTGCGCACCGTGTGCGAAGGTCCAGGTGGGTGCGGCGAGCACTTCGCCGTCGTGACGTTCAAAGCCGGCCGGGAGCTGGCCGTAGGTGAGGTTCTGCAGGTGATGCTTGATGTATTCGCCCGAAGACGCGTAGTCCGAAGCCATGGTGGAAACAATTCAAAAGTAGGTTTTGAATGGATACCGCGGCACCCATTCAGAACCGACCTGTCATCATTCTGCACGTCACCTGCGACGCATCGCCGCGAGCCAGCCGAACTGCGCCAGCATCAGGCCCGACAGCACGGGCAGCGGCGCCAGGCCCAGCAGCGCGAGGCCCACGTACAACGACACGACCAGCAGCAGCAGACGCTCGACGCTCGCGCGGATGAAAAGACGCAACAGGCGCTGCTGATCCCACTCCGGATGCCGCATCGACTGCCGTTCGCGCCACACCAGCACCAGGGTCACCGCCAGCGCCGCCAGCGCGCCATACAACACGCCCGTGCCAACCGTCGCACCCGCGCTCACGCCGCCGATCGCCGCCACGACAGGCGCAAGCGCCGCTTGCGCCAGAGCGACCCGACGCAGGGCGGAGGGGGCCGGAAAAACATTAGCCTTGGATTCTATCAAAATTAGAACGATCTATGCAATCATCAAGTTGCTTGATGATGAATTTCAGCATGTACTGATGTTGCGCCGCGCAGACGCTGCGTTCAAAGCCGGATGCCAAGGCGCTGCAGCAGGCCGTCGAGCTCCTCCGCGCTGGCGAAGCGCAGGGTGAGACGGCCACCGCCGGTGCGCGTGGTCGCCACGTGGGCGGTCATGCCGAGCGCGTCGGACACGGCTTCCTCCAGGCGCAGGATGTCGCGGGACGCCGGCTTTTTCTGCGCCGCCGCGGCGGCGGGATCCTTCAGCCGCGCCACGCGGCGTTCGACCTCGCGCACCGACAGGCCGCGGGTCTCGATTTCGTGCGCCAGTTCGCGCTGCTGCGCGGCGGCGAGCGGCAGCAGCGCGCGCGCGTGGCCCATTTCGATGAGGCCGGCGACGAGCATGTCCTGCACCGGACGCGACAGGTTCAGCAGGCGCAGCAGATTCGACACCGCGGCGCGCGACTTGCCGACCGCCTGCGCCACCGCGTCGTGGGTCATGCCGAATTCGTGGATCAGGCGCTGCAGGCCGTGCGCCTCGTCGATGGCGTTGAGGTCCTCGCGCTGGATGTTCTCGATCAGCGCCATCGCAGCCACCGCATCGTCGGCGACTTCGCGCAGCAGCACCGGCACTTCGGCAAGCCCCGCCAGCTGCGCCGCGCGCCAGCGCCGCTCGCCGGCGATGATCTCGTAGCCGCCGGCCGCTTCGCGCGCGAGGATGGGCTGCATCAGGCCCTGCGCGCGAATCGAGTCGGCAAGCTCCTGCAGCGATTCGCTGTCCATCTGGGTGCGCGGCTGGTACTTGCCGGGCGCCAGTTGCGACAGCGCCATCATGCGCAGGTCGCCCTGCGGCGGCGCGGCGCTGTCGTCGCCGGACAGCAGTGCGTCGAGCCCGCGTCCGAGTCCCTTAGGCTTCGCCATGTCGTTTCTCCCTTGCTGTAAGGCCGGCGCGCGTCAGCGTTTCCTCGGCCAGGTCCATGTAGGCTTTCGCACCCTTGCACTGGCGGTCGTAGGCGAGCACCGGCAGGCCGTGGCTGGGCGCCTCGGCGAGGCGCACGTTGCGCGGAATCACCGTGTCGTACACCTTGTCGCCGAAGTGCGTCTTCAGTTCGTCCGACACCTGCTGCGCCAGCGTGCTGCGCGGGTCGAACATCACGCGCAGCAGGCCCTCGATCTGGATGTTGGGGTTGAGCCGCTGCTTCACCTTCCTGATGGTGGCGACGAGATCGGTCAGCCCCTCCAGCGCGTAATACTCGCACTGCATGGGGATCAGCACCGATTGCGCCGCGGCGAAGGCGTTGACGGTCAGGAGGTTGAGCGTCGGCGGGCAGTCCATGAGGATGAAATCGTAGTCGTCCGCCACCTGCGCCAGCGCCACCTTCAGGCGCAGGTCGCGCTGCTCGAGGTTCACCAGGTCGATTTCCGCACCGGCGAGTTCGCGGTTGGCGGGAATCACGTCGAAATGGCCGGGCGCGGAGCGCATGCGCGCGTCGCGCACGGTCACCTGGTTCAGCAGGATCTGGTACACCGTGGGCAGCGCGGTGCGTTTCTGGATGCCCGCGCCCATGGTCGCGTTGCCCTGCGGGTCGAGATCGGCGAGCAGCACGCGCTGGCCCAGCTCGGCGAGACTCGCCGCCAGGTTGACCGCGGTGGTGGTCTTGCCGACGCCACCCTTCTGGTTGGCGATGGCGATGATTCGTGTCATGCAGCAGACTCCAGAACGATCAGGTGGCGGGTTGCCTCGAGGCCCGGGACGACGAGTGCATGGTCAGCGCTCACTTTCACGCCGGACGGCAACGCGGCGGCCTCTTCGTGCGGATACAGGCCCTTCATCGCCAGCCAGCGGCCGCCCGGTTGGAGGAGATGGCGGGTCAGCGTGACGAATTCCCGGAGGTCGGAAAACGCGCGCGAGGTGATGAGGTCGAAGCGGGTGTCCGGCGTGTAGTCCTCGACCCGACCCGTCACCACGGAGAGATTGGCCAGCCCCAGCTCGGCCCTGGCCTGCTGCAGGAACGCCGTTTTCTTGGCGATGCTGTCGATCAGCGTCACGCGCAGATCCGGCCGCGCGATCGCCAGTGGAATTCCCGGCAGCCCGCCGCCGCTGCCGACGTCGATCACCGCGGGCGGGTGCAGCCCGGCGTTCGCCCCCTCCCCCTCTGGGGGGGGGTTGGGGTGAGGGCGCGCAGCGAGAAGCGTATCGAAAACCGGCACCGCTGCCAGCGAATCGAGCAGATGATGGCTCACCATGCGCCCGGCGTCGCGCACCGCGGTGAGGTTGTACACGCGGTTCCACTTGTCGAGCAGCGCGAGGTAGGCGAGCAGCTTCTGCTCGGCGCCTTCGGGCAATGCGAGACCGAGGGCGGCAATCCCCGCCTTGAGTTGTGCTTCGACGCTCATGCGCTTTTCTTTTCGTCGTCCGGCTTCACGCCGTGCTGGGTTTTATCCGGCGCGAAACCGCGCTGAGTCTTATCCGGCACGAAACCGCGCTTGGCATAGATCAGCAGCACCGAAATCGCCGCCGGGGTGATGCCCTGCATGCGCGCCGCCTGGCCGAGCGTTTCGGGACGCGCCCGCTGCAGGCGCTGGCGCACTTCCGTCGACAGCGCCGTCAACTGCGCGTAGTCGAGATCAGGTGGCAGGCGCAGGGTTTCCTGTTCACGGTGCCGGTCGACCTCCTCGTTCTGGCGGTCGATGTAGCCCTGGTATTTGGCGGCAATCTCGACCTGTTCGGCGACACGCGCGTCCGCGGCCCCCGCCCCCCCGCCCGGCAGCGCCAACACCTGCGCGTACGACAGTGCCGGCCGGCGCAGCAGGTCGAACAGGCTGTACTCGCGCTCGATCGGCTGGCCGATGAGGCGGACGGCCGCATCGGCCTGCAGGATCGCCGGGTTGACCCAGGTCGATTTCAGGCGCTCGGTTTCACGTGAAACCTCGTCGCGCTTGCGGTTGAACGCATCCCAGCGCGCGTCGTCGACCACGCCGAGCGTGCGCCCGGCTTCGGTGAGCCGCATGTCGGCGTTGTCCTCGCGCAGTTGCAGGCGGTATTCGGCGCGGCTGGTGAACATGCGGTAGGGTTCCGAGACGCCGCGCGTGACGAGGTCGTCGACCAGCACGCCGAGATACGCGTCGTGGCGGCCCGGGGTCCAGGCGTCCTTGTCCCGCACCCGCAAGGCCGCGTTGATGCCGGCGAGCAGCCCCTGCGCGGCGGCCTCCTCGTAGCCGGTGGTGCCGTTGATCTGGCCGGCGAAGAACAGCCCGGCGATCGACTTGGTTTCCAGCGAGGCTTTCAGGTTGCGCGGATCGTAGTAGTCGTACTCGATGGCGTAGCCGGGGCGCAGGATGTGCGCGTGTTCCAGCCCCGGAATCGACCGCGCGACGGCGAGCTGCACGTCGAAGGGCAGCGAGGTCGAGATGCCGTTGGGGTAGATCTCGTGGGTGGTCAGCCCCTCGGGTTCGAGGAAGATCTGATGCGAGGCCTTGTCGGCGAAGCGCATGACCTTGTCCTCGATCGACGGACAATAGCGCGGCCCCGTGCCCTCGATGACGCCGGTGTACATCGGCGAACGGTCGAGCCCCCCGCGGATGATTTCATGCGTTTCCGCCGTGGTGTGGGTGATCCAGCATGGGCGCTGCGCGGGGTGCAGCGCCACGTCGCCCATGAAGGAGAACACCGGTGCGGGGTCGTCGCCCGGCTGCGCCTGGGTGCGGCTGTAGTCGATGCTGCGCCCGTCGATGCGCGGCGGCGTGCCGGTCTTGAGCCGTCCTGCGGGCAGCTCCAGTTCGCGCAGGCGCGCGGCGAGCGACACCGCGGGCGGATCGCCCATGCGCCCGGCCTGGAAATTTTCCAGGCCGACGTGCACCCGACCGCCAAGAAAAGTGCCGGCGGTGAGCACCACCGCGCGCGCGGAAAACACGATGCCGAGTTGCGTTTTGGCACCCGTGACGCGGCCGCCTTCGAGCACGAGGTCGTCGACCGCCTGCTGGAAGATCGTGAGATTGGGCTGGTTTTCCAGGCGGCGGCGGATCGCCGCCTTGTACAGCACGCGATCGGCCTGCGCGCGGGTGGCGCGCACCGCCGGCCCCTTGGACGAATTGAGGGTGCGGAACTGGATGCCTGCTTCGTCCGTCGCCAGCGCCATGGCGCCGCCGAGCGCATCGACCTCCCGCACCAGATGGCCCTTGCCGATGCCGCCGATCGACGGGTTGCACGACATCGCGCCGAGCGTGTCGATGTTGTGCGTCAGGAGCAGCGTCCTCGCGCCCATGCGGGCGGACGCGAGCGCGGCCTCGGTACCGGCGTGACCGCCGCCGACGACGACGACATCGAAGGGATCGGGAAACCTCATGGCGGCATTTTACCCGGTCGCGGACGTTTGTTTCACGTGGAACCGACTCAGGCACCTGTCGCCTGTTTCGCCTCCAGCGTCTCCCAGCGCGTCAGCGCGTCGAGGAGTTCGCCTTCGATGGCCTCGGCGCGGGCGTGCAGCACCGTCGCCACCTGCGGGTCGCTCTGGTACAGCGCGGGGTCGGACAACTGTGCGGCGATCCCGGCCTGTTCGGCCTCCAGCGCCTCGATGTGCGCCGGCAGCGCATCGAGTTCGCGCGTTTCCTTGTAGCTCAGGCCCGCCTTCGCTGTCGACGCCCGCGCCGGCGCGGCTCTGGCTGCTGCTTTCGCCGCGGGTTTCGTTGCTTCGGCATCGCGCCGGGCGCGCCACGCCAGCCAGTCGGCATAGCCGCCGACGATTTCGGTCAGTCTACCCTCCCCCTCGAATACGATGGACTGGGTGACGACGTTGTCGAGGAAGGCGCGGTCGTGCGACACGAGGATGACCGTGCCCGGGTAGTCCTGCAGCAACTGCTCCAGCAGTTCGAGCGTATCGATGTCGAGGTCGTTGGTCGGCTCGTCCAGCACCAGCAGATTCGCCGGGCGCGCGAACAGGCGCGCGAGCAGCAGTCGGTTGCGCTCGCCGCCGGATAGCGCCGACACCTTGGCGCGCGCCCGCTCCCCGGGAAAGAGAAATTCTTCCAGATAGCTGATGACGTGCTTTTTCTGTCCGCCGATCTCGACATAATCGGAGCCCGGCGAGATGGTGTCGACCAGCGTCGCGCTGTCGTCGAGCTGATTGCGGAACTGATCGAAGTAGGCGACCTCGAGCTTCGTGCCCTGCTTGATCCAGCCCGCCTGCGGCTTCAGCTCCCCGAGGATCAGGCGGATCAGCGTCGTTTTGCCGGAACCGTTGGGGCCGAGCAGTCCCAGCTTGTCGCCGCGCAGGATGGTGGCGGAAAAATCGCGGATCAAGACCCGGTCGCCAAAGCCGTAGCTGACGTGGTCCAGCTCGGCGACCACCTTGCCCGAGCGCGCGCCGGCGTCGAGACGGAAACCGACCTGCCCCTGCTGGCCGATGCGCGCCTCGCGCATGCGCCGCAACTGCTCCAGCCGCCGCACCCGGCCCTCGTTGCGCGTGCGGCGCGCCTCGATGCCCTTGCGAATCCACACCTCTTCCTGGCGCCAGAATTTGTCGAACTTGCGGTTGTGCACCGCCTCGACCTCGAGCTGCTCCGCCTTTCTGCTTTGATATGCGCTGAAATTACCCTGATATTCCCGCAACACGCCGCGATCGAGCTCGATGATGCGATTGGCGACATTGTCGAGGAAGCGCCGGTCGTGGGTGATGAACAGCAGCGCGCCGCGGTAGTCGTTGAGCAAGCCTTCCAGCCACTCGATGGCGGAAAAGTCCAGGTGGTTGGTCGGCTCGTCGAGCAGCAGCAGCTCCGGCTCGGCGACCAGCGCGCGCGCCAGCGCGACCCGTTTCTTCAGCCCCCCGGACAGCGCCTCGACCGCCCGGTCCGCATCCAGGTTCAGGCGTTGCAGAGTTTCCTCGACGCGGCTGTTGAGGCGCCAGGCGTCCGCTGCTTCCAGTTCGTGCGACAGGCGCTCCAGATCGGTGAACGCCGCCGCGTCGCCCCCGGCCACGGCATGCGCCGCCGCATGGTAGTCGGCCAGCAGGCGTTGCGCCGTCCCGACGCCCTCGGCGACCGCCTCGAACACGCTGTGACCAGGCTGGAATTGCGGCTCCTGCGGCACGTAGGCCAGGCGCAGGCCGGGCGCGCGCCACACGTCGCCGGCGTCCGGCTGCGCCGCACCCGCCACGATCTTCAGCAGGCTCGACTTGCCCGTGCCGTTGCGACCGATCAGCCCGATGCGCTCCCCGCTCTCGACCACCAGCGAGGCGCCCTCGAGCAGCGGATGGTGGCCGTAGGCGAGTTCGAGGCGGTCGAGCGTGAGCAAGGGCATGGGGTCAGGGGTCAGGGGTCAGGGGTCAGGGGTCAGGGGTCAGGGGTCAGGGGTCAGGGGTCAGGGGCGGAATTATCGGCGATTCAGCGCGGCGTGGACGGCACGCGCGATATTTAATGCATTCGGGGTGTCACTATGCAGGCAGATCGTGTCGGCGCGGATTCGAACGGTGCCGCCGCCGAGTGTAGCCACCCCCCGGCCCTCGGCCAGAACCTGGGCCTGCGCGGCTGCCGCTACCGGGTCAACGATCAGCGCGCCGGCTGTTTCACGTGGAACAAGCTGGCCGCTGGGCTGATAGCGGCGGTCGACGAATGCCTCGTGCAGCACGGCCAGCCCGGCAGCTTCGCCTGCCGCCGGCAGCTGCGACCCGGCCAGGCCCACCAGCACCAGCGACGGGTCGAGCGCCGCCACCGCCTGCGCAATGGCGCGCGCCACCGCCGCGTCGCGCGCAGCAACACCATACAAGGCGCCGTGCGGCTTGACGTGCGCAAGCCGCATCCCCAGCCGCGCCGCGGCGTCGGCCAGCGCCTCGGTCTGCTGCGCCACCCATGCGGCAGCCTCGCTTGCGGCGGCCGGCAACGCGCGTCGCCCGAACCCGGCGCGGTCGGGATAAGCCGGATGCGCGCCAACCGCGATTCCATGCGCGGCCGCCAGGCGCAGCGCGGCTTCCATGCTCGCGGCATCCCCCGCATGCCCCCCGCAGGCGATGGAGACCCGCCCCAGATAGGGCATGAGGACCGCGTCGTCGCAACCTTCACCGATGTCGGCGTTGAGTTCGATCATCCCAAATCCCGAATGTCCCAGTCCTCCAGCGCCAGGGCCAGCGCCGCCGCCACCCCGATCGTCGCGAAGCGCACGGCGTCTCCCGGGCGAAGCTGCGCCAGCCGCGGCCAGTCCGCGCCGATCACCGTGGCGATCACCGGGTAGCCTCCGGTCACCGGACCATCCCAACCGAGGATGATCGGCTGGCCGTCCGGCGGCACCTGCACCGCACCGGGGAGCACCCCCTGCGATGGCAATTCGGTGCACACATGGCTCGCGGCCGGCCCGGTGAGACGCACGCCCCGCCGGTCCGACGCGGCATCGACGCGGTAGGCGCCGCCGAAGAACGCCGCCAGCCCCGCGTCGTCGAATTGTCCGGCCTGCGGCCCCGCCACCACCCGCAAGGGCGCCATCGCGTCCCGCAGCGGGGGCCGCCCGCGCCGCAGCCGCACCTCCCGCGCGGCCACGCCGAGCGCCAGGCAATCGCCCGCCCGCAGCGCCCGCCCCGTGTGCCCGCCGAACGCACCCGGCAAAAAGGTGCTGCGGCTGCCCAGCAGGGGCGATACCGCGATGCCGCCGCGCACGGCGAGCCAGCAGCGACAGCCGTGGCGTGCATGGTCCAGGTACAGCGTCTCGCCCGGCGCCAACGCCAGGGTTTCGTTCCGCGCCACCGGAACGCCGCTGCTGCGTCGCGCGGCAAAGGGCGCACCGGTGAGCGCAAGCACCGCACCGCGGGGGAAACGCAGAATGGGACCGCGCTGCACGATTTCCAGCCCCGCCGCGTCAGCGTCGTTGCCGACGAGACGGTTGCCCCCCGCGAGCGCGTCCGGGTCAGCCGCGCCGCCCGCCGGAACACCGAGCGCCCCCCGCCCCGGACGCCCGCAGTCCATCACCAGATCGCACAGCCCCGCTTGCAGCACTTCGATCATCCTGGAAAAAGCAGTTGAACCACAGAGACACAGAGAACAGCGAGCAAAAACATACGCTTGCATTCCTGCCGCGGTTCACCCGAAGGATGAGTGGGAAAAAACGCGGAGAAGTCCCGTTTTTCGGGTTTCTCTGTGCCTCTGTGTCTCTGTGGTGCGGAATTTAGGATCATCCTGCGCTCATTTCGGTACGAAGCGCACGCGGTCGCCCGGTCGCAGCAATGCAGGCGCCTCGCGCGCCGCGTCGAACAAGGCCGCGTCGGTCCGGCCGATCAGCCGCCAGCCGCCCGGCCCCGCAGCGGGATAGATCCCGGTGTAGGCGCCGCCGACCGCGACGCTGCCGGCCGGCACACGCAGCCGCGGCGACGCACGCCGACGCGCATGCAACGCGGCCGGCAGATCCCGCAGATAGGGAAAGCCCGGCTGAAAGCCGAGGAAGGCAACGGTATACAGCACCGCCGCGTGGCGATCGACATAGTCATCCACCGCGAGTCCGGCTTGCCGCGCCAGCACCGACAGATCCGGCCCCGCCACCCCACCGTACGCGACCGCGATCTCGTGCAGCGCGCCACCACACGCCACCACCCCCGGCAGCGGGGCGTGCAGCGCCTCGCACAGGGCCGGCGGCAGCGCCGCACCGCGCCGCAATACCAGCAAAATGCTGTCATCTGCCGGGATCATGTCCTCTATTTCCGGAAAATTACACGCCATCAACGCATCATAGCGCGCCAGCGTCGCCGCCCCCGTGGCCACGCGAACCCCACGCTCGCCAACCCAGCGCCAGTCGGGCGCGGCGGACGGTTGACCGGTGCCGTGCTTTGCCATAGGGTGAAGTCCCTTTCCGGAGTTTTGCATGGTGCGCGTACTCGTGCTTGCAGTGTGGCGGGCGACAGGCGTCCTGGCAAGTCCGGCATTTGCGGCAGCGAGCGCCGCCAAGCCCGCCCTGGTGGGCGCGTGCGGGCGCCTCAAACTGTAGGCGCATCAGCAAAAAGCCCCCATCGCTGAGGGCTTGGCGTGGGGTTTCACGTGAAACCCCAGAGAAGACGAAAGCGGGTCAGTCCTTGAAGCGCCCCCGCACACCGCCGCGGGCACCGCCCGGCCGGCTCTCGTTGCCATGACTGCGGGGCTGACCCGCGCGTGGCGCCGCGTTGCCGCGGGGGCCGTAGCTGCGTGCCGTCTTGGCCTTGGCCTCGCGCTCGCGCTTTTCCCAGTATTCGACGCTGTTGCCGTTGATTTCGGCGCCGCCGCGAAAACCCTCGGGGCGGTCCGCAGTCATGCGCGGCACGTCGGACGGACCACGCATCGCCTGCTCGAAACGCTTGCCGCGCGGCGGCGCATCGCCGCGGGCGGCGGGACGGGCGTCGGCCCGATAGCCGCGGTCGCGGTTGTCGCGGCCCTCGCCGCGCGCCGGGCTGTCGCCATAGCTGCGCGGCTCGTTGTTCCAGCTGCGTTTTTCGCCGAAGCCGCCACGCGCGCCGCCATGGCCGCGCGGCCGGTTCGATGCCGGACGCGCCGAGGCCGGCTTCTGCGTCGGCTCCAGCCCCGGCAGCGTATGCACTTCGATGCGATTGCCGGTGTAGCGTTCGATCGCGCGCACCAGGCCGCCTTCGCGCATGCCGACCAGGCTCACCGCGATGCCGGTACGCCCGGCGCGGCCGGTGCGGCCGATGCGATGCACGTAGTCCTCGGCCTGACGCGGCAGGTCGAAGTTGATCACGTGGCTGATGCCGGCGACGTCGATGCCGCGCGCGGCGACGTCGGTCGCCACCAGCACTCGGGTGCGGCCGTCGCGCAGACGCTGCAGCGCGCGGTTGCGCTGGCCCTGCTGCATGTCGCCGTGCAGCGAGTCGGAGGCAAAGCCGCTGTCGGCGAGCAGGTCGGAAATCTCCTCCGCGCTCTTCTTGGTCGCGGCGAAAACGATCGCCTGCGTCAGCTCGACATCGCGCAGCAGCGCATCGAGCAGCCGCGTCTTGTGGTCCATGTTGTCGGCGAACAGCAGGCGCTGCTCGATCTTCGCTTCCTGCTTCGGCGCCGCCTCGATCTCGATACGCTGGGCGTCACGCGTGAGCTCGCGCGCGAGGTTGCCGACCACGCCGTCGAGCGTGGCGGAGAACAGCAGCGTCTGGCGCTCGGCCGGGCAGCGCGCGGCGATCGCGTGAATGTCGTCGACGAAGCCCATGTCGAGCATGCGGTCGGCCTCGTCCAGTACCAGCACTTCCAGGCGCGAAAAATCGATCTTGCCGCGCTCGAGGTGGTCGATCAGGCGGCCGGGGGTCGCCACCACCACGTCGACCGGCGTCGACAGGCGCTTCAGCTGCAGGCCGTACGGCGCGCCGCCGACCAGGCAGGCGGTGCGGAAGCGGCGCAACGCCTGGCCGTATTTCATCGCGGATTTCTCCACCTGCAGCGCGAGTTCGCGCGTCGGCGTCAGCACCAGCACGCGCGGGCCGATGCTTTTCGCCTTGGGCTCGGCCAGCAGGCGCTGGATCGACGGCAGCAGGAAGGCCGCCGTCTTGCCGCTGCCGGTGTGCGAGGACACCAGCAGGTCGCGCCCGGTCAGCGCGGCGGGGATCGCCTGCACCTGCACCGGCGTGGCGTGCTCGTAGCCGGCTTCCAGCACGGATTGAAGAAGGACGGGATCGAGTCCCAGTTCGGAAAAGCTCATGGCAATACCTTTTTCAGGGCGCATGACAGCGCCGTCGACCTCGCCTCTTGGCGCCGGTCATTGGAAATTACGATCGGAAGCGTCCGGTCGCGTCGAAAACATCGGCGCCAACCGCAGGACTTGTCGCCGCACGCAGAACCGCGGCACAAAGAGGGGTCAGGGACGATGGGGCTGTGGAGACAGTCCCGAGGCTGAAATGCGCCCTGCAAGAAGGGCCTGGCCTGCCGCTGCAAACACAACGGTGCGCACTATATCAGAAATCGCTGTTGGACCGGGATTTATTTTGGCGCCCGCTCAGGCCTGGTGATAGAGCTTGTGATACAGGCCCTCCCGCTCCATCAGTTCCTCGTGCGCGCCGGCTTCGACCACGCGCCCGTTCTCGAACACCAGAATGCGATCCGCCTGGCGCACCGCCGACAACCGGTGGGCGATGATGAGCGTGGTGCGCCCCGCAAGAAACGCGCGCATCGCTTCGTGCAACTGGCGCTCGGTCGCGGTGTCGAGCGCCGAAGTCGCCTCGTCGAGGATGACGATCTGCGGCCGCGCGACGATCATGCGCGCCACCGCCAGCCGCTGCCGCTGCCCGCCCGACAGGCGCACGCCCTGCCGCCCCACCACCGTGTCCAGGCCATGCGGCAGTTCGGCGATCACCTCCGTGAGCTGCGCGATGTCCAGCGCCTGCCACAGCTCGGCGTCGCTCGCCTCGCGCCCGAGCGTGAGGTTGGCGCGCACGCTGTCGTTGAACAGCACCGGGTGCTGCAGCACCACGCCGACGTGCTCGCGCACCGTCTCCCAGCCGATCTCGCTCACCGGCACCTCACCGTAGCACACGCAGCCCGACTTCACCGGATACAGCCCCAGCAGGGCCTGCACCAGCGTCGACTTGCCGCCGCCTGACGCGCCCACCAGCGCGACTTTCTCCCCGGGGGCGATCGCGAGACTGACGTCGTCGAGCACCGTCTCGCCCTCGTCGTAGGCGAAGCTCACGTGCTCCAGACGGATGCCCACCGTGCTGCGCCCGGTGAAGGGATCCTGCGTGCGTGCGTACTGCGGCTCGTCCTTCATCCCCAGCAGCGCATTGATCCGGCCGAGCGCGCCCTGCGCGGCAAACCACGCGTACTGCATGTTCACCAGCTCCTGCACCGGCGTCATCATGAACCACAGGTAGCCGAACACCGCGAACATCTGGCCGATCGTGAGATCGGAGAACACCACCATCAGCATCGCCACCGCGCGGAAGGCATCGAAGCCGGCGACGAAGACGAGAAACGAGACACGGTTCAGCGCATCCGACTTCCACGCGAACACCGCGGCATGCGAACGGATGTCGGCCGCCCGGTCGGTGAGCCGCGCAAGATAGTGCTTCTCGCGGTTCATCGCGCGAATCTGCGTGAGCGCGTCGAGCGTCTCCCCCAGCCCATCCTGGAACACCTCGAATGCGCGATTCTCGAACTTCTTCAGGTCCTTGACCCGTTTGCCGAGCTTGGTCGAGAACAGGATGACCACCGGATTCAGCAGCAGGATCAATAACGCCAGTTGCCAGTGCATCCAGAATAGCACCACCGCCACGCCGACCAGAGTCAGCACCGACACGATGAAACCGGAAATCGACGCACCGAGGAAGCTGTCGATGGCGTTGAGATCGGTGACGAAATGCGAGGTCACCCGCCCCGCACCCACCGTCTCGAACTGCGACAGCGCGATCTTCGACAGCCGGTTCAGCATGCGCACGCGGATGCGGTACACCACGTCCTTCGCCAGCAGCGAAAAAGTGCGCACCTGCCACACGTTGAGCACGATCGCGGTCAGGCGCAGCGCCAGCGTCAGCACCAGCGCCACGCCAATGAACAGCACCGGCCCGTGCCAGCCTGCCGGAAACCACGGCCCGATCGTCGCCACCATGGTCCCCGGGCGGTCGAGCAGCACCTCGTCGACCATCAGCGGCAACAGCAGCGGCACCGGCACCGCCGCAATCACGGCGAGCAGCGCCAGCACGTTCGCCAGCAGCAAGCGTGCGCGATACTGCCGCAGTTCTTTGAAGATGCCGGACCAAGTGAGCATTTACTTACCTATGCAGAAGCGGCATTTTCGCCGCATGTCGTTGATTTTCCGCCTGGCCAAAGCAAATGTGTTGTTGGCGCAATGGCTTGGCCGGGACCCCGTTCGGTAGCAAAGCCGCTTGCTATCACCCCTATATCACCGACATGGCCCAAATTGTCCGATGGCAGATGGCCGGCACTTTGGCTCAAGCAGACGATTCGAATCTAAAGAAGATCTGTCGCCGCGACAATGGATTAACCGGGATTTCAGCCGGTTTGGCGCATGACTTTGGCGCAAATTTGGCGGATAGCCAGCGTTTTGCGCCAAATCAGGGCAGGCGATAGCGTGTGCCACGGCGCGCCCCCTCCTGATGCAGTGTACCCTCCCTGACTAGTTGCTCAAGGCTGCGCCGGAGGCGCGAGCGAGGAATCTCGGTGCCGATGCGCTGGTGAATTTCGCTGATTCTGGTCAGCGGATAGCGTCCGACATCCTCCACGATCAAGGCCAGGAGACGGTGCGGCTCGATGCGCTTGAGTGTGGTGGATGAGGAAAAATCCAGGCTGCGCACCAATTGCGGATCAATGAAGTAGCGCGTAGCCTGAGTCCGCCCGGTACTGCGCACCAGCGGCCATTCCAGCGGTCGCTGGAGCCAGGGATGCAGCGAATCAACCGATGGAAGCTCAAGTGCCTTCGCCAGTTCCCTTGCCGTCAGGGCATCGTGCTGCGCCAGCAAGCCCAATGCGATGCGTTCGCGCTGGGTCAACTGATGGTCTGGTCAGCCCTCGCGATGAAATCGATGACTTCGGGCTTGATGATCCGGCGGCGCACCGTCACCTGCACGCGATCATGCTGTTCGCTCAGTTCCGGCACGGGCCTGCCCTGCGACAGCAACACCTCGAACATCTTGTCGAAGCCACTGCCTTCCCGCTCCATCAGCTTGAGATCGTGAAACAATCGGGCCAGGTCTTCGTTGCGGCGCACTGTCGTGTGCAGGACGTTTTGCGGAGTGACGCCCAAGGGAAGCAGGCCTGGATTGACGACTTCAAGCCGGTCGGGGTGCAGGTTCAGGAAGATGTCGCCTCGCTGGGTGTAGGGGCGATGGACGAGGGCATTGACCAGCAGCTCGCGCACCACGATCTCATCGAATGCGGGCACGTTCTGGCGGTACAGGCCATCGGGCAATTCGTAACGCTCCCGGAAGTCCGGCACCTCCTGCCAGACGGCCTCGATCAGCTCCATCGGGCTTAGCGTGTGGTCATCCCAGACCAACTTGTTGACCTTCTGTCCATGTTCGTCGTACTTGATGAACTCAATGACCGGCGCGGTTGCCAGTTGCGCCCGGTGCTGCTGCTTGCCGATGCACAGGATGCCGAGGTGGGTCAGGTACTGGCCCTGTGCAAGCTGGTAGTGATCGAGCAGCTCCTCGTCATCCTTTTCCTTGACGGACGCCTTGACACGGTCGGATGCGCGCAGGCCGTCCAGCAGGTGATGAAGCTTGCCGTCGTCGCGCTCCGTGCGGGGGATGTGCAGGGTGGTCTGGGTTTCCCAGGGCAGCGCACTGCGCTCGGTTGCCAAACGCATCACCTCGTCACCGGTGCCCGGCTTGCTCTGGACTGCGACGCGCAGGAAGTAACGGCCGTCGGTGGTCGATGCAACGGCAGTGGCGCGCGGGACGATCAGGTCGATGTATTGGCCGCCATTGGCGGCGGTCACGATGTTGGGGAGCGCCACCACATTGACCGTGCGCTCGGCCAGCTTGCGTCGCAATACATCCAGCAGGTCAACCGGTATTTGCTGGCTTGCAGGCGGCAGATCCTGGTCGTCCTCGATGCCAAACAGGAGATGGCCACCCGTCGCATTCGCGAAAGCCACGCAGTCCTTGACCAGTTCACCCCAATCGGCGGTCTTGCCTGACACTGCGCGCAGCGACTTTTTGTCGAGCAGTTGCCCTTCCTGGCTCATCGGCAGGCCCTCTTCATATCCCTGGCCCAATCCAGTATCACCAGGCGTTCGGCCACCTGCGCGGTCGGCTGAACGTCCCGGACATTGCATTGCAGCGAAACCAACCCGTAGTCAGCTTTATCTTCTTGGCTCATAGCCATAACAGCAGACACCAATGGATATCCACGGACTCCACCTCACTTCGATGCAGAAGCTAGCAAACCGGCGCGAAGCCGCGCCGTTGCTTGGTTTGAAAAATTCCGACTTCCGTCATGGGAACAAATATGGGAACACAAATTGGAAGTCACCCCATTTTGCCCCAACTATTAGCCGACGCGCCTCAATGCCTCGGCTTGCTCCCGCAGCAGCCGCGCCACCTCTCGCAACAGTTCGCGGGTTCCGCCCTTATACCCACGCATGGCGGATCGCCGCTTACCCTCTTCGGACTTCGGCCCGGTCGATTTCTCCCAGGGCTTCCATTGCCTGATTCGTTCGGCTTGCTTCGCCCGATGCTCGGGTGTCCGGTAGTAGCTCATGGCTCCCCCCTGATAGTTGGGTTTGTTCGGTTTCAATTTCCCGCGCCCGCGTCGGTACCGCCGTGCCGTTGTTGATTTGTTGCGGCCCGGTTGTCACGTTCGCTTGCCGGGCATAGACAATCGGCGGATTCTTGATCGCCGACAGTGTTTCCAGCGTTGCGCGGCATTGCGATTGCGCCTTGAGCGCCAGACGAAAATAAGTTTCGTACTGCTTCAAGTATTCCTGATTGGCCGCCCGGCGCGCCAAGCTGTTGAACAGTTCGTTGAGCGTATGGGCTTGCGTAATCAGAATCGCCTCGGCGCGCTTCAGGTCGCCGCCGTTGACTGCCTCAACTTGAGCGGCCAATTCCTCGGTGAAGTAAGCCAGATCAGTTTCCGATTCCTCGAAGCGTTGAATCGTTGCCGCCGCTTGAACGCTGGGCTGCATAAGCGCCCGCGCAATCTTCTGGCCTTTCGCTTTCTCCACCGTGCCGTGCGCTTTGGATACTGCCGTTTTCTTGCTCCTGGCTGCCATCATTCGCCCCCTTTCTGGATCAGTCCCGGCCAGCGTTCGCGGCCCGGCCTTGTGTCTGGATCACCCGCGCCGGGCGCATAGCCTTCGCACCGCCGGGGAATGTCGCGGACTGGCTCATAGTCCCGACTCGCCACAATCTCGCCGCGCCATGCAGCAAGGCAGCGCCGCCCGGCCAGGTTTGCGCATTGGCGACAGGTGCGCCGGTCATCGGTGGATAGTTCAGGCTCGGGCCATTCCACCTCATAGGCTGGCGCGGATCGCTCGGGGATTGGCTCGGCTGCAAGCGCATCGGGATAGCGCTCCAGAATCCCGGCATGGGCCGCATCCGGATGACAGTAGACTTCCAGCGGTTCGCGGTCGGCGAAGTGCAACAGCCAGCCCCATGAAGAAACAGTGTCAGCCGTTTTTTCGTTTGTGGGGTTTGCTACTGCTACTGTTGCTATTCTTGCTACTGTTGCCGCTTCCCCCTTGGGTTGAGTAGCAGGAGTAGCAGGAATAGCAGTAGCAAGGTTCCGGGTTTGCTTTTCCCGAAGTCTGGATAGCAGGCTCATAGCGTCACCCCCACCAGCGCCGGGTTAAGGCGAATCATCAGCCGCTTCCCCTCCTTTTCCAGTCGCAGACGGTCAAGCCCCTCAAGCTCCCGGATCGCCGCATCAAGCCGCGCACCATCGCGCAAGGGGCCATGCTGGCGGACGTGATTCTTGCCAACAAAATGCGCCCGCTCTTTCTGGCAATGCTCGATCAGCCAGGTATCCAGCCGCGCCGCGTCAGCCAGTTCAGCAGGTAGCGCAAGCTCGCCGAAGAATCGCCGCGATTCGCCCAGGTGCCATGCCGTTATCAGGCTCGCCGACTCGAAGCATTCCAGCCCGATAGCACCGCCCACGCCGTGCTCGAATATCTGGAACAGCGCCGCCAGCCGTGCCGCGTTGTCGGCGGACTTGCTCGCCACGTCGCGCACGTCGTAATACTCGCCGCCGCTGACTAGTTCGCTCTCGATTGCATCATGGAAGGCTATCCATGCGGCCTTTGCTTCTGGTGCCAGTGACAGCAGGGCAGGCGTCAGCGCCCCCTCTTCGTCGATAGGTGCCGGGTTCGCCAGTATCGCCGCGATGCGTTGATGGAATGCGGCCAGGTGCGGCCAGTTCGGCGGGGCTTCGGTGAAGGGTCGATTGCCTTGCGTCGATTCCGGCCACGCCACCAGAAACCGGGCTAGAAACCCGGTGCCACGCGCCAGTCCGCCGGACTTGTCGAAGAAGCTCCGCAGCGTCATTTCCTGAATCTGCAAAGCCACGGTCAGCCGCGCCCCCTTCACCGTGAAGGATTCCGAAGTGCGCCGCCCGACGGAATGCAAGCCGCCATCCCATAGCACGTTCAACAGGCCAAGGTTCCGCATCACCGAATCGCCGCTCATGCCGTGCGCCCCGAAAACCACCCCGGCCTCGGCAGAAACCACGCCCGCCGACGGCCAATGCTTCGCAAGCCCCCATGCCAGGTTTTCCGGGGTTTCGTCGCCAAGCAAAAGCCTCGGCACTCTCGGCGGTTCCGGCTTGTCGCGTTGAAGCTCGGCAAGATCGGCCCGCAGCTTGTCGGTCGGCTTGCCCAATTTGCCCGCGTTTTTGATCGCCGACAGGATGCCGTCGCGCTCGGCTTCCCATGCGGCGCTATCGGCCTGGTGTTGCTTGATCGCGGGTTTCATCGCCTCGGCTTGCTCTTCCTGATACTGGCGGATTGCTGACGTAAAGAATCCGTCGCAGGTAGATTTGCGCTCGCCACTGTCTGCGATAGTCAGCAGGAATAACCCGGTTGGCCCTTGCAGCCGTTCCGCCCGCTTCACGTCGATATGCGCTTGTGTCGCCAGTGACAGCGCGGCCAGCGCCGACGATGCCACCATCGGCAAAGGCGCTTTGACGAAGCCCGCCACCTCTTCCACCGCCGCCCGGATGGTTTCGGGTAGCGCATCTATCGGATAAGGCTCGGGTTCCACCTTCGCGGTCAACGGTTGCGGCTCCGGCCAAACTAGCCCCGTCAGAATCGCCGCCGTTGCGTTTTCTCCATTGGGTTGATGCAAAGCCCCGTCCGGCTTGCTTGCGTTCGTTATGGCGCGCCCTACGGCTTCCGGCCCGCATAGCGCGTCCAAGTCGTTGAAGTCGGTCATGCCGGGGGGACGTTCCGGCCCAAAATCGGGAATTGCCAGCTTGCCGCCGACGGATCGCGCCGCCTCGACCGCATGGGGATCGGGTGCGCCGGTTGCCTTCACCAGATCGGCGAGAATCACCAGCGCCGCCGACGGGTAGCGTTCGTGCATCGCCTTCGCCACCGCTGACAGGTTGCCCGCCGACAGCGCCGCGATTGCCGGGTGTCCCGTTGCTTTTTTCGCAGATAGCACGGTCGCCACGCCCTCAGCGATTAGCAGGGTGTCCAGGCCATCCGGTAGCGGTTGCGCCGCCCAATGCCCACCAGCCTTCGCGCCGCCATACACGGCAGACTTGCGGCCCGTTTCATCGATCAGTTCCAGCGTTGAAAGCCCGTCGCCGACTTTGACGGGTGCCACCAGCAAGCGCCCGGCCAAGTGTTCGCCGCTCGACTTCGACGCATAGCCAAGGATCGCAGCAGCCGCGCCCGCGTCAATCTCGCGCAGGGTCGCAACGGGCGAAACCCGCTTGCGTACCAGATAGGGATGATCGGCTTTTGCTTCGCCTGCCGCCTTCCATACAGCCGCCGATTTCTTCGCGGCCTGGGCACGTTCCGACGCTAGCCGGGCTTCCTCTTGCGCCGCACGTTCGGCATTGACGCGCCGCCGCTCCGCAACCTCTTCGGGTGTCGGCTTCTGGTGCATTCCATCATCGCGCCAGCCGTTCGCTTTGGCTTCATGGAACAGCGTCCCCGCAGTTACCTTGCCATTGGCGCGAATGCTCTTCCACACGTCCCGCGCATCGTTGGAATCGTAGGTGTCGGCTTGCTGGCTCCATGTGTCCCACAGGTCAAAGCCGGAATCGCCGACTTCGGACTTGATCGCCATGCCAATGCGTAGCCAGGTATCGCGGTCATCTGGTGGGACAAAGCCCACGGCTTCGCGGATGCGGTCAAGATCAGACATGACGGCCTCCCACTAGTTGAAGCATGGCAAGGCCAGCGCAGCAGATAAGCCGCCGGAAGTGTCGCCCCTGCCTTTCGTGCGACTGCCGGGCCTCTTCCAGCGAGTAGGTCAGCGCCCAAGCGGCCACGCTGATAGAATGCAACCTGCCAAGTAGTTTTGAAGCCGCTTGCTGCCCCTGCCAGGGCAAGGCGGCTTTTTTGTTGGGGGTCATGGTGTCTGCCCCCTTGCTCAAGCCTTGCGGCTCTTCTGGATTTGGGCAGTCAACCAACCCTCGATTTCTGCCTCGATCCAGCCAACGGCTTTCGCGCCGACGGATACCGGCTTCGGGAAGGTCGGGTCGTAGTCGCTGGGACGCTTCGGGTTATGCCTAAGCTTGGCGTAGATACTTGAACGGGAAAGCCCGGTGCGGGCTTCCACTTGCTTGCGCCGAAGGATCGTTAGGGCGGTTTGGATTTGTGCGGCCATGTTTCGCTTCTCCATTAAGGTGAAGAGCACCGGTAAGTACCGGCATGGCCAAGCTATTTACGGCATACCTTGGACGGTACGCGCACCCTTCCTGGCAGGTTTGCCAGAACATGCGGGACGCAGCCATGCTCGTTACTCCGTAGCATTCGCCGGAACATACCGGCATGGCTTCGCACAATATGCAGCACGATTTTTTGAGGGCCGAATTCGGGAACCGAAAAACCGAATTCGGTTAATGGCTAGGATTGGCGTGGTTTTTTGGGCAACACGGAAGTTGCCGCTTCCTTCAACCACTTCCTCACAGTATCGTCGGTGATCGCAATTCCCAGGTTCTGAAGGTCGGCAACTATCTCCCCTGCACTGGGGCTGCGGGCTGCTCGCGGGTCATACCCATAACCCTTAATCGCCATGCCAATGACGAGTTTCAGTAGCGTGTTTCGCTCCGCCGTTCCCAGGGATTTGTCCTCGCCGCCCCCGACTTGCAGCCCTTCCGGTGCCACTGGATAGCCGCCCGCCGCATTGAGCCTAGGCTTTTCTTCTTGCCCTATCGTTCCCCCAGATTCAGGTATGAAAGGGAAGGTTTCTGGAAAGTTGGCCGCTGCCCAGTGAGTAGCGTCACTTCGAGGGTAATAGGTGCTTGTTCGGTATTGGTGAACGTTAAGCGGCTGGAGGGAATTCGTCTTCCGTGGCAGCTCGCCCATTTCAGCGGCCCGATGGATGAATTCGAGAACACGGTTACGTTCTTCGTTATCGGCCCGGCGATTATCCGGGATCAACCCAAGACACAAGTCAGCCAGTTCGTATTCTGTCCATGCTGCCAGCTTGGAAAACCTGGACAGTTCTTTCTCTTGTTCTTCCATCGCCGCGCCCTTTCGCGTTCGCCCATGAATCAGGAGCCGCGCCAGCCGGGCAAGGGTTCCCGGTGTTCGCCCCGTCGGGCTAGGCGCGGCGTAACTGCCTATTTCCGTTTAGTCGCGCCTCTCTAGCAGATGCTCGATGTCTATCCGTTGGGATTCAATCAGGCAGTCGCGCATTTCACGGGAGCCGCTCTTATGCTTTGCCAAGCATTCTTTCTCCCTCTTGATGGCCTCGTCCTCTCTCTTCCAGCGCGCCACTTGCTCATATGAAGAAAGTTCGGACTCGACTCTCTTGCGGTGCTGTTCCTGAACCATTGAATCCAGATACGCCTCGGCCGCCGGGCCGACCTCCGATTTGCCGGCCTCACCTATGTACGGCTTTCCGGCAATGGCCACCGCCGCTTCCTCGAACCTCGCGTCGCCAGATGCCGGCGCTTCCATGTACTCAAACGCCTCATCTATTGCGTCCGCCAGCAAGCCGGACTGAATTCCCCAGGCAAAACCCAGCATGGCAACCATGCTGACGATGGCCACTTTGCTTCTGGTTTCGCCATTCAGCGCCCATCCTCGTGACCAGAGTAGAAAGAGAAGCACAGACAGCGGAATTGCGGCTTCTTCCGAAAAATATGCGTTCGTCAGATAGAAGGCGCTGACAATGACCCCGGCGTCAATCAGTATGCTGGGCCGAATCGATTTGAATATGGGCATGATGGAGGCTGATATACGTTTTGGAATCGTCATGCTGCCGAATGGCAAGCCTTCCCGAAAGGCCCGATGATGGGCTTGCCGCGCCCATCCTGAATCTGGCTGTCCACGAAATCGGTAGCGGAACCGAGTGCGCCTAGCTTGAAGTGCTCTGGGCCAAGCGGTAGCGAAGTGCCACGGTAGATGGTTCAGGGTTTTCCGCCTGTTCCTCGAATGCCAGTTGCGTCAGCCCACCTTGCTCGGGCGTCCCCGCCTGCAACAGTTCCGTGTACGACTTCGCCGGCTGCGGCAGCGGTTCCAATAGTTTGGTCAGGTCGTCCATAATCACTCCTATCGGCATTGTAGTTAGCCCTTTCAACTAGCGCAGCCTGACAGCCACAGAATGGGATAGGCCAAGGGCACGCGAACCAACCCCCAGCATCTATCGCACAGAATCGATCTATGCAGCAGATTGGTAAGCCTTCCCGAAAGGCCCGATGATGATCTTGCCGCGCCCATCCTGAATCTGGCTGTCCACGAAGTCCGCCCACCATTGCAGCATTTCGCGCCGCTGGTCGGCATATTGCGCCCGGTTGTAGACGCCCCGGATGCCCTTCGTTTCATGGGCCAGCGCCTTTTCGATCCAATCAGAATTGAACCCGGCTTCGTGCAGGTGCGTTGAAGCCGTGCGCCGGAAGTCATGGATCACGAAGTCGCGCACGTCGGCATCCAGCGCCCGCACCACGGTATTCAGGGCGTTATGTGCAATGGGTTTTTTCAGGCTGCCACGGCTCGGGAACACCCATTCGGAACCGCTCGCCAGTCCCTTCAATTCCTCGAACATCGCCACCGCTTGCCGGGACAGCGAAACAAGGTGCGGCTTGTCCTTCTTCATGCGCTCGCCGGGGATCGCCCATTCGGCTTTTTCAAGGTCAAGCTCTTCCCACTTCGCTTCGGTGAGTTCCGATTTCCGCACCATGCACAGAATCAGCAGGTGCAGCGCCAGCTTGTGCGCTCGCTTCATGCTGGATTGATAGATCGCCCGCAACAGCCGCCCGATTTCATCCGGGGACAAGGCCACATCGCGGCTCTTGGCCTGGGCGATGAATTTCGCCTCGATAGCCGCCGCCGGGTTGAAGGTCGTTTTCTCCCGCGCAATGGCGTAGGCAAACAGCCGTTTCAGCACGTTGCGGGTTTGCAGGGCCATTTGATCGGCCCCACGCGCCTTGATGCGGTCGGTAATCGCCAGAATGTCGGTCACGGTCACGTCAGCGATTTGCTTCGCGCCGATGGCCGGGATCACATCCTTTTCCAAGACGCGCTTGACATTGCGGGGGTTGCTGTTTGCGGGTTCCGTGACTTCCGCATACCAGCGCCAGGCGAAGGCTTCCACCGTATCGGCGGCCTTCTGTTCCTCTTCCTTGGCCTTGGCTTTCTCGGCAGTCTTCAGGCACCAGTTGCGAATGAAGGCTTGCGCCAATTCCTTGACAGCGGGGGCGGTATCGCCGGGGATCGGATCGCCACGCTTCAAGGCCATCGGGGATAAACCACGCCCGGCCAGTGCCTTGCAATCGTCCCGCCATGTCCGGGCTTCGGCCAGTGAATAGGCCGGGTAGTCGCCAAGCGAGATTTTTTCCTGCTTGCTCCCGCGCCCGCCTACCCGGTAGCGAAGCCGCCACACCTTCGCCCCGCCCGGCATGACCTCGATATGCAGCCCGCCTTCGTCGGTTTCAGCGTAGGGCTTTTCCCCCGGCTTGAGATTCCGCAGCTTCGTATCAGACAGCGCCATGGTGCTACCCCTCGCTCCCGTGTTCCCATGGAAACAGCCTTGCCCTTGGGAACACCAACCAACCATGGGAACACATGCCGGAAAGCCTTATTCAATGCGGTTTTCAGCCATATCGAACCCGCCTTGTGTTCCCATGAAAACCTGATTTCACCACCCCATAAAAGGGCCATTTGGGAACACCAGCGCGTCACCATGGGAACACGCAAACCCACCATGGGAACACTCCTGGGAACACATTTAAGCGGATTTGTGCGGGACGCGCAAGCCTTATGCGGAACAAAAAGCCCGCATTTACACGGGCTTGTTGGGTGTTTCGGTGTTCCGGGATATTCCTGTAAATTCCGCTTTTATTTTCCGATGCAGAACGAGCCGAAAATCTCGCCCAGCAGATCGTCGGCGGTGAATTCGCCGGTAATCTCCGACAGCGCCGCCTGCGCCAGGCGCAATTCCTCGGCAAAGAGTTCGAGCGCCCCCGCCGCGGCGCGTGCGGCGGCGATGTGCCGGGTCGCGCGCGCCAGCGCGTCGAGGTGACGCGCACGCGCCATGAACCCGCCCTCGCCCGCCGCCTGCCAGCCGGCGGCTTCCAGCAGGCGCTCGCGCAACAGGTCGACGCCCGCCCCCGTTCGCGCAGAGAGCCAGATCTCGTCCGCCACGGCGCGGGGCGCTTCGCCCGCCACGTCGATCTTGTTGTGCACGGTGAGCCGCGCGATGTCGGGCAGGCGCGCGAGTATCGCCGCTTCCGCGTCGCCGACGCCGTGCGCCGCGTCGACCAGCAAGAGTGCGACGTCGGCCTGCTCCACCGCGTCCCAGGTGCGCGCGATGCCGAGTCGCTCGACCGCGTCCTCGGTGTCGCGCAGTCCTGCGGTGTCGATCACGTGCAGCGGCACGCCGCGGATCTGGATCGCCTCGCGCACGGTGTCGCGGGTGGTGCCGGCGATCTCGGTGACGATCGCCGCCTCGAAGCCGGCGAGCTGGTTCAGCAGGCTCGACTTGCCGACATTGGGCTGGCCGACCAGCACCACCGTGAGGCCCTCGCGCAACAGCGCACCCTGGCGCGCCTGGGCACGCACCGCCGCGAGGTTCGCGTCGAGCGCGTCGAGCTGGCCGAAGGCGTCGGCCTGTTGCAGGAAGTCGATCTCTTCCTCGGGAAAATCGAGCGTCGCCTCGACCAGCGTGCGCAGCCGCGTCAGGCCCTCGACGAGCGCATGGATGCGCGCCGAAAACGCACCCGACAGCGAACGCAGCGCCGAGCGCGCCGCCTCGGCGGACGCCGCATCGACCAGATCGGCCACGGCCTCCGCCTGCGCCAGATCGAGCTTGCCGTTGAGAAAAGCGCGCCGCGAGAACTCCCCCGGCTCGGCCAGCCGCGCGCCCAGTTCCACGCAGCGCTGCAGCAGGAGATTGAGCACCACCGGCCCGCCGTGTCCCTGCAATTCGAGCACCGCCTCGCCGGTGAAGGAATGCGGCGCGGGAAAATACAGCGCGATGCCCTCGTCGAGCGCGCTGCCGTCCGCCGCGCGAAACTGCGCAAAGGTCGCGTGACGCGGGCGCAGCGGGCGCCCGAGCAGGCCTTCCGCAAACGCCGCGACATCGGCAGCGGACACGCGCACCACGCCGACGCCGCCGCGTCCGGGCGCGGTGGCGATGGCGGCAATGGGATCGTCGCGGCGCGTGGCGGGGTGCGTCATGCCAAGGTTCATGGCGATCCACCGCCCCGGAACTTGAAACGACGCTCGCCATGAGCGTTTCCCTCTCCCGCAAGCGGGCGAGGGGGACACGGGATCGCTTCGCGCTGTTTCACGGTAAGAATCGCGCCGTTGGCACGGCAGTTTCGACAAGGGTCCATTCTAGCGCGCTCACCCGAGCACGCCGGTTGCGGCATCGGAAACGTGAGATTTTTGCTCTTTCCCGATCCGGCGCAGGCGTTTTGCGCCGCAAATGGTTAATTTTTCCGCCAATTGTTCCGATAATTCAATTTATCCCGGTCCTTTCGCGCTGCCATCCGCCCCAGACGTGTCCGAACCCGAGCAACCCTCTTTCGCGCCTCGCCCGATCCAGCTTCCGGCCGTGCTGCAGTTCGCCGGGGAGCCGCCCAGTTTCGGCACGATCGCTTCGCTTTCGGAGCGTGGCCTCACTTTTGATTTTCTGCGCGAACCGTCGCATTCACCTGCCGCCGGCAGTGCAGTCCGGCTCGACTTCGACTGGGCCAACCGCCATCATCTCTGCCACTGTCACATCCTTCACCAGCAAGGCGCGCGGGTCCTGCTCTCGCTGCGTGACGCGCCGCCCCACATCCTCGCGGCACTGTATGCCGTCAATCGCGAGGATGCGCCGCCCCTTGCCGCTCGGCTGGCGATCCTGCAAACCCAGCAAAGCTGCCATACGCGCTTCATGGACGGCATGCGCGCTGTCGTCGACAGCTTTTACCAGTCGCTGCAGCCCCCTCCGCACACCGTGCCCGAGCGCCAACTCGAGGCGGTGAAATACGCCCTTCAGCCACTGCGCGCCCGGCTCACGCACCAGTTCACGTGCGCCTATCCCATGTATCCCGAATTGCGTGAAAGCTATTCGGACCGGCAGCGCGTGGCCGAAAGCGAGAACCTCGAACTCATCGACATCGAACGCGTCGACGACTGGATCCGCCGCAGCGGAATCGCCCACGCCGTCACCGAAGCCTTGCAGCCGCTGCCTGTCACGTTCAACTGGCAGTACGCCACCCTGCAGAAAACCAGCAAGCAGCAGGCCCTGCACCCCTATCATGCCGAGGCGGTGCTCGACGTGCTGGCGGACTTCATCAACCCGCTGGGTCTCGATGCCGACGCGCGTGCGCTGTGCTATACGCACATGGCGCAGGCATTCAGCCAGCATGCCACGGCGCTGTACGATTCCATGCTGCAGCATCTGGCGCAGGTTCTCCCCGAACAAGCGCCCGATGGCGAATCCGGCGGCAGCCTCGCGCAATGGCTGCACGCCACATCGGAAAGCCCGCCCGCCCCAGGCGCCAGCGCCGCGCAGGTCGAAGAGCTTGCGCGTCTGGTTTCGCGCCTCACCGAGCACCTCGGCCCCCTGCCTGTCGCCAGTGGCGCCGACCCGATCCCGGTGTCCGGCACTCCGATCGCGCCGGTCCCCGGCCTGCTCACGCGCGACCGCATCCTCAGCCGTTTCCTGCCCGCGCAGGCGCTCGCCGCCCCCACAGAGAACGAACCCATCCAGCTTTCCCTGCTGCGGTCGGCGGCCCCCACGCTGCCCGGCCTCGATACCGCGGCGGTCGAGGACCTGCTCGCGCAACTGCGCCAGCCGCCTCCCATCGACCCCGGCCCGGAAAGGCTCGCCGCCGCCTCCCAGGTGCGCGCGCTGATGCTGCAGGCCCAGGGACTGCTGCTCGAATACACCCTCAACGGCCTGACCTATCAGGCGCAGCCCACCCACCCCGTGTGGGCGCTCATCAACGCGCTCGACGTCCTTCACCTCGGTGCCGACGACCAGGGCCAGTTTCTCGACCCGGCGTATCACCAGGCAGCCAGCCTCACGCTGCAGTGGCTGCTCGGGCAGGAACGGCCCGATGATGCGCTGCCACAGGCCAATGCCCTGCTCGAGGAAATCGGTGCGCGTTTCCGCCGCGAGCGCGCTGCGCGTTGCAGTGAACAACTGCATGCACTGGGCGCCCCCGACGATGCGCCGTTTCCCTTCGCTTCGACTTGGTGCATCGTGCGTGACGACAGCCAGGCGATCCCCTACGAGATCCTCGGCTGCTTCTCCGGACGCTGGGCACTGCTCAACCGTTCTGCCACCCAGCTGTTGCAGTGGTCGGCCGACGCGCTGCGGGACGCACTCGATTCCGGCCGCGTCGAAAGCGCGTCCGACTACACCATCGCGTTCCTCGAACGTACCGCCAGCGCGGCGCTGACCACCAGCCTGCACGCAATCCATGCCGCCACCTGGCAGGACACCAGCACCGGTTGCCTCAACCGCAACGCGCTCATCGACGAACTCGAACGCATCCTCGAGCATCCGGTCACGCAGCCGCCGCCCTATTGCGCACTCATCGAGATCCCGTCCCTGCGCCTGGGTCATTCCGGGCTCGATGAAGACACGCTTGCCGTCCTGCGCCAGCGTACCGGCGAGACCCTGCACGCCGCGCTCGAGTCTGGCGAGCAATGCGGCCGCCTCAACGACGTCTCCTTCCTCGCCCTGTTCCGTCCGCAGTCACCGCAGCGGCTCGGGGAACGCCTCGCCCGGCTCCATGCGGACATGGAAGCCCTGCATCCCGACTGGAACATGCGCGGTACGGTGCTGCCCATCCTCGCACCCACCGACGCGGCCCTGCCCTCGGACGTGCTGCGCCACGTCAACCAGGCATGCAGTGCTGCGCGAAAATCCAATGTGTTCGACACCGCCCGCCTCGCCAGCATCCCCGAGCCCGCCAGTCGCCTTGAAGCGCTGCCGTTCGATGCGCTCTTCCTGCGCGCCCAGGAGATTCGCCCGTGCACCGACGATGCGCTGCCCCACTACGAAATCCTTCTCGGCATTCGCGACGACCTCGACCCGCCGCATACGCCGCAGAGTTTCGTCGTCATGGCCGAGCAGAACGACCAAATCCATCACCTCGACGCCTGGGTGCTGCGCTCGGCGCTTGCGTGGATGGACGACCATGCCGGCGCCCTCGGCCATCTCAGCGGCCTTTCGATCAATCTGTCGGGGCAGAGCCTGGTCGATACCGCGCACGTCGACACCATGCTGCACGTGCTTGGGGACTATGCGCACCTTGCCGACCGGCTGATATTCGAAGTCACGGAAACGGTCGCCATCGGCAACCTCGACACGGCCGTCGCGTCGCTGCGCCGCCTGCGCGAGATGGGGTGTCGCACCGCGCTCGACGATTTCGGCAGCGGCTACAGCTCCTATGGCTACCTGCGCCGCCTGCCGCTGGATTATCTGAAAATCGACGGCGTCTACATCCGCGGCCTGCTCGACAATCCCACCGATCAGGCGCTCACCGCCTCGATGGTCGATGTCGCGCACGCGCTCGGTCTCAAGGTCATCGCCGAGTATGTGGACAGCGAAGCGACCTACACCTGGCTCAAGGACATTGGCGTGGACTACGTGCAGGGCTATTGGGTGCACACGCCGCAGCCGCTGGACACGCTGTTCGAACTCGCCCTCGTTTAGTTCGAACCGCAGGCCGGACCTCAGTCCGGCCTTTCGGCCACATCAACAATCACCCCGTTTTTGCCGCGCCGCCTTCGACCTGCCGGTTGATCGCCCACTGCTGCGCGATCGACAGGATGTTGTTGACCACCCAGTAGAGCACCAGGCCGGCCGGGAAGAACACGAACATCACGGTGAACGCGACCGGCATGATCATCATGATCCGTGCCTGCATCGGATCCATCGGCTGCGGATTGAGCTTCACCTGCAAGATCGACGTCGCCCCCATGAGGATGGGCAGGATATACCACGGGTCCGGCGCCGTAAGGTCGGTGATCCAGCCGAGCCACGGCGCCCCGCGCATTTCCACCGCCGCCAGCAGCACCCAGTACAGCGCGATGAACACCGGAATCTGCACCACAATCGGCAGGCAGCCGCCGAGCGGATTGATCTTCTCGGTCTTGTACATCTCCGCCATCGCCTGGTGCAGCTTGGCGCGGTCGTCGCCATAGGTTTCCTTCAGCTGCTGCAGACGCGGCGTGAGCTTCTTCATCTTCGCCATCGACTTGTAGCCCGCGGCCGAAAGCGGATACAGCACCAGTTTGATGAGGATGGTGAGAATGATGATCGCCCAGCCCCAGTTGCCCACCAGCCGCTCGATCCTTTCGAGCGACCAGAAGATCGGGTAGGCGACCGGCGTGAGCCAGCCATAGTCGCGTACCAGGTCGAGGCCGGGCGCGATCTTTTCCAGCACGGTCTGATCTTGCGGACCGGCGTACAGCAGCATGGTGAAGGACTTTTCCTGGCCCGGAGCAAGCTGGCCTTCCGGCATGATCACACCGGCCGCATACTGATCGTTGCCAAGTGCCCGCGTGTAGTACTCGCGCTTCTGTTTCGCTGCGGGCAGCCAGGCGGAAACAAAATGGTGCTGCACCATGCCCACCCAGCCATCCGTGCCGCTCTTCGCATGGTCGGCCTTGCCCGCTTCGATGTCCTTGAATGCGACTTTCTGGAATTTCGTCGCCTCGGTATACAGGGCCGGCCCCGTGTACGTATACAGAAAGAAGGATTCGCCGCGCGGCGCCTGGCCGTGACGGGTGAACTGGTAATACGGCGTGAGGTCGACGGCCTGCGTACCGCCATTGACCACGCGGGTCTTCAGTTCCACCTCATAGCTGCCACGCCGGAACACCCAGGTTTTCTCGACCCGCACGCCGGTGGCCGGATCCTGCCAGACCAGCGGCACGGCCACCTCGTTCGCATTGCCGTCCAGCCGATACGTGCCGGGACGCACTTCGAACACGCTCCGGTGCGTCGGCACGTTCTGCCCCACCAGGCCCGATTGCGCCACATACGGCCGACCCGGTGCGTCCTCGAAGAGGCCGAACACGTGTTCCTTGTTTTCCGTTTCGCGGTACTTCAGCAGCTGCAGCGCGCGCAGATCGCCGCCGTTGGCGTCGATGGTCGCGTGCAGTACGTCGGTCTCGACCTCGGCGCGCGCGCCGCGCGCCAAGCCGCTCGCTGGCACCGGCGCCGTCGCGGCGGGCGTGGGCGCCGCACTCGGCGTCGGCACGAATGCCTCCCCCGCCGCTGTGACCGCCGGCGCTGCTGGCGCTGGCGCATGCGTCTTCTGCCAGCTTTCCCACAGGAGCAGCAGCGAAAACGAAAAAACGATGAAGAGAATCAGCCGCTGGTTGTCCATGAGACGAGCTTGAGTCTAGTTGGAAGGAGACGCTGCAACGGCTGGCCACTTCGCCAGTGCGCGCTGGCCGGCACGTTCGAAGGTGCGTCCCAGATCATGCGCTTCCCTGCCCGGCTGCGGCCGTGCGATCAGCCGCACGACGAAATCGCAGGCCGGCAGGTGCGGCAGCAGCAGGCGGAAGGTTTCGCGCACACAGCGCCGCACCCGGTTGCGATCGACCGCCCGGGCCAGCAGCCGCTTGCTGATGACCATGCCCAGCCGCGCGTGCGCCAGTCCGTTGGGGCGTGCCAGCACCAGCAGGGTGTCGCTGCGGGCGCGCTGGTTTTCGGCGAACACCCGCGCAAATTCGGCGGGCCGCGTCAGGCGTGCCTCGCGCAGGCGCACGCCCTCCGCCCGCCTGCGTGGGGCGCTGTTCAGACGGCGAGACGGGCGCGGCCCTTGGCGCGGCGCGCGTTGATCACCGCGCGGCCAGCCTTGGTCTTCATGCGTGCGCGAAAACCGTGCGTACGCTTGCGGCGGATGGTGGAAGGCTGATAAGTGCGTTTCATGATGATCCTCTCGGGGCAGCGCCGGGTGACGCCAAGCGCCACGACCGCCGCGAACAAAAAATCCGTTGAAAAACCGTTTATTAGACCCGTCCCGCCCCACCGCTGTCAAGCACGGGCGCACTGCCTGTGGATAACCTGGCCGAAGCGGGGTAGTATTCGGGTTTGTCCTCCGAGCCGTTCGCCGCGTCTGCTGCCACATGATGAATGCCTTCTGGGATCTCTGCCAAGAGCGCTTTCGCGCCAGCCTGACCCAGCAGCAGTTCAGCACCTGGATCAAGCCGCTCGTGTTCGAGGACGCCGGCGCGGAAGTCCGCATCCTCGCGCCCAACCACTTCGTCATGGACTGGGTGCGCGAAAAGTTCGCCGAGCACATCGACGGCTGGGCGCAGGAGTTTTACGCCCATCCTGTCGCCATTACCTACGCACTGGGCAAGAAACCTGCGCAGCCGCGCGCGCCCGAAAAGCCCGGCGCACCCATGCCGGCCCCGGCGCCTGTCGCAACCGCGCCCGCCCAGCCCAGCCTGCGTATCAATTCGGCCTTCACCTTCGACAGCTTCGTTTCCGGCCGCGCCAACCAGCTCGCGCGCGCGGCGGCGCTGCAGATCGCGGAACATCCCGGCCACGCCTACAACCCGCTGTTCATCTACGGCGGCGTCGGCCTGGGCAAGACCCATCTGCTGCAGGCCATCGGCAACAACGTGCTGAAGAACAACCCGGCTGCACGCATCAATTACATCCACGCCAACGACTATGTCGACGACGTGGTGAAAGCCTATCTCAACAAGCAGTTCGACGATCTCAAGCGCCGCTACATGTCGCTCGATCTTCTGCTGGTCGACGACATCCAGTTCCTCGCCAAGAAGGATCGCACCCAGGAAGAATTCTTCTACGTTTTCAACTCCCTCATCGAAAACAAGAAGCAGATCGTCATCACCTGCGACACCTTTCCCAAGGAAATCACCGGCCTCGACGACCGGCTGAAGTCACGTTTCGCCTGGGGCCTCACCGTGGCGGTCGAGCCGCCCGAACTCGAGATGCGCGTCGCCATCCTTCTGGCCAAGGCACAGACGGAAAACGTCCGCCTGGAGGAAAGCGTCGCCTTCTTCATCGCCAAGCAGGTCCGTTCCAACGTGCGCGAACTCGAAGGTGCGTTGAAGCGCGTGATCGCCTTCTCGCGCTTCCACGAAAAACCGATCACGCTCGAACTCGTCAAGGAAGCCCTGCGCGACCTCATTGCCTCGACTTCGCGCATTGTTTCCATCGAGAACATCCAGAAGACCGTCGCCGACTACTACAAGATCAAGGTCGCCGACATGTATTCGAAAAAACGTACGCGCAACCTCGCGCGGCCACGCCAGATCGCCATGGCCCTGGCCAAGGAACTGACCAACCAGAGCCTCCCCGAAATCGGCGAATCCTTCGGCGGGCGCGATCACACCACGGTCATCCACGCCTGCCGCAAGGTTGCCGAACTGCGTGAAACCGAAGTCGACATCGGGCGCGACTACCTGGTGTTGCTGCAAACGCTGACAGGCTGAGGACGAAATGTGGACAAGTCGCGAAACGTCACCATGCCACCCCAAACCATCCCCGGCTCTCCCGTCTTGCCCCGCGTTTGTCCACAGGTCGATAATGGCGCAAGCCCTTGATCCCACGGAGCAACAAAACTTGTACACCGATTCGGACGCCCTTAATTACGATTTCCAGGTATAGATCAATGCTATTGGTACAAAGCGAACGCAACGCACTGCTGGCAGCCATCTCGAATGTGGTGGGCGTCGTCGAACGACGCCAGACGCTGCCCATCCTGTCCAATCTCTTCATCGAGCGCAAGGGCGGCACCCTCACCTTCCTTGCCACGGATCTCGAATTGCAGGTCAGCACGCAAATCGACGTCGAAGCCCAGGGCGAGGATTTCGCCATCACCATCGCCGCGCGCAAGTTGTTCGACATCGTGCGTGCTCTGCCCGAGAACGTGCGCGTCAAGCTCGACGGCAAGGACAGCCAGGTCGTGCTGAGCGCGGGCAAGTCGCGCTTCACGCTGCAGACGCTGCCCGCGGCGGATTATCCGCGCGTGGAAACCGGCGTCGGACTCGGGTCTTCACTGAAGCTTCCGCAAAAGAGCCTGCGTCGCCTGCTGCATCTGGTGCAGTTCGCCATGGCAAGCCAGGACATCCGCTATTACCTGAACGGCATGCTGCTGGTGCTCGACGGCAGACAGCTGCGCGTCGTGGCCACCGACGGCCACCGGCTGAGCTACGCCGAAACCGAGCTCGACGAAGCGTGCGAAGCGCGCGAGATCATCATTCCGCGCAAGACGGTGCTCGAACTCAACAAGCTTCTCGGCGATGTCGACGAAGCCGTCGAACTGCGCATCGGTGCGAATCAGGTAACATTCACCCTGCCGCATACGGAGCTCGTATCCAAGCTTGTCGACGGCAAATTTCCCGACTACCAGCGCGTGATCCCCGCCGAGCAGCCGCGCCGGCTCGAAGCCAACCGCCAGGGTGTCATGCAGGCTCTGCAGCGCGCTGCGATCCTGTCGAACGAGAAATTCCGCGGCGTGCGCCTGGTGCTGAGCGAAAACACGCTGGGCATCGTGTGCAACAACAACGAACAGGAAGAAGCAGCCGACGAGATCGAGGTGCAGTATCAGGGCGATCCGATCGATGTCGGCTTCAATGTCAATTACCTGCTCGAAGGCATGGGCGCGGTGAACAGCGACACGGTCACCCTGTCGCTGGGTGACGCCAACAGCAGCATGCTCATCACGAGCGCCGGTGAGCCCGGTTTCAAGTATGTCGTGATGCCGATGCGTATCTGACGATCCGGCACGATCGACGCAAACTCCAACAGGAATACGCCCTTGCGGGCGCCACAGCATGAGCAAGAAGTCCGAGAAGGCAGCACCCGATTCCGCGAACGGCGGGTACGATGAAGACAGCATCCAGCAGCTGGAGGGGCTGGAGGCGGTGCGCAAGCGCCCCGGCATGTACATCGGCGATACGTCCGACGGCACCGGCCTGCACCACATGGTGTTCGAGGTGCTCGACAACGCCATCGACGAGGCGCTCGCCGGCTACTGCGACGACATCAAGGTCATCATCCATCCCGACAATTCGATATCGGTTTCGGACAACGGCCGCGGCATTCCGGTGGGCGTCAAGCTGGACGACAAGCATGAGCCCCGGCGCAGCGCCGCCGAGATCGTGCTGACCGTGCTGCACGCGGGCGGCAAGTTCAATCAGAACAGCTACAAGGTGTCCGGCGGCCTGCACGGCGTCGGCGTGTCCTGCGTCAACGGCCTGTCGAAGTGGATGAAGATCATGGTACGGCGCGACGGCAAGAAGCACGCGCTCGAATTCAACCGCGGCAAGGTCGTCGACCGTGTCATCGAGGTGCAGAACGGCGTCGAAGTCTCGCCGATGCGCATCGTCGGCGAGACCAGCAACCGCGGCACCGAAGTCCATTTCCTTGCCGACGACGAGATTTTCGGCAACATCGAGTATCACTTCGACATCCTTGCCAAGCGCATCCGCGAGCTCAGCTTCCTCAACAACGGTGTCAAGATCGAACTCATCGACCACCGCGACGGCAAGAGTGAGAACTTCGCGCATTCCGGCGGCGTGAAGGGCTTCGTCGAATACATGAACCGGGTGAAGACCGTGCTGCACCCCAAGGTTTTCCACGCGGTCGGCGACAAGGACGGCATGATCGTCGAGGTCGCCATGCAGTGGAACGACAGCTATTCGGAAACGGTGCAGTGCTTCACCAACAACATTCCGCAGCGCGATGGCGGCACCCATCTCACTGGCCTTCGGATGGCGATGACGCGCGTGCTGAACAAGTACATCGAGGAAAACGAGCTCGCCAAGAAGGCCAAGGTCGAAACCACGGGTGACGACATGCGCGAAGGCCTCACCTGCGTGCTGTCGGTGAAAGTGCCCGAGCCCAAGTTCTCCAGCCAGACCAAGGACAAGCTGGTATCGAGCGAGGTGCAGCCGGTGGTGCAGGAAATCGTCGGCCAGAAGCTCGCCGAGTTCCTGCTGGAAAATCCCACCGACGCCAAGCTCCTGTGCGGCAAGATCGTAGAGGCCGCACGCGCTCGCGAAGCCGCGCGCAAGGCGCGGGAAATCACACGACGCAAGGGTGTGATGGACGGCCTCGGGCTGCCCGGAAAACTCGCCGACTGCCAGGAAAAGGATCCCGCGCTGTCCGAGCTGTATCTGGTGGAGGGCGACTCCGCCGGCGGTTCCGCCAAGCAGGGCCGCGACCGCAAGTTCCAGGCGATCCTGCCCTTGAAAGGCAAGATCCTCAACGTCGAGCGTGCGCGTTTCGACAAGGTCATCGGCAGCCAGGAGATCGCCACGCTCATCACCGCGCTTGGCACCAGCATCGGCAAGGACGACTACAACCCGGACAAGCTGCGCTACCACCGCATCATCATCATGACCGACGCCGACGTCGACGGCGCCCACATCCGCACCCTGCTCTTGACCTTCTTCTACCGGCAGATGCCCGAGCTCGTCGAGCGCGGCCACATCTACATCGCGCAGCCGCCGCTGTACAAGGTCAAGCACGGCCGTTCCGAGCGCTATCTGAAGGACGAGCACGCGCTGAAGGAGCATCTCATGGCCGAAGCCATGAAGGACGCGGTGCTCACGCCGATGGAAGGCGCCATGCCGATTGCCGGCGAAGCGCTGGAAAGCCTGGCGCGCGAATACTTCCTCGCGGAAGCGGTGGCCGAGCGCCTCGGGCGCCTGTTGCCCGACGACGTGCTGCAGGCGCTGATGCGGATTCCGCGCCTGTCGCTTGCCGACAGCGGCGCGGCCATGCTGGCCGAGGCGAGCCTGGGCGCTGCGCTCGATCCGAACAAATTCGAGGTCGCGGCCGAGTACATCGCCGAAGCCGACAGCCACCGCCTGCGCATCACCCGCCACGCGCACGGCAACGTCCACGTCAGCTTCCTCGAAGCCGACCTCCTCGATACCGGCGACTACGCCCAACTGGTCAAGGTCGGCGATCTCTTGCGCGACCTCATCGGCCCCGGTGCGCGTGCGCGCCGCGGCGAGAAGGAAAGCGCAGTGAGCAGTTTCCGCGAAGCCATGGACTGGTTCCTCGGCGAGGTCAAGCGCGGCATGAGCATCCAGCGCTACAAGGGTCTGGGCGAAATGAACCCCGAGCAATTATGGGAAACCACCATGGACCCGAAAGTGCGCCGCCTGATGAAAGTGCAGATCGAGGATGCCATCTCGGCCGACCAGATTTTCACCACGCTGATGGGCGACGAAGTCGAGCCGCGGCGGGATTTCATCGAGAGCAACGCGCTGGGGGTGCGGAATCTGGATGTGTAAGCGTGTAGGGTTCCATTGGATTTTTACAAAAACGCTGGATTTTGGAAGAATTTAGAAAAGCCACCCTGTCAGGTCGGTTTTTCGTTATCCACAAAGGTTTGACGATATCTTTATCTACAGCCTAAGGAATCGCTGATTAAATCAAAATTGGTCATTGCGTGCGTAGCGAAGCAATACAGAATGTTCGAGAAATCAACGAACTTTGGATCGCCACGGCCTTTCGGGCCTCGCGATGACGGAATAAACCCAAATTCCGCACCACAGAGACACAGAGGCACAGAGAAACCCGAAAAACGGGACTTCTCCGCATTTTTTCCCACTCATCCATCGGGTGAACCGCGGCAGGAATGCAAGCGTATGTTTTTGCTCGCTGTTCTCTGTGTCTCTGT
>JANJXT010000025.1 GCA_024708885.1 Thiobacillus sp.
CGCATCACCACGATCAGATCGGGCGCCAGCGCGTCGGCCTGCGCCTTGATCCGGCGCGCGTATTCCAGCGCCTGATCGTGGTCATGGATCGAGCAGGGGCCGACGATCACGATGAGACGGTCGTCGTCGCCGTGCAGCACGCGCGAGATCGCCGTGCGCCCGGCCCCCGCGACCGCCTGCGCCATCACATCGGCCGGCAGGCGCTCCGCCAGCAGCGCCGGCGTGATGAGCGGGCGCACCGCCTTGATGCGCAGATCGTCAATGCGGGTCGTGTCGTGCGTCGTCGTCATGGCCGAGGCTGGCGGGAGGGGGCGAACCTCTACGTCAAGTCCGACAGGCTGCTAGGCCTTGGCAGCGTGCCGCCAGGCTGCCGGCATTTCGGTCGCCGCCGGTGCAACCAGCGCCCGGTAATAGTTCGGCAGCGCGAACAAGGCATGGTGAACCTCTGCGTTGTAATACTGGAGATCCGGCAGGGTCGCCGCGCGGGCGCTGATGGTTTCCGCGGCAACCGCTGTCGGCCGCAGGCGATCCGAGGCCACAGCGAAACCCCAATACGTCCCGTACAACGGGATGTAAAGGCCGTAGCACTGCACCTGTGCAAACACGCGGCGCAAGCGCGCCACGATGTCGCGGACCTGCTCCGGCTCGAAAATCGGCGTGCCGGTATGCAGCACGATCGCCGCGCCCGGATTCATCACGGCGGTCAACGAGTGGAAGAACGCCTCGGTGTAGAGCGAGCCCGCCGGCGTTTCCGGGTCGGTGAGGTCCAGCAGGATCAGGTCGAAGCGGTCGCTCGTTTCGGCAACATAGGCCAGCCCGTCGCCGACGCGCACGTCCAGACGCGGATCGTCGAACACACCGCGGTGCACACGCTCCAGGTGCTGTTTCGCCACTTCGATCACTTCGCCGTCGAGTTCGGCCAGCACCACGCGCTCCACGCTGCGGTGCTTCAGAACTTCCTCGGCCGCACCGCCATCGCCGCCGCCGATGATCAGCACCTGGCGCGGAGAACCGTGCGCCACCGCGGCCGGGTGCACCAATGCTTCATGGTAGAAGAACTCGTCCCCTTCCGAAGTCATGAAGTGTCCGTCGATACGCAGCGCCGTGCCGAAACGCGGCGTGCGCAGCACTTCGATCGTCTGGTAGCGGCTGCGGCGCGTCACCACACGCTCGCTGCTGACGTAGCCGTAAACCGCTTCACCCGTGTGGTCGAGTGGCTCAAGCAAGGTTTCTGCAGGCGGATGCTGCTCGCTGCCGCGCTCGAGTCGATGGATTTCCGAACGCGCAGGGTTGAATCGCGCGACGATCTCGCGCAGCAACGTCTCCGCTTTCATCGAATTGTCGCTGGTGAAGTTGCAGACGTAGACGTCGAGCGTCACCGCGCTGCGCTCCGGCCACGTATGAACCGCGATGTGCGATTCCGCCAGCAGCAGCATGCCGGTCACGCCACCCGGCTGGCCGTTGTACGGCGGAAATGGATACCACTTCTCATCGACGAGTGTGAGTCCCACACCGGTCGTGTGCTGTCGACACAGCTCCGCTAGTTCGTTCGCATCGGTCAACAGACCTCCAGCATCGCGGCAGTCGTACAGATCAGCTGTCAGATGAAGCCCTTGCATGGCCCAACCCCCCATCCAATCGGAAAAACCGCCAGACCGTGTCGTGGTCTGGACAAAGTCGAACATTCTAACATGTTTGGCGCAACCGGGTGGCCTGGCATGAAGGAAGCGACCTTCGCACGGCTGGGTAATCAGGGTAAGTGAAGCTGCCATTGCTCCATTTGCGACGGCTGTCGCCCCGATAAGCCTGGCTTCCTGATCGTTCAGCGCGCGAATGGGGGTGCCGGTTCAATGCCGTCTCTGTCGCTTGAATAGCAATGCAGCGGGCGTGGGCGGCAATGGACGGATCAAAGAACCGCTTACAGTCCTTTGCGCTCAAGAATGTCCAGCAGCTTCTGCGACGGCCCGCTGGGGTGCTTGTCGCCCACCTCCCATTTCCGGACGGTGGACGTGCTGGTGTTCAACAAACTGGCCAGCACGGCCTGACTCAGGTTCAGCCGCTCGCGCAGCGCCTTGACCTTCGCGGCGTCGTAGTCCTGCGGCTCGGTGAGTTCCGTCTTGCGCATCCATCGCTGGAAGTGGCGGGTTTTGAATACTCGCGTCATCGATTTCATTGTGCCACCAAGTGGCATAGTATGTTTACCTCTGTTCTCCGATATCCTGTCCAGCCAACATCACCACGCAAGATGTTCTGCAGTCGGCGTACCCGAATCGACGAGATACCCCATCGCCCGATAGCCATGCTGGCGCTTGTCCCACATCCGCAGCAGGGCCGGATGCCCGGTGTCCATGAAGTCGATGACGCGCACCGCGGTCTTGCTGGCGTGCTCTCGGTGCAGGCGCGGTTCGATGCTTGACCGGCGGGCACGGTTGCCAGCGAACCGGGGCGCGCAAGTGCTTGATTTTGGCGGCTCTGGGCTGCGCCTACCCGCAAGTCAAACAGAGACAGAGACGGCTCTTGGCAGGGAAAACGCCCGAAAAACGCCGATTTTGGGACCGAACGGCGAGGCGGCATCCGCAAGCCCATCGGCCAGAACCCCGCGCCACGCGGGGATTTCGGGCAAGAAAAAGGGCCTGGAGATTTTCCAAGCCCTTGTGGATGGTGGTGGACGGTTGACCAAGTGCTGACTGACCTCCCGAGCTTATGAGCACTGGCGAGGGCTGCTGCGGGTCAAGCGCCTAACAGGCGACGAGCGAGTACGGATTGCATGTCACGGCGTCCGTCCGCAATCAGGTAAATAATTACTTGGCTGCCTGTGACACGGTAGATCACGCGGTAGGGTTTAAAGAAGGTCTGGCGATATTCTTTGATCCCAAGGCTGACCAGCTCCTTCGGATAGCTGCCGCGCTCCGGGAATTTCGACAGACTTTCCACAACGGACATCAACCCATCCAACACATAGTTGGCGTTGGCGACGCAGTCGAATTCGGAGATGTAATCATGGATGGCCTCCAAGTCTTGCTCCGCACCCTCGGTGAGCAAGACCTCAAACTTGGCAGATGTGCCTGCCATCAGACTGAGGCTCGCTTGGCACGGAGGCGGGCAACGACGTCGGCCACGGGTTTGACCTTACCAGCGGCCACATCCTGATTGCCCAGCGCAAGGATTTTTAGCAAGGCCAGTGTTTCTTGCGTCTCTTCGAACGAGGCGACGTCCTGCAGGACAGCCTTGGCCTCACCGTTTTGGGTGATGACCATAGGTTCACGCTGCTCCGTGAGGTGCGTCAAAACCTCGGCTGCGTTGGCTTTGAGATAGCTGATCGGCTTGACTTGTGATGAGTAGCGCATGGCTGTGCTCCAGACTTAACAAGACTAAATATAGTTCTTTTTTAGTCCTACAGCAAGACTGCTGAATTGGATGTGCCAGTGCCATCAGGGAGATGGCCGATTCCTGCACTTCCTCGATCGAGTCGAATAGGCCAGACGCGATTCCACGTAATGGCGATTGCGATGGCTGGGCCGCCGGGGAAAGTGTTGATCCCATAGCGCCCAGAGCTCGGCCATGGGCAGGGACGGCAGCACGGCAAGCTGGGCCGAGATGCTGCCTTTGGGGGTGTCCATCATTTCAAATGCTCCTGTGCTTGAGACAGGTCCATGAACGCGCTGTGGCAGGCAGAAGCCAAGTCAAACCGAACTCTTGCGATCAGGTGGTAACCGGTAACCTCGGGTGGTAATCCACTCCCGACCGACTGGGTAGCGCAGCGCGAGGTGGTGATGGCGTTTGATGCCTGAAAGTCAGGCCATCACGATCTGGGTGTGCACCTCGACCTTGAGCGCACGCTTGATGGCCGCAAACACTGCCGAGATGTTGCTCATGGTCGGGTTGCCCGATTGCGAGAGCATCCGGTGTAGGCTCTTGGCCGGTTTGTGAATTTCCTCGGCCAGCGCCTCGAAGCCGACCGTGGCGTTCACGAGGTCGCGCAGGATCAGCTTGGCCGACTCCGGTTCGCCATTGACAAACAGGGTGATGGCCTCGTCCAGAAGCGCCTGTGCAAAGGCCGGATCGTTCTGCACGCGCGCGGCCACGGTCTCTTTGAAATCACGGGTCAGTGCCATGTTCACTTTCCTTTCTGGGTTGATGCCTTGCGGCGCTTGTAGTCTTCCCACAGCGCCAACGCTTGGTCGATGTCCTGCTGTTGACGCTTCTTGGTGCCGCCACCGATCAGGATGATGATTTTCAGACCGTCTTTGGCGAGATAAACACGCAACCCCGGCCCCCAATCGATCTTGTATTCCCCGATGCCGTGAAACCACTCGACGTTAGACAGGTTGCCCTGTTCCATCCGGCTGACGGCTACGCGTACCTTGGCGGCGGCAACGGCCTCCAGCGACCCGAACCACTCCGCGAAGGGGTTGTCGCCATCGTCCAGCAGTAGTTCTTTGATCTGGTAGCTCATGGACTCAATGGTAACGTATAGGTTCCCATTGTGCCAATGTGGCAGGTTGGATGCCTGACCGGCCGCCTTGGTTGACGATGAACCGCCGTGCGTAAGTTGTTGATTTTGCGAGAGCCAAAGCCGCGCCTACCCGCAGGCCAAACGGAGAATAGAGACAGCCTTGGAGCCAGAAACGCTGAAAACAGGGTGTTTTGGCAGATGACCACCCGCAGCCCAAGTGGCCGGAACCCCGCGTGGCGCGGGGATTTCAGGCAAGAAAAAGGGCCCGGAGATTATCCGAGCCCTTGTATATGGTGGAGCCGGCGGGAATCGAACCCGCGTCCGCAAGTCCTCTACAGTAAGTTCTACATACTTAGTCCGGTGTTTTGGGTTTTAACCCGGTGCGCGCCCGCCGAACAGGCTCGCCTCAGGCGAGTGGCCTTGATTTAACGCTGGCCCAAGCCACCCGGGACAGCGCGATCCTGCTGAAGTGACTCTGCTGCCGGTTTTACCCGACCCAGCCCGCAGGCTGACTGGTGCAGAGTCTGGCGCAATTAAGCGGCCAGAGCGTAGGTTTCGTCGTTGGCGACTATTGCTTTTTCGGTTGGATTTACGAGGTCATCCGACCCTCGGTATGCCCTTATCTGCTTTGCGACCCACGTCGAAGCCAGGTCGGCCCCCATGTGTTGCTGCAGCAAGTGTACTGCATAGAACGAGGAACCGGGGCAAAGTTCCGCCGGGTGCGAAATTCTTTCAGAACGGCCAGGGGGCGTGGGCACGGGCGACGGCGACCATGTAGCCGAACACCAGCAGGGCGGCGATCCAGGCGGTGATGCGCTGGCCGCGCGTTTTTCCGCGCTTGAGCGCGAGGGTGCCGAGGATGATGTAGGTGATGAGGGCGAGGAATTTGGCGGTGAGCCAGCCGTCGACGAACGGGTATTGCCCCAGCATGATTGCGAGTCCGAGGCCGCTGGCAAGCAGCAGGGTGTCGTTGACGTGCGGGACCACGCGTGCCCAGCGCGCCTGCAGGCGGGGTGAGTCGGCCATCATCCAGATGCCGCGCAGGACGAATAGCGTCAGCGTGACGACGATGGTGGTGAGATGCAGGTGTTTGAGGGCGGCGTAGTAGGCCATCTCAGCCGAGGTGCTCGAGTGTTTCCAGGGGGTGGCGGATCTGCGCGCGGGCGCCCCAGGCGTGCGGGGTGTCGTCGGCCCCGAGGTAGCCCCAGGCGGCGACCAGCGCGGGCATGGCGGCGGCGCGGGCGGCCTCGATGTCGCGCTCGGCGTCGCCCAGGTAGAGGCATTCGCCGGGACGTGTGCCGCACAGCTCGGCGGCGGCGAGCATTGGCGCTGGATGCGGCTTGGGCTGGGGGCAGGTGTCACCGGAGACGATGCATGCGGCGCGTTCGGCCAGATCGAGCAGTGACATCAGGGGCTCGGTGAAGCGCGCCGGCTTGTTGGTGACCACGCCCCATGGAATATGGCGCGCCTCGAGCGCGTCGAGCAGTTCCAGGATGCCCGCGAAAGGCCGGGAATACAGGCACAGGTTGTCGGCGTAGATCTGCAGGAATTCTTCGCGCATGCCGGCGAACCGCGCATGGTCCGGATGCAGGTCGAAGCCCAGTTCGATCAGGCCGCGTGCGCCGTGCGAGGCCTGCGGCCGGATGACGGCAGCGGCAAGCGGCGGCAGGCCGTGGCGCGCGCGCTGCAGGTTGAGCGCGTGGCCGAGGTCGGGCGCGGTGTCGACCAGGGTTCCGTCGAGGTCGAACAGCACGGCGCGAATCGTGCCATCAGTGCGCAGCGCCGCTTTGGCCCCCGCTGCCTCCTGGGGAGAGCGCGGCGCTTCAATCGTCGCCACGGCGTGCCGCCATCAAATAGTTGACGCTGGTGTCGGCCTCGAGTTTGTATATTTTGCTCAATGGATTGTAGGTCATGCCGGTGATCTCGCCGACGTCGAGCCCGGCTTCGCGCGCCATGCGGGCGAGTTCGGCGGGGGTGATGAACTTCGCGTAGTCGTGGGTGCCGCGCGGCAGCAGTTTGAGCAGGTATTCGGCACCGATGATGGCGAACACGTAGCTTTTGGCGTTGCGGTTGAGGGTGGAGAAGAAGACTCGCCCGCCGGGTTTGACCAGGCGCGCACAGGCGGCGACCACCGAGGCGGGATCGGGCACGTGTTCGAGCATTTCCATGCAGGTGACGACGTCGAATTCGCCGGCGTGCTGCGCGGCGTAGTCTTCCGCGGAGATCAACTGGTAGTCGACGCTGCGTCCGGATTCGTGCAGGTGCAGCCTGGCCACCTTGAGCGCCTTGTCCGACAGGTCGATGCCGGAAACCTGGGCGCCGGCGCCGGCCATGGCCTCGGTGAGGATGCCGCCGCCGCAGCCGACGTCGAGCACCTTCTTGCCGGAAAGCGATGCCCGCGAATCGATCCACTTCAGGCGCAGCGGGTTGATTTCGTGCAGGGGACGGAATTCCGACTGCGGATCCCACCAGCGATGGGCGAGCTCGGAGAATTTGGCGATTTCGGCGGTGTCGACGTTGCTCATGACTGTCCTTGTGCGGTGAGTTTGCCGCGCCAGTAGGCGGCGCGCGCAGCGAGGTCATCGGTATCGAGATCGACCAGGCGGCGCTGGTGAAGTTTCGGCCGGCCGTCGACCCACACGTGGGTGACCTGTTCGCGTCCGGCAACGTAAACCAGGTGCGACACCGGGTCAAACACAGGCTGGCAGGCCGGTGCGGACAGATCGACGGCGACAAGGTCGGCGCGCTTGCCGGCCGTGATGCTGCCGATGCGGTCGTCGAGGTTGAGCGCGCGCGCGGCGTCGAGCGTGGCCATGCGCAGCGCGGCGGCGGCGGGAAGGGCTGCGGCGTCGCCACTCGCACCCTTGGCAAGCAAGGCCGCCAGGCGCATCTCGGCGAACAGGTCGAGACGGTTGTTGCTGGCGGCGCCATCGCTGCCCAGTCCAACGTTGACGCCGGCGCGCAGCATGCCGGCGACCGGTGCGAAGCCGGAGGCGAGCTTGAGGTTGGCGCTGGGGCAGTGCGCGATGTGGCAGCCGTGCGCGGCGAGCGTATCGATTTCGGCCTCGTCGAGATGCACCGCATGCACGCCGATGAAATTCGGCCCCAAAAGGCCGAGCCGCGCCAGCCGCTCCACCGGACGCACGCCGTGCTGCCGCAGGCTTTCGGTGATTTCGTCGGTGGTCTCGTGGATGTGGCAGTGCACCGGCACGCCGAGCTGCTCGGCGAGGGTGTTGATGCGGGCGAAGGTGGCGTCGGAGACGGTGTAGGGCGCGTGGGGGGCGAACGCGAACGTGAGCAGCGCCTCGTCCTTGAGCGCGTCGCGCACCGCCAGGCCGCGGGCGAGATAGCCGTCCGCGTCGGCAGCATAGGCGCTGGGGAATTCCAGCGCGATCATCCCCAGCGTGGCGCGCAGTCCGGCCTGCAGGAAGGCCTCGCCTGCCGCCTGCGGGAAGAAATACATGTCGTTGCAGGCGGTGGTGCCGCCGGCGAGCATCTCCGCCGCGGCCAGCAGCGTGCCGTCGCGCACGAAGGCCTCCGAAACGTGGCGCTTCTCCGCCGGCCAGATGCACTCGTTGAGCCAGGCCATCAACGGCAGGTCGTCGGCAAAGCCGCGCAGCAGCGTCATTGCGGCGTGGCCGTGCAGGTTGACCAGCCCCGGAATCAGCGCGTGTCCAGGCAGGGAGAGGGTTTCGCGGGCCTCGTAGCGGGCGGATGCGGCGTCGGCGGGCAGCACGTCGAGGATGGTGCCGCCGTGCACCATGACGGCATGGTCGGAAAGTGTCCCCGCCGGTTCGACGGGCACCACCCATTGCGGCAGAAGAACGAGGTCGGCGGGGGTTTTCATGGTGGCCCGCATTCTCGCTGTTTACGCCGGCCTTGGCAAAGGCGGGCCGGGGTGGCGCGGGGGCGGGCGGGATGGGCGGCCGTGCTAAAATCGCGTGCTTCAGTGTCTGCACAAAATACAAGCCGGTCTATGGAACAGTTTGCCAAGGAAACCCTCCCGGTCAGTCTCGAGGAGGAGATGCGGCGTTCGTACCTCGATTACGCCATGAGCGTGATCGTCGGGCGCGCGCTGCCGGACGTGCGCGATGGCCTCAAACCCGTGCACCGTCGCGTGCTGTACGCGATGAACGAACTCGGCAACGACTGGAACAAGGCCTACAAGAAGTCGGCACGCGTGGTCGGCGACGTCATCGGCAAATACCATCCGCACGGCGATATCGCGGTGTACGACACCATGGTGCGCATGGCGCAGGATTTCTCGCTGCGCTATCCGCTGATCGACGGCCAGGGCAACTTCGGTTCGGTCGACGGCGACAACGCAGCGGCGATGCGTTACACGGAAGTGCGCATGGCACGCATCGCGCACGAACTGCTCGCCGATCTCGACAAGGAAACCGTCGACTTCGGCCCCAACTACGACGGCTCCGAGCAGGAGCCGCTGGTGCTGCCGACGAAGATCCCCAACCTTCTGATCAACGGCTCGTCCGGCATTGCCGTCGGCATGGCGACCAACATTCCGCCGCACAACCTCACCGACGTGTGCGAGGCGCTCACCACCCTGCTCGACGCTCCGGAGACGGACATCGAGTCGCTGATCGCCATCGTCAAGGCGCCGGACTTTCCGACCGCCGGCATCATCTACGGCCTGTCCGGCGTGCGCGACGGCTATCGCACCGGCCGTGGCCGCGTGGTGATGCGCGCCACCTGCCATATCGAAGACCTCGACAAGAGCGGCGGCAAGCAGGCGATCATCATCGACGAGCTGCCGTACCAGGTGAACAAGGCCAATTTGTTGATAAAAATCGGCGAACTGGTGCGCGAAAAGCAGATCGACGGCATCGCCGACCTCAGGGACGAGTCCGACAAGTCCGGCATGCGCGTCTACATCGAGCTGAAGCGCGGCGAGAACGCCGACGTGATCCTGAACAATCTGTACAAGCAGACGCAGATGCAGGACACCTTCGGCATGAACATGGTGGCGCTGATCGACGGCCAGCCCCGATTGCTCAACCTGAAGGAAATGCTCGACGCCTTCCTGCGCCATCGCCGCGAAGTCGTCACCCGCCGCACCGTGTTCGAGCTGCGCAAGGCGCGCGAACGCGGCCACATCCTCGAAGGCCTGGCGGTCGCGCTCGCCAACGTCGACGAGATCGTCGAGCTGATCAAGTCGTCGGAGACGCCGGCCATCGCCAGGGAGCGCCTGCTCGCCAAGGCATGGAAATCGGCCATGGTGGAGGAGATGCTCGCGCGCATCGACCCGGAGTATTCGCGTCCGGCCAACGTCGGCCCCGAGTTCGGCCTGCATGCCGACGGCTACCGCCTCTCCGAGATCCAGGCGCAGCGCATCCTCGAGATGCAGCTGCAGCGCCTCACCAACCTTGAATCGGACAAGATCATCGGCGAGTACAAGGAGATCATGGCGAAGATCGCCGACCTCCTGGACATTCTTGCCAATCCGCTGCGCATCACCGCGATCATCCGCGAGGAGCTGGCGCAGGTGCGCGAGCAGTTCGGCGATGCGCGCCGCTCCGCCATCGTCGAACAGGCGCAGGACATGTCGATGGAGGACCTGATCAAGCCCGAGGAGATGGTCGTCACGCTGTCGCACGGCGGCTACATGAAGGCCCAGCCGCTGGACGACTACCGCGCGCAGAAGCGCGGCGGGCGCGGCAAGCAGGCGGCGGGGACCAAGGACGAGGACTTCATCGAGAAGATGTTCGTCGCCAACACGCACGACTACATTCTCTGCTTCTCCAGCCGCGGGCGGATGTACTGGCTCAAGGTCTACAACGTGCCGCAGGGGGGGCGCAACGCGCGCGGCAAGCCCATCGTCAACCTGCTGCCGCTGGAAGAAGGCGAAAAGCTCAACGCGCTCTTGCCGGTGAAGACCTTCGACGACGACCATTACGTGTTCATGGCGACCGCCAACGGTATCGTCAAGAAAACGCCGCTGTCGGAATTCTCACGGCCGCGCACCGCCGGCATCATTGCGGTGGGCCTGGACGAGGGCGACTTCCTCATCGGCGCGTCGATCACCGACGGCCGCCACGACGTCATGCTGTTTTCCGACAGCGGCAAGGCGGTGCGCTTCGACGAGAACGACGTGCGCCCGATGGGCCGCACCGCGCGCGGCGTGATTGGCATGAAGCTCGCCAAGGGCGCGAAGCTGATTTCGCTGCTGGTGGCGGAGGACGAGAACGACTACGTCCTGACCGCGACCGAGAACGGCTACGGCAAACGCACGCCGATCGCCGAATACACCCGCCACGCACGCGCCACACAGGGCATGATCGCGATCCAGACCAGCGAACGCAACGGCAAGGTGGTTGCCGCGACGCTGGTGAAGGCCGACGACGAGATCATGCTCATCACCACCGGCGGTGTGCTGATCCGCACGCGGGTGAAGGAAATTCGCGCCATGAGCCGTTCGACGCAGGGCGTGACGCTGATCAACCTGGACAAGGGCGAGACCCTGACCAGCCTGGAAAAAGTGGCAGAAACCGACAACGAAGAGGACTGAGGAAGACCATCATGACGATCTACAATTTCAGCGCCGGCCCCGCCGTGCTTCCCAGGGACGTGCTCCAGCAGGTGCAGGCCGAGATGGTGGACTGGCACGGCTCGGGCATGTCGGTGATGGAAATGAGCCATCGCGGCAAGGAATTCATGGGCATCGCCGCGGAGGCCGAGGCCGATCTGCGCGAGGTGATGGGCATTCCCGCCAACTACAAGGTGCTGTTCCTGCAGGGCGGCGCGTCCGCCCAGTTCGCCATGGTGCCGATGAATCTCCTGCGCGGCAAAGCCTCCGCCGACTATCTCAACACCGGCGAGTGGTCGAAGAAGGCGATCAAGGAAGCGAAGAAATATGGCGCGGTGAACGTCGTGGCGACGAGCGAAGACCGCAACTTCAGCTACGCGCCGGCGCAGGACCAGTGGAAGCTCGATCCCGGCGCCGCCTACGTGCACTACACCCCCAACGAGACCATCGGCGGCGTGGAAATCTTCTGGACGCCGGACACCGGCAGCGTCCCGCTGGTCGCGGACATGTCCTCGACCATCCTGTCGCGTCCGATGGACGTGTCGAAATTCGGCCTCATCTACGCCGGCGCGCAGAAGAACATCGGCCCCGCCGGTCTCACTCTGGTCATCGTGCGCGACGACCTCATCGGCGAGACCGTGACCGGCACGCCGACCATGTTCGATTACAAGACGCACGCCGACAACGACTCGATGTACAACACGCCGCCCACCTTCGCCATGTATACGGCGGGGCTGGTGTTCAAGTGGCTGAAGGCGAAGGGCGGGCTTGCCGGCATGGAAGCGATCAACCGCGAGAAGGCCGGCCTGCTGTACGGCTACCTCGATTCGACGGACTTCTATGCCTCGCCGGTGGCGAAGGACAACCGTTCGCTGATGAACATCCCCTTCACCCTCAAGGATGCGGCGCTCGACGAGGCCTTCCTCAAGCTCGCCAAGGAACGCGGCCTGCTGCAACTGAAGGGCCACCGCTCGGTCGGCGGCATGCGCGCCTCCATTTACAACGCGATGCCGGTCGAAGGCGTGCGCACCCTGGTCGACACCATGCGCGAATTCGAGAAAGCTCATGGCTGAGGCACGCAAGATCCTCACCCTCAACGCCATCTCCGCCAAGGGGCTGGCGCGTCTGCCGCAGCACTACGTCGTCGGTGGCGATGTCACCGAACCGGACGCGATCCTGGTGCGTTCCGCCAGCATGCACGACATGGACATTCCAGCGACGGTGCAGGCGATCGGCCGTGCCGGCGCGGGCACCAACAACATCCCGGTGAAGACGCTCTCCGAACGCGGCGTGCCGGTGTTCAACGCGCCGGGTGCGAACGCCAACGCGGTGAAGGAACTGGTCATCGCCGGCATGCTGATGGGCGCGCGCAACCTGGTGCCGGCGCTGAAATTCGTCGAAGGCCTTTCCGGTACCGACGAGGCGATGCACAAGGCGACCGAGGCTGGCAAGAAGCAGTTCGCCGGCTTCGAATTGCCGGGCCGCACGCTCGGCCTGATCGGTCT